>NZ_JABWQY010000015.1:0-154250 GCF_014268685.1 Pseudomonas sp. SWRI92
TTAGCAAGCGTGGGGATCGGTATTTGCGAACCTTGTTGATGCAGGGCGCCCAAACCCTGCTTTACCGAATCGATAAACGAAACGATGCGCTCGGCGTCTGGGCTAGAAACCAAAAAAACGCAACCGCAGCCCCTCGGTATAGCCTGCCGTCCCACCCCAAAACTTCAGCATCCAACACCGCCCAACCCCCACTTTCAGCATCCTGCGCCGCAGCGTCTCCCTAGACTGGAACTACCTCGGAACAGGACACGACCATGCTCACACAACACCTGAAAGACCCCAGCCTGCTGGCGGAACTGGCCTATATCGATGGACAGTGGATCGCCGCCGACGATGGCGCCACCCTCGACGTCATCAACCCAGCCACTGGCCAAACGCTTGCCCGCGTCCCCGCGATGCAAGGCAATGAGACCCGGCGCGCCATCGAGGCCGCCGAGCGCGCCTGGCCGGCGTGGCGGGCGCGTCCGGCGGCGGAGCGGGCGGGGCTGTTGGAGCGTTGGTATCAAGCCATGATGGACAACTTCGACGACCTCGCGCTGATCATGACCTATGAGCAGGGCAAACCGCTGAGCGAAGCCAAGGGCGAGATTCGCTATGGCGCCGGGTTCGTCAAATGGTTCGCCGAAGAAGCCCGCCGGATCTATGGCGAAACCATACCGGCCCCCAGCGGCGACCGTCGCCTGCTCACGCTCAAGCAACCGGTGGGTGTCTGCGCCGCCATCACACCGTGGAATTTCCCCAATGCGATGATCACCCGCAAGTGCGCGCCGGCCTTGGCGGCGGGGTGTCCGGTCATCGTCAAGCCTTCGGACCTGACACCCTTGTCGGCGCTGGCATTGGCGGTGCTGGCCGAGCGGGTCGGGATTCCGGCTGGGGTCTTCAACGTCGTGACCGGGCTGCCTGTCGGTATTGGTGAAGAGCTCACCAGCAACCCCACGGTACGGAAGATTTCCTTCACCGGTTCCACGGCGGTCGGCCGATTGCTGATGCGCCAGAGCGCCGAGCACATCAAGCGGCTGAGCCTAGAGCTGGGCGGCAACGCGCCGTTCATTGTGTTCGACGACGCGGACCTGGAGCAGGCCGTGGTCGGTATCATGCAAAGCAAGTTTCGCAACGCCGGCCAGACCTGTGTCTGCGCCAACCGCATCCTGGTGCAGGACGGTATCTACGAACGCTTCGCCGAGCGCCTGGTGCAGGAGGTGCGCAAGCTCAAGGTCGGCAATGGCCTTGAAGCCGATGTCATGATCGGCCCGTTGATCAACCCGGCGGCGGTGAGCAAGGTCGCCCGGCATATCGACGATGCGCTGAGCCAGGGCGCGCGATTGTTGTGTGGCGGCATTCCCCAGGGCGACAGCCAGTTTGTCGAGCCGACGGTGCTGGGCGACGCCCATGCCGGGATGCTGCTGGCCAACGAAGAAACCTTCGGCCCCGTTGCCCCGCTGATGCGCTTTACCACCGAGGAAGAGGCCCTGGCCCTGGCCAATGCCACGCCTTATGGCCTGGGCGCTTATTACTTCACTCAGGACCTGCGCCGTTCATGGCGGTTCGGCGAGGCGCTGGAGTTCGGCATGGTCGGCCTCAACACCGGGATCATTTCCATGGAGGTCGCGCCCTTCGGCGGTATCAAACAGTCGGGCCTGGGCCGCGAAGGCAGCAAGTACGGCCTGGATGAATACCTTGAAGTCAAAGCCTTCCACATCGGTGGGTTGTGATGTGGCCATCGTTTGAACGGACCCTTGGGAGTCATGATTGATGAGCAAACCCTTTCGAATCGCTGCGATTGCCGGTGACGGCATTGGCAGGGAAGTGCTGCCCGAAGGCCTGCGCGTATTGGAGCAGGCCGCGAAGAAGTGGCAGTTGGACTTGAACATTGAAGTGCTCGATTGGGCCCACTGCGATTATTACTTGGAGCACGGGCAGATGATGCCCGCCGACTGGTTCGAGCAACTCAAGGGTTTCGACGCCATCTACTTCGGCGCCGTGGGTTGGCCGGACAAGGTCCCGGACCATATTTCCCTGTGGGGCTCGTTGCTCAAGTTCCGCCGCGATTTCGACCAGTACGTGAATATCCGCCCGGTGCGCCTGTTTCCAGGTGTACCGTGCCCGTTGGCCGGACGAGAGGCGGGGGATATCGATTTCGTGGTGATCCGTGAGAACACCGAGGGTGAATATTCATCGGTCGGCGGCAAGATGTTCGAGGGCACCGAGCATGAGTTCGTGCTGCAGGAATCGGTGTTCACCCGCCGAGGCGTCGACCGGATCCTCAAGTTTGCCTTCGACCTGGCCCAGGCTCGACCACGCAAGCGCCTGACGGCGGCGACCAAGTCCAACGGGATATCCATCAGCATGCCGTACTGGGATGAACGCACCGCGTTGATGGCCGAGCACTACCCCGAGGTGACCTGGGACAAGCAACACATCGACATCCTCTGCGCGCGTTTTGTCTTGCAGCCGGACCGTTTCGACGTGGTGGTTGCCTCGAACCTGTTCGGCGATATCCTCTCCGACCTGGGCCCGGCCTGCGCCGGAACCATCGGTATCGCGCCGTCGGCCAATCTCGACCCGGAGCGCCGCTTTCCATCGCTGTTCGAACCGGTGCACGGCTCGGCGCCAGACATCTACGGGCAGAACATCGCCAACCCGATCGCGATGATCTGGTCCGGCGCGCTGATGCTCGATTTCCTCGGCAATGGCGATGAACGTTATCGCGCGGCCCATGACGGGATTCTCCAGGCTATCGAGCAGGTGATTGCCCAAGGACCTATCACCCCGGACTTGGGCGGGCAAGGCTCGACCCAGGACGTCGGCAAGGCTATCGCTTCGGCGCTTTGAGGGCCTGGCGCACTATCGCCAGCCCATGTGGTCGTAACCTTCAACGCATCCGTGCTTGAACGTTATGACCCATGGAGACCCAATGAATCAGGACGTCCCGAACACCGATACCAATCGCCGCCAATTGCTGCAGATCATCGCCGGGCTGTCTGACGGCGTGATCCTGGTGGAGGTCGACCAGACCATCGCCTGGGCCAACGAAGCCGCCTTGACCATGCACGGCGTCAAGGAGCTTGAAGAGCTGGGTCGCAATGCCAAGGCGTACGCCCAACGCTTCAACCTGCGCTACCGCAACAATCATTCGCTGCCCGAGGAAAACTACCCGATCGCCCGCGTGGCGCGCGGCGATGAATTCACCGACGTGCTGGTGGAAGTCACACCGGTGGCGGATCCGGACCGCACCTGGGTGCACCGCATCCGCAGCATGGTGCTGACCGACCGTAACGACGAACCGGAATACCTGGTGCTTATTCTCAGCGACGCCACCGAGTGGGCCAGCGCTGAACAGCGTTTCGAGAAGACCTTCGGCGCCAACCCGGCGCCGGCGGTGATCTGCCGTCTCAGTGATCTGCGCTACATCAAGGTCAACGCGGGATTCCTGGAAATGACCGGCTACAGTCGCGAGCAGGTGATCGGGCGTTCGGTGTACGAGTTGGATGTGCTCGAGGCGGCCGAGAAGCGCGCCCTGGCCATCGAGCGCCTGGGGCAGGGGGTGACCATTCCGCAGATGCAGGCGGAGATGCGCTTGCCTGACGGCACCAATAAACAGGTGATCGTTGCCGGTCAGCCGCTGGACCTGCACGACGAGGACTGCATGCTGTTTTCCTTCATGGACATGGAACCGCGGCGCAAGGCGGAAACGGCGTTGCGCCAGAGCGAGGAGCGTTTTGCCAAATCGTTTCGCCTGTCCCCGGTGCCGACCTTGATCTGCAGCGGTGAGCAGCAGCTGCTGGAAATCAACGAAGCGTTCCTCCAGACGACGGGTTATAGCAGCGAGGAGCTGCTGGGCAAGACCGTGGATGAAATCGGGTTTCTTGACAAAGGGGCGGGCGCGACACTCTTTGCCCGGCTGGAGAAGACGGCCACGGTGTCCCGCGTCGACGTCAAGGTGCACAAGAAGGGCGGCGAACAGATCGATTGCGAAGTGGCGGCCGACACGGTGCTCATCCAGGACAAACCGTGCTACTTGCTGGTGCTGATGAACATCACCGAACGCAAGCGCTCGGAGCTGGAGCTGGTGGCCGCCATCGAGGAAGTGATGAAGGACGCCTCATGGTTCAGCCGGACCCTGATCGAAAAACTGGCCAATGTAAAAAGCATCAACGCGCAGTCGCCGACGACGTCTTTCACCGAACTGACGGCCCGGGAGCGTGATGTGCTGGGGCTGATTTGCGAGGGACTGGCGGATAAGGAAATTGCCGCGCGTTTGAAGTTGGCCCCCAATACCGTGCGCAATCATGTGGCAACGCTCTATTCGAAACTCGACGTCCACAGCCGCAGCGAGGCGATTGTATGGGCGCGGGAACGCGGCTTGTTCGCCAATGAATGGCGGATGAAGGCACAATGATAGCCAGTGCAAATGCACCTGGCGCGCTGGTGCAAATTCGGGTTTTGCTCGGACTGTAACCTCCTTAGGCTGAAAGGGTGCGGTGTTCCTGTTGATGCCGCGTCCCCCACGAAACAGTCAAGGAATACGCCACGATGTACAGCAAACCCTTCAAAATCGAGCGCGAGAGGACGTCTGGACAAGCCAGGAGGCAAGGGGCATCCACCGCTCTCTTACGACGCCGAAGCTGAGGTGCACGCCATGACCCATCTGGCTCCTCTGCGCGCCCGTCTCGAAACAAACTTTGCCCCACTGTCCTGCGAGTGCAACCTCAACGGCGATGGCACGCTCACCATCCGCCTGTATCACCGGGAAAGCGGCGAGGTTGATCTGGTGGTCAGCGGTATGAGCGTCGACAGCATCCGGTCCGAGGAAGGCTTGGCCAAGCTGATCGATGAACTGCGGTACGAGCTGCACAACACGCCGTTGCATCGCAGCAGCGATCCCGCCTGAAGCTGAACTCACCACAGGTGCCGGGACCCTACAACAACGTCGCCCGGCAATCGAGCACCAGACGCGCGCCTCCCGACTCGCTGCGGTCCACCTCCAGCGTGAACCCGTGCAAGCTGACTATCGCGGCGACGATCGACAGGCCCAGGCCGAATCCGCCGTGCTGGCTGCTGCCCTCGGCGCGATAGAAACGCCGGAACACCGCCTTGCGTTCTGCCTCGGGGATACCGGGGCCGGAGTCGATTACTTCGATGCGCGTGCTGTCGCCCTGATCGACGCCTCGCAGGATCACCTTGCCGCCCGGCGGGGTGAACTTGATCGAGTTGCTCAACAGGTTTGACACCGCTTCGAACAGCAAGGCCCGATCGCCGTTGAGCAAGGGCAGGCTGTCGGGTATTTCCAGGATGAAGACCAGTTCGCCTTCTTCAGCCAGCGGCAGGTAGAAGTCGTGCAATTCCTGCAACAGCGGCAACGGGTCGAGGCGCACGAAGCCAGAGCGGCGCTGTTGATCCTCCAGCTCGGAAATTCGCAGCAAGCCGCGGAATCGCGCCATGAGCGTGTCGGTCTCGGCGATCACCTGGTCCATCTGCAGCGCTTCGGCAGAGCCGTCCGCCGCCTCTTGCTGGATGCGATAAAGCTGGGCGCGCAGGCGTGTCAGCGGTGTCCGCAGGTCGTGGGCGATGTTGTCGCACACGCCTTTTACTTCATTCATCAATCGTTCGATGCGGTCGAGCATGGCATTGACGATGGCGGCCAGCATGTCCAACTCATCGCGACGACTCGACAGCGGCAGGCGATGCTTCAGATCGCCGGCGACGATTGCTTCGGCACTCGCCTGCAAGGCACGAATGCGCCGCAGCGGACGGCGGCGCAGCAGATGCCAGCCGGCAACGCCTGGCAGGATGGTCAGCGACACGCCCCAGAACAAGGCGTGCAGGATGATCCGCGTCACCGCGAACAGCGAGCCGTTGTCCCGTGCCAGTACCAGCCAGCGACCGTCCTGGGTCCGGGTCGCTACCGCATCGCAACTGTCGGACGGCACGCCCGGATCGTCGGAATCGACGCAGCCACCAAGCATGTGGATCTTGCCATCGAGGGGCAGGTCGGCGGGGATGCGCTGGATCGGCCCGCTCAAATGGCGCAGTTGCGGATCGAACAGGCCGTAGGCGTCGACGCCGCGCTCATCCAGGGTCAGGCTGGCCATCAGCGCGTCTTCCAACTGATCGCCGTGGATGCGGGCAAACAGATGCTGGCGCTGCATCAGGGAATGCTTGGCGAGGCTGTCGAGGTAGCCGAATACCTCGTAATACATCACGCCCATCAGGATCGCGCTCCAGAGCACGAACAGCGCGCTGTAGAGCGCCAGCAGGCGGCTGCTAGAGGAGCGCCAGCCCTTAGCGGGGTTCAGCAATGACATAGCCGGAACCTCGTACCGTGCGGATCAGCGGTTCCAGGCCCGGCGGGTCGATCTTCTTGCGCAGGCGACCGATGTGGACATCGATCAGGTTGGTGCCCGGGTCGAAGTGATAACCCCAGACTTCCTCGAAAATCATCATGCGCGAGAGGATCTGGCCGCTGTTGCGCATGAGGAATTCCAGCAGCTTGTACTCGGTGGGCAGCAGGCTCAGCAATTGGCTGTTGCGGCTGGCTTCGCGGCTGATCAGGTTCAGCTCCAGGTCTGCCACCCGCAGCACGGTTTCCGGTTCGCGGGCGCCATTGTTGCGCCGCAGCAGCACTTCGACGCGGGCGGCCATTTCGTCAGTGGCAAACGGCTTGGTCAGGTAATCGTCGCCGCCGGCGCGCAGCCCGCGCACGCGTTCGTCGACATCGGAAAGGGCGCTGATCATCAGGATCGGCGTGGCCACGCCCATGGTCCGCAACGTGGTGACGATCACCAGACCGTCGAGCTCGGGCAGCATGCGGTCCAGGGTGATCAGGTCGTAGTCACCGCTGACGGCCCGTTCCAGGCCTTCGCGGCCATTGTCGACCCAATCGACGTCCAGGCCGTTGCGGGTCAGTTCGGCGACGATCTCACGGGCGGTCACGGCGTCGTCTTCGATGGTCAGGATGCGGTTCATGGGCAGTTCCGGGTGAGGAAATTGGAGCGACTGCGCAGCATTCTGCCAAATAATACCTGTCGGCTTTCTGAAAAAAAGTTCATGGACGCCGACAAGGAGCCCGCCGTATCCATTCGTTATTCCACCGGCGTGCTGACAAACGCTTCCAGCCCTTCGGCATAGGCGGTAAACGCGCTGATCTGCGGGAACGCTTTGCCTTGCACCTGGTCCGCGACCAACAGATTAGTGAAGGTCCAGGCCACCGCAACGGTAATACCGGCCTGATCGAGCGAGCCGTCAGTGGGCAGCGGTTGTTTGGCGAGGGCCTGTTCCAGCGCCTCATAGGCCGCGAGCAGTTGGCCGGATACCCGCTCGACCCATGGCGCATGCTGGATTTCCGTCGGTCGCAGGGTGCGTTCGTAATAGATCTGCACCGACTTCTCGCACGCCGCCAACGCCAGCCCGATCAACTGCAGCGATCGCAACCGTTGCCCTGGCTCGGTCGGCATCAGGCTGTTCCCGGGCCCGGCCAGGGTTTCCAGATAATCGATGATCAAGGTGGAATCCATCAGCACCGAGCCATCGTCAAGCACCAGCGTCGGTGCCTTGACCACCGGATTGATGCTCTGGAAGTGCTGGAAGTGCCTGAACACCGAGACCGATTCATGTTCCAGGGCGATTCCCAGGCGTTTGGCGGAAATGGCGACGCGTCGTACGTAGGGTGAGTCCAGCATGCCGATCAGTTTCATGGTTTTCCCTTCAGCGGTTTGGCAGGTCAGGGGTCAATCCTCGAACCCGACCTGTTCATGGATTTCATCGACCTTGAGTTCCAGCCGGTACGCCACGGCAATGAACAACGCCTGGCACAGGCACAACGTGGCACTCAAGGAACGGAACGCGAACGAGCTGCCTTCATTCACCAACAATACCGCATTGGCCCGCTTGGCCAGGGGCGACAGGTTGCTGTCAGTGATGATCAGTGTCTTGGCCTGGTGATGCTGGGCGATGCGCAGGCAATGCTGGGTTTCCTTGCCGTAGGGCGTAAAGCTGATGGCGATGACCAGGTCGTTGGCCCGCACGCTGCGCATCTGCTCGCGATAACTGCCGCCCAGGCCGGAGACCAAATGGATGCGCTTGTTGGTGTGTTGCAGGTTGTAGACCAGGTAATCGGCTACCGCGAATGAACGGCGTACACCGACGACATAGATGTTATCGGCGTTGACCACCAGGTCGACGGCCTTTTCGAACGCTTCGTCGTCCAGCTCCAGCCCCAGGCGCTCGATGCCCGACAGTGTGGCATTGACGCATTCGCGTGCCAGGTCGCCGGCGCTGGCTTTCTGCGACTTGTTGGCGATCATGCTGCGAATGCGTTGCTGGTAGTTCTGTACCGGCGTGGTCTTGTGGGTATACGCCTCGCGAAACAGCGCCTGCATTTCGCTGAAGCCGCTGAAACCGAAGCGTTGCGAAAACCTGACGATGGCCGACGGGTGTACTTCGCACTCCCGGGCGATGTCGCTGATGCGGTCGACCATGATCCGGTCGCTTTGCTGGCTCATGTAGCTGGCGATGCGTTTGAGCTGGCGCGGCAGGCTTTCGTATTCCTCGGTAATCAGTTGCAACAGCCGCTCGGCGTTGACCGGTGGGCTGGGGAGGGCGGCTTCGGACGCGCTCTCGGACGGCGCCGGCAGATCGGGGCGGGTCATAGGAAATCCTTCTGGCTTGTTCTTATAGGGCACCCCGCAGATCGGGTAGGCCCTCGACAATAGGTTGGCTGGTCGCAGTCTACAGCGTAGGCGCTGGGAAAATCAGCGGCAGACAACGTTGTAACGCCTGCTGAAACGATGCACTGCGTCTGGCTCGCTTGAGCAGTAGCGTATTGGAAAAAATATTCCATGATAAAAATTTATGGAATAAATATTGATTATTGCCGCCCGCTCGTTTTAGTCTGCTTCCAACAAAGCGTTGGCGTCGGTTCCGGCGCCAAGCGCAGGCTGATAAAAATAACAGGAGCCAGCATGGGCCAGACTCGTTTTGCCAGTGGGCGTCAATTGGATGTGATCTGCCTCGGACGCCTGGGCGTCGATCTCTACGCGCAGCAAATCGGCGCGCGCCTGGAAGATGTCAGCAGTTTTGCCAAATACCTCGGCGGCTCGTCTGCCAACATCGCCTTCGGCACGGCCCGCCTGGGACTCAAGTCGGCGATGCTGAGCCGGGTAGGCGATGATCACATGGGGCGTTTTCTGGTCCAGTCCCTGGCGCGTGAAGGTTGCGATGTCAGCGGCATAAAAGTCGATCCTGAACGCCTGACGGCCATGGTCCTTTTGGGGATCAAGGACCGGGAAACCTTCCCCCTGGTGTTCTACCGGGAAAACTGCGCGGACATGGCGCTACGGGCCGAAGACATCGACGAGGCGTTCATCGCGTCCAGCAAGGCGCTGCTGATCACCGGCACGCATTTCTCCACCGAAGGCGTCTACGAGGCGAGTATCCAGGCGCTGGACTTTGCCGAGAAACATCAGGTCAAGCGCGTCCTCGACATCGATTACCGCCCGGTGCTCTGGGGCTTGGCGAGCAAGGCCGATGGGGAAACCCGTTTTGTCGCCGACCGCAAAGTCAGCCAGCACGTCCAAGGCATCCTGCCGCGTTTCGACCTGATCGTCGGCACCGAAGAAGAGTTTTTGATTGCCGGCGGCAGCGAAGACTTGCTGACCGCGCTGCGCACCGTACGCTCGCTGACGGCGGCCACCCTGGTGGTCAAGCTCGGCCCGCAGGGTTGCACGGTGATCCACGGCGAGATTGCGAACCGACTGGAGGACGGCGACATCTATCCCGGCGTGCGGGTCGAGGTGCTGAACGTGCTCGGCGCGGGTGACGCGTTCATGTCGGGCTTCCTCGCCGGTTGGCTGGAGGACGCGAGCGATGAGCGCTGCTGCCAGTTGGCCAATGCCTGTGGTGGTCTGGTGGTGTCGCGCCACGCCTGTGCCCCGGCCATGCCGACCCGGGCCGAACTCGAGTACTTATTCGACAGCCCGGTACCGATCACCCGGCCGGACCAGGACGTCGTGTTGCAACGACTGCATCAGGTCAGCGTACCGCGCAAGATCTGGAAGCAGCTGTTCGTTTTTGCCTTCGACCATCGTTGGCAGTTGGTGGAATTGGCCCAGAAGAGCGGGCGCGACCTCGACAGCATCGGCCAGCTCAAACAACTGTTCATCCAGGCCGTGGAGCGGGTCGAGGCCGACCTGCAACGCCAGGGCATCGATGCCGACGTCGGCCTGTTGGCCGACCAGCGTTTCGGCCAGGACTCGTTGAACGCCGCCACCGGACGTGGCTGGTGGGTGGCGCGTCCGGTGGAGGTCCAAGGTTCGCGGCCACTGGCCTTCGAGCATGGACGGTCCATTGGCAGCAACCTGATCGCCTGGCCGCAGGAACAAATTATCAAGTGCCTGGTGCAATTCCACCCCGATGACGAGCCGCTGCTGCGCCTGGAACAGGAGGCGCAACTGATGGGCTTGTACAAGGCCTCCCAGGTTAGCGGCCATGAATTGCTGCTGGAAGTCATTCCGCCGAAGGATCACCCCTCGGCCCATCCGGACGTGCTCTATCGCGCGCTCAAGCGCCTCTACAACCTGGGGATCTTCCCGGCGTGGTGGAAAATCGAAGCCCAGACCTGCGATGAGTGGAAGCAACTCGACGAACTGATCCAGGCGCGTGACCCGTATTGCCGGGGCGTGGTGCTGCTGGGCCTCAACGCGCCCGCCGCCGCGCTGGCCGAAGGTTTTCGGCAAGCCAGCCAAAGCACCACGTGCCGGGGTTTTGCCGTGGGCCGGACGATTTTCCAAGAACCGAGCCGGGCCTGGTTGGCCGGGGAAATCGATGATGAAACGTTGATTCGGGACGTGCAGGGCAGGTTTGTGGAATTGATCGAGGCCTGGCGCGCTGCGCGGACCTGATGGATGTTGCGTCCGCTCGCCACAATAAGTATTCCAAACGGTTTTCGATATTCAGCTTGAAAACAATAAAAGGTGCAGCCATGCCCGCTATTCGAATTGGCATCAACCCGATTTCCTGGAGCAACGATGACTTGCCGTCCCTGGGTGGCGAGACGCCGTTGAGCACGGCGCTGAGCGAAGGCAAGGAAATCGGCTACGAAGGTTTTGAGCTCAACGGCAAATTCCCCAAGGATGCCAAGGGCGTCGGGGACGTGTTGCGTCCATATGATTTGGCGTTGGTCTCCGGCTGGTACTCCAGCCGCCTCGCGCGACGTTCGGCGGCCGAGGAAATCGACGCGATCGCCAGCCATGCCGAGCTGTTGGCGCAGAACGGCGCGACGGTGCTGGTCTACGGCGAAGTCGCCGATTCCATCCAGGGCCAGCGCATCCCGTTGATCGAACGGCCACGCTTTCATACCGACGAAGCCTGGCAAACCTACGCCGACAAGCTGACCGAACTGGCGCGCTTCACGCTGTCCCAAGGCGTGCGCCTGGCGTATCACCACCACATGGGTGCCTACGTCGAATCACCTTCGGACATCGACAAACTCATGGCCTTGACCGGCAGCGAGGTCGGCCTGTTGTTCGACTCGGGCCATTGCTACATGGGCGGCGGCGAACCGTTGCAAGTGCTGCGCAAACACATCGAGCGCATCTGCCATGTGCACTTCAAGGACGTGCGCAAACCTGTTGTGCAACTGGCGCGCAACAACCTCTGGAGTTTCCCTGACTGCATCATCAATGGCACGTTCACGGTGCCGGGGGATGGCGATATCGATTTCGCCGCCTTGCTGGACGTGCTGCTGGCTGCCGATTATCAGGGGTGGCTGGTGGTGGAAGCCGAGCAGGACCCCGCGGTGGCGCCGAGTTATATCTACGCCAAGAAGGGCTACGACACGCTGCGTGCCCTGTTGCAAGAGAGGATCCCGGCATGAGCCTTTTGATCAAGAGCAATCCTGGCGGCCGAACCATGGTCGAACTGCCGCGCGACGCGCTGGAATACGTCGGTTTCGGCGCTTACCGCCTGAGCCTTGGCGAAACCCTTCCGGTGGCTGCCGGGGACAAGGAGTTGTGCGTGGTACTGCTCAGCGGCCGTATCCATCTCAAGGGCGAAGCGCCGGGACAGGGCGCCTTCGACTGGGACAACCTCGGCGATCGCCAGTCAGTGTTCGAGGATAAATCCCCTTACGCCGCGTACCTGCCGCCCGGCAGCCAGGCCCAGGTCACCGCGTTGAGCGACGTGCAGGTGGCGGTGTGCGCAGCGCCGGGTGCTGCCTCGAATGAATACGGGCCACGGCTGATCCGTCCCGAGAGCATGAAGCGCAGTGTGCGCGGCAAGGGCGCCAATACCCGCTACGTCTGCGACATCCTGCCCGACAGCGAACCGGCCCATTCGCTGCTGGTGGTGGAAGTGCGCACGCCGTCAGGTCATTCGTCCAGCTACCCGCCGCACAAGCACGACACCGATGACTTGCCGCATCAAAGCTTTCTTGAAGAGACCTATTACCACCAGGTCAACCCGTCCCAGGGCTTCGTGTTCCAGCGGGTCTATACCGACGACCGCAGCATCGACCAGGCCATGGCCGTGGAAAACAGCGATCTGGTGGTCGTACCCAAGGGTTATCACCCGGTCAGCGTGCCTTACGGGTACGAGTCTTACTACCTGAACGTCATGGCCGGTCCGAAGCGGGTCTGGCAGTTCCATAACGATCCGCAGCACAGCTGGCTGCTCGACCTCTGACCCACAGAATCCGCACGGAGAACCCGCACCATGAGCGACACCCCGGTTATAGGCCATTACATCAACGGTCGCGTGCATGACAACGACGCCGCCCGGTTCAGCAATGTCTTCAACCCAGCCACCGGCGCGGTGCAGGCTCGGGTGGCGCTGGCCGAACCGGGGACCGTCGAAGCGGCGGTCGCGTCGGCGCTCTCGGCGTTCCCGGTCTGGTCCGAACAGTCGTCATTGCGCCGTTCGCGCGTCATGTTCAAGTTCAAGGAACTACTGGACCGTCATCATGACGAACTGGCGCAAATCATCAGTCGCGAACACGGCAAGGTGCTGTCCGACGCCCACGGCGAAGTCACCCGCGGCATCGAAATCGTCGAGTACGCCTGTGGTGCACCGAGCCTGCTCAAGACCGATTTCAGCGACAACATCGGCGGCGGCATCGACAACTGGAACCTGCGCCAGCCCTTGGGCGTGTGCGCCGGCGTGACACCGTTCAACTTTCCGGTGATGGTGCCGTTGTGGATGATTCCCCTGGCATTGGTCGCCGGCAACTGTTTCATTCTCAAGCCTTCGGAGCGCGACCCGTCCGCCAGCCTGTTGATGGCTCGGTTGCTGACGGAGGCGGGCTTGCCGGACGGGGTTTTCAACGTGGTCCAGGGCGACAAGACGGCCGTGGATGCGCTGTTGCAGCATCCGGACATCGAGGCGATTTCTTTTGTCGGCTCCACCCCCATCGCCGAATACATCCACCAGCAGGGCACCGCGAACGGCAAGCGGGTACAGGCCCTGGGCGGGGCGAAAAATCACATGATCGTCATGCCCGATGCTGACCTTGATCAGGCGGCGGACGCGCTGATCGGCGCGGCCTACGGTTCGGCCGGCGAGCGCTGCATGGCGATTTCCATTGCCGTGGCAGTGGGCGACGTCGGTGACGAGTTGATCGCCCGGTTGCTGCCGCGTATCGACCAGTTGAAGGTCGGCAACGGTCAGCAGGCCGGCACCGACATGGGGCCGTTGGTCACGGCCGAGCACAAGGCCAAGGTGGAAGGTTTCATCGACGCCGGCGTGGCCGAGGGTGCACGGCTGATCGTCGACGGTCGGGGCTTCAAGGTGCCGGGGGCCGAGCAGGGATTTTTTGTCGGGGCGACGCTGTTCGACCAGGTCACTGCCGAGATGAGCATCTACCAGCAAGAGATTTTCGGCCCGGTGCTGGGGATCGTTCGTGTGCCGGATTTCGCCACGGCGGTGGCGTTGATCAACGCCCATGAGTTTGGCAACGGCGTGTCGTGCTTCACCCGCGACGGCGGCATCGCCCGGGCGTTTGCCCGCAGCATCAAGGTTGGCATGGTGGGCATCAACGTACCGATTCCGGTGCCCATGGCCTGGCATTCCTTTGGAGGCTGGAAGCGTTCGCTGTTCGGCGATCACCATGCCTACGGCGAAGAAGGCCTGCGCTTCTACAGTCGCTACAAGAGCGTGATGCAGCGCTGGCCGGACAGCATCGCCAAGGGTCCTGAGTTCAGCATGCCCACTGCCCAATAACTCATTAAATGAATGCCGGAGGGAGAACAACAATGAACAAGCCCCTGCGTTTTGCCTTGAACCGAATGGTTGCCCCGCGCCTGTCACTCCCGGCGTTCATCGACCTGGCCCTGGCGTTGAAAACCGATGCCATTGAGATCCGCAACGACTTGAAGGGCGTCGAGATCGAAGACGGCATGCCGCCGGCTCGGGTCCGTGAACTGTGCGAGGAACGCGGCATCAAGGTGCTGTCGATCAACGCCCTGTACCCCTTCGATGTGTGGAACGAGGAGCGCCGCACCCAGGCCGTGCGATTGGCTGACTACGCCCGTGAATGCGGCGCCGAGGGGCTGGTGATGTGCCCGCTCAACGACCGCGCCGACCCGCGCAGCGAGGCCGAGCGCGCGGCGGGGCTGCGGACCTCGCTCAGTGAGCTGGCACCGATCCTGCGCGCCTTTGGCATCTACGGCTTCATCGAGCCGCTGGGTTTCGAAGAGTGTTCATTGCGGCGCAAGCGCACGGCAGTGGAAGCGATCAAGGCCATCGGCGGGCTGGATGTGTTCCGCCTGGTGCATGACACCTTTCATCATTACTTGGCGGGCGAGGAGGAGTTTTTCCCTGAACTGACCGGGCTGGTGCACATCTCCGGCGTCGAGGATGCCCAGGCACCATTGGCTACCATTCGCGACGGTCATCGGGTGCTGGTCGGCGAGGCCGACATCCTCGGCAACGCTGGGCAGATCGAAGCGCTGCGGGCCGCAGGTTATGAAGGCTACTTGTCCTTCGAGCCGTTTGCCGAAAGCGTCCATGAACTGGCCGATATCCGCCAGGCACTAGGGGCGAGCATGAATCACCTGAAAAGCTCCCAGGCCTGACGCGACTGCCGATCTGGCCGGGCTCTGCAAGGGGAACCGAAACCGAGCGCCGCCAATTGCATTCCAGACTGCACTCCAGACCTGCATTCCAGATAAGGTGCAAGCATGACCACAACACGACTGACCATGGCCCAGGCCCTGGTGAAATTCCTCGATAACCAGTACATCGAGGTCGATGGCGTCCAGAGCAAATTCGTCGCCGGGGTGTTTACCATTTTCGGCCACGGCAATGTGCTGGGCCTGGGCCAGGCGCTTGAACAGGACGGTGGCGACCTGGTGGTCCATCAGGGCCGCAACGAACAGGGCATGGCCCATGCCGCCATCGGGTTTGCCAAGCAGCACCTGCGGCGCAAGATCTACGCCTGCAGCTCATCGGTTGGCCCCGGCGCGGCGAACATGCTGACCGCCGCCGCCACCGCGACGGCCAACCGCATTCCGTTGCTGCTATTGCCGGGCGACGTCTACGCCAGCCGCCAGCCTGACCCGGTGCTACAGCAGATCGAACAATTCCACGACCTGAGCATCAGTACCAACGATGCGTTCAAGGCCGTGAGCAAATATTGGGACCGGATCAATCGCCCCGAGCAACTGATGACCGCCGCGATCCAGGCGATGCGCGTGCTCACCGATCCGGCCGAGACCGGCGCGGTGACCCTGGCGCTGCCTCAGGATGTGCAGGCCGAGGCCTACGACTATCCGGATTACTTCCTGCAAAAACGCGTGCACCGCATCGACCGCCGCCCGGCCACCGAAGCGATGCTCGGCGATGCCCTGGCGCTGCTCAAGGGCAAGCGCAAGCCGTTGATCATCTGTGGTGGCGGCGTGCGCTACTCCGGCGCCAACGCCGCGTTGCAGGCCTTTGCCGAACGCTTCGAGATTCCGTTTGCCGAGACCCAGGCCGGCAAAAGTGCCGTGGTTTCCAGCCACCCACTGAACGTCGGCGGCGTCGGTGAAACCGGTTGCCTGGCGGCGAACCTGCTGGCCAAGGAAGCGGACTTGATCATCGGTGTCGGCACGCGCTACAGCGATTTCACCACCGCTTCGAAATGGCTGTTCCAACACCCCGACGTGCAGTTCCTCAACCTCAACATCAACCCCTGCGATGCGTTGAAACTCGATGGCGTGCAGCTGCTGGCCGATGCCCGTTCGGGCCTGGAGGCGTTGTCCGCCGCGATGGGCGACTATCGTGCCGAATGGGCCGGGCAGATCGCCGAGGCCAAGGCGCAGTTGGATGCCGAAGTGGACCGGATTTATCAGGCTGACTTCAAGACCGAGGACTTCGTCCCGGAAATCAACGATCACATGGACCCGGCGGTGTTTCGCGAATTCATCGAGCTCACCGGTTCCTGCCTGACCCAGAGCCGGGTGCTAGGCACCCTCAACGAAACCCTGGCGGATGACGCGATCATCGTCGCGGCCGCCGGCAGCTTGCCCGGCGACTTGCAGCGCAGTTGGCGCAGCCTGGGGGTGAACACCTATCACGTCGAATACGGTTATTCGTGCATGGGCTACGAAGTGAACGCTGCCCTGGGCGTGAAACTCGCCGAGCCGGAAAAAGAGGTCTATGCCTTGGTCGGCGACGGTTCCTACATGATGCTGCATTCGGAACTCGCCACTTCGATCCAGGAGCGCCGCAAGATCAACGTCGTGCTGCTGGACAACATGACGTTCGGTTGCATCAACAATCTGCAAATGGAACACGGCATGGACAGCTTCGGCACCGAGTTCCGCTTCCGCAACCCGGACACCGGCAAGCTCGACGGCGGCTTTGTGCCGGTGGACTTCGCCATGAGCGCGGCGGCCTACGGCTGCAAGACCTACACCGTCAAGACCCTCGACGAGCTTCACGCGGCCCTGGCCGACGCCCGGCGCCAGACGGTCTCGACGCTGATCGACATCAAGGTCTTGCCCAAGACCATGATCCACAAATACCTGTCGTGGTGGCGTGTCGGCGTGGCGCAAGTTTCCACCAGCGCCCGCACCGATGCCGTCGCCAAGACCCTCAATGAACGACTGGCCAAGGCCCGTCAATACTGATTGCCCCAACACCTACATTAAGGAGTTCCACATGTCTTTGAAGCTGGGCGTCATCGGCACCGGGGCCATCGGCCAGGACCATATCCGTCGGTGCAGCCAGACCTTGCTCAACAGCCAGGTCGTGGCAGTGACCGACATCAACCTCGCCCAGGCGGCGAAGGTGGTGGCCGACTTGAAGCTGACCGCCGAGGTCTACCCCGACGGCCACGCTTTGATCAAAGCGCCGGACGTCGAGGCGATCCTGGTCACGTCCTGGGGGCCGAGCCACGAAGAATTCGTACTGGCGGCCATCGCGGCCGGCAAGCCGGTGTTCTGTGAAAAACCGCTGGCCGTCACCGCCGAAGGCTGCCGCCGGATCGTCGACGCCGAAGTGGCCCACGGCAAGCGCCTGGTGCAGGTGGGTTTCATGCGCCCGTATGACGAAGGTTATCGGGCGCTCAAAGCGGTGATCGACAGCGGCCAGATCGGCGAGCCGTTGATGCTGCACTGCGCCCATCGAAACCCTCGCGTGGGTGAAAACTACAAGACCGATATGGCGATCACCGACACCCTGATCCATGAGCTGGATGTGTTGCGCTGGTTGCTGGCCGATGACTACGTGTCGGTGCAGGTGGTATTTCCGCGCAAGACCAGCAAGGCCCTGGCCCACCTGCGGGATCCGCAGATCGTCCTGCTGGAAACCGCCAAGGGCACGCGCATCGACGTCGAAGTGTTCGTCAACTGCCAGTACGGCTATGACATCCAGTGCGAAGTGGTGGGGGAGACCGGCATCGCCAAGCTGCCAGAACCGTCCCAGGTGCAACTGCGCAGCGACGCCAAGCTGTCCAACGCGATCCTGATGGATTGGAAAGACCGCTTCATCGCCGCCTATGACGTTGAACTGCAAGCCTTCATCGACGGCGTACGCGCCGGGCGCGTCGGTGGGCCATCGGCCTGGGACGGCTACGCGGCGGCGGTGGCGGCAGATGCGTGCATCGAAGCGCAGCAGAGTGGGCAGATCGTGAAGGTCGAGTTGCCGCAGCGTCCTCGTTTCTACGGCTGAGACGTTCCTATAGAAATTGCATAAGGGATTTTCATGCGAATCGGATTAGTGGGCTATGGCAAGGGCGGACGGTTTTTTCATGCGCCGCTGATCAGCAGTCTGCCGGGGGCTACGTTTGTTGGCGTGGTGACCCGGTCCGCCGAGCGGCGCCAGCAATTGGCGACCGAACATCCACACGCCCAGCCGTTCGACAGCCTCGAACAGTTGGTGGCGGCCGGCGTCGACGCCGTGGTGGTTTCCACGCCCTTGGATGGACGTCCCGTCATTGTGATGGAGGCGATCGAGCGTGGCGTGGCGGTGGTCAGCGACAAGCCTTTCGCCGCCGATGCCGCCCAGGCCGAAGCGATGGTATTGGCCTCCGAGCAGGGCAATGTGCCGTTGACCGTGTACCAGAACCGTCGCTGGGATTCGGATTTCCTGACGGTTCGAAAATTGCTGGCATCCGGCGCCTTGGGGCAAATCGTTAGGTTTGAATCGAGTGTCGAACGCTACTCCCCCACATCGGTGGGCAAAGGCAGCGGCGGTGGGTTCCTGCGGGACCTGGGCAGCCATCTGGTGGATCAGGCGCTGCAATTGTTCGGCCCGGTGGCACGGGTGTACGCCGAGCTGGATTATCGACAGCTGGGCCAGGCCTACGACAACGGTTTTTTTCTGTCACTGAGCCACGTAAACGGCGTGGTATCACACCTGAGCGGTAGCTGCCTGCAAAACGCGCCGCGCCCACGCTTTCGGGTCAGCGGCACGCAAGGCTGCTATACCGTCGAAGGCCTCGATGGACAAGAAGCCCAGGCATTGGCGGGCCTGAGCCCGGCCACCGAGGGCGAGCGCTGGGGCGCCGAGGAACATCGGCGCTGGGGCTGGTTCGAACACGGTGCCGAACGAGAGCGCGTGGCCTCGGAGCGAGGTTGCTGGCTGGCGTTCTACCAACGCCTCCAAGCCGCGTTGCAGGGCGACGGCCCTCTGCCGGTAGCGGCCCGCGATGCCTTGGCCACGACCCATGTGCTGGACGCTGCAAGGCAGAGTGCGGAGCAGGGCAGCGTGGTGTGTTTATCCACGCCTGTCGGCCATGGAATAAAAAACGAATTAAATTCTAAAATGAGTTGATATGGAAAATATTTTCCAATAAAGTCGATTCCAGGTGACCGACAACCCTGTTCGCGTTTATCCAGGCCCGCCTTGAATAGACGACGAACTAAACAAAAACAAGAAACACAGCCAGGTACCGTCGATGAAAACCTTCAACCGCTCTGCGTTTCACCTGCCATTGTCCTTGCGCCTGTCCGCAATCCTTCCCTTGCTTGAATCCCTGTGCATCCAGCGCAAGGACGCCGTGGTCTGTTGCATGCCCGGCGCGCCGATCGTGCGTTTGCCGCGTTCCTGAATCCGTCACGCCTTATCCATAAAACCAACAAGAATGTGGAGTAAGACCGTTCATGAAGACCAAGACCCGTTTTGCCTCGCTGGCCCTGTCGTTGATGCTCGCCAGTGGCGCTGCCCTGGCGGACCTGAAGATCGGTGTCAGCATGTCTCAGTTCGATGACACCTGGCTGACCTACCTGCGCGAATCCATGGACAAGAAAGCCAAGGCCCTGCCGGACGGCGTCACCTTGCAGTTCGAGGACGCGCGCAGCGACGTGGTCAAGCAACTGACCCAGGTGGAAAGCTTCATCAGTCAGAAGGTCGACGCGATCATCGTCAACCCGGTGGACACCGCCGCGACCCAGCGCATCACCAAGGCCGCCGTGGCCGCAGGCATTCCGCTGGTCTACGTCAACCGTCGTCCCGACGACATGAAGCTGCCCGCCGGCGTGGTCACCGTTGCCTCGGATGACCTGGAGGCCGGGCGCATGCAGATGCAGTACCTGGCCGACAAAATGGGCGGCAAGGGCGACATCGTGATCCTGCTGGGCGACCTGGCCAACAACTCCACCACCAACCGTACCAAGGGCGTCAAGGAAGTACTGGCCAAGTACCCTGGTATCAAGATCGAACAGGAACAGACCGGTATCTGGTCCCGGGACAAGGGCATGACCCTGGTCAACGACTGGCTGACCCAGGGCCGGGAATTCCAGGCGGTGGTGTCGAACAACGACGAGATGGCCATCGGTGCGGCCATGGCGCTCAAGCAAGCGGGCACCAAGAAAGGCAGCGTATTGATTGCCGGGGTCGATGGCACGCCGGACGGCTTGAACGCCATCAAGAAAGGCGAAATGGCCGTCTCGGTGTTCCAGGACGCCAAGGGCCAGGCCGACGGCTCCATCGACACCGCGGTAAAAATGGTCAAGAAACAGCCGGTCGAGCAGTCCGTGTGGGTGCCGTACCGCTTGATCACGCCGGAGAACGTCGATCAGTTCAAGTGACGTTCCAGCTGTTTTTACCACAACAATAAACAGGCGAGGTCGCCGCGCCGACCTCGCCAAGGGAGTACCTGACCATGTTCGCTTCAGCGACTGCTTCGAGCGTCCCGGTGACAATGTTCCAACCGGGCGCAATACCTGACGAACCGTACCTGTTGGAAGTCATTAACGTCAGCAAAGGATTTCCCGGCGTGGTGGCCTTGTCCGACGTGCAATTGCGGGTACGCCCCGGCTCGGTGCTGGCCCTGATGGGTGAAAACGGCGCAGGCAAATCCACCTTGATGAAAATCATCGCCGGCATCTACCAGCCGGACGCCGGTGAACTGCGCCTGCGCGGCAAGCCGGTCACTTTCGACACGCCCCTGGCGGCCTTGCAGGCCGGGATCGCGATGATCCATCAGGAACTGAACCTGATGCCGCACATGAGCATCGCCGAGAACATCTGGATCGGCCGCGAACAGCTCAACGGCCTGCACATGGTCGACCACGGCGAAATGCACCGCTGCACCGCCCGGTTGCTGGAGCGCCTGCGGATCAAGCTCGACCCCGAAGAGCAGGTGGGCAACCTGAGCATCGCCGAGCGGCAGATGGTCGAGATCGCCAAGGCTGTTTCGTACGACTCCGACATCCTGATCATGGACGAACCGACCTCGGCCATCACCGAGACGGAAGTCGCCCACTTGTTCTCGATCATTGCCGACCTCAAGTCCCAAGGTAAGGGCATCATCTATATCACCCACAAAATGAATGAAGTGTTCGCCATCGCCGATGAAGTGGCGGTGTTTCGTGACGGCGCCTACATCGGCCTGCAACGGGCCGACAGCATGGACGGCGACAGCCTGATTTCGATGATGGTCGGGCGTGAACTGAGCCAGCTGTTCCCGGTGCGCGACAAACCCATCGGTGATCTGGTGATGTCGGTACGCGACCTGAGCCTGGACGGCATTTTCAAAGGGGTATCGTTCGACCTGCACGCCGGGGAGATCCTCGGTATCGCCGGGCTGATGGGCTCGGGCCGGACCAACGTCGCCGAGGCGATCTTCGGCGTGACGCCGAGCACCGGTGGCGAAATCCTCTTGGACGGCCAACCGGTGCGCATCACCGACCCGCACATGGCGATCGAGAAGGGCTTCGCGCTGTTGACCGAGGACCGCAAGCTCAGCGGGCTGTTTCCGTGCCTTTCGGTGCTGGAAAACATGGAAATGGCAGTGCTGCCCCATTACGTCGGTAATGGATTCATCCAGCAGAAGGCCCTGCGTGCGTTGTGTGAAGACATGTGCAAGAAGTTGCGGGTCAAGACCCCGTCCCTTGAGCAGTGCATTGACACGTTGTCTGGCGGGAACCAGCAGAAGGCCTTGCTGGCCCGATGGCTGATGACCAACCCGCGGATCCTGATTCTCGACGAGCCGACACGCGGCATCGACGTCGGCGCCAAGGCCGAGATCTACCGGCTCATTTCCTACCTCGCCAGCGAAGGCATGGCGGTCATCATGATTTCTTCGGAACTGCCCGAAGTGCTGGGCATGAGCGACCGGGTCATGGTGATGCACGAAGGCGACCTGATGGGCACCCTCGAGCGCAGCGAAGCGACCCAGGAACGAGTGATGCAACTGGCCTCGGGTTTGTCCTGATGCCCGTCAGTCCGAATAGAAAAGGTGAGTGGCTATGAACGCGATATTGGAAAACAAACCTGCGGCCACACCGGCCAGGCCGCGTCGGCGGCTGCCGACGGAACTGAGCATCTTCCTGGTGCTGATCGGCATCGGCCTGGTGTTCGAGATGTTCGGTTGGATCATGCGTGACCAGAGTTTCCTGATGAACTCCCAGCGCCTGGTACTGATGATCCTGCAAGTGTCGATCATTGGCCTGCTGGCCATCGGCGTGACCCAGGTGATCATCACCACTGGCATCGACCTGTCATCCGGCTCGGTGCTGGCGTTGTCGGCGATGATCGCCGCCAGCCTGGCCCAGACTTCGGATTTCGCCCGAGCGGTGTTTCCTTCCCTGACGGACTTGCCGGTGTGGATCCCGGTGATCGCCGGACTGGGCGTTGGCTTGCTGGCCGGGGCCATCAACGGCAGCATCATCGCCATGACCGGTATCCCGCCCTTTATTGCCACCCTCGGCATGATGGTCTCGGCCCGTGGCCTGGCGCGTTATTACACCGAAGGCCAGCCGGTGAGCATGTTGTCCGATTCCTACACCGCCATCGGCCACGGCGCGATGCCGGTGATCATCTTCCTGGTGGTGGCGGTGATCTTCCACATCGCCTTGCGCTACACCAAGTACGGCAAATACACCTACGCCATCGGCGGCAACATGCAGGCGGCGCGCACCTCGGGCATCAACGTCAAGCGTCACTTGGTGATTGTCTACAGCATCGCCGGGTTGCTGGCGGGCCTGGCCGGGGTGGTGGCATCGGCGCGGGCGGCGACCGGGCAGGCCGGCATGGGCATGTCCTATGAACTGGACGCGATTGCCGCGGCGGTGATCGGCGGCACCAGCCTTGCCGGTGGGGTGGGGCGCATCACCGGAACGGTGATCGGTGCGCTGATCCTCGGGGTGATGGCCAGCGGATTCACCTTCGTCGGCGTCGATGCCTATATCCAGGACATCATCAAGGGGCTGATCATTGTGGTCGCGGTGGTCATCGACCAATACCGCAACAAACGCAAACTCAAGCGCTAGGCCTCCCGCCGATGCGACAACGCGCCACGCCTGACCCGCGTGGCGTTGCCATTTGTCTTCTTAATACATCCATTGCACTGAATTTCTTGTTATAAACGCACTCCGATGACCGCCTTTAGTCTGTCAGACAGCATTTGTAGGGGTTGTCGGACATTTTCCCCATGTTTTCAGTTGCTGACGCCACAACTCGGCCTTAGACTGCCGCCCCTCGTAAATTGAGTGCCGGGTGGCGCTTGGAATAGACGGCGCCTTCCCGATGAGCGTGGCGGCTTAATGCGGGACGCTTCATAATTCGCCTTAATGCACGTTTTTTTATAGAGAAATCAATGACAAAGGAAAAGTTGCTGGCCATGCCGGCGGATGACTACATGAATGCCGAGCAGCTGGCTTACTTCACCAAGCTGTTGCAGAACATGAAGGTTGAAACCCACGAGCGCATCGAACAGAACCGAATCGCCATTGAGAGCCTGGACACCCCGGCCGACCCGGCGGACGCCGCTTCCGTGGAAGAAGAGCGCACCTGGCTGGTCAACGCCATCGATCGCGACCAACGCATGCTGCCGCAACTGGAGCAGGCCCTGGACCGCATCAACGACGCAAGCTTCGGCTGGTGCGACGACAGCGGCGAGCCGATCGGCCTCAAGCGCCTGCTGATCAGCCCGACCACCAAGTACTGCATCGAAGCCCAGGAACGTCACGAACAGATCGACAAGCACCAGCGTCAGGCCTGATCCGCGTTCCGTAAAAAGATCGCAGCCTTCTGTCGGAGGCTGCGATCTTTTGTTTTCGCCTGCCTGCCCGTTTCTCTTGAGCTGACGCAAAAACACGACTAATGGACCATGGATAATGGCCCCGTAGTGGCGTTTAATGCGTGCATAACAATGAGAACTATGGTGGCGAAAATGGCGACAGACGGATCTCTGGCGGGGACGGTGCCGGCATCGGTGCCCGCGACGCGTGGCACGGCACGCTGGCTTGCACCGACGTTGCAAAGCCTCGCGCTGGTCTTGCTGCTGTGCGGCGTGACCCTGGGCGGTTGGCCGTTGTACGTGGGCCTACCCCTGGCGATGCTCATCGTCTGGTTGCCACGCCTGCGCTCGCGCCTGGCCAGCGCGCCGGTATCGGCGGCGAGCGACAGCCTGGCCGAACTGACCCGCGACCTCTCCTACACCACTAGCCATAACGCATTGTCTGCCGCGGGCGTGGCCTATTCCGTCAAGCAGTTGGCCGGCAAGGTCCAGTCGCAGCTCGGCGCTGCGGCGCAGATTGTCAGCAACGCCGAAGCGATGATCGCAACCGAGCAGGCTACCTCGCAGCTCAGCCAGCAGGCCTTGGGCGCGGCCAGCGAGGCCCATCGCAGCAGTGTGGCCGGGCGCAGCGAGCTGGTGGAGTCCATCAGCCGCATGCACCAGCTCAGCCAGCGCGCCAACGACAGCCGCGAGTTGATCGAGGCGCTGAGCGTGCGCAGCGACGAAATCCAGCGTGTCACCCTGGTGATCCAATCGATCGCCAGCCAGACCAACTTGCTGGCCCTCAATGCCGCCATCGAAGCGGCGCGGGCCGGTGAGCATGGACGCGGTTTCGCTGTGGTGGCCGATGAGGTTCGCGGCCTGGCCGGACGCACGGCTGCGGCGACCGGTGAGGTCGGGGTCATGGTGGCGGACATCCAGCAGCGCACCGCGCAAGTGGTCGAACAGATCCGCCAACTGGCCGGCGACCTGGACAGCGGTGTGCAGCAAGTCGAGCACACCGGCCAACATCTGGAGAACATTGCCCGGCTCGCGGCCGGCGTCGAAACCCAGGTCAGCGCCATCGCCCAAGGCACGGACACCAACCGTGGGCAACTCGACAGCCTGTTCCATGCCATCGAGCAAATGCGCAGCGACCTGGCGGTCAGTGACCAACAGACCCAGCGCCTGGCCGAGGCCGCCATCCAGATGGAAGGCCAGGCCGAAACCATCAGCGAACGCCTGGCCGAAGTGGGCCTGGACGATTATCACCAGCGGGTCTACGACCTTGCGCGCGAAGGGGCGAGCCGGATTGCTGCGCAGTTCGAAGCGGACATCGACCAGGGTCGTATCAGTCTGGACGACCTGTTCGACCGCAGCTACCAGCCCATCCCCAACACCCATCCGGCCAAGTTCCAGACGCGTTTCGACCGCTACACCGATCAGGTGTTGCCAGGTATCCAGGAGCCGTTGCTGGCCCGGCACGAGGGCCTGGTGTTTGCGATCGCTTGTACCCAGCAAGGCTACGTGCCGACCCATAACAATGCGTTCTGCCAGCCGCTGACTGGCGATCCTCAGGTCGACACCCTGAATAACCGCACCAAGCGCAAGTTTTCCGATCGCACCGGGATCCGCTGCGGCAGCCACCAGCAGCCGGTGCTGCTGCAGACGTACACGCGCGATACGGGTGAATTGATGCACGACCTGTCGGTGCCGATCATGCTCAAGGGCCGTCATTGGGGTGGGTTGCGGTTGGGCTATAAGCCCGAGAAGGCGCGCTGAATCTCAACGCAACCTGTGCGCCGAGCTCTTGTGGCGAGGGAGCTTGCTCCCGCTGGCCTGCGAAGCGGGCCCAATAAGGCCGGCGACTGCTGCGCAGCCGAGCGGGAGCAAGCTCCCTCGCCACAAGAGCCGCCTGGTGGTTGAGGTTACTTGCCGTCGTGCAAGCGCACATTCAGTTGATCCACCAGCACCGCTTCCTCACCGTCGGCGAGCAGCCAATCCCTGAGAAGATCCTTTTGCTGATCCGACCAGAAAGGCGCATCGACCAGCTTGGTGTCCGGGTCCAGTGGGTGCTCCCCGATGAAACCGTCGATGTCGGTGCCCTCCGAGGGCAGCCCGAGTTGGTCGAACAGGGTCTTGAGATCGTGGGATGGCTGTTGCATGGGGGACTCCTTTAGGCTGGCACCGTCATGGCGCCTCGGTTGCTTCCCTTATCTGAGGGCAAGCGCTCACCAGGAGTTCGATCGATTTCAAGCTTTCAGCGCACCTTCATCCACCGCAAGCTTCAAGGCTTTTGCCGCATCCCTTGCGGCCTCGGCAGCGATTTCCGAGGTCTTGAACCAGCGATCCTTCTCCACCTGGTGATAGGTGACAGCGGTCGAAGGTGATTTGGCGCGCATTACAATGACGGCCTGGAACTCGCCTTCGACCTCTCTCGCTTCGCCACGGATGAAAAAATCGCCAATATCAAGTTCCGTCACGTCGCGCCTTCCGTTCAAGTCATATTATTGTGCGAAGACCGCCGATAGGCGGCGGTCTTCGCTGGGCCGCCAGTATGGCAGCAGTTGCAGGTCGGCGGCTCAGTTAAGTCATGGACAGGGCGCAGATGGGACGGCAAGGTTCTGTTCCAGGCTCCTGGCCAAGTGGCAGGCTTCGTTATGATCGGCTCGGAAACCTCTTACACGTCCAGTCGACGTCTCTTCGATATGAAAAAAGCACTTGCCAGCCAGAACGACCCTGTATTGCGGCTGGATCAAGGAATTTGCACTGCCTTCGCAGCCATCAGCGGACTCGTGTGCTTGGACAACACGCGAGGTAACGGGGCGGATCAGGGTTGTGAAAGTACCCATGTGAATTCCTTTTCTATGGTTTACCGACGAATTGTCGGTTGTTTCGAGTAGTCTCCACGCCGTTGGCTGCTCTAGAATCAGCAGCACCGTGTGGATGTGGTGCCTATCTAAAGCAATTTTTTTTGGTCTCGATGTCAGAAAAATGCTTTTTTAAGTGAGAAATTTCCCTAAAGTTAGTAGTCCCACCTTTTCCGATAATCAGTGTGGTGTTTTCCTTCAGCCCCTGACGATCTCTGGGAAAGACAGCGAGCGTGGCGATCCTTTAGTCTTCTCTCGCCCTGGGTCAGGGTGCGCCGTTCACTTTTGAATTCAATGACAGGTCCCTTGCGACCGTGCGGGTTCTCTTGGTCCACGCCTGGAGCGTGGGCCGTTTAAAAAGATGGGGATGTTTCCTTGGCAGTAAGTAATCTCGACATGCATGCGTTATTTGTTCTGGGTGACCTGCGGGCAAAACTGGTCAAGCAATTCCAGTCACGGTTTGTCTACGTTACCGAGCAGACCGCCGAAGGTATTTACATTGCCGAAATCGATACCGAATCGGCGCTGGTGGTGGATGACAAGCCCAGGCTCGAACTCAAGGTTGGCGACCATTTTCGCGCGGCGGTATTGCCAAGTCGCGAGGGTGGCAAGTTTGAAATCAAGTTTCGTGAGATCAAGTTGACAGTCTATGGCCTGGGTGACTACGCGTTCGTCACGACAGCAGACGGTCATGCCATCCTGTTTAAGGAAGGCCACAGCGTGGTGACGGTGTTCGCGGCCAACGAGCAGTTGCTGGAAGGCTTGACCAAGACTCTGAAAGCGGTCACTGCGAAGGCAGCCAAATGGCGCAAGGGCGAACTCGTGACATTCAAGGCCAGCGAATAGAAAGTGCGCCGCAGCTAAGTAAACGGACGCATCGGTTTGAATCGCTTTCGGACTTTGCGCACCTGTAACAGTTTTTACACGGCGCTTGCTGGAACCTTGGCTACAGTCAATTGACTGAATTATTCACAGGCTTGCGCTTGGTTCGCAACGCCGTTCGGTCACTGCTGTATCCGGCATGAGGTATCAAGCATGAAACGCGTTCGACAGTGGCTGGCTGCCTGGGCCACCCTCGCTGCATTGGTTTCGCCACTCCCGTCATCAGCCGCATCGGCGCCGATCCATTTCGCCGACCTGAACTGGGAGAGCGGCAGCCTGATCACCGACATCCTTCGGGTCATCGTCGAAAAGGGCTACGGGCTACCGACCGATACGTTGCCGGGCACCACCATTACCCTGGAAACCGCCCTGGCCAATAACGACATCCAAGTGATCGGCGAGGAATGGGCGGGGCGCAGCCCGGTGTGGGTCAAGGCCGAGGCTGAAGGCAAGGTGGTCGCCCTGGGCGATACCGTCAAGGGTGCGACCGAAGGTTGGTGGGTGCCGGAATACGTCATCAAGGGTGACCCGGCCAAGGGCATCAAGGCGTTGGCGCCGGACCTGCGTAGCGTCGAGGACCTGGCGCGCTACAAGCACGTGTTCAAGGACCCGGAAAGCCCCGACAAGGGACGTTTCCTCAACAGCCCCATCGGCTGGACGTCCGAAGTGGTCAATAAACAGAAGCTCAAGGCTTACGGTCTTTCCGACAGCTATGTCAATTTTCGCAGCGGCTCCGGAGCCGCCCTCGACGCGGAAATCACTTCCTCGATCCGTCGTGGCAAGCCCGTCCTGTTTTATTACTGGTCGCCGACGCCGTTGCTCGGACGTTTTAAACTGGTGCAACTGCAAGAGCCCCCGTTCGATGCCGAGGCCTGGAAAACCCTGACCGACGCCGACAACCCGAATCCGAAGCCAACCCGGTCCTTGGCCTCGAAACTGTCGATTGGCGTGTCCGCGCCGTTCCAGAAGCAGCATCCCGACATCGCCGAGTTCTTCAGCAAGGTCGACTTGCCCATCGAACCGCTGAACAAGGCCCTGGCCGACATGAGCGAGAAACGCACCCCTTCACGTGAAGCGGCCGAGGCGTTCCTCAAGGCCCATCCCCAGGTCTGGCAAGCATGGTTGCCCAAGGACGTTGCCGACAGGGTTTCCGCCGCCCTGTAGCGCGCTCGATGCCAGCCGATTGAACAGTTGATCCTGGGCAAGGCGTCATTCGCTGGAAACTGGCAACCTGCGCCCGTCCAGCGAAATGCCAAATTCCAGCTAGGATGATTGTTCAACCTTATTCAGGAGGCTGGCGAATGACGCTTTTAGTGGCTCGGTCGCTGGTCGCAGTGTTTGCGACCATCAGCTTGATTCATATGTACTGGGCCCTCGGCGGCCGATGGGCGGCTTCTGCGGTGGTGCCGCAGGTTCCGGTGAAGCAGGGCGGCACGTTGCGGCCGGCATTCAACCCGTCGGGATGGCTGACGTTGTTGGTGGCCATCGCGCTGCTGATGATTGCGGTGCTGGTGTGCCTGCGGGTCGGCTTGCTCGCGCCGCCCGTCACCCACCGGGCCCTGCAGTGGCTGATCAGCGCGATTGCCTTGGTGATGTTTGCCCGCGCCATCGGCGAGTCGAACCTGGTGGGCTTCTTCAAGGAGGTCAAGGACTCGACGTTCGCCCGGCTCGACACCTGGGTCTACTCGCCGTTGTGTGTCGTGTTAGGGGCGGGGTTGCTGACGGTGGCGTGGGCTTGATTCACGAATGCCGTTGTGGCGAGGGAGCTTGCTCCCGCTGGAGGGCGCAGCCCTCCCAGAAAAATTGAACACAATCAGCCTGACACACCAAGGTGGCAGGCCTTGGGGCTGCTGCGCAGCCCAGCGGGAGCAAGCTCCCTCGCCACAAAAGCTGTACCAGCTCGAAATGTCTGTCAGTCGGTCCGGCGACTGCTCACCTCCGCCGGCACGTCGTCCCCCGCCATGCGCTTGCGGAACAAGGCCGCCCGGGCCAGTAGCAAGGTGGTCACCGGCACGGTGATCGACAGCAGGATCGGTATCAGCCACGCGTGCAATACCGGCCCGGATTTGAGGGCCGAGAAATAAATGATCGAGGCCAGCGCCACGCACCAGGCGCCCAGCGTCGAGGCCAGCGCCGGCGGATGCATGCGCTGGAAATAATCCTTCAACCGCACCAGCCCGATCGCCCCGGTCAGGGCGAACACACTGCTGGACACCAGCAGGATTGCCACCGGGATCTCCACCCACAACGACAGTTCGCCCATCATTCGATCACCTCGCCACGCAACAGGAACTTGGCCAAGGCGAACGAGCCGACAAAGCCGAACAGGGCGATCAGCAGCGCTGCCTCGAAATACGTGTCACTGGCATACCGGATACCCAGCACCAGCATCATCAGCATCGCAACGATGTACAGGTAATCCAGCGCCAGGACCCGGTCTTGGGCCGAAGGGCCTTGGAACAGACGCACCAGGGTCAGGACCATAGTCAGCGAAAACAGAAACAGGCTCAGCAGGATCGCATTGGAGAGCAGCGGGCTCATTCGAAAATCTCCATCAAGGGGCGCTCGTAGGTGGCCTTGAAATGCGCAATGAATGCCGCTTCGTCCTCCAGATCAAACACGTGCATCAACAGGATGCTGCGGTCCAGCGCCAGTTCCGACCAGACCGTCCCGGGAATCACCGTGGTGATCATCGACAGCACCGCCAGGCCGTTGGCATCGTGCAGATCCAGCGGCACCTTGAGGAACCGCGAGCGAGGTGGACGGCGCCCGGCATTCAGGACGCCCCAGGCGACGGCCACGTTGGACACCAGTACGTCGCGCCCCACCAACAAGAACAGCCGCAGCATTACCCACGGTCGCCGGATGCGGATCGGGCGTGGTCGCAGCGGGCGCATCATCAACGGCGCCAGGAAGCCCAGCGCAGCGCCAAGCAGCACATGACCGGCGCTGAGGGACAGATTCAACGCCAGCCAGAGCAGCCACAGCGCGAGGGACAGCCACGGCGCGGGAAACAGACGCTTCATGGCTGCACCTCGCGCAACCCAGCGCGGGTTTCAGGGTTGGGCACGGTGCGGGTGGCGAGCACCGACATCACATAATGTTCGGGGTTGTTCAGCGCGTCGGCGGCGGACTGGGTGTAGCGCAGCAACGGCTCAGCCTTGAAGGTCAAGGCGATCCCCAGGCCCAACAAGACGATGATCGGCAGACATTCGAACGGTCGCAGCAGCGGTGAGGGCCGTTCTTGCGGCGTCCAGAATCGTTGGATGCCCAGTCGTGAAAAAGCAATCAGCGAAGCCAGCCCCGACAGGATCAGCAACCCTAGCAAGCCCCACGCCGCGGGCGACACGGGTACCTCGGAACTCGCGCCGAGCCCCTGGGGATTGAGCAACGCATGGAGCAGACCCAATTTTGCGATGAAGCCTGAAAGCGGCGGCATGCCGATAATCAACAATGCACAGAAAATGAAACTCAAGCCGAGGAAGGCCATCGTCCAGGGAATCACTTGGCCGACCACGGCCTTCTGCTCGTCGTCGAGGTTGATGCCCTTGGGCGGCTGTAGGGATTCCAGCGGGCGCGGCAGGCTGTCGAGGTCATCGTCCAATGGCGCTTCGTTGGCCGAGCGTGACCGTTCGATCAACTCGGCCAGCAAGAACAGCGCGCAGAGCGCCAGGGTCGAACTCACCAGGTAAAACAGCGCGGCCCCGACGAGGTTGGGCTGGGCAAAGCCGATGGCCGACAGCAGGATCCCCGCTGAGACCAGGATACTCAGGCTGGCCATGCGCTCCAGGCGCTGGGCCGCGAGGATGGCGATCCCCGCGCAGACGATCGTCGCCATGCCGCCGTAGATCAGCCAATCCGCCCCGAAATACGCCGACGCGCCGGCCTGCCCGGAAAACAGTAGCGTCCACAAGCGCAGGATCGTATAGACGCCCACCTTGGTCATGATCGCAAACAGTGCCGCCACCGGGGCGCTGGCCGCGCTGTAGGCCGGCACCAGCCAGAAGTTCAGCGGCCACATGCCGGCCTTGGCCAGGAACGCCACCGCGAGAATCCCCGCCCCAGCGTGTAGCAGGCCGCGGTCGGCTTCCGGCACCAGGGGCACTTTCAAGGCCAGGTCGGCCATGTTCAATGTCCCGGTGACGCCGTAGATCAGGGCCGCGCCAATCAGGAACAGCGACGAAGCCAGCAGATTGATGGAAATGTAATGCAGCCCCGACGACACCCGCGCCCGGCCCGAGCCATGCAGCATCAAACCGTAGGAAGCCGCCAGCAAGACTTCAAAAAACACGAACAGGTTGAACAGGTCCGCCGTCAGGAACGCGCCGTACAGGCCCATGAGCTGGATCTGGAACAAGGCATGAAAACTCGCCCCGGCACGGTCCCATCGGGCCATGGCGAACAGCAGGGCGCACACACCGATGATGCCGGTCAGGACCAGCATCAGGGCTGACAGGCGATCGACCACCAACACAATACCGAACGGTGCCTGCCAATTGCCCGGCAGGTATACGCCAATGGACGCGGGCAGCGCCTGGTCCTGGGTCCAGCGCAACAACAGCACGGCGATGCCCAGGCCCAGCAGGCTGGAAAACAGGTTGATCCGCGCCTTGAGCGGACGGTGCTTTTCGCCGAGCATCAGCATCAACGCGGCAGTCAGCAGCGGCAACAGGATGGGCGCGGCGATCAGGTGAGACGTCAGCATCATTCCTTGGGCTCCCGACCGTCCACATGGTCGGTGCCGGTCAGTCCCCGGGACGCGAGCAACACCACGAGGAACAACGCGGTCATGGCGAAGCTGATCACGATGGCGGTCAGCACCAGGGCCTGGGGCAGTGGGTCGGTGTAGTGCAACAGATCCTGGGGCACGCCGTTCTTGATGATCGGCTCTTTGCCGATGAACAGGCTGCCCATGCTGAAGATAAACAGATTGACGCCATACGACAGCAGGCACAGGCCCATGACCACTTGGAAGGTTCGCGGCCGCAGCACCAGCCAGACCCCCGAGGCGGCCAGCACGCCGATTGCAATTGCGATGACTTCTTCCATCAGGCGGCTCCTATCGGTTGTGCGACGGGTTTGGGATGCAGGCTCGGTTTGTGCGCGCGCACCGACTGGTGGGCGAGGGCGGTGAGGATCAACAGCGTCGAGCCGACCACCACGGCGTACACGCCAATGTCGAAAAACAGCGCGCTGGCCAGATGAATGTCGCCCAGCAGCGGCAATGTGAAATGCCAGGTGTGGGTGGTCAGGAACGGATAGCCCACCGCCATCGCACCCAGGCCGGTGACGGTGGCAAACAGCAGCCCGGTGCCCATCCAGCGCAGCGGTCGCAGGCTCATTTGCGCCTCGACCCACTGAGTGCCGGCGACCATGTATTGGAGGATGAACGCCACCGACATCACCAGCCCAGCGACAAAGCCGCCACCCGGTTGATTGTGGCCACGCATGAACAAGTAGAACGACACCACCAAGGCGATGGGCAGCAACAGCCGCACCAGCACCGAGGGCACCATCATGAAGCCCAGCGCGGTGTCGCTGGCGTGGCGCGGGTTGACCAGGTCGGTGACCACGTCCGGCGCCAGCAGGCGTTGTTGCGCCGGCAGTTGCATGCTTTCCCTGGGCGGCCTGAACCGTCGCAACAAGGCGAACACCGCGAGGGCCACCGCCGTCAGCACGGTGATTTCCCCCAGGGTATCGAAGCCGCGGAAGTCCACCAGCATCACATTCACCACATTGGTGCCGCCGCCTTCGGGCAGCGCCCGACTGAGGTAGAACGAAGAGATGTCATTGGGCGTCTGGCGCGTCAGCATTGCATAGGACAGCAGCGCCATGCCGGCGCCGACGCTGACGGACAGCAGCAAGTCCCGCAGGCGCCGGATACGTGCGCGCCGTTCGCTGTTCGGCCGAGGTAGCGCGTCTTCGATCCGCCGTGGCAGCCAGCGCAGGCCCAGCAGGATCAGCACGGTGGTGACCACTTCAACCACCAGTTGCGTCAAGGCCAGGTCGGGGGCCGAGAACCAGACGAAGGTCACGCACGTCATCAGGCCACAGACACTGACCATCGTCAGCGCCGCGAGACGGTGATACTTGGCCTGCCAGGCTGCGCCCAAGGCACAGGCGATGGCCAGCACCCACAGGGTGACAAACACGACGGAGCCGGGAATCTTCGGCCGGTCGCCCCAGACCAGCGTGCTGTGCAGCATCGGAATCAGCCCGGCCAACACCGCCGCCAGTACCAGGAAAAACAGTTGGGCTTGCAGGCGCCGGGTGCTGATCCTGCGCTCCAGCCGTCGGCCCTGGCGCATCATCAGCACCAGGCAGCGTTCGAACAGCCGCTTGCCACTGAGGCGACCGATCAACGGCGGATGCTTGATGTGGCCTTGTTTGAATTGGCTGCGCAGCAGCAGATACAGGACGATGCCCCCCGACATCGCCACCAGGCTCATGATCATGGGCGCGTTCAGCCCGTGCCAGATTGCCAGGCTGTACTCGGGCAGCGGGTCGCCCACCACGGGCAGCGCCGCGGCGGCCAACAACGAACCGACCACCTGGGCCGGAAAAATCCCCACCAGCAGACAGGTGAACACCAGCAACTCCACCGGCGCGCGCATCCAGCGCGGCGGTTCATGAGGCGTGTGGGGCAGGTCGGTGGCGGTGGGGCCGAAGAACACATCCACGGTAAAGCGCAGGGAGTAAGCGACGCTGAATGTGCCGGCGATGGTGGCGATGATTGGCAGCGCCAACTCGACCCAGGCCGTGGCCGAGATGAACACGGTTTCGGCGAAGAACATCTCCTTGGACAGGAAACCATTGAGCAGCGGCACCCCGGCCATCGCCGCACTGGCGACCATGGCCAGGGTCGCGGTGAACGGAATCAGCCTGACCAGGCCACTGAGCCTGCGAATGTCCCGGGTGCCACTCTCGTGATCGATGATCCCGGCGGCCATGAACAACGAAGCCTTGAACGTCGCGTGGTTGAGGATATGGAACACCGCCGCCACCGCCGCCAGCGGACTGTTCAGGCCCAGCAGCAAGGTGATCAGCCCGAGGTGGCTGATGGTCGAATAGGCGAGCAGGCCCTTGAGGTCGTTCTGGAACATCGCGCAATAGGCGCCCAGCACCAAGGTGCAAGCGCCTGCGCCGCCGACGATGTAGAACCATTCTTCGCTGCCCGACAGCGAAGGCCACAACCGCGCCAACAGGAAGACACCGGCCTTGACCATGGTCGCCGAGTGCAGGTACGCCGACACCGGCGTGGGCGCGGCCATGGCGTGGGGAAGCCAGAAGTGAAAAGGAAACTGGGCGCTTTTGCTCAAGGCGCCGATCAGGATCAGCGGCAGCAGGATGGGGTAGAGGGCATGGTCACGGATCAGGTTGCCGGCGGCCAGGACCTTGTCCAGGTCATAGCTGCCCACCACATGGCCGAGCAGCATCACCCCGGCCAACAGGCACAGCCCGCCGGCGCCGGTCACCATCAACGCCATGTAGGCACCACGTCGAGCGTCGGCGCGGTGATGCCAGTAGCCGATCAGCAGGAACGAGAAGAGGCTGGTCAGTTCCCAGAAAAACACCATTTGGATCAGGTTGCCGGAAATCACCAACCCGAGCATGGCGCCCATGAACGCCAGGAAAAACGCGAAGAAACGCGGTACAGGATCGTCCGGCGACATGTAGTAGCGGGCGTACAACGACACCAGCGTGCCGATGCCCAGCACCAGCAATGAAAACAGCCAGGCGAAACCGTCCAGGCGCAGCACCAGGTTCAGGCCCAGGCTCGGCAACCATGAATATTCCTCGCGGATCACGCCGCCATCGGCGATCTGCGGGTACCACAATGCCACCTGAACGGTGCCGGCCAGCGCCACAAGGCCCGCCAGCAAGGATTCGGCGTTACGCGCGTTATGCGGCAGCAAGGCCGCCAGGCAGCTGCCGATGAAGGGCAAAAGCAATAGAACTATCAGTGACATAGGTTTCTATTCGGCAAAGGTTGTCCGGGATCATACGTGGCGTATTCCAGATCACCAACCGCGAGGGTGTCGCAGAATCCTACAAGGCAGATGGATTTTTCCTATTTTTGGATGTTTCGGTAAGCGCCGGTTCGTTGGGATCGGCCAAGGGTAACAAGGCACTCCTGCCTTAAAGACAGTGTTCGGGTGCGGTGCATATGTACCGCACCCGAACAGGGCTCCATCGCCATGCTGCGCCATACAGAAAAGGAGAACTGTATGGCAAAGCAAACACTTAACGATGGATCAGATGGAACAGTAGTCATCAGACCGGGGCGGCCCGCACCGGGTGGCGGTTCCGGCGGCGGGTATGGCGGCGGCTTCGGAGGAAACCGCGTCGGAGCGACAGGCGGCCCAAAGCGTTCAGCCAAGGGGATGGAAAAGCGGCGGCGAGCGACGCTCCAACGCCAGGCCGAAGAAGCGAAAGCCGCTGCAAAAGCGAAAGCCGACGCTGCGAAAGCCAAGGCCGTCGCTGCCGCGAAGGCCAAGGACCAAGCGCGCCAACAAGTGCTGGCGACCATGGTGCAGCGCCACACCTCCGCCCGGGCCGAGGTGGATCGACACTTCGCGAATAAAAAGCAACAACTCGACGCGTCGCTGCAAAAGGAAATCTCTGCTGCAAGACGGCCGCCTGCCTCGAACTCGACCGAACGTTGGCAGCTTTACACCATCACCATGGAAAAAAACGAAATCGACGGGCTGATCGCCCGCAAGACCCAGGAGCTCAACGCCAAGAATCTCGCCGCCCGTGTCTTCGACGGGCAGAGTCCGCTCACACGTTCGGCGAACGACTACCGCACGCGACTGGCTCAATTCGGCGCCGCGGCTGAAGAAGGTCATCGACTCTGGGAGCAGGCTTATACCGCTGCCCAAGAGGCGCAAATACTGTCTGCGCAGATCAAGGCCCTGACCGAAAAATCCAACGCGCTGGCCCGGCACCATGCCGAACAGACCGTGGTTTGGCGGGAGCGAGAGGTTGTCTGGGAGCGCCAACGCCAGTATGCCGAGCAGCGAGCGGAGCGCATCCGCTTTAAACAGCAAGTGGATGAAAGCATTCGACTGGAGCGGTTCAGGCAAGTCCATACCCTGAGTGTGCCTGCGCTTTCGATGACTGGCGGCGGGATGGTATTGAGCCAGGGGACCGCGTTTGTGCCCCGGCAAGACACGGCGGTATTGGACAAGGCTGTCCAGTCGGCCGTGGCGATGCTCGGTGAGTTGAAGAGCATTGCCTTGAAGGGGCCAGGTTTATTTATCTCGCTGGCGACACACCACATCCCTTTGGGCAACGGAGAACTTACTGTCGAGCAACGTCGACGACTGTTTCAAGGCGTTGGCGTACCGGCCCAGGCACTGGGTCTGGCGGACGAGCAGAGGCTTAGGTCAGTTGCCGATGCAGGTGGCTCGGTAGAAATGCCTCACCGGCTTAAACCTGAAACCGTATCCGAAGGCACCACGATCCACGTCGCCAATACCGGCGGGGCAATCAGTGCTCAGGTTCCGGTCATCAATGCAGTCCTGGACCCATTGTCCGGCCTCTATAAGGCCGAAGTTCCTGGCGTTGTAACCCGGCAACTACAGTTCGCCACTGACGCGGTGCCACACACTGCCCCGACAAGCCCGCCAGTGCTGATGCTCATGGCGCCACACGTCGAGACCCTTCCGACGGGCGTGGACCTGCGCATTCAAGACTGCATCGTCTGCGTGCCTGGCCTGCCACCCACCTATTTCTCTTTCGATTTGCCACCCCTCGGCTCGGGCATCGTCACGGGCGCTGGCAAACCGGCAGCGAATGATTGGTGGAATACCGCAAGCCAGGCCCAGGGCGCAGCCATTCCCGAACAGCTCGGCCACCAGTTACGGGCGCGGGAAATCAAGTCGTTCAGTGCTTTCGATCAGGCTGTATGGCAAACCCTGGCCGAGCATCCGACGCTGTTCAGCAGCGCAGACGAGGTCAATCAGAAACGCATCGAACGAGGCTTTGCCCCCTACGCGCCGAAAAGCACGTGGGTGGGTGAGCGTCGCGAATTCGAACTGCGTTACCAGGAGCGGGCAGAGCTGGGTGAAAACCCATTCAACCTCGACCGCATCAGCATCACCACGCCAAACAGCCTGCTCGGCACACCGGGTATCGTCCCGGCCGTCATACCCTGGCCGGCGGCGCCTGTCGGCAACGGCACCCGAACACCCCTGGTCCCGCCGGGCATCGAACTGCTCGGCCCGACCACCTTACCGATTACACCGCCACTCTCGACGGTATATCCCGGCAACCCTGTCATCCCCGTCCTACCGGAAAACCAGACGTTTCCGGCTATTGATCCGGGGCAGGTCGGTGCCAATATTCCGGGGTATCCGGTAGACACTGAACTGCCTTCGCCGGGGTTGGTGTTTGTCGGCCCTCCGGTGGAACCGTTGGAGGTAGGGCCGTATAACGAGCTCAGTGGTCGAAGCAGAGGGGATGGGTTGGATATTGATCACATACCGTCTAGGAAGGCGTTAAAGGCCTATATTCACATGAACTATAAAGATATGACACCTTTCGAAATCCGGGATGCCATCCGACGGGCACCGTGTATTGCAATTCCTTCGAGTGTCCATCAAAAATTCAGTGAGACTTATGGTGGCCGCAACAGTTTCGAAAAAAGCATGAACGACGCTGCAGATCTGGAGGCGGCGGTGAACAGTAATTCGGCAGCCCTGAAGCCGGGGCTTATTGAGTCTGGAGCGTCAGAGTCAGATATAGATGCCGCCCTAAAGTCGTTGCATGAACTGCATAAAAAACAAGGATGGTATTGATGAAGTCTTTTGAACTTGAAGTCCTCATTGAGCGTGTAGGAAGTCAACATGACGTATTGGTAAGCGAAGGCATACTGCCTGATCAGCCATTGGCCGAAATTTTTGAAGGGGACGATCAACTTTGGCTTGTACCCGAATCGGGCATAGAGCTGGACTTCTGGCGGGAGACAAGGAGATTCGAGACGCTTTTCGTTACCCTCATACGAACCACACCTTCGACCTCCAAATATCAAGGCGAGCTTCCTGCCCCCTATATGCCAGAGATGACGCAGTCTGATGTCCATGCCATTTTTGGTGAGCCGATGGAATCGAAAGGCCCTATAAAAATGCCAGTTCCGATAGGGATGACTGGGGGGTGGGATTCGTACCCGTTGGACCCAGAATTGTATCCCGATAAAAAGGTTGTTTTTCAATATACCCAGGATATGAGAGTAAAAACCTTGGTCTTCACGTTAATAGATAAAGGACACCGTTGATCAAGGTGATGAGCGCTTCCCTATTTCGAAGCTGTCACTGAGCATCCAGACGGTTATGGCGTTATTTCTCGTCCCCCAGCAAAGGCCAAGATGACGGCCTCGTAGGGACCCTGAAAGAAGTCAAGGAATGGCGATCCCGCCATAACAAACCAGGCTTCAAGCCAGAATAAACCAGCCCTTTGAACGCACCTGCTCAACCCGTCGTGAGCAGGCGCGTCATCGAAGGCACACGCTTAAACAAGGAAAACCAAAGATGGAACTTAAAGCAAAACTCCAGGATTACACCGAGTCCGAGTTTCAGATGTTCGTCGACCAGATCTGGAACGTCGATATTCGTGAAGAAGATCATGACAGGCTGATTAATCACTTTGATCGAATAGTGGGGCATCCCGGCGGTGCGGACCTGCTGTTTTACCCAGAGGACACCACGAACCGGAACTCCTCCGGGGCAGTCGTTTATTACGTAAAACACTGGCATCTTAAAAACAACATCATTCCTTTCAAGGGCGGGGCGCTTCCGGCGTCGGTCAAGCCAGGACCCAGGTTGAGCTCAGCCGAGCAGGCGACAGCGAGAGCCAAGCGCGAGCTTGCCAACACGCAGCGGGTGACAGCGGACCTTGCCGCTGCGGAGCGAACGACCGAATCGGCCTTCACGCTGCTTGAGAGTTCTATCAAGGCGCTGCAAACCCAACAGAGTCCAAGCGCGACACTGGCGAACATGGAAAAAGCCATCCGTCACGTCGAGCGCGCACAGCACGATGTGCTCATGGCCGTAGGTGCATTCGGACGCAAAAAAATGCGCCTTGAATTTGCGAAGAACGCAGCCAAGCAAAATCTTGCCTACAACAAAGCGGACGGGACCACCTGGCAAGCCAATCTGCAGCAGGCGACTGTCAACCACAGCCGTTATATTGCGCGTTTGTCGTTGATTGCCCAGCGCCACGCGGAGCTTCACTCCAAGGCCGAAACCGCGCTGGACAATACCTTGGGGCAGCTTGTGCATATACGGGGAACAGACCTCGGCGCCACTTTGTTTCGTCTGTCTGCCGCCGACAATCTGGAACGCCCAAGTCTGTTAATCAGCAATGCGCAGCCGCTGGTGCCCCGCCAGCGAACAGACCTGCAAAAGACGCTCCGTTCCGCAGTCGCCGAGTTCAATTGGTCGATGACTGACGGCGCGCGGGAGCATCTCGGAAAATACGTCGGCGTGCTGAACTTCAGGTTCGCCAGTCGAGCCAAGGCAGTGCGCTTTGGCCTCTGCGTGGCGTTGGCCGAACTCTCGCTGATCGATCCTGATTGGCAGGCACTTGCCGCTCAGCGTGGCGAAGTCGAGTTGCCGATGCGAATGGGCACCACGACGGTCGCCGTGAAACCCGGCAGCCTGTCTTATGGGCTGAAAGCAATACGCGAGCTTTTTGAAATCTACATCACTCCCTGCGCCGGGGCGTTGCCCGCAAAGGTTCGTGTCAGGCCGGCGCTCTGGCATGAAGACGAGAGGGTTTACCGTTTGACGACGGATGGCCCGCAGTCCTCCGTTGTCGAATGGGCGCTACCCCGTGGCGTGGAATCAGCCGCGACGCCCAAGCAGGATCGGCTCGACTCCGCTGGCTTTGTCCGGTCTTCATCGGTGCCAGAATTGGCCTCGTTCGACTCTGTCGAAGAGGTGCGATTCGATGATTACGTCGTGGTGTTCCCCCACGATTCCGGGCTGGAGCCGGTCTACGTGATGTTCAACGACCGTCGGGATTGTCCCGGTGTCGTCAGCGGAGCAGGGCTGGCGGTGGCTGAGGCCTGGCAGACGCAAGCGGCGAGCAGCCAGGGTGCCCCTGTCCCGGCGTTGGTTGCCGATCAATTGCGCGGGCAAGTCTTCGAGCGTTTCGACCTGTTCAAACATGCTTTCTGGAAAGCTGTCGCGGCGACGCCGACACTCAACGCACAGTTCACGTTGGACAACAGGGCGTTACTGCTCAGCGGTTCGGCGCCTCGCAGCGAGCAACCCGGTAATCGGGCGCTGCGCATCTTGCACCGTGTCGACGTCATGCAAGGCGGTGGCGTCTACGATCTAGATAACTTGATTGTTCGTGGCTGACTTCGTCCGGATCTTTCAAATCCGTGCGAGGGAAGGGTAATCAACCCTCGCGTTCAGGCACTTCAATCACCTCAACGGCATTTTTGCCCCGGGTCTTCAACTCGCTGACAATCACCGCCGCCACGATCAATCCAGCGCCCAACAGTGCAATCGCCGGCAACCGTTCGCCCGCCAGGCGCCCGGCGATGCCGGCCCACACCGGTTCGCCGGCATAGATCAGCGTGGCGCGGGTGGGGGAGACGCTTTTCTGTGCCCAGTTCATCGCCACCTGGATCGCTGCGCTGGCGGCGCCCAGGCCGACGGCGCTGATCAACAGCAGCCAGGAAAAGTCAGGAATCACTTCCTGGGTCGGCACCACCATCAGGAAGGCCAACACCGCCGTACTTGCCAGTTGCACCACGGTCACCCGGCGCACATCGACCTGGCCGGCATAGGCGCTGATCAGGATGATCTCCGCAGCAATGGCGATGGCGCTGATCAGCGTGGCGATTTCGCCCGGACTGAAATTCAACGACGCCCCGGCCGGGCCGGACACCAGCATCAACCCGGTGAACGCCAGCATGATGCCGATGCTCGGCATCAATCCAGGCCGCCGACCCAGCACCAGCCACTGCAGCAAGGGCACGAAGGGTACATAGAGCGCGGTAATGAACGCCGATTGGCTGCTGGGAATGGTTTGCAGGCCGACGGTTTGCAAGCCATAACCGAGCATGATCGCCACGCCGATGAAACACCCAGCCTTGAGTTCGAACAGTGTCAGTTCTCGCAGATGGCGCCAGGAGAACAGCGCAACGAAGCCCGCCGCGGCAGCGAAGCGCAGGCCGACAAAAAACATCGGCCCGCTGACCGTCATGGCGTGCTGCACCAGCAGGAAGGTGCCGCCCCAGATCATGGTGATCAGCACGAGCACGCATTCGGCCTTGCTGAGCCTTGGAAAACGGGAGGATGCTTGAGGGGAATTCACCGATGCCATGACCTTGCGCGCCACATGAGGCGGACGCACAATGCGCCCGGATGAAGAAGGTGGGCAGTATAATGCGCAACCCCGGCAAATGAGCAATATAGTGCACAAAGAAAATGGGCAGCGGGCCTCCGTCCTGCAACACGTCAGCCAGAACGTCCGCCGCTTGCGGCATGCCGCCCAGCTCAGCCAGACGGCGCTGGCCGAACGGTCCGGGGTCAGCCGGCGGATGCTGGTGGCCATCGAGGCCGGCGAAAAGAATGTCAGCCTGACCACCCTTGATCGGGTCGCCGAAGCCCTTGACGTGGCCTTCAGCGATTTGATCCAGGCCCCCGAAGCCCGCGACCCGAGCCGCATCAACGAACTGGTCTGGGCCGGTGTGATCCCGGGCAGCAAAGCTGTGTTGCTCGCCAAGGCCACCGCCAGCCGTGAGGTAGAACTCTGGGAATGGCGGCTGGAGCCGGGCGAGCATTACCATTCCGAGTGCGATGCAGATGGATGGAGCGAACAACTTTATGTATTCGAAGGCTGCCTGACGTTGCTGCTGGGCAGTGAAGAGCGCCGCATAGGCGTCGGTGAGTTTTTCATGTTTGCCAGCAACCAGCCCCATGCCTATCGCAATGATGGCGCGGTGGCGGCGCGATTCGTACGCAATGTGGTGATTTGATTCCTGGAGAGCGGTATGGACACAGCGCTGGCGCAAACGATGAAAGGCAATACCCGCGAAGCCGACATCCTGATCATCGGCGGCGGCCTGAGCGGGGCCATGCTGGCCGCGCAGTTGCTGCGCCTGCCGGGCCGGCGCGAGGTGTTGATTGTCGAGCCGCGCAGTGAGCTGGGCCGGGGCGAGGCCTATAGCGCGGTGGAGTTGGGCCATACGCTGAACGGCAACGCGGCGCGCATGAGCGTCGACCCGGACAATGCCGACGACCTTACGCAATGGCTTACCGAGTTCATCGAGGCGGGCGGCTGGCCTGAGTCGGACCAGCAGCACGTGCCGGTCACCGAGCTGTTTCCTCCAAGAGGGCTGTTTGGCCTTTATGTGCAGCAGCGCCTGGCCGAGGCTCGGGAGTGGGGCGCACAAAACGGTTCGACCGCCGAGCACGTGCGTGGGGAGGCCGTGGACCTGCGGCTTGTCGACGATGCCGTGAGGGTGACGGTGAACGACGGCCAAGTCCTGCGTGGCCGTTTCGCGGTGCTGGCCACGGGCATGTTCCCGGCGGCGCGCACTCCGCAAACCGAATCCAGCGGCTTGAATGCCGCGGCCCTGGATCCCTGGGATGTGGCCGCGATGCGTGAACTGGATCCGCAATCCACCGTGCTGATCATCGGCTCGGGGCTGACCATGGTCGACGCGGTGGTATCGCTTGAGCAGGCCGGGCATCGCGGGCCGATCGAAGTGTTTTCCCGCCACGGCCTGCTGCCCCATGTGCGCCGCCAGCCACCGGCCTGGGTGGACTTCCTCGCCGAAGATCACAACCTGCGTTCGCCCCGCCAGTTGATGCGCGCCCTGCGCGAGCAATGCCGTCAAGCGCAGGCCGAAGGGGTTGATTGGCAGGCACCGCTGGACACCGTGCGCGCGCACATCGGGCGTTTGTGGAACCAGGCCAGCGATGTGCAGCGCCGACAGTTCGTGCGGCATGTGCGGCCGTGGTGGGAAAGCCATCACCATCGCTCGCCACCGTTGAGCGCGGAGCTGGTGGCGCGTCTGCACGAGGAAGGGCGGCTGCGGATCCAGGCGGCGTCGTTCAAGGGACTGGCGGTGTCTGGCGGGGGATCGGTGGCCATTAATGTTCGCCGACGGGGAGAGGCCGGACTGGAAGTGGTGCAGGGCGCCGCGTTGATCAACTCCAGCGGCATCGAATATGACTGGCGACGCGTTGCACGACCGTTGCCGCAACAGTTGCTGGCCCGAGGGCTGATCCAGCCGGGGCCGCTGGCCTTGGGCATCGCCGCGCGTGCCGACGGCGCGGTGCTGGATGCCAAAGGCGAGCCGGCCAGCCGCCTGTTCGCCATGGGCCCGCCACTGCGGGGGATGTGGTGGGAAAGTACTGCCGTAACTGATGTGGCGAGCCAGGCCAAGGCGTTGGCGGGGCGGTTGGTTGGGTTGCAAGCCCAAGAAAATTCAGGCTGAACATGCCTCTGTATGGCCAGAGTGGGAAATCAGTGGCTAGCGCTCCCTGACTTTCACCCAACGCTCCTCCCGCGCCGCCACGCGAATCGCCGCCGCCAGTCGCTCCACCTCCCAAGCCTCCTCGAAATCCGTGCCGCTGCCGCCTTCGCCAGCGAGGGCCATGATCAGTTCCTGCACTTCCAACGTCTTCAATTCGTTGTACCCCAACTGGTGTCCGGCGGCCGGGCTGAATGCGGCATAGCCGGGCAGGTCCGGCCCGGCCAGCAAGCGCTGGAAGCCCGGCTGGCCGGCGCGACAGACGCGCAATTCGTTCAGCCGTTCCTGATCAAATGCCAGGGTGCCGAGGGTGCCGCTGATCTCGAAACTCAGGTGGTTCTTGTAGCCGTGCTTGAGCCAGCTGCTGCTGACCGTGCCCCGCGCGCCATTGGCGAAGCGCAGGAGCGCGTGGACCTGGTCGTCCACCGCGATGGCACGTTGTTCGGCGGTGCCTGCGCGAGCGGGGCGTTGGCTGTGCACGGTCTGGCTGTCGGCGCATACCGCTTCGATGTCACCCAGCAGATGCCGGGCCATGGCCAGCAAGTGGCTGCCCAGGTCGGCCAAGGCACCGCCGGCATGCTCGGCTTCGCAGCGCCATGACCACGGCGAGGTGGGGTCGGCCATGAAGTCCTCGCTGAATTCGCCCTGGAAACTGACGATCCGCCCCAAGTCCCCGCGCTGGATCATCTCCCGCGCCAATTGGATGATCGGGTTGTGCTGATAGTTGTAGCCGACTCGCGTCACCACGCCGGCGGCCTTGGCGGCCTGTCGCATGCGGTCGGCCTGTTCCAGGGAAACTGCGAGGGGTTTTTCACAGTAGACAGGTTTCCCCGCGGCCAGCGCGGCCAAGGCCATCGGATAATGCAAATGGTTGGGCGTGGTGATGGCGATCAGGTGGACGTTGGGATTGTCGATCAGTTGCTGCCAGTCGCCGTGGGACGTCTCGAACCCCCAGCTCTGGGCGCACTGTCGGGCACGCTGCGGATCGGCGTCAGCCAGGGCGGCCAGTTTCAGGTCCAGGGGAAGGTCGAACACCGCTTTGGCATTGTGGAACGCCAAGGCATGGGCACGGCCCATGAAGCCGGTGCCAATCAGACCGATGCCGAGTTCACGCATGAGAAGAGCCCTTTGAATTTTTATTTTCAGAAGGGCTCTTTATGGAATAAATATTCCTAAATTGCAATTGGTGGAATAAATATTCATTTCTGCGAGGAGAATCTCAGGACAGGAACCCCCCGTCCACATTCAGCGCCACGCCTGTGGTGTAGCTCGACGCATCACTGGCCAGATACAACACTGCGCCGGCCATTTCGCTTGGATCGGCCACGCGCTTTAGGGGAATCTGCGCCAGGGCGGTTTTCAGGATGGCGTCGTTCTTGACCAGCGCCGAGGCGAACTTGGTGTCGGTCAGCCCCGGCAGTAGCGCGTTGCAGCGGATGCCAAACTGCGCGCATTCCTTGGCGAAGACCTTGGTCATGTTGATCACCGCGGCCTTGGTCACCGAGTAGATGCCTTGGAAAATGCCCGGCGAAATACCGTTGATCGACGCGACGTTGATGATGCTGCCGCCACCGTTTTCACGCATCAGCTTGCCGGCTTCCACCGACATGAAGAAATAGCCGCGAATGTTGACGTCGACGGTCTTCTGGAACGCGCCCAGGTCGGTGTCCAGCACGTTGCAGAATTGCGGGTTGGTGGCTGCGTTGTTTACCAGGATGTCCAGACGACCGAACTGCTCGCGAATCCCGGCGAACACTTGGCTGATCTGTTCCATTTCACCAATGTGGCAGGCGATGGCGGTGGCCTTGCCGCCAGCGGCGATGATCGCATCGGCCACGTGCTGGCAACCGTCGAGCTTGCGGCTGGAGACGATCACATGGGCGCCTTGCTGGGCCAGCAGTTTGGCGATGGCCTCGCCGATGCCGCGGCTGGCGCCGGAAACGAAGGCGATCTTGCCGTCGAGGTCGAACAACTGAGTCTTGGACATGCTGTTTCCTTGTTATAGGTGCGCTCAGAGCGTGGATTTATGGATGACTTGCAGGCTCATCTGCTCCAGCAGCTGGTTCATCTGAACGAACTGCGCGAAGCGTTTGTCCTGGGTCTGGCCATGAAAGAAGCGGTAGTAGATCTGCTGGACAATACCCGCCAGGCGGAACAGTCCGTAGGTGTAATAGAAGTCGAAGTTGTCGATGCGCATGCCGGCGCGCTCGGCGTAGTAATCGACGAATTCCCGACGGGTCAGCATGCCCGGCGCATGGCTGGGCTGGCGGCGCAGCAATTGCACCGGCGCCGGATCGCCGGCCTCGATCCAGTAGGCGAGGCTGTTACCCAAATCCATCAGCGGGTCTCCGAGGGTGGTCAGTTCCCAGTCCAGCACGCCGATGATCTGCATCGGGTTTTCCGGGTCGAGGATCACGTTGTCGAAGCGATAGTCGTTGTGGACGATGCTTGAGGTGGGGTGATCGGCGGGCATCTTGTCGTTGAGCCAGGCCTTCACCACCTCCCATTTCGGCGCGTCGGGGGTCAGCGCTTTTTCGTAGCGGTCGCTCCAGCCACGAATCTGTCGGGCCACGTAGCCTTCAGGCTTGCCCAGGTCGGCCAAGCCGCACGCCTGGTAATCGACCCGGTGCAGTTCGACGAGACGGTCGATGAAACTCTTGCACAGCGCTTCGGTACGGGCTGCGTCGAAGCCCAGTTCCGGCGGCAACTCGGCGCGCAGGATGATGCCTTTGACCCGTTCCATCACGTAGAACTCGGCGCCCATCACCGACTCATCGGTGCAATGCACATAGCCTTTCGGGCAATACGGGAAACCGTCGCGCAACTGATTGAGGATACGAAACTCGCGGCCCATGTCATGGGCGGATTTCGCTTTGTGGCCGAACGGCGGACGGCGCAGCACGAATTCCTGTTCGGGATATTCCAGCAGGTAGGTCAGGTTCGACGCGCCGCCAGGAAACTGGCTGATCACCGGTGTGCCGCTCAGGCCGGGAATGTGGGCCTTGAGGTACGGGTCGATCAGGCTGGCATCGAGTTCTTCACCGTCGCGCACCCGGGTGGACTGATCAGTAACTGCCATGCTTATCCCTTCTGCTTATTTTGGAGGCCATCGATCATTGGCTAATCTAATGGGGTGACGCAGGCGCCACAAGCACGCCCGGGTCTTATAGGTTAGCGTGTTGCAGGGTAATCAGCCGGCCTGATGGCCTGTGGGTTTGCCAGTCTGTCCCGAGGACAACGGTGGAGTTGAGCCAGTGTTCGGCTCAAATCCGCGCCTCGGGCAATGGCACTGGGGTCAGCACCGGTTTACCGGAAAAGAACGCGGTCAGGTTCTGGCCCACCAGCTCCACCGTCCCGCGGGTCGCTTCCGGCGACAAGCCTGCGACGTGGGGCGTCAACACCACGTTTGGCAGTTTTTTCAACGCATCGGGTACCTCGGGTTCGTGATCGAACACGTCCAGGGCCGCTCCGGCAATTCGCCGTTGTTCAAGGGCGTTGAGCAGATCGCCAGTCGCGACGACGCTGGCCCGGGCGATGTTGACCAAAAAGCCGTTGGGCCCCAAGGCATCGAGGACTTGTTTGTTGATCAGCTGGCGGGTGTCCAGGCCACCGGGCGTGGCAATGATCAGGAAATCGGAGGCGCGAGCCAGTTCCATGGGCGTGGCGCAGAAGGTATAGGAGACATCATTGCGCACCCTGCGGTTGTGGTAGCTGACACTCATGTCGAAACCGAGGGCCGCCCGCTTGGCAATGGCCATGCCCACGGAGCCCAGGCCGAGTACACCCAGGCGCTTGCCGGCCAGGGACGGGCGCATGACTTTCGCCCATTCACCACGGCGCACGCTGGCATCGGCGCGAGGAATGTCACGCACCAGCGCCAGCAGCAGCGCCATGGCATGGTCGGCCACCGAGGAAGCGTTTACCCCGGCACCGTTGGTGACGACGATGCCACGGTCGCTGGCCGCTTGCAGGTCCACTTGTTCATAACCGGCGCCGATCACGCAGATGATTTTCAGGTTGGGCAGGGCGGCGATTTCCTCCGCCGTCAAACCCAGTGGGCCGCGGGTCAACACGGCGCTGAAGCGATCGCCGTGTTCGAATATCGCCGTCCTGCGTTCGGCAGGGGTTGGCGCCAATTCCAGGTGATAGCCCTGGCGTTCCAGGATCGGCAGGTATTCGTTGACAGTTTCCACCAGTACCAGAACGGTTGCGGTCATGCTGTGCTCCTGTGGGCGGTTTGTTGATCATCGGTAATGAACTTGATTGTAGGGGGCGAAGGACGGGAGGCGGGGCTTTTTAGCTGTTCATTTCGGATCCACTGGCGGTCATGGATTTTCGACTTGCGTTTCGAACTTGAACCCTCTGATCCGCTTGACCGCTCTTCAGCTAAGCCTTTGCTTCTGCTCACGAATCCCGGACAATCGCGCCCCTGTTTCGGCCAGGGCGCTGCCTGTCGGGTTTTTCCGACTCGTCCCGGCCGGGTGCATGTGACCGGAATGCGGAGATCCGACCGGATGAATGATCAGGCCAATAGCGTCGAAGAGCGCTTTGAAACGACAGCCCCTGCCACCCTCAGCCAATGGAGTCGCCACGATACGACCTGGATGCTGGGCCTGTTTGGGACCGCCATTGGCGCCGGCACGCTGTTTTTGCCGATCAATGCCGGCCTCGGCGGTTTCTGGCCGCTAGTGATCCTCGCCTTGCTGGCGTTCCCCATGACCTTTTACGCGCACCGTGGCCTGACCCGCTTCGTGTTGTCCGGCCGTGAAGGCGCGGACATCACCGAGGTGGTGGAGGAGCATTTCGGTATCAAGGCCGGTGCGCTGATCACCTTGCTCTACTTTTTTGCGATTTTTCCGATCCTGCTGATCTACAGCGTGGCGCTGACCAATACGGTGGGCAGCTTCCTGGAGCACCAACTGCATGTGCAGCCGCCACCTCGCGCCGTGCTATCGCTGATGCTGATCCTGGGCCTGCTGGCCGTGGTCCGCTGCGGCGAGCAGGCGATCGTCAAGGCCATGAGCCTGATGGTCTATCCTTTCATCGTGGCGCTGCTGTTCCTGGCGGTGTTCCTGGTTCCGCATTGGAACGGCGGCATCCTGGCCACGGCCTCCACGTTGCCGCAGCCTTCGGCGCTGCTGCATACCCTGTGGCTGGCGATTCCGGTGATGGTGTTCTCGTTCAATCATTCGCCCATCATCTCGGCGTTTGCGGTGGATCAGAAGCGTCGCTACGGTCCTCGCGCTGAAGAGCGCAGCGCGCAGATCCTGTCGCGTGCCCATCTGCTGATGGTGGTGATGGTGCTGTTTTTCGTGTTCAGTTGCGTGTTGACCCTGTCCCCGGCGCAGTTGGCCGAGGCCAAGGCGCAGAACCTGTCGATCCTGTCGTACCTGGCCAACCATTTCAGCAATCCGACCATTGCCTTCGCAGCGCCATTGATTGCGTTCGTGGCGATCTCCAAGTCATTCCTCGGCCATTACATCGGTGCCAGCGAAGGTCTCAAGGGCCTGATCGTCAAGAGCGGACGCCGTCCAGCCGCCAAGACCCTCGATCGCCTGACTGCGGCGTTCATGTTGCTGGTGTGCTGGATCGTCGCCACGCTCAACCCGAGCATCCTGGGCATGATCGAAACCCTCGGCGGTCCAGTCATTGCGGCGATTTTGTTCCTGATGCCGATGTACGCCATCCGCAAAGTCCCGGCCATGGCGCGCTATCGCGGCCAGGCGTCCAATGTCTTCGTGGGGCTGGTGGGTCTGGTGGCGATTACCGCGCTGGTCTATTCGCTGACGGCCTGACCGGCGCCGCTCTGTAGGCAGGCATAAAAAAACGCCGCCCCTCGCGAGAGGGGCGGCGTTTTTAGTCGGGCGTTTTAAGCGTTAGGCTTGAACGACCGGGATGTTGGCATTTGCAGCCGCTTCACGGAACTCGGCGATCTGGTCGAAGCTCAGGTAGCGGTACACGTCCGCTGCCATGCTGTCGATCTTGCCGGCGTATTCCATGTACTCCTCGACGGTCGGCAGGCGACCCAGGATGGACGCCACGGACGCCAGCTCGGCCGAAGCCAGGTAGACATTCGCGCCGTCGCCCAGACGGTTCGGGAAGTTACGGGTCGACGTCGACACCACGGTGGAGTTCGGTTCAACGCGCGCCTGGTTACCCATGCACAGCGAGCAGCCTGGCATTTCCATGCGTGCGCCGGCCTTGCCGTAGATGCCGTAGTAGCCTTCTTCGGTGAGCTGGTGAGCGTCCATCTTGGTCGGCGGCGACAGCCACAGACGGGTTGGCAGCTGACCCTTGACCTGCTCCAGCAGTTTACCGGCAGCACGGAAGTGACCGATGTTGGTCATGCACGAACCGATGAACACTTCGTCGATCTTCTCGCCAGCAACGCTGGACAGCAGACGGGCGTCGTCCGGGTCGTTCGGCGCGCAGAGCACAGGCTCCTTGACGTCGGCCAGGTCGATCTCGATGATCTCGGCGTATTCGGCGTCCTTGTCGGCTTCCAGCAGTTCAGGGTTGGCCAGCCAGGCTTCCATCGCCTGGGCACGACGTTCCAGGGTGCGAGGATCGCCGTAGCCTTCGCCGATCATCCAGCGCAGCAGGGTAATGTTCGACTGCAGGTACTCGGCAATCGATTCCTTGGAGAGCTTGATGGTGCAACCAGCGGCCGAGCGTTCCGCCGAGGCGTCGGACAGCTCGAAAGCTTGTTCGACGGTCAGGGTTTCCAGGCCTTCGATTTCCAGGATGCGGCCGGAGAAGGCGTTTTTCTTGCCTTTCTTCTCGACGGTCAGCAGGCCTTTCTGGATGGCGTAGTAAGGGATGGCATGGACCAGGTCACGCAGGGTGACGCCCGGTTGCAGCTTGCCCTTGAAACGAACCAGGATCGACTCGGGCATGTCCAGCGGCATGACGCCGGTGGCGGCGGCGAAGGCCACCAGGCCGGAGCCGGCCGGGAACGAGATGCCGATCGGGAAACGGGTGTGGGAGTCGCCACCGGTGCCGACGGTGTCCGGCAGCAGCATGCGGTTCAGCCAGCTGTGGATGATGCCGTCGCCCGGACGCAGGGACACGCCGCCGCGGGTCATGATGAAGTCAGGCAGGGTGTGGTGGGTGGTCACGTCGATCGGCTTCGGATAAGCCGCGGTGTGGCAGAACGACTGCATCACCAGATCGGTCGAGAAGCCCAGGCACGCCAGGTCCTTGAGTTCGTCACGGGTCATCGGGCCAGTGGTGTCCTGGGAACCGACGGTGGTCATCTTCGGCTCGCAGTAGGTGCCCGGGCGAACGCCGGTCACGCCGCAGGCCTTGCCGACCATTTTCTGCGCCAGGGTGAAGCCCTTGGTGCTTTCGGCCGGTGCTTCAGGCTTCTTGAACAGCTCCGACGGTGGCAGGCCCAGCTCGGCGCGTGCCTTTTCGGTCAGGCCACGGCCAATGATCAGCGGGATACGGCCGCCAGCGCGGACTTCGTCCAACAGGACCGGAGTCTTCATTTCGAAGGTGGTCAGGACTTCATCGGTGCCGTGCTTGCAGACTTTGCCAGCATGCGGGTACAGGTCGATCACGTCGCCCATGTGCATGTTGGACACATCGAATTCGATCGGCAGGGCGCCGGCGTCTTCCATGGTGTTGTAGAAAATCGGCGCGATCTTGCTGCCGAAGCAGAAGCCGCCGGCACGCTTGTTCGGGACGTACGGAACGTCATCGCCGAAGAACCAGAGCACCGAGTTGGTTGCCGATTTACGCGACGAACCGGTACCGACCACGTCACCGACGTAGGCGATCGGGAAGCCTTGGCCACGCATCTCTTCGATCTGCTTCATCGGGCCGGTCTTGCCTTGCTCGTCCGGGACGATGCCGTCACGGGCCATTTTCAGCATGGCCAGGGCGTGCAGCGGGATGTCCGGGCGGGACCAGGCATCAGGGGCAGGGGACAGGTCGTCGGTGTTGGTTTCGCCAGTCACCTTGAACACGCGCAGGCTGATCTTGTCGGCCAGCACCGGGCGGTTCTTGAACCACTCGCCATCGGCCCAGGATTGCAGCACGGCCTTGGCGTGAACGTTGCCGTTCTTGGCTTTTTCAGCGACGTCATGGAACGCATCGAACATCAGCAGGGTGTGCTTGAGTTCCTTGGCCGCTACCGGCGCCAGCTCGGCGTTGTCCAGCAGCTCGACCAGGGTGACGATGTTGTAGCCGCCCTGCATGGTGCCAAGCAGTTCGACCGCGCGCTTCTTGTCAATCAGAGGGGACTGGGCTTCGCCCTTGGCCAGTGCGGAGAGAAAACCGGCCTTGACGTAGGCGGCTTCGTCGACGCCAGGCGGAACGCGATTGGTGATCAGGTCAACGAGGAAAGCTTCTTCGCCAGCCGGGGGATTCTTCAGCAGCTCGACCAGGCCTGCGGTTTGTTCGGCGTTAAGCGGCTGGGGAACGATACCCAGTGCTGCACGCTCTTCGATATGTTTGCGGTAGGCTTCAAGCACAGTTATTACCCTCATCAGTGGTCCCAAATGGGTGTCCGGGACGCTCATCCAGAAACTCACGGCACTCATGCGCGTCAGGGGCCTTTTGGGCCTCCACGCCAGAGTTGTCGGAGTTCCTCACAGAAGCTGCTTTCAAAGTTTTACGCCTGCAGAACGGGAGCTGATGAGGGTTGGCGTTGGGCTTTCCCCGCTGGAAAGACCCTTCGCCAACACCGCTCTGAAGGAACGACTGTGCTCGTGACGCTTTGAAAACAGCTTCTAACGGACATTGGCGCCTTAAAAGGCTGGCTGATTCTACGGGAAAAAAATATTAAAGGTAAGTTGGCCCATGAAGTTTGAAGGGGTGATCAATCTTAGACAAAGGGCTAACATGCCGGCCTGTCCTGTTTTTTTGCGTGTGCGTTACCTATGCCCAACCAGCTCATCAAGACCCCCTGCGTCGGCCTCTGTTCCACTGTCTACGGTGACTTGGTGTGCCGTGGTTGCAAGCGGTTCCACCACGAAGTGATTCACTGGAACGGCTACAACGAGGAGGAAAAACGCGCGGTATGGATGCGGCTGGAGCAGCTGCTGGTGCAGGTAATGGTGGCCAAGCTGGAGGTGTTCGACCCGGGCCTGCTGCGCCAGCAACTGGAGACACGCAAGATCCGCTTCGTGCCCCACCAGTCGGAATACTGCTGGGCCTACCAGTTGATCGCCCGGGGCGCGCGAGTAATCAACAACCTCGAAGCCTACGGCATGGTGCTGATGCCGGAATTTCGCGATTGGGAGCTGCCGGACCTGCGTGATGCCATTGATCGGGAATTTTTCCTGCTGTCCGAAGCCCATTACCAACGCTACATCGCGCCGGGGTTTCTCAAGGATGCGATCGGCGGCTGACAGGCCTTCATGTGTGGCAAGTTACTTTTAGTTTTTGGACCAGGTAGCTCTTGTGGCGAGGGAGCTTGCTCCCGCTGGGTTGCGAAGCGACCCTCGCTCTTGATCCTGATAATTCCTGAACCTGGAAAATCCAGGCGTCTGCTGCGCAGCCGAGCGGGAGCAAGCTCCCTCGCCACAACAGCCTTATCGTCCGCGCCTCATTCCTTGACCGCCAGCTCCACCAGGTGATCCTCGACTTCCTGCGGCTTGAGCACCAGCACATCGCTTTCCAGGGTATCGAGCACGGCTTCGGCGGTGTTGCCGATCAGCACCCCTGACAAACCCGAGCGGGCCACGGTGCCGATCACCGTGACCGCCGCCTGGAGCTTGTGGGCCATGAAGGGAATCAGCACGTCCGCCGGGCCTTCCATGATATGCAGGTGTTGGTCATCGATATCGAATTCGGCTTGGAACGCGCGGCATTGCTCGCGATAGCGAGCCTCGATGGTTTCCTTGAGCTGGAAGGTCGGGTCGGCGGACGAGAGCATCGGCGACGGATGGGCGCTGATCACATGCAGGTGCGCCTTGGCCAATCTGGCAATGTCATAGCCATGATCGATGATGGTGGAGTGCAGGTGGCGATGCTCGCCATCGGCATTGCCGACATCGACGGCGGCCAGGATGACCCGGTCCTTCCAGGAGCCCGTAGTCTTGACCAGCAGCACCGGGGTTGGGCAATGGCGCAGCAATTTCCAGTCAGCGGGTGTCAACAGGGCCTTCTTCAACGGGCTGTCGGGGAAATGCTGCTTGATCACCAGGCCGCACCCTTCGGCCTGCTGCACGTCAATGATGGTTTCGTAGAGGCTTTCGTTCCAGGCTTGCTCGGTGGTGACGCTGTAGCCGTCCGCCACCAAGGCCGCCTTCAGTACGCCGAGCATGCCAGCGTGATCGTGCCGTTTGTCGCACACCAGCAGGTGCAGGTGCGCCTGGGTCACGCCGGCGATCAGTTTGGCGCGCTTGAGTGCCAGGCTTTCCGAATGTTCGGGGTCGATGACCACCAGGATGCTGCGAATGGCTTGCATGATCGGTGTCTCCAGCAATGAAAAGGCACTGCGTTGCTCAACTATAGTTGCTATGAACGGCCCGTCGACTTGATGCATATCAACAGCGGTGGCTGGTGGTCTGGGGGCAGCCCGGTATAATCGGCGCCCTTCGCTCGACTACCTTCTTGCCGTGAGCCCCATGATCCTTCCCGAAATCCACGAATTCCTCGGCTGCCGCACCCCCGATGCCTGGGTCCAGGCCGCGCTGGCCGACCAGGAAACGTTGCTGATCGACCACAAGAACTGCGAGTTCAAGGCCGCCAGCACCGCCCTGAGCCTGATTGCCAAGTACCACTCCCATGTCGACCTGATCAACATGATGTCGCGCCTGGCCCGGGAAGAGCTGGTGCATCACGAGCAAGTCATGCGCTTGATGAAAAAGCGCAAGGTCGCGTTGCGCCAGCTCTCCGCCGGACGCTATGCCTCGGGTTTGCGCAAGGTGGTGCGCAGCCACGAGCCGGTGAAACTGGTGGACACGCTGGTGGTCGGCGCCTTCATCGAAGCCCGCAGTTGCGAGCGTTTCGAGGCCTTGGTGCCGCATCTGGATGAGGAGCTCGGCAAGTTCTATTTCGGCCTGCTGAAAAGCGAAGCCAGGCACTTCCAGGGTTACTTGAAACTGGCCTACCAATACGGTGACGCCAAGGACATTGCCCAGGTCATCGACCGAGTCCGTGCCGCCGAGCGCGAGCTGATCGAGTCGGCGGATGCGGAGTTTCGGTTCCACAGCGGCGTGCCAGCCTAACGGGTCAAGCCCAGGCGCTCATGCCATTGGGCAATCGATTCCTCTGGATACACCTCCCATTGTTGGTCGCCCGGGTGCGCCTCGACTTCGACCCACGGCGCCTTGGAACCGAGCATGAGATGGGTGTGTTCCGGCGGCACCGGCAGCGGTGTATCGATGGCCGAGGCAAAAGGATGGATCAACTCCGGCCATTGCGGGCTGAATAGCCACAATCCCGAGCCGCACAGTGAGCAGAAATGCCGCTCGGCGCTGCTGCGGTGGGACCGCTTGTCGCCTTCGTCCTTGAGGCGCGCATGGTAGATCGTAATGTGCTTGCGACCTTGCACCTTCAGGCTTTTCGCGTCGCCCCCCAGGTTGATCGCATAACCGCCGCCGCCCTGGGTCTTGCGGCAAATCGAGCAGTAGCAGCGCTGGTAGGGGTAGGGGTGAACGCAGTCCAGGCTGAACGTTACGGCGCCGCAGTGGCAGGATCCTTCGAGCTGCATGGTTGCCTCCGGTCCGAATTGAAATGACCCGGATAGTTTAGACGGTCAGCGGTTAGGCACCCGCCACAAGTACCACGCCGCGACGGTTCGGTAGGGGCTCCAGGCCTGGCCGATGTCGACCATCTGCCTGCGACTCGGCTCAGCGTCCAGCCCCTTGAGCCGCCGATAACCGTCGCGAACCCCGAAATCGTCCGCTGGCAAGATGTCGGGCCGCTCCAGGCTGTAGATCAGCAGCATCTCCACGGTCCAACGGCCGACGCCGCGCAAGGTGACCAGGCGTTCGATCAACGCTTCATCGTCCATGGCCAGCGCCGTGGCGTAATCCGGTACGATCCCGTCCAGCGCCGCCTGGGCGATGCCTTGGATGGTCGCGGTCTTGCTGGCGGAAAAGCCGCAACTGCGCATTTGCGTAACGTCGGTCGCCAGTATTTGCTCGGGCCGCGGGAAGGTCCCCTGGGGAAACAGCCCCAACAGCCGGCCGAGAATCGCATCCCCGGCCTTGGCATGCAGTTGCTGATAGGCAATCGCCCGCACCAGCGCCTCATAGGGATCGCGGGCCGGCTTGGGTTGCAGCAGGCAGGGGCCGGTCGCCTCGACATGGCGTCGCCAATCTTCGTCAAGGTTTGCCAGGAATGCCGTCGCTTGGTGATAGGGCACAACCATCAGGTCTTTGTCCGGGGCATCGATCAAAACGCCAGCGGCAGGGAAACCTGCACCGCGGCTCTCTCCAGCCGCAATAGAAACGCCTTGCGCGGCTGACCGCCACCGTAGCCAGTCAACGAGCCATCCGCCCCGATCACCCGATGGCAGGGGATGATGATGGCGAGGCGGTTTTGGCCATTGGCCAAGCCCACGGCGCGGCTGGCACCGGGGCTGCCCAGGGCGGCGGCGATGGCACCGTAGCTGCGGGTTTCGCCGTAGGGGATTTTCTGCAACTGCGCCCAGACCCGCGCCGCGAAGGCGCTGCCGGGCATGTGCAGCGGGACGGTGAAGCATGTGAGCTTCCCGGCGAAATAGTCGGCCAGCTCGCGTTCGATCTGTTGCAGATGAGCGTTGTGCCCCGGCGCGACCGTGTAGCCGTAGCGTTGCCGCAATTCTTCCAGTTCCTTGGTCAAGGCCGGGCGGTCGAGGAACTCCAACAGCACCAGGCCACGACGCTCGGCCATGGCCAGCATGGGCCCCAGCGGTGTGGTCAGGCGGGTGAACAGCAAGGGCTCGCTGAGGCCGGCGCGGCCCGGCGTGATGTGGAAGGATTTCACGAAGGCGTCACGAAAGCCGCTCAGCGATTCGTAGCCGGAATCGAACGCCGCGTTATCGATCGAGGCGCCCTCCTTGATACCGCCCAGGGCGATGCCCAGGCGCCGGGTGCGCAGGTAGGCGTGGAAGGTCATGCCGAAGTGCTGCTTGAACCAGCGGCGCAGCTTCAGCGGTTCGATGCCTCGTTCCAGAAGCAGGGCATCGGTCCAGCGCAGGTCGGGCTGGGCATCCACGGCCTGGAGCAGCGCCTGGACCCAGTCGGGGGCGATCGCGGCGGCATCCAACGGCTTGCAGCGCAGGCAGGCGCGGTAGCCGGCGGACATGGCTTCGTCGGCATGGGCGAAGAATTCCACGTTCTCCGGTTTCGGCTTGCGGGCGGTGCAACTGGGGCGGCAGAAAATACCGGTGGTCTTGACCGCTGTGAAAAACACCCCTTCGTAGGCGGTGTCTCGTTCGAGCATGGCGCGGACCATTTCGGCGTGCGGCGGCAGTAGCGTGTCTTGTAGGTTCATGGGGTGAGCATAGAACCGCGCCCAGGCCGACTCCACCGAAAAATCGACAGTGAATTTTTTCAGTATCTCCAGAACACCGGCGTGAACAATACCAACACTGTCAGGATCTCCAATCGCCCCAGCAGCATGCCGATGGTCAGCAGCCATTTTGCCGCGTCCGGCAACGTCGAGAAATTGCCCGCTGGGCCAATGATGTTGCCCAAGCCGGGGCCAACGTTGCACACAGCGGTGGCAGCGCCGGTCAAGGCTGTCGTCCAGTCCAGGCCGATCAGCGCCAGGCCCAGGGCGATGGCCCCGATCGTGATGGTAAAGAAGAACGAGAACGTCAGCAGGGAGCGAACGATTTCCTCGTCGATGGGATGATTGTTGTATTTTTTTCGGATCACCGCCCGGGGGTGGATCAGCTGTTTCAAACTGGCCATCAGCAAGGCCCCGGCGACTTGAAAGCGAAAAATCTTCAGTCCTCCGGCAGTGGAACCCGAACAGCCGCCGACGAACGTCAAGTAAAAGAACAGCAACAGGGCGAAACTGCCCCACAGGGTGTAATCGCCCAACGCCACGCCGGTGGTCGTGACAACGGAGGTGACATTGACCGCAACGATGCGGACCGCGTCCCACCAGCCGTGGTCACTGTTCAGGCTCAGCCACGTGCCGACCACGAGCCAGGTAGTGACCAGGAATCCGACGAAACCCCTGACTTGCTGATCCTTGAGCAACGCATTCGTATTGCCCCGCAGCGTCGCGACATACAGCGTAAAGGGCAGCGATCCTGCCATCATCACGAGGACTGATACCCAATGAATGGAGGGTTGAGGCCAATGTGCCAGGGAGGCATCGGATGTGGAAAAGCCGCCGGTGGAAATCAGCGACATTGCATGGTTGATCGCCTCGAACGGGGTCATGCCGGCAAGCCACAGCGCGAGTGTCGCGAGGGCCGTCAACCCGACATAAATCCATAAGATGTAGTTGGCCGCGACGTGAGAGCGCGGCGTGACCTTTTCCGACCAGTCCGATGATTCGGTCTGGAACAGTCGCATGCCGCCGACCCGCAGCAGCGGCAGGATCGCCACCGCCATGCCGATGAAGCCGATCCCGCCGAGCCAGTGCAGCATCGAGCGCCAGATCAGCAGGCCGGGGGATGCCGTGTCCAGGCCAGTCAGGATGGTCGAGCCGGTGGTCGTGATGCCCGACATCGTTTCAAAAAACGCATCGGTGTAGCTGATGTGCTGGATGAACACCATTGGCAATGCGGCGAAGGCGCAAACCACGACCCAGCTGGCGGTGGTCAGCAGGTACATTTCCCTGGGGCGCATCTGGGCCTGTTCCGGCCTGCCTCGGGCAACCAACGCAACCCCACAGACGAACGTAATCAGGCTCGACCAGAGGAACGCCGACACGTCATCGTTGCGGTCGTAGTAGATCAGCGTCAACAGCGGGATCACCATGCTGACCGCCAGGGTAATCAAGAAAATACCGAGGATGAAACCGATGAGACGCAGTACCGCGATGGACATGGGAAACGCCTGATTGGAAGAGTGGCACAGTATCGATTTGGTCCCTCGTTCGCCGCGTAAAATTTGCGTAAAAAAGAGCGATGAGGTTCGAAGACAAGGCAGTTTTCTTCAATACCCGTCCGGCACCGTACTTTAGCCTGGCAGCCTTCCCACTCAAATGAAGTAGGTATGCGATGAGCCTTGTTTTTTCCATGGCGGCCTTTGCCCTGGTCGCCTCCATCACGCCCGGCCCTGTCAACATCGTCGCCCTCAGCTCCGGGGCGCGGTATGGCTTTCGGGCCACGTTGCGTCATGTAGCTGGCGCCACCCTCGGGTTTGTCCTGTTGCTGGTCTTGATGGGCCTCGGGTTGCACGAGGTGTTGCAGCGCTGGCCGGGCCTGACCCGGGTGGTGCAATGGGCCGGCGTAGCGTTCCTGTTGTTCATGGCCTGGAAACTGGCGATCGACGATGGTGAGCTGGGCGAGCGGGACGAGGGCCGCGCGCCGACGATGTTCTACGGTGCGCTGATGCAATGGCTCAACCCTAAGGCCTGGTTGGCCTGTGTGGCGGGAATGGGGGCGTTCGTGGCTGATGGCGAGGCGCTACTGGTGTGGCAGTTCGCGGCGATCTACCTGGTGATCTGCTACGTCTCGGTGGGCTGCTGGGCCTATGCCGGGAGTTTCTTGCGTACCTGGCTGGGCAACCCGGCGACCATGCGCCTGTTCAACCGGGCGATGGCGGCATTGCTGGTCGCCAGTGCGGTGTATCTGTTGCTGCCTTGATGAAGCGCTACAAGCCGATCAGCCGCGGTACTGCCCCGGCGTGGCTGCCAGGTGTTGCTTGAACGCCCGTTGGAAATGCGCCTGGTCGGCGAACCCGCTGTCCAGCGCCACGTCGGCGATCAACTTGCCTTCGCGCAATTGTCGGCGGGCGAACTGGATGCGGCGGTTGATCAGGAAGGCGTGGGGCGTCATGCCGTAATGACGCTTGAAAGCCCGGCTCAAGTAGGACGGCGATAGCTGGGCGAAGGCGCAGATGTCTTCGAGCTTCAGGGCTTCGGTGCAGTGATCATGGATAAACTGCGCTGCCCGCATCAGCGCCGGATGGCTGCCCCGGTCCGGACGCCCGGCCGGGTTGAGACGATGCTGCAGGTCGGTGAAAAATGCTTCGACGGCGGCTTGCTTGTCGCCAGTACCGACTTGTTCATCCACCAACCGCTCATAAAGGCCGCACAACCCCGAGTAGAGCGCGGCATCGCGGCTGTGGGTGGTGTCGAACGCCTGGAAATCCAGCGACGGATCAAAGCCAATGCGGCGTTGCAAATCCCGCAGCCAGTGGGTGTCGACATACAACATCACGTAGGACCAAGGCTGATCGTCGATCGGGTTGCAGGCGTGCACGTCGCCAGGGTTCATCAGCACCACCGTCCCGCTGCGCACTTGGAACCGCGATAGCTCATGCAAGTAGGTGCTGCGCCCGGCCGTGATCGCGCCGATGGAGAAATGATCGTGGGAGTGACGCGAATAGCAGACCTTGCGCCCATCGGCGATGGCCCGCGCCTCGATGAAGGGCAGGGCCGCGTCGCGCCAGAAACGCGGGGCGGCGTCATGTTGGGCAGGCTTCATCGTCCGTGTCCTGTGTGATGGGCTGTGCCTGATTGTATTAGCCTGCGCCGCAAAATGCTGTTCGAGTTCGCTACGGCAGTGAACTAGACTGCAGTGAGTCTCGCCAACGGAGCTCACGATGCTTGAACCACGCAAACCGGACAATGAAGCCGTCCGTCTCAAGCACCTGCAGTCGCTCAAGCTGCTGGATACTGCACCCGAGGAACGGTTTGACCGCTTGACCCGTCTCGCCCGACGCTTGTTCAACGTGCCCATTGCCCTGGTGTCGCTGGTGGATGCCAACCGGCAATGGTTCAAGTCCAATGCGGGCTTGGACGCCAGTGAAACCCCGCGCGAGGTTTCCTTCTGCGGACATGCGATCCTAAAGGATGAAATCCTGGAGATTTGCGACGCGGAACAGGACGAACGGTTTTACGACAATCCGCTGGTCACGGACAGGCCGGGTATTCGCTACTACGCCGGGCATCCATTGGGCCTGGAGGATGGCAGCAAGTTGGGCACCTTGTGCCTGCTGGACACCAAGCCGCGAAAGCTCAGCGACGACGAACGCGAAATGCTGCGCGACCTGGCAAGCATGGCCGAGCAGGAAATGATTGCCGTGCAGATGGCGAGCATGGATGAAATGACGCTGTTGTCCAACCGGCGAGGCTTCAAGACGCTGGCCCAGCATGCGCTGGGCGTGTGTAATCGGCTGTCGCGACCGGCCACGTTGCTGTTCTTCGACCTCAATGACTTCAAGCCGATCAACGACCGCTTCGGCCATGCCGAGGGTGACAGCGCCCTGAAAACCTTTGCCGACGTGCTGCGTATCGCCTTTCGCGAAAGCGATGTCATCGGTCGCCTGGGCGGCGATGAGTTCGTCGCCTTGCTCACCGGCGCTTCCCATGTCGAGACCGCGGCGATCATGGCGCGGCTCGGGGAGATCCTGGAAGAGCGCAACGCGACCTTGCAGCGCGGCTATGACATTCGCTTCAGCGTCGGCCAGATCGAATACGACCCCAAGCGGCACGCATCGATCGACAGCCTGTTGGCCGACGCGGATGCGGCGATGTATGCGCAGAAGCAGGGACGGCACTGAGAAGGGATTTACGGAAGACAAAAAACGCCGCTTGGCCTTTCCAGGGCAAGCGGCGTTTTTGTTGCAACGTGAAGATTACTCTTCGAGGTTGCCCATGGCGGTGGTGTTGAAGCCGCCGTCCACGTACATGATTTCACCGCTGATGCCGGACGCCAGGTCCGAGCACAGGAAGGCGCCGGCGTTGCCGACTTCGTCGATGGTGACGTTGCGACGCAGCGGGGTTTGCGCTTCGTTGGCGGCCAGCATCTTGCGGAAGTTCTTGATGCCGGAAGCGGCGAGGGTGCGGATCGGGCCAGCCGATACGCAGTTGACGCGGGTGCCGTCCGGGCCCAGGGAACCGGCCAGGTAACGTACGCCGGCTTCCAGGGAGGCCTTGGCCATGCCCATGACGTTGTAGTTCGGCATGGTGCGCTCGGCGCCCAGGTACGACAGGGTCAGCAGGCTGCCGTTGCGGCCTTTCATCATTTCGCGACCGGCCTTGGCCAGGGCCACGAAGCTGTAGGCGCTGATGTCGTGGGCAATGCGGAAACCTTCGCGGGTGGTGGCTTCGGTGAAGTCGCCGTCCAGTTGGTCGCCCGGGGCGAAGCCTACGGAGTGCACGATGCAGTCCAGGCCGTCCCACTTCTTGCTCAGTGCTTCGAAGACCTTGGCGATTTCTTCATCGCTGGCCACGTCGCACGGGAAGCACAGCTCAGGGCTCGAACCCCAGCCTTGCGCGAACTCTTCGACACGACCCTTGAGTTTGTCGTTCTGATAAGTGAAGGCAAGCTCAGCGCCCTCGCGATGCATGGCGGCGGCGATGCCGGATGCGATGGACAGCTTGCTGGCGACACCGACGATCAGTACGCGCTTACCGGCGAGAAAACCCATGTGTTGCTCCTCTTTCAGGTTATTCGGCAGTTGTTGGAGCCAGGAAAGCGGCCTCCAGCAACTGCTGTGTATAGGGGTGTTGCGGCGCGGCGAATATGCTGCGGGCATCACCTTGTTCGACCACTTGGCCATGCTTGACCACCATCAGCTGGTGGCTCAGCGCTTTGACAACAGCCAGGTCATGGCTGATAAACAGGTACGTCAGGTTGTACTTGGTTTGCAACGACCGCAACAGCTCCACCACTTGGCGTTGCACGGTGCGGTCCAGGGCTGACGTTGGTTCATCCAGCAGAATCAACGCCGGCTTGAGCACCAGGGCCCGGGCGATGGCGATACGCTGCCGTTGCCCTCCGGAAAATTCATGGGGGTAGCGGTTCCGGGTTTCCGGGTCCAGGCCTACCTCCTTCAATGCCGCGATTATCGCTTGTTCCTGTTCGGCTTCGGTGCCGACCTTGTGGATCCGCAAGCCTTCGCCGACGATCTGGCTCACACACATCCGCGGGCTCAGGCTGCCGAACGGGTCCTGAAACACCACTTGCATCTGCCGGCGCAATGGCCGGACCTGTTGTTGCGTCAGGCTGTCGAGCTGCTTGCCTTCGAAGCGAATCCCGCCCTGGCTTCCGATCAACCGCAGGATCGCCAGCCCCAGCGTGGACTTACCCGAACCGCTCTCGCCGACGATGCCCAGGGTCTGGCCCTGGGGCAGGCTGAAGCGGATCCCGTCCACGGCCTTGATGTAATCCACCGTGCGCTTGAACAGGCCTTTCTTGATCGGAAACCAGACTTTCAGGTCCTCGACCTGCAACAACGGCGGGCCGACGACGTTGGTCGCCGGGTTGCCGCTGGGCTCGGCGGCCAGCAGTTCCCGAGTGTACGGATGTTGCGGCGCGCGAAACAACTCTGCGCACGATGCCTGTTCGACGATGCAACCGCGCTGCATGACACATACGCGATGCGCAATTCTTCGCACCAGGTTCAAATCGTGGCTGATCAACAGCAGCGACATGCCCAATCGCGCCTGCAATTCCTTGAGTAGGTCGAGGATTTTCAGCTGCACGGTGACGTCCAGCGCAGTGGTCGGTTCGTCGGCGATCAGCAGCTCCGGCTCATTGGCCAAGGCCATGGCGATCATTACCCGCTGGCGCTGGCCGCCGGACAGTTCATGGGGCAAGGCCTTGAGGCGCTTGTGCGGTTCAGGGATGCCGACCAGCTCCAGCAGTTCGAGGGTACGTCGGGTCGCGACCTTGCCGGTCAGGCCCTTGTGGATACCGAGCACCTCGTTGATCTGTTTTTCAATGCAGTGCAAAGGGTTGAGCGAGGTCATCGGCTCCTGGAAAATCATCGCGATCCGGTTACCCCGGATATGGCGAATGGTTTTTTCCTTCAGGCCCAGCAGATCCTGGCCAGCGTAGCGAATGGTCCCGCTGGGGTGGTGGGCGAGCGGGTAGGGCAGCAAGCGCAGGATCGAATGCGCCGTCACCGATTTGCCCGAGCCGCTTTCGCCTACCAGCGCCAGGGTTTCGCCACGCTTGATGTCGAAGCTGACACCCTCGACCACGCGCTGGCGGCGTTCGCCGACAACGAATTCGACGGCTAAATCGCGCACTTCGATCAGATTGTCCTGGTTCATATCACTTCCTCGGATCGAAGGCATCGCGAGCGGACTCGCCGATGAACACCAACAGGCTCAGCATGATCGCCAGTACGGCGAACGCGCTGATACCCAGCCACGGCGCCTGCAGGTTTGATTTGCCCTGGGCCACCAGTTCGCCCAGGGACGGCGCACCAGCCGGCAGGCCGAAACCGAGGAAGTCCAGGGCGGTAAGGGTGCCGATGGCGCCGGTGAGGATGAACGGCATGAAGGTCATGGTCGAGACCATGGCATTGGGCAGGATGTGGCGGAACATGATCGCGCCGTTCTGCATGCCCAGCGCCCGTGCCGCCCGCACATATTCCAGGTTGCGCCCGCGCAGGAACTCGGCGCGCACGACGTCCACCAGGCTCATCCAGGAAAACAGCAACATGATGCCCAGCAACCACCAGAAGTTCGGCTGGACGAAACTGGCGAGGATGATCAGCAGGTAAAGCACCGGCAGCCCGGACCAGATTTCCAGGAAGCGCTGGCCGGCCAGGTCCACCCAGCCGCCATAGAAGCCCTGCAGGGCGCCGGCGATCACGCCGATGATCGAGCTGAGCACCGTTAGCGTCAGCGCGAACAGCACCGAAATGCGAAAGCCATAGATCACCCGCGCCATGACATCGCGGCCCTGGTCATCGGTGCCGAGCCAATTCACCGAGGAGGGCGGCGCGGGGGCCGGGACCTTCAAATCGTAATTGATGCTCTGGTAGCTGAACGGAATCGGCGCCCACAGCACCCAGGCGTTCTTGGCGGCGAGCAGTTCGCGGATGTACGGGCTTTTATAGTTGGCTTCCAAGGGGAATTCGCCACCGAAGGTGGTTTCCGGGTAGCGCTTGAGGGCCGGGAAATACCAGCCGTCGTCGTAATGCACCACCAGTGGCTTGTCGTTGGCGATCAGTTCGACGCCCAGGCTCAGCCCGAACAGGATCAGGAACAGCCACAGCGACCACCAGCCACGCTTGTTGGCCTTGAACAGTTCGAAGCGTCGGCGATTGAGAGGGGACAGGTTCATCTCAATGCTCCCGGCTTTCGAAGTCGATGCGCGGATCGACGAAGGTGTAGGTCAAGTCGCCGATCAGTTTCACCACCAGCCCCAGCAAGGTGAAGATGAACAGGGTGCCAAACACCACTGGATAATCGCGGTTGATGGCGGCTTCAAAACTCATGAGCCCGAGGCCGTCAAGGGAGAAAATGACTTCCACCAGCAACGAGCCGGTGAAGAAAATCCCGATGAATGCCGACGGGAAACCGGCGATCACCAGCAGCATCGCGTTGCGAAAGACATGGCCATACAGCACGCGGTTGCGCGTCAGGCCCTTGGCCTTGGCGGTGACCACGTATTGCTTGTTGATTTCATCGAGGAAGCTGTTCTTGGTCAGCAAGGTCATGGTGGCGAAGTTGCCGATTACCAGCGCCGTCACGGGCAAGGCCAGGTGCCAGAAATAGTCGAGGACCTTGCCGCCCATGCTCAATTCGTCGAAGTTGTTGGAGGTCAGCCCGCGTAACGGAAACCAGTCGAAATAACTGCCGCCGGCGAACACCACGATCAACAGGATGGCGAAGAGGAACGAGGGAATCGCGTAGCCGACGATGATTGCCGAACTGGTCCATACATCGAAATGACTGCCGTGGCGCGTCGCCTTGGCGATCCCCAGCGGGATCGACACCAGGTACATGATCAGCGTGCTCCATAACCCGAGGGAAATGGACACCGGCATTTTCTCCTTGATCAGGTCGATGACCTTGGCGTCGCGGAAGAAACTGTCGCCGAAATCCAGGCGGGCGTAGTTCTTGATCATGATCCACAGGCGTTCGGGGGCCGACTTGTCGAAGCCGTACATGCGCTCGATTTCCTTGACCAGCGCCGGGTCCAGGCCTTGGGCGCCACGGTAGGCGGAGCCGGCCACCGATACTTCGGCACCGCCACCGGCGATGCGGCTGGTGGCGCCTTCGAAGCCTTCGAGCTTGGCGATCATCTGCTCCACCGGGCCGCCGGGCGCCGCCTGGATGATCACGAAATTGATCAGCAAGATGCCAAACAGGGTCGGGATGATGAGCAACAGTCGCCGAAAAATATAAGCCAGCATGTTGTTACTCCACACTCGCGGGGGCGGCGATTTGTTGCTCGATCACTTGTTTCTCCACTTCATCGGCCGGCTTGATCTCCGGTTTGACCCACCAGGTGGTGGTGCCGATGTCATAAGTCGGCGGGACTTTTGGATGGCCGATGTGGTTCCAGTAGGCGACGCGCCAGGTCTTGATGTGCCAGTTGGGTATCACGTAGTAGCCCCACTGCAACACCCGGTCCAGCGCGCGGGCATGAGTGACCAGGCTCTTGCGCGAGTCGGCGTTGATCAGCTGTTCCACCAACTGGTCGACGGCGGGATCCTTCAGGCCCATGGTGTTGCGGCTGCCAGGTTTGTCCGCAGCGGCCGACATCCAGAATTCGCGCTGTTCGTTCCCCGGTGAGCTGGACTGCGGGAAGCTGCCCACCACCAAGTCGAAATCCCGTGAACGCACGCGGTTGATGTACTGGGACACGTCGACGCGGCGGATCACCAGTTCTATGCCCAGGTCACTCAGGTTGCGCTTGAATGGCAGCAAGACCCGCTCGAACTCGGTCTGGGCCAGCAGGAACTCCAGGACCACGGGCTTGCCTTGGGTATCGACCATCTTGTCGTCGACGATGCGCCAGCCCGCTTCTTGCAGCAACTGATAGGCCTTGCGCTGCTGGTCGCGGATCATGCCGCTACCGTCGCACATCGACGGCTGGAAGGCTTCGGTGAAGACCTGCTCGGGGATTTTGCCCCGCAGTGGTTCGAGGATCTTCAGCTCGTCTTCGCCGGGCAGGCCAGTGGCGGCCATCTCCGAATTCTCGAAATAACTGCGTGTGCGGGCGTAAGCGCCGCTGAACAGCTGCTTGTTGGTCCACTCGAAGTCCAACAACAGGCTCAAGGCCTTGCGTACTCGCACATCCTGGAACACCGGCCGGCGCAGGTTGTAGACAAATCCTTGCATGCCGGTGGGGTTGCCGTTGGGGATCTGTTCCTTCACCAGCCGGCCCTCGGTGACGGCCGGGATGTTGTAGGCATTGGCCCAGTTCTTGGCGCTCATCTCCAGCCAGAAATCGAACTGTCCGGCCTTCAGGGCTTCGACGGCCACCGTGTTGTCGCGGTAATAGTCGGTGGTCAATACGTCGAAATTATAGAAGCCGCGATTGACCGGCAGGTCCTTGCCCCAATAATCCTTCACGCGCTCATAGCGTATCGAGCGACCGGCCTTCACTTCGCTGACCTTGTAGGGGCCGCTGCCCAGGGGGAACTCCAGGTTGCCCTTGTTGAAGTCGCGGTCGGCCCACCAGTGTTTCGGCAATACCGGCAGTTGGCCGAGGATCAGCGGCAGTTCGCGGTTGTGGGTGTGCTTGAATTTGAACAGGACCTTGAGCGGGTCTTCGGCGATGACTTCGGCGACATCGTTGTAATAACCGCGAAACATCGGGGCGCCGTCCCTGGTCAAGGTCTGGAAGCTGAAGACCACGTCGTCCGCGCGCACCGGATGGCCGTCATGGAAACGGGCTTCGGGGCGCAGGTAGAAACGCACCCAGCCGTTGTCCGGGGCTTTCTCGATTTTCTCGGCGATCAGGCCGTATTCAGTGAACGGTTCATCCAGGCCTTGCTTGGCCAGGGTGTCGTAGATCAGGCCGATGTCCTCGGCCGGTACGCCTTTGTTGATAAAAGGGTTGAGGCTGTCGAAGCTGCCAAACCCGCCCTGGCGAAATATCCCGCCCTTGGGCGCGTCGGGGTTTACGTAGTCGAAATGCTTGAAGTTGGCCGGGTATTTCGGCGGCTCGTTGTACAAGGTCAAGGCGTGCTGCGGCGCGGCACAAGCCAGCCCGGCGAATAACAGGCTGCTGGCCTGCAGGAGCAGGGCGCGTAAAGGCTTCATTGATCTTTCTCCGAAGATTTCAGCCACCATGCGCTCAGGCCCAGGGTGTAGGGCGGCGTAGTGACAAAGGCGAACCGGTTGCGGTACGCCAGGCGATGATAATTGAGATACCAGTTGGGGATGCAGTAATGCTGCCACAGCAGCACACGATCCAACGCCTTGCCGGCGGCCACCTGTTCGTCGCGAGTCTGGGCGGCGAGCAGCTTTTCCAATAAATGGTCGACCACCGGGTTGGCGATCCCCGCATAATTCTTGCTGCCCTTGATCCCGACCTGGCTGGAGTGGAAATACTGCCATTGTTCAAGGCCGGGGCTGAGAGTCTGGCCCAGGGTCAGCAGGATCATGTCGAAGTCGAACTGGTCCAGGCGCTGCTTGTACTGGGCGCGGTCCACCGTGCGCAGGCGAGCCTGGATGCCGATGCTGGCAAGGTTCTCGACGTAAGGCTGGAGGATGCGCTCCAGGTTCGGATTCACCAACAGGATCTCGAAGCGCAAGGGTTGGCTTTCAGCGTTCAGCAGGCGCTGGCCGTTGAGGGTCCATCCGGCTTCCTTCAGCAGGGCCAGGGCCCTGCGCAGGGTTTCCCGGGGAATGCCGCGCCCGTCGGTCTTGGGCAGGCTGAAGGGCTCGGTGAGCAACTGAGCGGGCAGTTGCTCGCGGTACGGCTTGAGCAACAGCCATTCGTGGCCCACCGGAAGGCCTGTCGCCGAGAATTCGCTGTTGGGGTAGTAACTGAGGGTGCGTTTGTAGGCGCCGCTGAACAGCGTGCGGTTGGTCCATTCGAAATCGAACATCAATCCCAGGGCTTCCCGTACCTTGACCTCGGCGAAGGTTGCGCGCCGAGTGTTCATGAACAGGCCTTGGGTCTGGGTCGGAATCTGGTGGGGGATCTGCGCCTTGATCACGTCGCCACGGTTGACCGCCGGGAAGTTGTACCCGTTGGCCCAGTTCTTGGCCTGGTGTTCGATGTAGATATCGAACTCGCCGGCCTTGAACCCTTCGAAGGCGACTTCGCTGTCGCGGTAGAACTCCACTTCCATCCGGTTGAAATTGTATTTGCCGCGATTGACCGGCAGGTCCTTGCCCCAGTAATCCTTGACCCGCTCGAAGATCAATTGGCGGCCCGGTTGGACTTTGGTGATGCGGTAAGGGCCGCTGCCCAGGGGCGGCTCGAAGGTGGTCGCCTTGAAATCGCGGTTTTTCCAATAATGTTGTGGCAGCACCGGTAACTCACCCAGGCGCAGGATCAGCAGCGGATTGCCCGAGCGCTTGAAGACGAAGCGGATCTTCAGCGGGCTGAGGATATCGACTCGCAGCACTTCCTGAAGGTTGGTCCGGTACAGCGGATGGCCGTCCTTGAGGAGCGTTCGATAGGAAAACGCCACGTCGTAGGCGGTGATCGGTACGCCGTCGTGGAAGCGTGCTTCGGGTCGCAGGTTGAACACCACCCAACTGCGGTCCTCGCTGTATTCCACGGACTGGGCGATCAAGCCGTAACTCGACGTCGGCTCATCCCCGGACGGCGCGTACTGGCCGGTACCGACCATCAACGGCTCGTTCAGCTCGTTGATGCCGTACTGCAGGAAATTCGCCGTGGAGACCGGGCTGCTGCCCTTGAATGTGTAGGGGTTGAGCGTATCGAAGGTGCCAAACGCCATGATCCGCAAGGTGCCGCCCTTGGGCGCTTGCGGATTGACCCAGTCGAAGTGGGTGAATCGGGCTGGGTACTTGAGCGTGCCGAATTGCGCATAGCCATGGCTTTCGCTGATGGTGGCGCCAGCGGGTGAGCTCAGGGCCAGGCTGATCAGGAGCAGGAGGAGGGGACGTATCAAGTCTGGGATCCGATACAGGCGGCTTGGGCTTTTATGGGCTGTACAGTAACAGCTTGTATCGGCAGGAAAAAGGCGGGGGCTTGTGGCGAGGGGATTTATCCCCGTTGGGGCGCGAAGCGGCCCTAGAACCTGACAACTCGGTGTATCAGATAGATCCAGGGGGGGCTGCTTCGCAGCCCAGCGGGGATAAATCCCCTCGCCACAACAAGCCCCCAGCCACCGGAGCCCCGGTGTCAATGCGGGGAATAGACCGTCAGCATCTGCCCAGGCTTGAGCGCCTTGCCCATTCGTGGGTTCCAGCGCTTGAGGTGCTGCATCTCGACATTGAAGCGTTTGGCGACGACATACAGCGAGTCGCCTTGCTTGACCTTGTACTGAGTCTGCTTCTTTTGTTCCTTGCCCTTGGCGGCCACGACCGTATTGATGCGCTTGCCGTTAGCCTTTGTAGCCCTGGTGTCTTGCATCACCAGGGTCTGGCCGACCTTGAGCTTGTTGCCGCTGAGCTTGTTCCAGCGTTGCAGGTCCTTGGTCTGGACCTTGTTGGCCTTGGCGATCTGCGCCAGGTTGTCGCCGCGCTTGACGCGGTAGGTGCGCCTGGCACCTTCCACGTCGCTGTCTTCGGCGGTTTCGAAAACCGGTTTGAGCGAACGCGGGCTGATCAGTTCTTCCGGGCGCATCGTCGACAGGCTGGCGGTCAGCAACTGCGCCTTGGACGTCGGCACGAGCAAATGCTGCGGGCCATCGATGGTGGTGCGCTGCTTGAAGGCCGGGTTGAGCTGGAACAGTTCGTCTTCGTCGATGTTCGCGACCGCGGCGACCTTGGACAGGTCCATGCGCTGGTTGATCTCGACGACCTGGAAGTAAGGTTCGTTGGCGATCGGGTTGAGATTCACGCCATAGGCATCGGGGGACAGCACCACCTGGGACAGCGCCAGCAGCTTCGGCACATAGGCCTGGGTCTCGCTGGGCAACGGCAGGTTCCAGTAGTCGGTGGGCAGGCCCAGTTTCTCGTTGCGCTCGATGGCCCGGCTGACGGTGCCCTCACCGGCGTTGTACGCCGCCAGCGCCAGCAGCCAGTCGCCGTTGAACATGTCATGCAGGCGCGTCAGGTAGTCCATGGCGGCCGTGGTGGAAGCAGTGATATCGCGACGCCCGTCGTAGAAGCGGGTCTGGCGCAGGTTGAAATAACGCCCCGTGGACGGGATGAACTGCCACAGCCCCACTGCGTTGGCCCGGGAGTAAGCCATGGGGTTGTAGGCGCTTTCGATCACCGGCAGCAGCGCCAGCTCCAGCGGCATGTTGCGTTCTTCAAGTCGCTCGACAATGTAATGGATGTACAGGCTGCCACGCTCGCCGGCGTTCTCCAGGAAGGACGGGTTGCTGGCGAACCATAGGCGCTGTTGTTCGATGCGCGGGTTGACGCCGGCGGTTTCCTGGAGCTGGAAACCCTGGCGCATGCGTTCCCACACGTCCTGGGGCACCTGGGGGGTGGGCTTCTCGGTGAGCCAAACCGGCTTCTGCTTGGCCCGCGCAGCGATTTTCGGCGTATGCGCAACATCGGCCTGCGGAACCTGGCCGCTGCTCTGACAGCCCGCCAGCGTGGCGGACACAGCCACCGCGATGGCTTGAGCCAAGCGGGTCAATGTGTCTGACTGGACGGACCTACGGATAGATGACGACATTGGCTGGAAGTAAGTTCCGGGCAAAAATGTCGGCCGATTCTAGGAAGCGCACCCCAACAGGTCAACCATTCAGAATTTTTGTATCAATCGATAGCTGCCTTAGAACTTATCTTTCCACGCCCTCAAGGCCGCAAAAACCTCACTCGGCGTCTGGTTACGCTGGCCGTTCCGTTCGTCTGCTTTTTGTTTAACGGATGTTTCAGCGGTGCGCAAAAAAGGATTGGTGAGTTTTTCCAGGGCCAGGGTCGAAGGCAGTGTGATGACGCCTTGGTCGCGTTGCTGGATGACTTTTTCCAGGCGGGCGGCAATGTCCGGGTTCGCTGGCTCGACCGCTGCGGCGAACTTCAGGTTGCTCAGGGTATATTCATGGGTGCAATAGACCAGGGTATCTTCAGGCAGCGCGGCAAGTCGGCCCAGAGAGTGGTGCATCTGTTGTGGCGTACCTTCGAAAAGCCTGCCGCAGCCAGCGGCGAACAGCGTGTCGCCACAGAACAGCAGGCCGCGGTGGTAATAGGCGATATGCCCCAACGTGTGCCCGGGGACGGCGTAGACGTCGAAATCCAGGCCGAGCACGTTGACGTTGGCGTTGTCCTCCAGGGCCACGTCCCGCGCCGGGATGTTCTCGCTGGCAGGGCCGTACACGGTGGCGTTGGTCGCGTTTCTCAGCGCCTGGACACCGCCGACGTGGTCATGATGATGGTGGGTGACCAGGATGTCGCTCAAGACCCAGCCGGGATGCGCGTCGAGCCAGGCCTGGACGGGGGCGGCGTCGCCCGGGTCGACCACGGCGCAGTGCCGGGTCGAGTGATCCTGTAACAACCAAATGTAGTTATCGGTAAACGCGGGCAGGGCAGTGATCTGTATCATCGCGGAATTCGCCAAGCTCAAAACAAAGGCGCATCTTAGAACTTCCTGGCGCGTTGGAGAATGCAATGACCGATGAAGCGTTCGCTCAGGCCGATCCTGAATGGCTGGCACTGATCAGCTCCGCCCGTGAATGGCTATCCGGCCCGGTTGGGCAATTCTTGCTGGAAGAAGAACGACGTATGCTCGAAGACGAGCTGGGCCGGTTCTTTGGCGGTTATCTGGTGCATTACGGTCCCTCGGCGCAGACACCGCCTTCGGCGCCGCAGGTCCAGCGCAACGTTCGCCTGGGCGCGCCGTTGCCTGGCGTGGAGATTGTCTGTGAAGAGCAGGCCTGGCCGTTGAGCGAGCACGCCGCCGACGTGGTGGTGATGCAGCACGGCCTGGATTTCTGCTTGTCGCCCCATGGTTTGTTGCGAGAAGCCGCCAGCAGCGTACGTCCCGGCGGGCACTTGGTGATCATTGGGATCAATCCGTGGAGCAGTTGGGGGCTGCGGCATGTCTTTGCCAGCGACGCGTTGCGCCAGGCCCGTTGCATTTCGGCCTCGCGGGTAGGCGACTGGCTGAACCTGCTGGGCTTCGCGCTGGAGAAACGCCGCTTCGGGTGCTATCGTCCGCCGCTTGCGTCGCCCAAGTGGCAGGCCCGTCTGGCCGGCTGGGAGCGCAAGGCCGGTGACTGGCAACTGTCCGGCGGCGGCTTCTATTTATTGGTCGCGCGCAAGATCGCAGTCGGCTTGCGCCCGGTGCGCCAGGCGCGACGCGAACCGATGGGCAAGCTGATTCCCTTGCCGATGGCCAAGGTCAATCGCCGTCACATCGAGCCGTAACCCTTTTCTGATGGTTCTTGCCGGCATTCGGCTTCGGGCGTCGATCGCTCCCGACCGGCAGGCCTTTGCAATTTTTTGGATAGATTGGCATGAGCGATAGCGTAGAACTTTTCACTGATGGCGCCTGCAAGGGCAATCCCGGCCCGGGCGGCTGGGGTGCGTTGCTGGTGTGCAAGGGCGTGGAAAAGGAGCTCTGGGGCGGCGAAGCCAACACCACCAACAACCGCATGGAACTGATGGGCGCCATTCGCGGCCTGGAAGAACTCAAGCGGTCATGCGACGTGCTGTTGGTGACCGACTCGCAGTATGTGATGAAAGGCATCAACGAGTGGATGGCGAACTGGAAGAAGCGCGGCTGGAAGACGGCGGCGAAGGAGCCGGTCAAAAACGCTGATCTTTGGAAACTCCTGGATGAGCAAGTCAACCGTCATAACGTCACCTGGAAATGGGTGCGCGGTCATATCGGTCACCACGGAAACGAGCGGGCCGACCAGTTGGCCAACCGAGGGGTGGATGAAGTGCGCGGTTACAAGCAGGCTTGATCCGGGCCTCGTCAGTCTGGCCAGGATTAAACTGTGGCCACAAAAAGCAGGCTTCGGCTCATCCTTACGTGAGCGTGTTAACATCCGCGCTTTTGCAAGACTGTCCGTTGAGAGCTGAACACTAGATGGCCAACAGATCTGTAGTACTGGATACCGAAACCACCGGCATGCCGGTGACCGACGGTCACCGGATTATCGAAATCGGCTGTGTCGAGCTGATGGGTCGGCGCCTGACCGGCCGTCACTTTCACGTTTACCTGCAACCGGACCGCGAAAGCGACGAAGGCGCCATCGGCGTGCACGGCATCACCAACGAATTCCTGGTGGGCAAGCCGCGTTTCGCCGAGGTGGCCGATGAGTTCTTCGAATTCATCCAGGGCGCGCAACTGATCATTCATAACGCGGCGTTCGACGTCGGGTTCATCAACAATGAATTCGCCCTGATGGGTCAGCATGACCGGGCGGATATCACCCAGCATTGCACCATCCTCGACACCTTGATGATGGCCCGGGAGCGGCACCCCGGACAGCGCAACAGCCTCGATGCCCTGTGCAAGCGCTACGGCGTCGACAACTCCGGTCGTGAACTGCACGGCGCCTTGCTCGACTCCGAGATTCTCGCTGACGTCTACCTGACCATGACCGGCGGCCAGACCAGCCTGTCCCTGGCCGGCAACGCTTCGGACGGCAACGGCACCGGTGAAGGTTCGGGTAACCAGGCGACCGAAATTCGTCGTCTGCCTGCGGACCGCAAGCCGGCCCGGATCATCCGTGCCAGCGAAAGCGATTTGGCTGAGCATGCCGCACGTCTGGAAGCCATCGCCAAGTCGGCCGGTGCCCCGGCATTGTGGACGCAATTGGCCGAGGCGCAGGCTGCGGCCAACTGATGCACCGCCCACGGGTTCGGTCATGTCAATCTCGCGACAATCGCCAGTCTCTTCTAACCTGAAGTGAAGGCAGGCCATGGATACCCGCTTTGATGTGTGAAGTTTCGAGAGGCAAGGGCAATGGATGGCACGACGCCGTTGGTTGTCTCAAGGAATGAGGACGTTCCCCAGCATGCAACCGGTCATGAACCCCAAGCACCCCGGCCTGTCGGTGCGCGTCGTCGATGATGGCTTCGCGGCCTACATCTGGGGCAGCGACTTCAGTTTCGAGGTCAGTGTCTACGGCGCGGCGCAGATCGGTCGGCCCGTGGATCAATGGCCCGTGACGCCCATCGTTCCGTATCGCAAGTGCTACGGCATCGATCCGGAAGAGTTCAGCAGCTTTCGCGACGCGCCGGACAGCGAAATCTTCATGGCTTATCTGGATGACCAGCCGGTGGGGCATCTGGTCGTCAGTACCAACTGGAACGGTTACGCCCACATCGACGAATTAGCGGTGCATGCCCCGGCTCGCCGGCATGGCGTAGCCAAGGCCCTGCTCGATGTCGCCCAGTTCTGGAGTCGCAAGAAAAAACTGCCGGGCATCATGCTGGAAACCCAGAACAACAATCTGGGCGCCTGCCGGCTCTACGAGCGTTGCGGCTATGTGCTGGGAGGAATCGACCACCTGCGCTATCGCGGCATCGATCGGCACACCGCCGAAGTGGCGTTGTTCTGGTACCGGTTGTTCGACGATCCGCTGGGCATGACCGTCAGTGGTTCAGCAACGCCTCGGCTTGTTCCGTAACCCGCTCCAGCAATGATTGCACTGTCGGTGAAGGCGGCGCGCCGTTCAGGCTCAGTGCATAAAGACAGATGGGAACGGCCGGCGACACCGGGCAAATGTCCAGCCCGCTGCCTTTGGCCCCGGAGGCGGTGAACGGGTCGACAATGGCCAGGCCTTCCCCAGCCTCGACCATCGCACGCATCATCTGGTGGGTCTGCACGCGGATCTGCACCAGCGGTGCCGGCCGTAGCGCCGCCAGCTTATGGTCGAATACCGGGCTCAGCGGATCGTGGCCCTCGAGCCCGACCAGCGATTGGCCCGCCAGATCCTGAAGCGAAATGTATTTTTGCCGCGGTTGCAGCCAGCCGTGGGGCGCGAGCAATTGCAGTTTGCCTTGGGCGATCATCTGGCAGTGGATGTCGGGATGTTCGGGATCGTGCAGGCTCAGGCCCAGGTCGCTTTCACGCAGCAGCAGGCTCTTGACGATGTCGCGTGTCGGTTGGCTGAGCAGCGTGCAAGGCGCATCTGGATGGCGCCTGCGCAGGGCGGCGATGCTCAGGGGCAGCAGCTGTTGGGCCAGCGGCGGGGTGCAGATGATGCGCAGGGGCGGCGCCTGATAATGTTTCAGGCTGCTGGCCAGCCGCTGTATCGGTTCGAGGGTGTCGTACAGTCGCGTGATGCCTTCGCGCAACTCCAGGGTTTCTCGAGTGGCCTGCAACCGTCCGCGTACGCTGGCGAACAGCATGAAACCGAGCTGGGCCTCCGCGTCGCGCAGGATCGACTCGACTTCGACCGCCGGCAATTGCAGCCATTCAGCCGCTGTACCGAGATGGCCGGTCTGCAGCAGCGCCTGGATCACTTCGATGTGGCGTAAACGCATGCAAGAAGTCCGTATTAGGCAGGTAAGCCATTGAGTGGCTGAATCCTAACCCAATTGCGGGTGCGACTTCTGCTCATCGAACCTGAGGTTATGAGGCTATCTGTGTTTCAGGTTCGCGGGTCAGTTCGACACCGGACTGCACCAGGACAAACGTGCCCTCAGGGTTTTTGTTGACTCGGTCGCCAATCGCCAGCTTATAGGTGATGACATCCTTGCCACTGCCGTCTGGCGACGGGTCTGATTCTTGGAATTCATGCACCGAATAGACGCGACCTTCGGCGTCCCGTGCATGAAATTGTCCGACAAGTACTGCTGCCATTGCTTAGAACCTCTGGAAATAGATCACTCGATTTGCGGTTCTGTAGACCTTGATCAAGTGCGGTAAGTTTTCCTACATGAAAAAAATAGTCCGGCCGGAAGGTTTTCGACGTTCCATTGGTCCAATTGTGGTGCCGATCATCTATAACTACAGGCTCCCTTTTATCCGACAGTCGAGAAGCCTCTCATGAGTAATGTCTACACAGTGGCCGTTTTAGTGGGCAGCCTGCGCAAGGCATCGATCAACCGTAAGGTTGCGCTGGCCCTGGCCGACATGGCCCCGTCTCATCTGAAACTGGAAATTGTCGAAATCGGCGAGCTGCCGCTCTACAACGAAGACATCGACGTAACGCCGCCAGCGGCCTACACCACGTTTCGCCAGCAGGTGGGCGCTGCCGATGCGCTGTTGTTCGTCACGCCCGAATACAACCGCTCGGTGCCCGCTCCGCTGAAAAACGCCATCGATGTCGGCTCGCGTCCCTACGGCAAAAGTTGCCTGAGCGGCAAGCCTGGCGCGGTCTTCAGCGCATCGCCCGGCGCCATCGGCGGTTTTGGTGCCAACCACCATTTGCGCCAGTCCCTGGTGTTTCTCGATGTGCCTTGCATGCAGCAACCTGAAGCTTACCTGAGTGGCGCGGGAACTGCCTTCGACGAAGCCGGTAACCTGTCGGAATCTGTACGACCGTTCCTGCAGAAATTCATCGATGCCTATGGCCAGTGGGTCGAGCAGCACAAGAAGGTTTGATCTCGACAGTACGGTAGATCCCGTGGCGAGGGAGCTTGCTCCCTCGCCACGGGGGCGTATTGCAATGCCGAAGCGACCGGCGCCAAGGGCAATGGGTCTACTACCGTTTGCACGCCATGGCCGATCGTCCGGTGGCGCGCTGTTGCTGACGCTTTCTTTCAAACCGTTTTACTCCCAAGGTTGTTGCGCATGCTTCTCGCGTCGTTGATTTTCCTGCTGACCATAACGTTGGTGATCTGGCAGCCCAAAGGGCTGGGTGTCGGCTGGAGCGCCATGCTCGGCGCGCTGTTGGCGTTGCTGAGCGGGGTGGTGCAGGTCGGTGATATCGCCTTGGTGTGGCACATCATCTGGAACGCCACCGGCACGTTTGTTGCGCTGATCATCATCAGCCTGTTGCTGGACGAGGCCGGCTTTTTTGCCTGGGCCGCCCTGCATGTGGCCCGATGGGGGCGAGGCAGCGGACGCAAGCTGTTCGCATTCATGGTGCTGCTCGGGGCACTGGTGTCGGCGCTGTTCGCCAACGACGGCGCGGCGCTGATCCTGACGCCCATCGTGATTTCGATGTTGCTGGCTTTGCGGTTCTCCCCGGCGGCGACCCTCGCGTTCGTCATGGGTGCCGGTTTCATCGCCGATACCGCGAGCCTGCCGTTGGTGGTGTCGAACCTGGTGAACATCGTCTCGGCGGACTTCTTCGGCATTGGCTTCAACCGCTACGCGGCGGTGATGGTGCCGGTGAACCTGGTCAGCGTGGCGGCGAGCCTGGCGATCTTGTTGTGGTTCTTTCGCCACGACATCCCCCGTGACTATGACCCTGATCAGTTGGACGATCCCGCAACGGCGATCCACGACAAGGCCACGTTTTATGCAGGTTGGGCGGTGCTGGTGATCCTGCTGCTGGGTTGCTTTGCCCTGGAGCCGCTGGGGATTCCCATCAGCGCGATCTCGGCGGTCTGCGCCGCATTGTTGTTGGCTGTCGCGGCTCGCGGTCACAAGATCTCTACTCGCAAGGCGATGAAAGAAGCGCCGTGGCAGATCGTGATCTTCTCCTTGGGCATGTACCTGGTGGTCTATGGCCTGCGCAACGCCGGGCTGACCGACTATCTGGCCCAGTGGCTCGACGCCTTCGCCGGCTACGGTGTGTGGGGCGCGGCCATGGGCACCGGCTTGCTGACGGCGTTGCTCTCATCGGTGATGAACAACCTGCCGACGGTACTGATCGGTGCCTTGTCCATCGACGCCAGCCAGGCCACCGGTGTGGTGAAGGAAGCGATGATCTATGCCAACGTCATCGGCAGCGACCTGGGTCCGAAAATCACCCCGATTGGCAGCCTGGCGACGTTGCTGTGGCTGCATGTGCTGGCGCGCAAGAACATCCAGATCGGTTGGGGTTATTACTTCAAGGTCGGGATCGTCCTGACGGTGCCGGTGTTGCTGGTGACGTTGGCGGCGCTGGCGGTGCGGCTGTCCTTCTAGACCGAGTCGGACGCATCGCGCGAGCAGGCGTTCAGCCGGGCGGGCGCTTAGCCATTGCCCGGCACATCCGGCCACAGATCCGCCACCAGGAATGCCCGTTCGGCTTCCTCCCACTCGCCCTTGGCATTTTCCGTCAGGCGCACCATCAGTTGCGCGGGCGCCATGGGGTCGAGGGTCGCTCGCCAAGCGTCCAGTTGCGCGGCGGTCCAGGTCTGGTCCGCCGGGTAATGCGCCGGGGCCAACCAGGCCGCGCGGGGCAGGGGTTGCCAGCGGCCTGGCGGGCGCTGGGCGACGAATCCGAGCCAATCTCGTTGGTGCAGCCACCGGCCGCGCAAGTGCCTGGGATGAGCACCGCTGGGTGGTTCGGCCTCGCCTGGCCAGGGGTAAAGCAAATAACCGCCGAGCCACAGGTGCGAGCGAAATGACTCGATGCCCGAGTGTTCGATGCCCAGCGCTGCCAGGGCTTCGCGACTCTCCGGACGTGCCGAGATCGGCAGTTGATGCTCGCGCAGGTGCGCCAGCTTGCGGTCGAGCCGGTCATGGCAGCCCGGGCCAAGCCATTGCGCGGTATCGAGCCCGTTACCGTGCTGTGGCCCGAGGTACAGCTTGATCGCAAGTTCCAAGTGATGAACCCCTTCGCCATCGCGCAGCAACAGGTCCAGCTCGCCCAGCGTATGGCCTTCGCGGCGGATCGGCAGGTTCGCTGCGATCAACTCGATCCCCGGTGCGTGCTGCACGGCAAACTGCCACAGCCTTTCGTAATACAGGCCCAGGCGCCTCGTCCGCCCTTGGGACAGGCACTGCAGGAGTGGATAGCTGTCGCGGTCCAATTGTCGCAGCCAATCTTCCAGTCGATAGGGCTGTTGCACCCAATCACTGCCCGCCAGCGGATGGCGCTGGGGCCAAGGCGGGTCGATGAGCATCGGCGGGGCGACGATCACCCACGCCAGGTCGCGCACTTCGGGATGGTGCAGGCGGCGGGGCAGGTCCAGCAATTCAGGGAACAGGATCATCTTGCGAGCATAGCCGTTGCGCCGGAGGCTTAAAGAATTTTGTCTATGGAGCGCTTTCGCCCATAATCGTGTTTTTCGCCCGCCGCAGACCTTCGCAGGAGCCTCATGGAGCAATTTCGCAATATCGGCATCATCGGTCGCCTGGGCAGTTCGCAGGTGCTGGACACCGTTCGCCGTCTCAAGCGCTTCCTCCTGGAGCGGCACCTGCACGTGATCCTCGAAGATACCATCGCCGAAGTGCTGCCGGGCCACGGCCTGCAGACTTCGTCGCGCAAGATGCTCGGCGAAGTCTGCGACATGGTCATCGTGGTCGGTGGCGACGGCAGCTTGCTGGGCGCCGCCCGGGCACTGGCCCGGCATAATATTCCGGTGCTGGGGATCAATCGTGGCAGCCTGGGTTTCTTGACCGATATCCGCCCTGACGAGCTGGAAATCAAGGTCGCCGAGGTGCTCGACGGCCATTACCTGGTGGAAAACCGCTTCCTGCTGCAAGCCGAGGTGCGTCGTCACGCCGAGGCCATCGGCCAGGGCGACGCGCTCAACGACGTGGTGCTGCACCCCGGCAAATCCACGCGCATGATCGAGTTCGAGCTGTATATCGACGGCCAGTTCGTCTGCAGCCAGAAGGCCGACGGCCTGATCGTCGCCACGCCGACCGGTTCCACCGCGTATGCACTGTCTGCCGGCGGGCCGATCATGCACCCCAAGCTCGACGCTATTGTGATTGTGCCGATGTACCCCCATACCTTGTCTGGGCGACCCATCGTGGTCGATGGCAACAGTGAGCTGAAAATCGTCGTGTCCAAGGATATGCAGATCTACCCGCAAGTGTCCTGTGACGGCCAGAACCATTTCACCTGCGCGCCAGGTGACACCATCACCGTCAGCAAGAAAGCGCAGAAGCTGCGCCTGATCCACCCGCTGGACCACAATTACTACGAAGTCTGCCGGACCAAGCTCGGCTGGGGCAGTCGGTTGGGGGGTGGAGGCGACTGATGCTCGATCCCGCGCGCAGTTACGATCTGATCGGCGACGTGCACGGATGCGCCTTGACGCTGGAACACCTGCTGGACCGACTCGGTTACCACAAGCAGGGCGGGGTCTGGCGGCATCCGTCGCGCATGGCCGTGTTCCTTGGCGACATCATTGACCGGGGTCCGCGGATTCGCGAGGCGCTGCACATCGTCCACGACATGGTCCAGGCCGGCCAGGCGTTGTGCATCATGGGCAACCATGAGTTCAACGCCCTGGGCTGGAGCACACCGGCGTTGCCGGGCAGCGGCCAGCGCTACGTGCGCGAACACACGCCGCGACACGCACGCCTGCTCAACGAAACCCTGAGTCAATTCGAGCAACATCCGGGCGACTGGCAGGATTTCCTCAAGTGGTTCTACGAGCTACCGCTGTTTATCGACGCCGGGCGCTTCCGGGTTGTGCACGCCTGCTGGGACGCCGGCCTGATCGAGCCGTTGCGGGGTTTGTTCCCCAATGGCTGCGTCGACGAGCATTTTCTCCAGGCCTCGGCTGAATCGGGCAGTTTCGCCTGTACCGTGTTCGACCGTTTGCTGCGCGGTACCGATATGCGCTTGCCCCATGGCATGACCCTTACAGGCGGCGATGGTCTGACCCGCTCGTTTTTTCGCACCAAATTCTGGGAAGACAACCCGCAGACCTACGGCGACATCGTGTTCCAACCCGATGCGCTGCCCGAACCGGTGGCCCGCACACCGTTGTCCCCGGATGAAAAGAACAACCTGCTGCGCTATGGCGTCGACGAGCCGTTGTTGTTCGTCGGGCATTACTGGCGCAGCGGCAAACCTGCGCCGCTGCGTCCGAACCTGGCCTGCCTGGATTACAGCGCCGTGCTCTATGGCAAGCTGGTCGCCTATCGACTCGACCAGGAAACCCGCCTGGATCCGCACAAGTTCGTCTGGGTCGATGTCGAACGGCCGGAGGTTGTGCGATGAGTGTCGTCGCGGTTTTGCGCCTGCCCCTGGCAGTCGACCTGAGCGGCTTCGTCAAGCTGCTGCAACGCATGCAAGTGCCCCATCGCGTCAGCGAAGAGGCGGGCGAGCAAGTGCTTTGGGTGCCGGATGAAATCAGCGAAGACGTGCGTTCGCTCTATGCCCGTTTTCCCGCTGGCGATCCGGACCAGCAGTTGGAGCTTCCAGCCTCCGGCCGCACCTCGACTCGCCCCGGGTTTGTCCAGCAACTGAAGGCCAGCCCGATCACCGCGCTGGTGTTGTTGTCGAGCCTGATCGTCGCGGCCGTGACCCTGCTGGGTGAAAACCTCGAGACGTTGCGCTGGCTGACCTTCCTTGAATTTCGCGTGGTCGGTGACTACATCCAGTTCACCCCGCTGGGCGACAGCCTGGCGGCGGGACAGTGGTGGCGCCTGGTAACACCGATGCTGGTTCACTTCGGTTTCCTGCACATCGCCATGAATGGCATGTGGTACTGGGAGCTGGGGCGCAGGATCGAAGCGCGCCAGGGAGGTATCAACCTGTTGGGGCTGACGCTGCTGTTCAGCCTCGTGTCGAATTTCGCCCAGTACGTGTTCAGTGGCGCGACGCTGTTCGGCGGGCTGTCCGGGGTGCTATACGGCCTGCTGGGGCATTGCTGGATTTACCAACTGCTCGCACCGAACCCGGCCTATCACTTGCCCCGTGGGGTGCTGGTGATGATGCTGGTGTGGTTGCTGTTGTGCCTGTCCGGGCTGGTCTCGCTGATCGGTTTCGGTGAAATCGCCAATGCGGCCCACGTCGGCGGGCTGCTCGTCGGCTGCTTCACGGGTTTGTTGGGCGGGCTGTTCGCTCGCCGTAAAATGGCCCTTTGACCGGCGCCTGTGCCTTTTGACAATGCGCGTTTGCGCGGAGAACCCATGTCTTCCTTTAACGAAATGATCAAGAACATCACCCCCGATATCTACCGCAGCCTGAAGCTGGCCGTGGAAATCGGTAAATGGGCCGATGGCAACAAGCTCACCGCCGAGCAACGCGAACTGTCGCTGCAGGCGATGATCGCCTGGGAAATCCAGAACCTGCCCGAGGAAGAGCGCACCGGCTACATGGGCCCGCAGGAATGCCAGTCGAAAGCGACCGAAGTGCCGAATATCCTGTTCAAATCGGACGCCATCCATTGATCGAGATTGGCCGCGGTGCAATCAGCAAGATGTCGGCACGCCTTGACGGGCCGAACGTTCAATACGCCTTTCGCCTGGGCGACGTCGAGGTGCCGGTCAATCCATTGATCGGCAGCACGATCCGCCTGGAATACCTCGGTGCGATCCACTGCACCCACTGCGGACGCCGGACCAAGACCAGTTTCAGCCAGGGTTATTGCTACCCCTGTATGACCAAGCTGGCCCAGTGCGACCTGTGCATCATGAGCCCGGAACGTTGCCATTTCGAGGCGGGCACTTGCCGGGATCCGGCCTGGGGCGAGCAGTTCTGCATGACCGATCATGTGGTCTACCTGGCCAACTCCTCAGGCGTGAAAGTCGGCATCACCCGTGCCACGCAGTTGCCGACCCGCTGGCTGGACCAGGGCGCGAGCCAGGCGTTGCCGATCCTGCGAGTGGCGACCCGGCAGCAGTCGGGCTTTGTCGAAGACCTGTTTCGCAGCCAAGTGGCGGACAAGACCAACTGGCGGGCCTTGCTCAAGGGCGACGCCGTCGCGGTGGATTTGCCACGGATTCGTGATTCACTGTTTGAAAGCTGCGCCCAAGGCCTGCAGGGTTTGCAGGAACGATTCGGCCTGCAGGCGATCCAGACCATAGCGGACGTCGAACCGGTCGAGATCCGTTACCCGGTGGAGCAATATCCGGCCAAGATCGTCAGCTTCAACCTGGACAAGAACCCGATCGCCGAAGGCACGCTGCTGGGAATCAAGGGCCAGTATCTGATTTTCGACACCGGCGTGATCAATATTCGTAAATACACGGCTTACCAGCTCGCCGTGCATCAGTAGAAGGATTCGACCCATGCGCACCGAACAACCGAAGATGATTTACCTGAAGGACTATCAGGCACCCGAATACCTGATCGACGAGACGCACCTGACCTTCGAGCTGTTCGAGGACCACAGCCTGGTCCATGCGCAACTGGTGATGCGCCGCAATCCCGAGCGCGGTGCCGGGCTGCCGCCGTTGGTGCTCGATGGCCAGCAGTTGGAGCTGTTGTCGATCAAGCTCGACGACGCCGACCTGGGGCAGGGCGACTATCAACTCGACGATAGCCACCTGACCTTGCAGCCCAAGGCCCAGGCGTTCACGCTCGACACCACCGTGCGCATCCATCCGGAAACCAACACCGCCCTGGAAGGCCTGTACAAATCCGGCAGCATGTTCTGCACCCAGTGCGAGGCCGAAGGTTTCCGCAAGATCACCTATTACCTTGACCGTCCGGACGTAATGAGCAAGTTCACCACCACGGTGGTGGCTGAACAGCACAGCTATCCGGTGCTGCTGTCCAACGGCAACCCAATCGCCAGCGGTCCTGGCGAAGACGGGCGGCACTGGGCGACCTGGGAAGACCCGTTCAAGAAACCGGCCTACCTGTTTGCCCTGGTGGCCGGTGACCTGTGGTGCGTCGAAGACACCTTCACCACCATGACCGAGCGCACCGTGGCGCTGCGCATCTACGTCGAGCCGGAAAACATCGACAAGTGCCAGCACGCCATGTCCAGCCTGAAGAAGTCGATGCGCTGGGACGAAGAGGTGTACGGGCGCGAATACGACCTGGACATCTTCATGATTGTCGCGGTCAACGATTTCAACATGGGCGCCATGGAGAACAAGGGCCTCAACATCTTCAACTCCAGCGCCGTGCTGGCCCGGGCCGAAACCGCCACCGACGCCGCGCACCAGCGGGTCGAGGCGATTGTCGCCCACGAATATTTCCATAACTGGTCGGGCAACCGCGTGACCTGCCGGGACTGGTTCCAGCTGTCGCTCAAGGAAGGCTTCACGGTGTTCCGCGATGCTGGCTTTTCGGCGGACATGAATTCCGCGACCGTCAAGCGCATCCAGGACGTGGCTTACCTGCGTACCCACCAGTTCGCCGAGGACGCTGGGCCCATGGCCCACCCGGTGCGTCCGGACAGCTTCATCGAGATCTCCAACTTCTACACCCTGACCGTGTACGAGAAGGGCTCGGAAGTGGTCGGCATGATCCACACACTGTTGGGGCCTGAGGGTTTTCGCAAGGGCAGCGACCTGTACTTCGAGCGCCACGATGGCCAGGCCGTAACCTGCGACGATTTCATCAAGGCCATGGAAGATGCCAACGGTGTCGACCTGAGCCAGTTCAAGCGCTGGTACAGCCAGGCCGGCACGCCACGGCTGGCGGTGAGCGAGTCCTACGACGCCGCGGCCAAGATCTACAGCCTGACCTTCCGCCAGAGCTGTCCGCCGACGCCGGACAAGATTGAAAAACTGCCGTTCGTGATTCCCGTGGAACTGGGCCTGTTGGACAGCAAGGGCGCCGAGATCCCGTTGCGCCTGGCCGATGAGGCGGCGGCGAACGGCACCACCCGAGTGATCTCGGTCACCGAAGCCGAGCAGACGTTCACATTCGTAGACGTTACCGAGAAACCTTTGCCGTCGCTGCTGCGCGGTTTCTCGGCGCCGGTGAAGCTGAGCTTCCCGTATGATCGCGACCAGTTGATGTTCCTGATGCAGCACGACAGCGATGGCTTCAACCGCTGGGACGCCGGCCAGCAGCTATCGGTGCAGGTGTTGCAGGAATTGATCGGCCAGCATCAGAAGGGCCAGGGCCTGGTGCTCGATCCGCGGCTGGTCAGCGCGTTGCGCGCCGTCCTGTCGGACGAATCCCTGGACCAGGCGATGGTCGCGGAAATGCTCTCGCTGCCAAGCGAAGCCTACCTGACCGAAATCAGTGAGGTGGCGGACGTCGAGGCGATCCACGCCGCCCGCGAATTTGCCCGCCGGCAGTTGGCCGAGAGCCTGTTCGAGGCGTTGTGGCTGCGCTATGAAGCCAACCGCGACCTGTCCAAGCGCACGCCATACGTGGCCGAGGCCGAGCACTTCGCTCGGCGCGCGCTGCAAAACATCGCCCTGTCGTACCTGATGCTGACGGACAAGCCCGAGGTGCTGAGCGCGACCCTGGAACAGTTCGACACCGCCGACAACATGACCGAGCGCCTGACCGCGCTGGCGGTGCTGGTGAATTCGCCATACGAAGCCGAAAAAGCCAAGGCGCTGGAAGTGTTCGCGGAAAACTTCAAGGGCAACCCGCTGGTCATGGATCAGTGGTTCAGCGTCCAGGCCGGCAGCCCGCTGCCGGGTGGGCTGGCGCGAGTCAAGGCGCTGATGGAGCACCCGGCGTTCAATATCAAGAACCCGAACAAGGTACGGGCGCTGGTGGGCGCGTTTGCCGGGCAGAACCTGATCAACTTCCACGCAGCCGACGGCTCGGGTTATCGCTTCCTGGCGGACCTGGTGATCGAGCTCAACGGCTTCAACCCGCAGATCGCCTCGCGGCAACTGGCGCCGCTGACTCGCTGGCGCAAGTACGACAGCGCCCGCCAGGCGCTGATGAAGGCCGAGCTGGAGCGCATCCTGGCGTCCGGCGGGCTTTCCGCCGATGTGTTCGAGGTGGTGAGCAAGAGCCTGGCGTGACCGGATTCGCGTTGCCTTTGTGGCGAGGGAGCTTGCTCCCGCTGGCCTGCGAAGCAGGCCCGATCTTGATTCATTTCGCCATAAAAGGCGTGTGAACCAAGATCAGGGAGTCCTTCGGCCTCCAGCGGGAGCAAGCTCCCTCGCCACATCCATCACCCTCACGAATGTCTTCTGATTCACCCTTGGCCGATACCCCCGTGGTTAACAAAAGATAACGTGGCGTCGATTGTCAGACCTTTCGAAAGCCCGATACGATAGGTTCCGCTTGCGAGTGGCTCTAGATTGCAGGTTTCAGGGCTATGCTCCAAGACTGGCAACGTATCACGCCATAACAATAATAATGGGGGAAAGGTCTATGAATGAGCCTGTCATGGCTGTGGGCCGCTGCCGGCCGCCGTTGCTGCGCCGAGTGGCGTTGCTGGCCTCGGTGCTCTCGCTGCTGGGCTCTGCCGTCTTGTCGGCACCGGTGCTGGCGGTCGCGGCATCGACGTCCGATGTCATCTACTCCGTCGAATCGGCCAAGGCCAGCAAGACCCTGATGCTCGATGTGGTCCACGCCGGGCCGCGCCTGGTGGCGGTCGGCGACCGTGGGCATATCGTCTATTCCGATGACCAGGGCAAGACCTGGACCCAGGCCAAGGTGCCGACTCGCCAACTGCTCACCGCGGTGTTTTTCGTCGACGACAAACACGGCTGGGCCGTCGGGCACGACGCGCAGATCCTCGCCAGCGACGACGGTGGCAGTACCTGGACCAAGCAATTCGAAGACCTCACCCGCGAAGCGCCGTTGCTGGACGTCTGGTTCAAGGACGCCAGCCATGGTCTTGCGGTGGGCGCCTACGGTGCGTTGTACGAAACCACCGATGGCGGCAAGCACTGGGCCGACGTCAGTGACCGCCTCGACAACGAAGACCAATTCCATCTCAACGCCTTGACGGCCGTGAAAGACGCCGGGCTGTTCATCGTCGGCGAAGCCGGCAGCATGTTCCGATCCCCCGACTGGGGACAGACCTGGGAAAAGCTCGAAGGCCCGTATGAGGGCTCGCTGTTTGGCGTGATTGGCACCGCCCAGCCTTCGACACTGTTGGCCTATGGCCTGCGCGGCAACCTCTACCGCTCCACCGATTTCGGCGATACCTGGGAGCAGGTCGAACTCAAGGCCGCCCGTGGCGCGTTGGAGTTCGGTTTGTCGGGAAGCACGCTTCTGTCGGACGGCTCGATCGTGATCGTCGGCAACGGCGGCAGTGTGGTGCGCAGCACCGATGACGGCGTGACCTTCAGCGTGTTCAACCGCCCGGATCGTATTTCGGTGGCGGCGGTCACGGCGGCGGGCAACGGCAACCTGATCCTGGCGGGACAGGGCGGCGTTCGCGCCACCACGTCCTCGGGCGCCGAATTGAGCAAATGAGCCGGGCCTGTCAGACGGGCACAATAACAAGAAGGCGGACCCCATGAGCAGTCATCACCAAGACAAGGCGACGTTTCTCGAACGCCTTATATTCAACAACCGCCCGGCAGTGATCATCATCTGCCTGCTGGTCAGCATTTTCCTGTTCTGGCAGGCCACGCTGATCCGGCCGTCCACCAGTTTCGAAAAAATGATCCCCCTCCAGCACCCCTTCATCGAGAAGATGCTCGAGCACCGCAATGACCTGGCGAACCTGGGCAACACGGTGCGGATTTCCGTGGAGGCCACCGACGGCGATATCTTTTCCAAGGACTACATGGAGACGCTGCGCCAGATCCACGACGAAGTGTTCTACATTTCGGGCGTCGACCGCTCCGGCCTGAAGTCACTCTGGAGCCCCAGCGTGCGCTGGACCGAGGTGACGGAAGAGGGCTTCGCCGGTGGCGAGGTGATTCCGCAGAGTTACAACGGCTCGGCCGAAAGCCTCGATCTTCTGCGCAACAACGTGCTCAAGTCCGGCCAGGTGGGGCGTCTTGTCGCCAACGATTTCAAGTCGAGCATCATCGATATCCCGCTGCTGGAGTCTTACCCGGACCCGCAGGACCAGGGCAAATTGCTCGCCTTGGACTACCGCAAGTTTTCCCACGAGCTTGAAGACAAGATCCGCAACAAGTTCGAAGCCCAGAATCCGAATGTGCAGATTCACATCGTCGGTTTCGCCAAGAAGGTCGGTGACCTGATCGATGGCTTGGTCATGGTGGTGCTGTTCTTCGGCGTGGCCTTCGTCATTACCCTGATCCTGCTGTACTGGTTCACCAACTGCATGCGCAGCACCGTCGCGGTGTTGAGCACAACGCTGGTGGCGGTGGTCTGGCAGTTGGGGTTGATGCACGCGGCCGGCTTCGGTCTCGATCCGTATTCGATGCTGGTGCCGTTCCTGATCTTCGCCATTGGCATTTCCCACGGCGTGCAGAAAATCAACGGCATCGCCTTGCAGTCCAGCGAGGCGGACAACGCCCTGACCGCCGCACGGCGCACCTTCCGCCAATTGTTCCTGCCGGGGATGATCGCCATCCTGGCCGATGCCGTCGGCTTCATTACCCTGTTGATCATCGACATCGGCGTGATCCGCGAGCTGGCCATCGGCGCGTCCATCGGGGTGGCGGTGATCGTGTTCACCAACCTGATCCTGCTGCCGGTGGCGATTTCCTACGTCGGCATCAGCAAGCGTGCCGTTGAGCGCAGCAAGAAAGACGCGACCCGCGAGCATCCGTTCTGGCGCCTGCTGTCGAATTTCGCCAGCGCCAAAGTCGCGCCGGTGTCGATTGCCCTGGCCGTGCTCGCCTTTGGCGGCGGCCTCTGGTACAGCCAGAACCTGAAGATTGGCGACTTGGACCAGGGGGCGCCGGAACTGCGTCCGGACTCGCGTTACAACCAGGACAACAATTTCATCATCAGCAACTATTCCACCAGTTCCGATGTGCTGGTGGTGATGGTCAAGACCAAGGCCGAAGGCTGCTCGCGCTACGAGGCCATGGCGCCTATCGACGAGCTGATGTGGAAGATGCAGAACACCGAGGGCGTGCAGTCGGCGATTTCCCTGGTGACCGTGTCCAAGCAAATGATCAAGGGCATGAACGAGGGCAACCTGAAATGGGAAACCTTGTCGCGCAACCCGGACGTGCTGAACAACTCCATTGCCCGGGCCGATGGCCTGTACAACAACAGCTGCTCCCTGGCGCCGGTGCTGGTGTTCCTCAACGATCACAAGGCCGAGACCCTGGACCGCGCCGTGAAGGCGGTGCAGGACTTCGCCAAGGAAAACAACCGCGATGGCCTGGAGTTCATCCTCGCCGCCGGTAACGCCGGGATCGAGGCGGCCACCAACGAAGTGATCAAGGAGTCGGAACTGACCATCCTGATCCTGGTGTACATCTGCGTGGCGACCATGTGCATGATCACCTTCCGTTCCTGGGCGGCGACGCTGTGCATCGTGTTGCCGCTGGTGCTGACGTCGGTGCTGGGCAACGCCCTGATGGCATTCATGGGCATTGGCGTGAAGGTCGCGACCTTACCGGTGGTAGCCTTGGGCGTGGGGATTGGCGTGGACTACGGCATCTACATCTACAGCCGCCTGGAAAGTTTCCTGCGGGCCGGCTTGCCGTTGCAGGAAGCCTATTACCAGACGCTCAAATCCACTGGTAAAGCGGTGCTATTCACCGGTCTGTGCCTGGCGATTGGTGTGTGCACCTGGATCTTCTCGGCCATCAAGTTCCAGGCCGACATGGGCTTGATGCTGACGTTCATGCTGCTGTGGAACATGTTCGGCGCGCTGTGGCTGCTGCCGGCGCTGGCGCGGTTCCTGATCAAGCCTGAGAAACTGGCGGGGCAGAAGGGCAATTCGTTGTTTGCCCATTGATGGGGTGTACTTCACTTGATTGATCGGCAAAAGCCGCAGCCCAGGGGCTGCGGCTTTTTCTTTCGTTGCGATCAGGGCGCCAACGGCAGGAACTTGTCGCTGGCCAGGGATTTGCCAATCTGCCCTCGGTGCACATCCATCACCGCGTAGGGGTTTTGCGCCTTGGCGAGCAGCGAATGGTAGTGTTCCCGGCGTTGCTCCCGGCTTTTCAGATGCGCGACGCTATAGTCGGCTTTTGGTGTATCAGCCGTTTCGTAGTGAAAGTGAGCGTACCAGAGGGGGGAGCCGTTACGGTCATTGACGGCATATTCCTGAAGGAAATCCATGCGGGCCCCTTTCAGGGCTTTGCGTTCGCCCAGGCGTGCGACCTGGATCAGGTTTTTTTCGAAAAGGAACCGCAGGTTGCCGTCGGTGGGCGGCAACAGCAGGCTCAACTCGGTGCGCAGGGCACTGCCCTTGGTCTTCAGCCTGGATATCGCCTCTGACAATTGACTAGCCAGCGCCTTTTCGGCCGGCGTGCGCGTGGCTTGCGACGCGGTGAAGGCCCTGTCGAGTTCGGTTGCGAGGGCGCTAAAGCGGTCCGCCTCATTGTTCATGATTTCCTCGATTTCCTGAGGATGGCGGCAGTGCTTCTTATAGCTTTCCACACGACGTAAACGTTCTTCCAACTGCTCCAGCAACTGGCGCGCATCACTTTTAATCGTCTTGACAGCTCTCGTCCTTGGCGCAGGAGTGGGGCGACGTTCTTCAACGACATCCCAGACCTCGTCGTGACGCGAATACGTGGCAATGACCTGGTCATCGACTTCGGAGCGCAGCTCGACGACCTCGATCGGCAAGACGGTGCCGGCTGGCTTGAGGTCGCCGATCAGCACGCCATTCTTGCGCGTCTTGATCACCTTTTTATTGGGGCGTCCCGAATTTACCTTGGGACGTTTTGGCCCGCGCTTGCGCGGCGTGGGTTCGGGTTTGACTTCGGCCGCCAGTTTCCGGGATACGTCGCTATACAGACTGTCGAGCAGCTTGATCAGTCTGTCGAAATAGGACTCGTTGATATCGTCGACATAGAGCGTTCGCATACCTTGCAGCGCGTCCAAGGCCTCGCCGTAGTGCTGGGTGAGGCTCGTCAGCACGTCCAATTGCTCCGAAGGGGACAGCTCATACGCTTGCAGATCAGCATGGGAGCGCATTTGCTCCGCCAACGGTGTGACGATGCGGTACAGGCTATCGGGTAAATCGGATGCCGGATTTTTGATTGCGAGCATGGGAAGTGCAGCCACCTGCAAGGCCTTTGCACCGATAACGTTTCTTTCATTGAGCGGACGACCCTGTGTCAGGCGTTCGAACGCTTGCGCCCCGATGGAGTCCAGGTTCAATAACTTTTCCAGGTACTCATCCTTGAGTTCCAGCCAATGGATTGCGCGGTCGTTGATATCGCTCATGGCATCAAGGTACGTCAGGTAGCCGTCCATATCGCTCATCACGACTCGCTCGACCAATTCCCCTGAAAAACCGGGGTGAGCCGCATTGAGTGCCTGCAATTGCGCTTCGACCACAAGCACGGCCTTGCGGGCGTTGTTGACTACATTTTCCATCAGCGCGCGGATACTTTCGGAGGGCAGGCCGATACCTAACCTGTCTCGTTCGGGCAGGCTGTCGAGCAATTTGAGATAGGCCTCGGTCTGCTCGTTGAGCAGGTCGTAAAACAGCTTGCGTCTCGGCGCGCGTTGCTCTTCGGTAAAGCCGGGTGTTTCTTCGAATCGCGTCATGACTTGCTGGGCGATGTCCAGCGCCTTGTCTCGTTTGTTCTCTTGCGCGAGGTAATCCGCCAGTTCATTGCTAAGGTCAGCGGCTTTTTTTGCATTGAGACGTCGCTGATTTTCCAGGCGCCTTGGCAGGGCTCCTCCCACCAGGCGCAAGCGCAAATCCAGTGTCCAGTTGCCGTCGAGGTCCGATTGCAACAGAGGCCCGATTTGTGTGGGATCGAGCGGATCGACAATCGAAGTGCCAGCCTCCGGATCCGGGTCGACCCGATACAGGTTTTCCTGGATTACCGCGTGCCATTTGTTGCCGATCACATACAGGCCCTTCAAGGGCCCATTCTTTATTGGTTCAGGCAACGTGGCGGGGCGTGGCACCTGCATGCCTCGTATGCGAGTGCGCTGTTCCGGGCTCAGGTTGTAGCGGGGGCTGCTGAACGCAAGGGCCAAATGCCTGCCGGAGGGTTCGCCGGGTAAGGTCACGGTTCCCTCGAAGACGCTGGGCGGGGGCGGCGCGGGCCATTGTTGTGCGACGACTCGTGGGGCGGGAGGGCGAAGAGCTCGCGTCTTGAGTGCGTCGGGCAGCGGTGAACGGGCGGGCAGCCGGGCGGCGCGTAACTGGCTTACCAGCATGGCCAGGTTTACCAGCACATCGACGGCGGCGAGTTCTCGGGTCGCCGGGTCCTGACTGACCAGGGCCGGAATATCCTGGCCAGCACTGGCCATCAGGCTCCATAGCCAGGCGACGGCCATGGCTGGACCACGCAATACCGGAAACAGGAACGCATTGAACAGCAGGCTGCCACCTTCGAGGAACACCGCCCAGCGGCTCTCGCGGTTAGAGACAGAGTTGCGGTCGGCCTGGGCGATCAGGGCTCGTGCGTTGCAGCCATACAGATACTGCATCAACTCGCCGTGGCGCTGGTATTGCAGCAACTCATCGTTGACGCCGTCGTCGGCGAGCGTCGCCGGGGCGGGCCGTTCGGGCAGGTTGAACTCGTCGCCCTGGAAAAAATGCAAGACGTGTGGCTCAAGGAAACCACCGTTGGCATACACCGCCCGTGCACCGTCGGACATCCAGGTCAGCACACTGTCTTGCAGATCCCCGGCGGTTGCGATGGCCTTTAACAGCGCCTGGCGCGTCGCAAACGCCAACAAGGAGGGTGTGTAAAGGGGACGATACAATATGTGCGGACCGGTTTGGGTGCCCTGTGCCTCGATGATGAACATATTGGCGACGATGTCAGGCGTAGCCTTGGGCTTGCGCAGGAAAGCCAAGTGCCGGATGAACACGGGACGACCGTCAACCCGTTGGTCGCCAGCGTCAGGTTGGAACAGTGTCTCAATGAGACGCAGCCCTTCGGGGGTCATGCCATTCTGGTTATCGAGCGCTTGCTGCAGTGCTTCAAGCATCAACTGCGCCGGGATCTGTTCAGCAAAAATTCTTTGGTACTGGCGCGCTTGAGACGAGTCGCTCAGCAGCTCCTGCTGAAGATAACGCGGATAGCTACTGCCTATATCCACCTGTTCGATCAGCCCGCCCTTGTCGGTGATGTAGCCGGGTGTCAACCACGCCGGTAAGGTCAGGCCCCGACGATGACTGAGCACCAGATAGCCGCTGGGGCGCGCGACCAGGTTATTGATGGCCAGTTGGGTCAGGCTCATGGTTTTTTTCTGGCTGATTCCGATGGTCCCGGGGTATCCCGTGGATAGAGTGAAGGTCAGTTGCACGTCGTCGGGTTGAAATTGCCCGGAATGGGCCCTGATCGGGCTGCTGCCGTTGGTTTTTTCCATCCGGGCGAACAAGGCATCTGCCGCAAAAGCGTTGATGTCCATCAGACGCGGACGCCCTTGACCGCGACTTCTGGCACCGGCGAGTGCCAGGCTGTATCGCTGGAATCTGGTCTGGTCCAGGAGGGACGCCTTTGCCAGCCATTCAGGCAGCAGTTGTGTCGAGAGGTCTGGCGCGAGGCGTGGGGCATCGTGCAGATAGCGGGCAGGATCGCTCAGTTCCTCGTAGAGCTTACTCACGTCCTTCTGTCCGATCCGAGAGGGTAACTGGACGGCTTTCAGGTCGGTCAGTTGCTGCTCCAGGATCATTGCGGCCTGGGTGTCGAAGGCATTGCCAGCGATCTCGTAGCGTTGGCAGATGACCGTGTCGACGGCGTAGCGATTGGCGATTCGTCCGGCCCAAAAGCTGTTGAAGGCTTCTATCGATTCGAAGGATTGCACGGCGCTGCCGGGGCAGCTCAGCAAAATGACCAGTCCATACCGTGTGTAATGCATCAGGAGGATGGCCATGCCGGGCAGCACGGTACTGGAGGCTCCGTAGGTGACGGTACTTTCCAAATGGTAGGCATAGACCGGTGGAAGATTGCGCTTGAAGCGCTCCTCACGGTCCGGCCAGCGGACGATCTGGTCCAGGGCGTCGCGCGCCGGTTCGGACAATCCCGGCTGTTGCAGCCCGTGGATATGCAGCATGTTCCTGAGGGTATCGCTGAGCCATTGCCAGCGGCTGGCGCGAGCATGGGGGACGGCCTGGGAGCGGGCAGCGATGTCGCCATTCCAATAATGGGTCAGTGCATCTTGCAGTCCGATGGGGACGCGCCAAGGCAGTTCAAGTACGCACTTTTCGACGAGCGCCATGTCCAGCCTTCCATCGGCTGGCCGAAGGCGTCGGGGCGGTGAGTCGGAAAGATAGCATTCAAGGATTCCCTGTGAACCAAAATCCACGGGCGTGCCGAGGGACAGGTAGTCGAGCACAAGCGGCATGAGCGCTTGGAAATTCCAACCTCGGACGATCGCATCGGGGCTGGCCAATTGTGTCTTGGCGAGGTCGATGACCAGCGAGGGGTATTTCGACTGGAGGGCGCGTTTAAGCTCTTGCTGGACGATCTGCTCGAAGGTCGGGCAGTCGGCGAATTGCAAGCTGACATTTTGCGCAAGCGCAGAGGGGCGGTCAGCCAAAGAGGGCGAGGTCATAAGACATCCTTTTCCTGATCTCATGGCCGTCGGGATGACGACGGGGCAAGTATCAGCGTCCCTTTGTATGGCGTGCGGTATATAAGTACCGCCTCTTCAAGCGCGAGTCATGCCGTCCTGGTCGACAGCGCTTTTTGAAGTTCCTGCGAGGGTGTTGAGTTGGGTGATCAGGCTGGGTCGCTGCCCAGCACCACGTTCAGCGCGCTACGGGCATCGTCCAGCTGCACCAGCGTGGCATGGCGAGCGCCGAGGGCGTCGCGGTTCTCGATGGCGGTGAGGATCGCTTTGTGTCGGGGCATCGCCAGCTCATGCAGGTTGGGCCGTTGGTTGGAATGCTTGAGCGCCTCGGCGATGGCCACCGACAGCATGTTGCACAAGTTGGCGAGCAGGTCGTTGTGGGTGGCGTCGGCGATGCGGCTGTGGAAGTCCAGGTCCGGTTGCAGCAGCGCCTCGGGGGTCGGAGCTGCTTCCATGCGCTGGTAGGCTTCGTTGATGGCCGCGATGTCTTCATCGGTGGCGAATTGCGCGGCGAGAGAAGCGGCGGCCGGCTCGATGATGCTGCGCACGCTGGTCAGCAGGTTGAAAAATTCATTTTGCGGGCTGCTTTGCATCAGCCAATGCAGCACATCGGGGTCGAGCATGTGCCATTCCCGACGCGGCTTGACCACCGTGCCCACGCGCGGTCGCGAATACACCAGGCCCTTGGCGACCAGCACCCGCGTGGCTTCGCGCAACACCGGACGGCTGACCGCATATTCTTCGCAGAGCAAGGCTTCGGCCGGCAGTTTGTCGTCGGGCTTGAAGCGCCCGGAGACGATCTGCATGCCCAGTTCCTGGACGATGCGCGCATGCATGCTTTTGCGGTCGGAGGGTTTGCGGTAATCCATGGGGCGCGGCGCGATCCTGTACGAGGGGGTGCCGCGCATGATAGCAGGCGCGGCGGGTATTCATCAGGCTAAACCCTTGGGCTTGAGTGACTTGTGGCGAGGGGATTAGTGAGAGTGGCGTGGCACCTCGGCCCCACGGCAGCCCACCAGGAAGTCGAAGTCACAGCCCTGGTCCGCTTGCAGTACGTGGTCGATGTACAACTGGCGGTAGCCACCCACCAACAGTTGCTGCGGTGGGGCGATGTCGGCCAGGCGCGCGGCGAGTTCGGCGTCCGAGATGTCCAGGTGCAGGCGGCCGCTGGCGCAATCGAGTTCGATCCAATCGCCTTCCTGCACTGCCGCCAGAGGTCCGCCGGCCGCTGCTTCCGGTGCCACATGCAGCACCACGGTGCCGTAGGCGGTGCCGCTCATGCGCGCATCGGAAATCCGCACCATGTCCGTCACGCCCTGGGCCAGCAGCTTGGCCGGCAAGCCCATGTTGCCGACTTCGGCCATGCCCGGATAACCCTTCGGCCCGCAGTTTTTCATCACCAGGATCGAGCTGGCATCAACGTCCAGTTCCGGGTCGTTGATCCGCGCCTTGTACTCGTCGAAGTTCTCGAACACCACCGCGCGGCCGCGATGCTGCATCAATTCGGCGGTGGCGGCGGACGGCTTGAGCACCGCGCCAAGGGGGGCAAGGTTACCGCGCAGCACGCAGATGCCACCGTCGGCGCGGATTGGGTTGTCGAGGGTGCGGATGACTTCGTCCTGGCCGTAGATCGGCGCGTCCTTGGTGTTTTCCCCCAGGCTCTTGCCGTTGACGGTCAAGGCGTTCGGGTGCGGAATCAGGTTGGCTTCGCCCAGACGCCGCAGCACGGCGGGCAAACCGCCGGCGTAGTAGAACTCTTCCATCAGGAAACGCCCGGACGGTTGCAGGTCGACGATGGTCGGCATGCCGCGACCGATGCGGGTCCAGTCGTCCAGGTCCAATTGCACGCCGATGCGGCCGGCAATGGCCTTGAGGTGGATCACCGCGTTGGTCGAGCCACCAATGGCGGCGTTGACGCGAATGGCGTTCTCGAAGGCTTCCTTGGTCAGGATCTTCGACAGCTTGAGGTCTTCGCGGACCATCTCCACGGCGCGCATGCCGGACATGTGGGCGAGCACGTAACGGCGCGCGTCCACCGCTGGAATGGCGGCGTTGTGGGGCAGGGAGGTGCCGAGGGCTTCAGCCATGCAGGCCATGGTCGAGGCCGTGCCCATGGTGTTGCAGGTACCGGCCGAGCGGGACATGCCACCTTCGGCCGCGAGGAAGTCGTCGATGGTGATGGTGCCGGCCTTGACCTGCTCGCTCAACTGCCAGACCACGGTGCCGGAGCCAATGTCCTGGCCCTTGTGCTTGCCGTTGAGCATCGGCCCGCCGGTAACGACGATAGCGGGCACGTCGCAGCTGGCGGCGCCCATCAACAATGCAGGGGTGGTTTTGTCGCAACCGGTGAGCAGCACCACGCCGTCAATCGGGTTGCCGCGAATGGCCTCTTCCACGTCCATGCTTGCCAGGTTGCGGGTCAGCATGGCGGTGGGGCGCAGGTTCGATTCGCCGTTGGAGAACACCGGGAATTCCACCGGGAAGCCCCCGGCCTCGATCACGCCGCGCTTGACGTGTTCGGCGATCTGCCGGAAGTGCGCGTTGCACGGTGTCAGCTCCGACCAGGTGTTGCAGATGCCGATGATCGGCTTGCCATGGAACTGATGGTCGGCGATGCCCTGATTTTTCATCCAGCTGCGGTACATGAAGCCGTTCTTGTCGGCGGTGCCAAACCATTGGGCCGAGCGCAGGGAGGGTTTCTTATCAGACATGATCGATTCTCTTATTGTATGACTATATTGTTCTAGCTGAAGCGTAACATAAGCGCAATTTGCGCGGTTTGGAAGTGTTGTTGCTCAAATAGTATTACTATATAGTCCGGTTCAACGGAGGGGTTGTCCTAGCGTGAATCGCCAGAGAAATCCCCCGAGCTTCTATAACAACAACAATCGGAGACCGGTCCCATGAGCCAGGAATTGCGGCTTATTCGTCGCATCACGCTGAAACTGATTCCCTTCCTGATCCTGCTGTACCTGATTGCCTACGTGGACCGCTCCGCCGTGGGCTTCGCCAAGCTGCACATGGGCGCTGACATTGGCATCGGCGACGCCGCCTACGGCCTGGGTGCCGGGCTGTTTTTCATTGGCTATTTCCTGCTGGAGATCCCCAGCAACCTGATGCTCGAACGCTTCGGTGCCCGACGCTGGTTCGCCCGGATCATGATCACCTGGGGCGCCATCACCATCGGCATGGCCTTCGTGCAAGGGCCGTACAGCTTCTATGTGATGCGCTTTTTGCTGGGCGCGGCCGAAGCCGGGTTCTTCCCGGGCGTGCTGTACTACATCACCCAATGGTTCCCGGTGCGCCATCGCGGCAAGATCCTCGGCCTGTTCATTCTGTCCCAACCCATCGCGATGATGATTACCGGCCCCGTGTCCGGTGGCTTGCTGGGCATGGACGGCATCCTCGGCCTGCATGGCTGGCAGTGGCTGTTCATCGTCATCGGCATGCCGGCGGTGCTGTTGACCTGGCCGGTGCTGCGTTATCTGCCGGACGGCCCGCACCAGGTCAAATGGATGGACCAGAGCGAAAAGGATTGGCTGACCGGTGAGCTGAAAAAGGACCTTGAAGAATACGGCCAGACCCGCCATGGCAATCCGCTGCATGCGCTTAAAGACAAACGTGTGTTGCTGCTGGCGCTGTTCTATCTGCCGGTGACCCTGAGCATCTACGGCCTGGGCCTGTGGCTGCCGACGCTGATCAAGCAGTTCGGTGGCACGGACCTGGTGACCGGTTTCGTGTCCTCGGTGCCGTACATCTTCGGCATTATCGGGCTGTTGATCATTCCACGCAGTTCCGACCGCTTGAACGATCGCTACGGCCACTTGGCGGTGTTGTACGTGCTGGGCGCCATCGGCCTGTTCCTCAGTGCCTGGCTGACGGTGCCGGTGCTGCAACTGGCGGCGTTGTGCCTGGTGGCGTTCGCGCTGTTTTCCTGCACGGCGGTGTTCTGGACCTTGCCGGGGCGTTTCTTTGCCGGCGCCAGTGCGGCGGCGGGCATTGCACTTATCAACTCGGTGGGCAACCTGGGTGGTTACATCGGGCCGTTCGTGATCGGCGCGCTGAAGGAATACACCGGTAACCTGGCGTCGGGGCTGTATTTCCTGTCGGGTGTGATGGTGTTCGGCCTGGTGTTGACCGGCGTGGTGTATCGCCTGCTAGAGCGCAAGCACGTGTTGCCGGCCGATCAGTTCGCCGCCAGTGCCCGCGGGGCGACGCGTACCTGAACTTATTGCAATTGTGGAAGAGAGCTTTTGTTTGATCGTTCCCACGCTCTGCGTGGGAATGCCTCAAGGGACGCTCCGCGTCCAGTGACGCGGAGCGTCACGGGCTACATTCCCACGCAGAGCGTGGGAACGATCGATGCGTACAGTGTTGTGTTTGTTTAACAGGAGAACAGCATGCGTTTAGTTCAGTTCGAATTGAGTAACGGCGAGCGCCGTGTCGGCCTGGTCGACGGCGATCAGGTGCGCGAAGTGCAGGGCGCCGGTACTGTGCGGGAGCTGGCGCTGGCCGCCATCGAAGCGGGCTTGAAGCTTGAGCAGCAGGTCAATGGCCTGGGCCTGGGTGCCAGCCACGACTACGCGCAACTGCTCGCAGAGTTGCGCATCCTCCCGCCGCTGGATCACCCGGACCCGGCGCACCTGTTGGTCAGCGGCACCGGCCTGACCCATTTGGGCAGCGCCTCTGCCCGGGACAAGATGCATCAGCAGGCCGGTGACGAAAGCGCGATGACCGACACCATGCGCATTTTCAAATGGGGCGTGGAGGGCGGTAAACCCCAGGCCGGGCAGGCCGGCGTGCAACCGGAATGGTTCTACAAGGGCGACGGCAGTATCGTCGTCCGTCCGGGCCAGCCGTTCCCTCTGCCACCGTTCGCCGAAGACGCCGGCGAAGAACCGGAAATCAGCGGCCTGTACGTCATCGGTCTCGACGGCAAGCCTTATCGCCTGGGCTTTGCGGTGGGTAACGAATTCTCTGACCATGTGATGGAACGCAAGAATTATCTGTACCTGGCCCATTCGAAACTGCGCAGTTGCAGCTTTGGCCCGGAACTTCGCGTGGGTGAACTGCCTCAACATCTGTCCGGGACCAGTCGTATCCTGCGCAACGGCGAAGTGCTGTGGCAGAACGAATTCCTCAGCGGCGAGGCGAACATGTGCCACAGCCTCGAAAACCTGGAGTTCCATCACTTCAAGTACAGTCAGTTCCTGCGCCCGGGGGATGTGCACGTTCACTTCTTCGGCACCGCGACCCTGTCGTTCGCCGATGGCATCCGCACCCAGCCGGGGGATGTGTTCGAAATCAGCCAGGCTGAATTCGGCGCGCCGCTGGTCAATGGCATTGCCCCGGTAGACGCGGTGTTCAACCCAGGTACTATCGGCACACTTTAAAGGAGACTTGCGATGAACCAGATCCTTGGCCACAACTACATCGGCGGCGCACGCAGCGCGGCCGGCCAGACCCGCCTGCAAAGCGTCGACGCCAGCACCGGCGAGGCCTTGCCCCATGATTTCGTCCAGGCCACGGCTGAAGAAGTCGACGCTGCCGCCAAGGCCGCGGCGGCGGCTTATCCTGCTTATCGCAGCCTGAGCGCGGCGCGTCGGGCCGAGTTTCTCGACGCGATTGCCGATGAGCTGGATGCCTTGGGCGATGAGTTCGTCGCCGTGGTCTGTCGTGAAACTGCCTTGCCAGCCGCACGGATCCAGGGCGAACGCGGGCGCACCAGCGGGCAGATGCGCCTGTTTGCCAAAGTCTTGCGCCGTGGCGATTTCTACGGCGCGCGCATCGACCGCGCATTGCCTGAGCGCACGCCGCTGCCGCGCCCGGACCTGCGCCAGTACCGCATCGGCCTCGGCCCGGTGGCGGTGTTCGGCGCCAGCAACTTCCCGCTGGCATTTTCCACCGCCGGTGGTGATACCGCAGCGGCGCTGGCCGCCGGTTGCCCGGTGGTGTTCAAGGCCCACAGCGGCCATATGGCCACGGCCGAACACGTGGCCGATGCGATCATTCGCGCAGCCGAAAAGACCTCGATGCCGGCCGGTGTGTTCAACATGATCTACGGCGGTGGTGTCGGCGAATGGCTGGTCAAGCATCCGGCGATCCAGGCCGTCGGCTTCACCGGTTCCCTCAAGGGCGGCCGTGCCCTATGCGACATGGCCGCCGCCCGGCCCCAGCCGATCCCGGTCTTCGCCGAAATGTCGAGCATCAACCCGGTGATCGTCTTGCCAAAAGCCTTGCAGGCCCGTGCCGACAGCGTTGCTCGCGACCTTACCGCCTCGGTGGTGCAGGGTTGCGGTCAGTTCTGCACCAACCCTGGGCTGGTGATCGGCATCCGTTCGCCTGAGTTCACCGCGTTCACCCAGCAGGTGGCGGCCCTGATCGGCGACCAGGCACCCCAAACCATGCTCAACGCCGGCACGCTGCAAAGTTACGGCAAGGGCCTGCAAAAGTTGTTGGCTCACTCGGGCATCGAGCACTTGGCCGGTCGCGAGCAGCAAGGCAACCAGGCCCAGCCGCAGTTGTTCAAGGCCGACGCCAGCCTGTTGATCAACGGCGACGAGGCGTTGCAGGAAGAAGTCTTCGGGCCGACCACGGTGTTTGTCGAAGTGGCGGACCAGGCGCAACTGACCGCCGCGCTGAACGGCCTGCACGGCCAACTCACCGCTACGATCATTGGCGAGCCGGCGGACTTCGAACAGTTCGGCGAACTGACGCCGCTGCTGGAACAGAAGGTCGGCCGTATCCTGCTCAACGGTTATCCAACCGGCGTCGAGGTCTGCGACTCGATGGTTCACGGCGGGCCTTATCCGGCGACATCCGATGCCCGTGGCACGTCGGTCGGCACCTTGGCGATCGATCGTTTCCTGCGTCCGGTGTGCTTCCAGAACTACCCCGACAGCCTGTTGCCGGAGCCGTTGAAGAACGCCAACCCGCTGGGCATCCAGCGGCTGGTGGATGGCGTACCGGGGCGCGAGGCGCTCTGAAGATCAGGCAGTCCATTGAGCTTTGATGGACTGCCTGATCCAGGCAGGCCCGCTCCCACACTTCGAATGCGTTCGGGTGTGGGGCGGGCCTGTTTGCGTTGGCGAATGTGCCGGTGGCAGGTTTTTCGAACCTTATGGGCCCAGGCCCGGTCCGACATTGGGTTATCATGCTGCCTTTCCCAATGACCGACTGATCGCCATGACTGCTTCCACCGACACCCTGCTGCACGCCCTCGAACACTGCGACATGCTGATCATTGACGGGCTGCACGCGTTCGATTTTTCCCTCGACGAGCAAGACCAGTTGCACGTTGAGTGCATGAACGGCCGCACCCTTGAGCACTGGCGTTTTACGCCCGCGCAGATGCAGGCCGCGACGTTTGACAAAGCCCTGAAGCATTGGATCATCACCAGCGACTCGGGCGACCATCACCTGGAATGCGTGGAAGCGACCAGCGGCCACGACGACGAGGACCAAGAAGATGAAGATGCGTAGTTTCTGGCCGTTGTTGATGGCCGGCAGCGTGGGCGCCATGGGCGTCCAGGCAGAAACCGCCGAACATTATCAACTGCTGGTCGGCTCCTACACGGCGGACCAGAGCCAAGGCATCTACCGCATGCAGTTCGACAGTCGCACCGGACAGCTCGACGCCAAGCCGCTGCAAGTGATCAAGACGGACAACCCTTCCTGGCTGACCCTTTCCAAGGACATGACCCGGTTGTTCGTGGTCAACGAAAACGGCCCGGGACAGAAGGATCCGGTGGGCAAGGTCAGCAGCTACGCCATCGACCCGAAGACCCATGAACTGAGCCTGATCAATCAGGTACAAAGCCTGGGCAACGAGCCGACCCATTCCAGTCTGAGCCACGATGGCCAGCATTTGCTGGTCAGCAATTATTCCGTGCTGGAAAACCCGGGCGGCACCCTGGTGGTGCTGCCGGTGGGGCCAGGCGGCAAGCTGGCGCCGGTGGTGCAGTCGGGCAGTCATCAGCCGAGCCGGGTCAATCCTGAGCGGCAGAAGTCCGGCCATGTGCATTCGGCGGTGCCTTCGCCAGACGGCAAGTACGTGTTCGCCAATGACCTGGGGGCGGACAAGGTCTTCGTCTACCGCTACGACCCCAAGGCCAATCCCGAGCTACCGCTGACACCCGCCGACCCGGCATTCGTGCAATTGCCGCCGGGCAGCGGGCCGCGTCACTTGTTGTTCAGCCGTGACGGCAAGCACGCCTGGCTGACCATGGAAATGACCGCCCAGGTCGCCGTATTCGACTACGCCGATGGCCGCCTGACCCAGCGCCAGCTTGTTGATTTGGCGGCGGACAAGCCCCAACCGGGCAAGGCAGCGGCGGCGCTGCATGCCTCCAAGGATGGCAAGTTTCTGTATGTCAGCAACCGCGGCACCACCAACGAACTTCTGGTATTGGCCATCGACCCGGCGACGGGCACGCTGAAGGAACTCCAGCGGCGCTCGGTCGAAGGCGATCATCCGCGAGAATTCAGCCTCGATCCGAGCGAAAAATTCGTCCTGGTGGCCAATCAGAAGAGCAACCAGATCGTGGTCATCGAGCGTGATCCAAAGACCGGTCTACTGGGAAAGACCGTGCAGAAGTTATCAATGGATGCGCCCAGCGATCTTGAATTCCTGGTCCGTCAATAGACCGAAGGCCCCGATTCCCGGGGCCTTCGCAGTTGTATCAACGAGACTGATAGTCGCTAGTATTACAAAGCATTTCAAGGCGAGACGCCTCGGCGCGTAAGTTTGCTTCACGGCCCCAACGGGCAAATCAGCTAACTGAATCCGAGGACTACCGCCATGAATCTGAATCTTTTCTCCGTGATCGCTGCTTCCGCCATTTCCGCTACCGTGGCCTTGCCAGCCAGTGCCAGCATCGAAATCAGCGACAAGAAAAACCGCACCCAGAGCTACACCGAGAAATACCTGCAACAGAGCGCCAACTTCTACGCGGCGCTGGACCACAAGACCCAACACTGACTCTCGCTGCAAATGAAGCCTGCGATCTTTTCATCTCCCTTAGCGTGCTAAAGAGAGAAAAGATCGCAGGCTTCGTGCGTCTGGGTAAAAACCCTATTGTGATATCACTTGGCCATGTGGTTAAATTTGACGCTAGTTAATTGACTCCTTACCAATAAGGATCGACACCATGGCGATGCGTCTTGCAGTGATGTTGCTGTTTCTCTATTCCACGCCGATTGTCTCGGCAGCCCAGCCAATTCCCGGCGAAATGGAAGTGGCTCGCGAGCGGTTGTTGAATTTGGTGAGAGACTGATCGGGTCGCGCGGCTTGAACATCATCATCGCTTTTGTGGCGAGGGAGCTTGCTCCCGCTGGACTGCGCAGCAGGCCTATTCGGTCTACAACCAAGGCGTCTGCTGCGCAGCCGAGCGGGAGCAAGCTCCCTCGCCACAAAAGCGCGCTCGCAAGACCAACAGCTACTTGGCCATGATCGCTACGAACAGCTCGGAATCGAGCAGGCCCTGCAACCACTTCTGGAGCCGAGGGTAGGGCGCCAGGGAAAACCAGTCGCGATCGACATGGGCAAATTGGCGCACGAATGGCAGTAACGCTACATCCGCCAGGCTCAGGTGGCCCGCAACAAGGAAGGGTCGGGTTTCCAGCAGTCCTTCCAGCTTGCGCAGAAAAACTTCCCCCTCGCTCCGATAATGCGCTGCCGGATGTTCAGGATGCCGCTCCGGGTATTTGTAGCGATTCAAGTGGAGCTTGAAGACCTGATCGTTTTCCTCGATCAACGCCGCCGTCAACGCCTGGCCCTGGGCATCGTCCCGCAGTTTCCAATCCTGCGGATCGTGCAGGGCCAAGGCCCAGTGCATGATCTCCAGGCTTTCATCGATCACCCGACCATCGACCTGCAGCACCGGCACCGTGCCTTTGCTCGAGAGTGCGAGCATTTCGGCCGGCTTGGCCTTGAGACTGACTTCGACAATAGCCACATCGATCGCGCTGTAGCGCAGCGCCATCCGCGCTCGCATGGCATACGGGCAACGACGGAAGGAATACAGCGTGGCGCGGCTCATTTCACTTCCACCGTGCTCAAACCGTTGCCTTGGCGACGGACCTGGATCTGCACCGGGATCCGCTCGTGCATTTCCTGCACGTGGGAAATGACCGCGACTTTGCGGCCTTGGGCCTGCAAGCCGTCGAGGGCGTCCATCGCCAGTTGCAGCGACTCGGGGTCGAGGCTGCCGAAGCCTTCGTCGATGAACAGCGATTCGATCTTCAGCGTGCTGGATGCCATCGAGGCCAGGCCCAGCGCCAGGGCGAGGGAGACCAGGAAGGTTTCGCCGCCGGATAACGAATGCACCGAGCGCAGCTCATCACCCATTTCCGTGTCCATGACCAGCAGGCCAAGCATGCTGCCTCCGCGCTTGAGGCGATAGCGGCGCACCAGTTGGCGCAACTGGGCGTTGGCGTGGTGCACCAGCAAATCGAGGTTGTACGCCTGGGCCAGTTTGCGGAAACGGTCGCCAGTGGCCGAGCCGATCAAGGCGTCCAGGCGTGCCCAGCGCTGGTACTCGGTATAAGCCTGCTCGATCTGTTGGGCCAGTGCCTGGTTGGCATTTTGTCGGCGTTGGTCCTCGGCCTGCTGGGCACGCAACTCGGCGCACTGTTGTTCGCTGACTGCAAATTGATCCTGAAGCACGGACAGGGCATCGGCCAATTCTTCCGATGGCAGGTGGCCGTTGTGTTGGGCCTGGTGATTTTGCAGGCGCTGCTCGCGCTCGGTCAGCAGGACGCGGGCCTGTTCGATGGCTTTTTCGTTGTTGAGCAGGCGTTGCCGCAGTTGGCTGACCTGTTGCTCGTCGAGGCCCAGCAGGCCATCGAGCGCCGCGTCGTCCAGTTCAGGGTGAGAGGCGCGCCATTGCGCAATGCCAGCGGCCAGCGTCTGTTGTTCGGCCTCCAAACCATGGGCCTGTTCATGACGGGCCTGGAGTTCGGCAGCCAGTTGGACAAGGCTGTTGCGCAGATCCTGCAGTTGCTGATGGGCTGTTGCCTCGGCATTGCGGGCCTGTTCCTGGGCCAGATCGAGCTGTTGCTGCCATTGTTCGGCACTGGCATGTTCGCCTAGCAGGTGCGCGAGTTTCTGCTGGCAGGATTGATGTTGCTCATTCAGCGCATGGAATTGCTGTTGCGCCGATTCCAGTTGCTGTACGCGGGTCTGCTGGCGGTCCTGTTCTTTCTCCAGGGTTTGCTGACGCTGAAGCTGTTCGCTGAGTTCCTCGCGTTGCTGTTCCAGTTGCGCCAGGCGCTGGCTGATCCGCTGGTCAAGTTGCATGAACGTTGCCGCGGGGTCGCTGCGCAGAGCCTGTAGCGTGGCGGACGGCAACAGCGTGCTGAAATGCTCCAGCTCTTCATCCAGGCGCTGGCGATCCCGGGCCAGCTCCTGTTGCTGGTTGTTCAGATGCTGTGACGCCTGCTGGCTCGCCGTTTCGGCATCACGCAATTGTTGCGACAGGCGCGCGGCGTCTTGTTGCAGGGTGAGCAGGGCAGCCTGGCGCTGTTCGTCCTGGCTGATGCGTTGGGTCAACTGGCTGTTTTGCTGGGCCAGCCAGGCGTCACGCTTGTCCGAATCCTGGGCCAGCAACGGCTCCGACAGTGGATGGGCTTCGAGACTTGGCGCGAGGCTTTGTTGTTGGGCCGCGAGTTGTTCCTGTTGCTGCTTGAATTCCTTGAGCTGGGCGATGACTCCGCTGTATTGCGCCCGCAGATCAATGACTTTTTCATTGAGCAGGTCGACGGCCTTGCGCGCGTTGGCCTCTTCGCTTTCATCGAATCGTCCAAGGCTTTGCAGCAGCGCTTCGGGTTGATGGTAAGGATGTTCAACACTGCCACACACCGGGCAGGGCTGGTTGTCCTGCAACTGTTCGCGCAGTTGCTCGACGCTTTCGCTGCGAGCCAGGCGCTGGCGCTCCAGTAGCTCACGGGTCACGGCCAGGGTCTGTTCGGCGACGGTCAGCTCGGCCTTGGCTTCGCCACCTTCACGTACCAGTCGGTCGCGCTCCTGCAAGGCTTGTTGCTGGCGCTGCTCCAATTGCGCGCTGCGGCTGTTCAGTTCCTGTTGACTGGCCCATAGCCGGCTCAATTCTTCGAACGCCCGCAGTTGCTTGCGATTGTCTTGCAGCAGGTTGGCCAGCAACTGGATCTGCTCGGCGACCGCTTGCGGTTCGGCACCGGCCTCCTTGTAGAGCACGTCGAGATTCTGCCGACGGGCCGCGAGATCATCGGCGGCGCGAGTCGCGTTCTGTTCCAGTAGGGCGAGTTCGTCCTGGCCCTTGTTCAACCGATTGCCGATCAACATCAGTTGTTGGAGGCGATCACGATAGGCACTCCAGGCATCGCCCAGTGGTGCAAGATCGACGCTTTGCTCCAGTTCGCCGGCAATCCGTTGCAGGCGCTCGCTGACGTGCCGTTGCTGTTCGAGCAACGTGTCGATGGTGCGTTGACCATCGCTGCAAGCCTGTTGGGCCTGTTGCAACTGCTCGGCGCCTTGACCGACTTCCCTGGCCAGGCGAGCGAGGTTGCTTTGTTCATCGAACGCCTGGCGCAGCAGCGGCGCGTTATCGTTGCTCTGCTGGCGGGCGGCAGCCAGCGCCAACTGCGCCACGCCCAGGCCCTTTTCCAGTTCGGTCTGTTGTTCATGCAGCTCGACCTGCTGCTGGGTCAGTTGCAGGATTCTGACGGCCAGCGGTTCAAGTTGCCGGGTCAACTCAGCCTGGCGGATGAATTGATGGCGCTGGGGCGCCAATTGCTCAAGGCGTGCCAGTTTCAGGCGTTCATCCGCCAGCGCGGTCCAATCGACCTGGGCCTGTTGCAACTGCTCGGCGGCGCTGGCCTGTTCATCCTGCAATTGGCGCAGGTCCTTGAGCCAAGTGTGCTGCTGTTCCAGTTGCTTGAGCTGCGCCTGCTGGGCCTTGAGCAATTGCTGGGCTTGGTTGAAGCGCTGGTCCAGTTCGGCCCGGGCTTCGGGGGACAGCGGCGTGACGCCGGTGGCCTGGTCCTGTAGCAGCTTGTGGGTTTCCTTGGCTTGCTTGGCCTTGTCGAAGGCGCGGCGACCGAGGCGCGTATAGAGGGCAGTGTCGGTAAGCTTTTCCAGCAACTCGCTGCGGTCGTTGTCGTCAGCCTTGAGAAAGGCGCTGAACTCGCTCTGGGCCAGCAGCACGGCACGGGTGAACTGCTCGAAGTTCAAACCGAGGGCGGCTTCGAGCTGGGTCTTGTATTCACCTTTCTGGCTGGCCAGCAGTTGATCGTTGTCCAGGTCGCGAAGGCTCTGGCGGCTGGCTTGTAGCTTGCCGGCGGCTTTTTCCCGAGCGCGATTGGCTTCCCAGCGAGCGCGGTAGCGGCGGCCGTCGACGCCGCGAAAATCCACTTCGGCGTAACCATCGCCCGTACCCCGGCGCAACAGCGTGCGTGGGTCACCCGTGGCGATTTCTCCGTCGGCGTCCGGCACCCTGGCGTCGCGACCGGTGTTGTTGAGGCGTGGCACCGCGCCGAACAAGGCCAGGCACAAGGCGTCGAGCAGGGTGCTTTTCCCGGCACCCGTGGGGCCGGTGATGGCGAACAGGCCAGCGCTGGCCAATGGCTCGGCGGTGAAGTCGATTTCGAAAGGGCCGGCCAGGGAGGCGAGGTTCTTGAGGCGGATCGCGAGAATCTTCATGGCTGCTCGCTCTCCATCTGCACGTCCTGCAACAGCAGGGCGAAGTCCCTGAGGGTCTGCTCGTCGACTTCATTGCCGTAGGTGTCCTGCCAGGCGCGGCTGAACAGTTCCTGCGGGCTGAGTTGGTCCAGTTCCACCAGTGCGCTGCCGTCATCGGCACCGCCGGCACCACCGTTGCCGGCATACTCGGCGGCGATTCGTACCAGGCGTACGGCTTTGCCTTGCAGGGCGGCTTCCACCTGATGGCGCAAGTCCGGCTGCGGTTCGTCCAGGCGCACTCGTACTTCCAGCCAGGGCTGGCGCTGGACGTCGGCCAACAGGTCGATGTCCGGCAGCTCCTTCAGTTGTACCAGCAGATCGGCCAGTGGCACTGGCCCCAGGCGTTGCAGATTGACGGCACGGGGAATCAGCCGGGGTTCGACGTTTACCAGGGTTTCGCCATCCAAGGTGATGTCGAGAATCTGGTGCCGGTAGCCGATTTCGGAAAACGACAGCGGAATCGGCGAGCCGCTGTAGCGGATGCGTTCTTCGCCATTGACCCTCTGTGGCTTGTGCAAGTGACCGAGGGCGACGTAGCTGATGCCCGGGCCGAACAGGCTGGCCGGCAAGGCCTCGGCGTTGCCGATGATCAGGCTGCGCTCGGAGTCCTCGGACACCGAGCCGCCGGCCATGTGCGCGTGGCTGACAGCGATCAGCGCTTGTCCTTTCTTGCGTTTGCTGTTGGCGGCGGCGATCAGCCATTCGTGCACCTGGCCGATGCCCCGCAAATAGTCGTCGCCCAGTTGTGCGCCGGTGACCTCGGCGGGGCGCAGGAATGGCAAGGCCAGGCACCAGGCCTTGACCTTGCCCTTGGCATCCGGCAACGGCAGCAGCAGGCGCTCGACGTCGAGCTGCCCATCGTCCAGCCACAACACCCGGCCCAATGCGTGGGTGCGCAGGCGACGCATCAACGGCGCCGGCAACTCGATGCGCGAGCCGGAGTCGTGGTTGCCGGCGATCATGACGATGGTGAGGTTGGCATTTTGTTCGTGGGCGCTGACGATAAAGTCGTACAGGCGCTCCTGGGCTTTGACCGGTGGGTTGACCGTGTCGAAGATGTCCCCGGCGATCAGCAGCGCGTCGGGCTTTTCGTTGGCCAGCTGACGTAGCAGCCATTCGAGGAAACAGGCGTGTTCGAAGTCGCGATCCTGGCCGTGGAGGTTTTGCCCAAGGTGCCAATCGGAGGTGTGAAACAGACGCAAGGCAGACTCCAGAAAACAGAGGATGGCCGCGGGAAGAGAGGCGGCGCAAAAATGCAGAGTTTACTGGGAAATGGCGTTGGGGACTTGGTCAACTTCCCTGGATCTGCTGCAGCGCGATCCTGTGGCGAGGGAGCTTGCTCCCGCTGGGCTGCGCAGCGGCCCCAACTAGCCAGTCGCAACCTTTCCGATACACCGAGGCGCCTGGCTTTGGGCGCGCTGCGCGCGCCAGCGGGAGCAAGCTCCCTCGCCACAAAAGATCGGCGCCGTTCGCGAGGGTCATTTGGGATACAGCGGCGGCAGGCTCGAATCGCTGGTCGAATCTTGTGCGCCCTCAAGGGGCGGGATGGTCCGAATCGCACGCCACAGGTCTTCGCCTTGCCAGTGCTGGCCGGTTTCGCTGTAGAGGGCGCCGTTCAAGCCGTCGAGGGCGTCGGACAGCGGCACGAAACGCGCCGCCATGTCGGCCAGGGTTTCCGGTTGCTGGCGGGCCCAGGCGTCCAGCGCCTGGCGGGTGGCGTGGGGGTCGTTGGCCAGGCAGGCACGCTTGAGGTCGTCCAGCAGGGTGCGTGGGCTCGGTCCGGCCTGGGCCGAGCGCAGGATCGCCGGTTGCCAGCGGGCTCGCCACCACAGGCCGAACCCGAGCAGTGTGGTACAGGTCAGGATGAGCGTGCTCAGCTGCCAATACCACAGCGTCTCGCTGTCCACGGTCGTGACGATTTGAGCGGGGCCCGCCGGTGTATCCACCATCAGGCTCGGATTGTTCGCCACTTGCAGGGTTCGCGCGGGCAGGCTGGTACGGTCCAGGTGATCTTCCAGGGTATTCCACCAGACCACTTCCACCGGTGGCAGCTCGATGGTACCGCTGCGGTTGGGCACCAGCGCCTCGCGATCTTCACGACTGCCCACAAGGCCGCGTTCGCTGCTGCGACTGCTCAGCACCGGCTGGTCGGGATAACGTCGCAGGCCGTTGATCTCGGTCGCGGGCAACGGAGGCAGTTGGGCGCTGGTCAAGCCTTCGGCCTCCAGCGTCAGGCTGCGGGTCAGTGAGTCGCCGACCTGGCTGTGGGTCGGTTCCGGGCTCCAACTTTCGCTCAAGGACAGGCTGCGGGCCGGCAGCCACGGCAGATCGGCCGGGTAGCTGGCGGGCTTGGGCATGACGGTCAATGGCAATGGCGTGGAGCTGACGCGCATCAACTGGCCAGGTTTGGCGCCCGGCGTTGCCGTGTCCTGGGCGGTTGGCTCGACCAGCGTGGCGCTGAAGGTCTGGACAGGGATCGTCAGTTCGCCGCTGCGCTGCGGGTATATGCCGTAACGCAGTTCGATCACGCCGTGGCGAACGCCGTTGATGACCTTCTCGTAAGTACGCGATTCGCCCAGTTGCTCAGTGCGTGCGTCAGGAATGTGCAACGGTGTCAGGCTGCTGTCGTCGTACAGCGACACCGAATGGTAGATGCGCAGCGTAAGGATCGCCTGGGCCTGCACATACACCTGGGCCTGGTCGAGGTTGGCCTCGATAAAGACGGGCGCGAGGGTGCCGGAGGCGTTGCGGGTTTCGCTTTCGATCACCTGCAACGTGATCGGCTGGCTGGTCGTTTCGCCCAATTGCAGGGCCGGTATCACCACGGTGCCGCTCTGGCGCGGGAGCAGGGTCACGATCCAGCGGGTGGTGGCGCGATTCTCGCCGTCGAGGGTGGTCAACTGGTTGACCTGGCGGGTGCCTCGCACATCGAACAGCGCTTGCAGTGGGCTCAGGTCGGGTTTACCGAACAGCGTGGCGTCGTTGGATTCGAGCGTCAGCTCAACGGTCTCCCCGGAATTCAGGCGACTGCGGTCCACGCTGGCGGTGAGCTGTGCGGCTTGGGAGCCGGCAGCCCAGAGCAGCAATAGAAGCAGATAGACGGTGCAGCGGCTCATTGGTGTTTTTCCTGGGCCTGGTGGCTTTGCTGTTCATACCAGAATTTTCGCCTGAGCAGTTCCCCCGGGTTATCCGGGATCTGGCGCAGCCATTGTTCCAGTGCCTGGCGCTGTTCTTCTTCATTGCGCTGGCCCGCGGCCGGACGCAGTGGCGGGGTGGTGGTCTGCTCGTCCGGCAATTCGCTGCCGGGAACATCCTGGGCGCCGGGCGGCGGTGCCTGGGATGCCTGGGATTCGTCGGGCGTCGCGCTGGCGTCGGAAGACGGCTGGCCCGGCTCTGAAGACTGGGCTGAAGCATTGGTATCCGGCGGTTGCTCGGCGGGGTCCGGTTCCTCGCGTTCGGCAGGCTTGGGCGTATCCGGCGGCGGTGCCTGCTCTTTCAACAAACTTTCCACCAGGGCTTTGTTGGTCTGCGCCGGGCGCAGGTCCGGTTGCAGCTCCAAGGCTTGTTCATAGGCATCGATGGCGGCTTCCAGCTCGCCGCTCCTGGCCAAGGCGTTGCCGCGATTGTAATGAGCCCGGGCATCGTTGCCTTCGGCAAACCGTCGGGCGGCTTCGCTGTATGCACCGGCTTCGTACAAGGCAACCCCTTGCCATTGGCTGTCCTCGAAATGGGCGGCCGCCTCGGCGGGGCGTTTTTGCTTGAGCAAATGCTGTCCCTGTTGATCGGCGCGCAACCACAAGTCCTGGAATTCGAAGGCATGGCCGGTTTGCGGAAAGGCGAACAGCAGCGGCAGGCAGAACAGCCAACCACGCCGCCCGGCGCAAGCGGCCAGCAATAACAGTGGCAGAAGCAGCCAATAGCCTTGGTCCGCCCAGGTATCCAGGCGCAGTTTCTGACCATCGCTGCGCAGACGGCTTGGGCCGTCCAGCAGCCCCAGGCCGCGCAGGTCGCCGTCATCCAGGCGTGCCGGCCGGTAGCGGCCGTCCAGTTCATTGATGAAGGACTTGAGGCTCGGGCTGTCGAGGCGCGGGACCAGGATGGCGCCCTGTGCGTCCTTGAGGTAACTGCCATCGTCCTGGGCCACCGGCGCGCCTTCGCGGGTACCGATGCCGAGCATCAGCAAGCGCGTCGCGGAACCGTCCAGAACCTGCCGGATGCCTAGGCGTTCCTGCTCGTTCAGCGACGACCCTATCAGCAGGATCCGGCCATGACCGAGCCCGGCCTGATCGAGCAAGGCCATGGCTTTGATGACGGCCAAGTCGGCGCGGTGGCCGTTTTGCGGCATGATCGACGGCGCCAGGGCCTCGAGCAGGTTGGTGCTGGTGGCCAGGTCGTCGGACAGCGGCACCAGGGTGTGGGCGCTGCCGGCGTAAACGATGATCGCGGTCTGCGAGTCACTGCGATTTTGCAGCACGTCCAACACTTTGCGCCGGGCCTGCTCCAGGCGCGTGGGCGGGACGTCGGTGGCGAGCATTTCCGGGCTCAGTTCCAGGATCACAACCAGAGGATCGGCGGGTTTCTGGCTGGTCTGTTCGACCCGCGTCCAGCTTGGGCCGAGCAAGGCCAGCACCATCAGCAGCCAGCCCAGGCCCAGGGCAATCCAGGGCAGTCGGCTTTCACGGCCGCTGCCACCGCTGAGCAGCACCGCATGGAACGCCGGGGGCAGGATCATCTGCCAGCGGCCCACGCGTTTCTGCCGGTGCCACAGTTGCCAGAGCAGCCAACCCAACAGAGGCAGCAGCAGGATGAAACCAGGGCGCAGCCAATGCGGCCAGAGCGCGATCATCGGCGCCTCCGCAGTCGCAGGCGCTTGAGCCGCTTGCGCCATTCAGAGGATTGCGATGGCTGAAACAGCGGCTGGGTGAACAGCCGCTGCAACGGGTTGTCCGGCCAGCGTTCCCTAGCCACCAGCAACATGCTCAACAACAGCGCAACGGCCAGCGGCCACTGATAGAGCGCCAGGGACGGGCGCGCCTGGGTCGGTTGCTGCGCCACCGGTTCGAGTTGGTCGAGCGTGGTCTTGATCGCCAGCAACTGCTCACCATCCTGGGCTCGAAAATATTGACCGCCGGTGACTTGGGCGATGTCCCTGAGTGTCGCTTCGTCGAGATCCAGGCTCGGGTTGACGCCCAGGAAGCCGGCCGTGCCCGTTTGCTCCGGATCGGCGCCCACGCCGATGGTGTAGATTTTCACGCTTTCATCGGCGGCCAGTCGGGCGGCGGTCAGCGGATCGATCTCGCCACCGTTGTTGGCGCCATCGGTGACCAGGATCAGCACGCGGCTGTGGGCCGGACGTTGGCGCAGGCGTTTGAGTGCCAGGCCAATGGCATCGCCGATGGCGGTGTTCTTGCCGGCGATGCCCACCCGCGCCTCGTCGAGCCAGCGGCGCACGGTGTGACGGTCAAAGGTCAACGGGGCTTGCAGATAAGCCTGGCTGCCGAACAGGATCAGGCCGACCCGGTCGCCTTCGCGACTTTCGAGAAAGTCCCCGAGCATGTGCTGGACCAGCGCCAGGCGACTGACTTCCTCGTCCTTCCATTGCATGTCGGGGAAATCCATCGATCCTGACACGTCCACCGCCACCAAGAGGTCGCGGCCGCTGGCGGCGATCGGCAGAGGGTCGCCCAGCCATTGCGGGCGGGCGGCGGCGATCAGCAGCAGGAGCCACAGCAGGATGAAGGGCGCCTGCTGGCGCCAGGTGGGCAGGTTGGCCCGGGCCCGGCGCCCAACCAAGCCTTCGAGGTCTTCCAGGAAGCTGACCTTGAGGGCTGGCTCACCGCTGTCCGCCGCCGGCAGTACCAGGCGCATCAGCCAGGGCAATGGCAACAGGGCGAAGATCCACGGCCAGGCGAATTCAAACATGCTTGCGAATCCATATCTCGACCGCCTGGGTCAGGCCGGCGATGGCTTTGTCATCGAGCTTGCATTCAGGCTTGTAGGCGCCTTCGACCAGGATCATCCAGCGAGTCAGGCCGGCGGCCGGGCAGCGGTTATCGAGGAAGGCCAGCCATTTGCGTCCATTGAGGGTGTGGCTCTGGCTGTAGGGATAGTGATTGCGACACAGGCGCTTGAGCAACGCATTGAGTTGCTGCAGCCAGGCCCCGGCGGGTGCGCCGTCGTAGGGTTTGGGCAACAGGGCGAGTTCGGCCAGCGCCGCGAGGCGTACCGGGTCCAGCGGTTGCTCGGTGCGCGAATCGCTGCGCCTGGCGGGAATGAACCGGCGCAACTGCCACAGGCCCAGGCCCAGCAGTGGCATCAGCACCAGCAGCAACCACCAGCCTGGCGCGGGCGGCCAGAAGCCAATCGGGGGCGGGGCCATGAGCGGCTGCAGTTGATCAAGGCTGCTCATCGGGTTTTCCCTGGCCGCTTGGGGTTCAGGTACTCGCGCAGTTGTTCGACCATGTCGCCTTGGGTGCTCAACGGCAGCAACAGGATTCGCAGCTTCTGCGCCAGCAACTCCCAGCGCTCCAGCCGCGCCTCGGCCTGGGCGCGATAGGTCTGGCGCAATTCGAAATTCAGTGTGTCGAGCTCCAGCTGCTCGCCGCGTTGGGCAAACCGAAGCAGCCCCGCGGCGGGCAGGGCGTGGTCCAGCGGGTCGGACAACGGCAGCAGCAACAGGTCGCAATGGCGCGATAGCAGGCTCAATTGCTGCTCGGCACTGTCGGACAGGGCGCGTTCGTCGCAAATCACGATCACCAGGCTACCGGGGCGCAGCACCTCCCGGGCTCGGCGCAAGGCGATTCCGAACGAGTCGCGGTCCGACTCACCTTCGGTGTTCAGCGATTGATTGACGCGCACCAGGCGATTGAGCAATTGCAGCAGGCTCTGCTTGCTGCGCCGGGGCTTGACTTCGTAATGGGTGTTATTGCCGAACACCAGCCCGCCCACCCGGTCGTTGTGCCCCAGCGCGGCCCAACCGATCAGGCTGGCGGCCTGGGCGGCCAGCACCGATTTGAACACCTGCCCGGAGCCGAAGAACAGGCGATGGCTTTGCTCGATCATGATGAAGATCGGTCGCTCCCGTTCTTCGTGGAACAGCTTGGTATGAGGCTCCTGGGTCCGCGCGGTGACGCGCCAGTCGATGGTCCGCACATCGTCGCCAGCCTGATAGACCCGCACCTGGTCGAAATCCACCCCGCGTCCACGCAGCTTGGAGTGGTGCAGCCCGATCAGCGGGCTGCGCTGGCCCGGGGTGGAGAACAATTGCACCTCGCGCACGCGGTGGCGCATCTCGATCAGCTCCGAAAGGCTGACGCGGATGCCCGGGACGGGCGCCAGTGGGTCATTCATTGCCAATACTCAAGCGACTGCGACGACGTCGAGAATCCGCTGCACGACCCGGTCCTGGTCAATGCCGGCGGCTTCGGCTTCGAACGACAGGATGATGCGATGGCGCAGCACGTCGAACAGCACGGCCTGGATGTCTTCCGGGCTGACAAAGTCGCGTCCGGCCAGCCAGGCGTGGGCGCGGGCGCAGCGGTCCAGGGCAATCGAGCCCCGTGGGCTGGCGCCGTAGGCGATCCACTCGGCCATTTCCGGGTCGAACTTGGCCGGGTTGCGGGTCGCCATGATCAGCTGCACCAGGTATTCCTCCACGGCGTCTGCCATGTACAGCCCGAGGATTTCCTTGCGCGCCGAGAAAATCGCCTGCTGGCTGACGCGCCGCTCAGGCTTGGTTTCGCCATTCAGTGCTTCGCCCCGGGCCTGTTGCAGGATACGGCGCTCAACCGCGGCATCCGGAAAACCGATCTTGACGTGCATCAGGAAGCGGTCGAGTTGGGCTTCGGGCAGCGGATAGGTGCCTTCCTGCTCGATCGGGTTCTGCGTGGCCATCACCAGGAACAGCGGCGACAGTTCATAGGTGCTGCGCCCGACGCTGACCTGCCGCTCGGCCATCGCTTCGAGCAAGGCCGACTGGACCTTGGCCGGGGCCCGGTTGATTTCGTCCGCCAATACCAGATTGTGAAAGATTGGCCCTTGCTGGAACACGAAGCTGCCGGTTTCCGGGCGATAGATTTCAGTGCCGGTGATGTCCGCGGGCAGCAGGTCGGGGGTAAATTGGATGCGATGAAACTGCGCTTCGATGCCCTCGGCCAGCTCTTTGATTGCCTTGGTCTTGGCCAGCCCGGGCGCGCCTTCCACCAGCATATGGCCGTCGGCGAGCAGGGCGATGAGCAGGCGCTCGATGAGTTTTTCCTGGCCGAGAATCTGCGTTGAAAGAAAGGTTCGCAGCGCCAGCAGCGCTTCACGATGTTCCATCGGTGACTGTTCCTGGAAAGGGTGGCCCAGGCGTCTGGATAACGCCGGGGCTGGGGGCGTTACTTTAATGCATGGCGGGGGGTGGCGACTAACGGGATTTTGTCTGGTGTGCGGATTTGTGATCGGTTTGGATCTGGTGTGGGAGTGGGCTTGCTCGCTCCCACAGGGGGGATTGGCGGTGGAGGCAGGATCAAGGAGCGCCGCCGATCCATTGTGTGCGAGCCTGCTCGCGATTACCGTAGTAGATCCGGCACCTCATATTTTCGCTAGTTTTGCATCCGAATCTCATCCATCAACAGCTTGATTGCTGGTCTGTCGATCAGATCCCGCCACGGACCATCCTCCACGATTGCCCCGTCATGCATCACAATGACCCGGTCAAACCGATGCAAGTGGTCAATGTCATGGGTGACACATATCAACCCCTGCCCGGCAAAAACGTCGAATAACAGGTCCCAAAGAGGCGTGGTTAGCCTAGGTTCGATGGATGCGCTTGGCTCGTCGAACATATTGAATTTCCCAGGCTTGTTGATCAGGCGCAGCAGCGACAGGCGTTTGGCTTCGCCTCCGGAGATATTTGATGCATTTTCGCTGACCTGCCGTGTTGTCACGATCTCATCCAGTTCCAGTTGTCGTATGGCTCTTGACAAAATCGGCGATGCGCTGCCTCCAAACAGAACCGACTGTTCAAAAGAGCCTTCCAGAAACCGTGGTTGCTGGGGGCAGTACCTCAAGGTGTCCAAGTGAGCTTGACCGGTCAAAAGTGAAACCGGTACCGAGTCGATACTCAGTTGGTCCCGCATTGATGCATCAAGCCCGGCGAGGACTTCCAGAAAAGTGGTTTTGCCTGCGCCGCTAGGGCCGGTAACGGCCACTGACTGCCCTTGAACAAATGCCAGGGAGCGCTTGATCGACAGGCGAAGCGGTCCCGTTCCTGCCACTTCGCAGGGTCCAAGCTCCAGAACTGAGGATCGGTGGAAATCAACCCACGCCAGCCGATTGCTGCGATCGAAAGCCGGAAGTGATAGCAGACCCTGAAATTGACGCTGGTCTGCAAGGAACTGATCAAGAACACGATACCCTTCAGTCAAGGTTGAAATACTGAGCAGATAACTCCCCGCGATTGAAAAAATGGCAACCAGCTGCCCGACACTGATACTGGGCTGACCCGAAAGTTGGTCCACGACGCCCCAGTAGAGCAATCCCCCAGTGGAAAGGCTTACGAACAGTATCTTGGCGGTGCTCAGCAGGCCGCCAGAGGATGCCGTAGTCACCGCAGCGCTGGCATAACGTCCGAACGCCGCGTTCAACGGGAGCAGGGCAGTAGGTATGGCACTTTCCAGCTTTATGATTTTTCCCGCGTTGAGGGTGTTGTAGAGGTGGGCGCTTAACTCATCCTCCTGTTCATTGACTGCATCGATGTGCTTCCTCCGCCATTTGATAATTTTATGGGTGGCAGCCAGATAGATAATTCCGAACGCCGTCATGCTCAAAAAAATTTCACCGCCCCCTATGTAAATAAAAGCAGCCCCAACGACTATGAATTCCAAGAGTACGGGAAGCGCAATGGTCACAATGAAGGTGAGTAGTTGTTCGTGCGCAGTAATTCCGCGCTCGACCGATTTGATGAAGTGGCCGATTCTCCAGGAGTTGAATAACGAAAACTCTTTGCCTATGAGTTCGGTGATCCACTCAATGGAAGCGTTCATGATAATGCTCTGGACCAGCTTCGACAGCGCATGGAGTTGCAAAGGAGTGATGGTGGCATGAATACATCCCGCGATAATCAGGCCTGTCGTCAGTGCGAGCAGGGTGCTGGATGCTGGATTTCCAGTGCCTTGCAGGGTGTCGATGATGGTTCCGAGTAACAGTGGAGGGGCAAGTGTAATCAGTTTAAGTGCGATGATTGTGATTATGGTTATTGCTAGAAGTCTGGTGTGTTGTTTGCAGGCGTTTTTTATCATTGCCCGGATGCTGTGCATGTACTCGCTCCTGGTTGCTTTGTGTTCGATAATTCAACCGCGTAACACGTGCTGAGGCACCACCAGGCGACCGTTTCTAATGATATTGAAGCGTTCAAGTCCTGGAATGTAAATTTGAGTGACGAAGCTATAGTCTGAAAAACGAGCTACTGTTCGGCGGAATATTTTCATTCTTTTATTTGATAGGTTTTTTTGCAATTTTGCTAATTGTTCAGAGACTGTTAAGGGGGCGATGTGTGCAGGGGTGTCAATTATAGGAAGTGTCGCTCTCATGAGTGGTGCGAAGTCAATCAAGCATTTCAGGTGCCTTGATTTAGATAATAGGTCAAAGGTTTCTCTATCTATGGATTCTTCAGCGGCATCATATAAGTCCTCGGACTGGAACTGTTCAGTAACTGCCCTTTGGATTGCAGTATGGATTTCAAGCGAGCATCCGGAGCCGATGGGTGAAAGATGGTGAGCTCCAGGGCCCCCTTTGGGAAATGCCACTGCAAAATAAACTGACAGCACGTCCTTGATAATGATCACTTGCAGTCTGTTCGCTGACGCCAAGGCAGCAGGGTGGCTCCCCAGCGCTGTTTGAAGCAACGCGACAGAAGGTGTGTATAGTTCCATTGCCGGGCCGAGGCCACAGACAGTCATGTAGAAAAGAGAAAGGATATGCCTCTCGATTGTTTCGTGGGTACCATGTAACAGTGCTTCGTTCTCTGTGCAACCAAAAGCAATTCCTGAGTTTGACGAGTAGCGAGATAGAAAACGCAGTGCGGAATTCGAATCGCCGTGGATGTTTTGCATCGTTTCAGGGCATAGAAGGACGCACGGCGCGAATAGCTCCTCATTGTTGTTGAGCGAAGTAAGCCTAAAGCATTCGATTAATTTTTCGGTGTGAGGCAGGCTGGTAAAAATTCCATCGTCTGTAACTGCTTTTTGAGTAGCTATCTTGTCGGAGCGGTATCCTATGGGCGCATCAGCAAGAGGCTGAAACGTGCTGAAGTGTTCAATGCTTTCTGCCAGTGCGCCTATTAGTGAATCTGGTCCCTTGCCTGCTCCCGATTCAACGAGGTTGTCGTTATCATCAAACAGTTCGGCCGTTGCTACTAACTTGGATGATGTCGTATATCGTGTTACTGCACTGAGGCCCAGTGTATGGAGCGTGGACATGATATTGAATAGCGCTTCGGTGGGTGATAGTTCTCGTTCTGACATATGGATCTCCATTAAAGGATGCCGAAAGGGGATCCTTTCGGCATCTGTTCGCCGATAATTAATCGGTCACTGGCTTAATTGGTCAGTGACGCAAAAAAATCGGCTTCCGTTGCGAGGAGGTCTTTAGAAAAGCCTAATGCCTGCGGCAGGCCAAAGAAGGTGTTATTTATTTCAGAGCGTTTTCTACCCATGTCGGTTACTCCAATGTAGTTGATGGGCGTCGCGACGCGAGCGCCCAACTTGCGTTTGTTCGCAAGTGATTAATTAATAGCATTGGGGTGAGGTGAAGGCTATTGCGCGACTTCCGAGGCTGACGTAGGTTCGTTCTTGCCGTTGAGTAGGAGGGGAGTGTAGGAATGTAGCTGCTTTGTTGAAAGTGTGGTTTCTCTCTACTGTTCTCGCCGTTTGGGATGTTTATATTATTTTAAGCAAGGATCAAAAGGATAATCTGGCAGCGGTGTTTAAGGCGGGTGTGCCCGGAAAGGTTGTGTTGCTTGAATCTCTAAATGAACACAGTTGCCATCGCGACCCTGCTCGCGATGGCATATTCGAAGGCGGCTATAGGTCAGCCTATCCACGCCCCCGCATTCACCAGATTCACCGGCCGCTCACCCAGCAATGCCGCCAACAGGTTGTCCACCGCACAACGCGCCATCGCTTCCCGGGTTTCATGGGTCGCCGAGCCGATGTGCGGCGTCGCGACCACGTTGTCCATCTGCAACAGGGGCGAGTCGGCGCGCAAGGGTTCGCGGTCGAACACGTCCAGTCCGGCGCCACGGATCTGCCCGCTGCGCAGGGCTTCGATCATCGCCGTTTCGTCCACGACCTTGCCCCGGGAGATATTGATGAAGATGCTTTCGGGACGCATCTGTGCGAACGCCCGTGCGTCGATGAGCCCTTGGGTCTCAGTGGTCAGCGGCAACGTCAGGCAAATGAAATCCGCTTCTTGCAGCAGCGTATCGAGGCTGCAGTAGCGGGCGTTGAAACGTTGCTCCACCGCCGGCTTGGGCGAGTGGCTGTGATAGAGCACCGGCATGCCGAAACCGAAATGCCCGCGCTGGGCCAAGGCTTCGCCGATGCGTCCCATGCCGACGATGCCTAGAGTCTTGCCGTGGACATCGCTGCCGAAATGCTTGGCGCCGATGCTCTGCCGCCATTGCCCGGCGCGGACCAGATTCGCCAGTTCCACCACGCGGCGGGCGGTCGCCAGGATCAAGGCGAATCCGGTGTCGGCGGTGGTCTCGGTCAGCACATCCGGCGTGTTGGTGAGCACGATCCGCCGTTCGGTCAGGTAATCGATATCGTAGTTATCGACCCCAACCGAAACACTGGCGATCGCCTCCAGGTGGGGCGCCAGGTCCAGCAGCGACGCATCGAGCCTGAGGCTTGCGCCCAGCAGGCCATGGGCGCTGGGCAGGGCTTCGCGCAGTTGGGCCAGGCCCTGCTCATCGAGGCGCTCAATCAGGGTGACCTGGGCCTGCGCTTGCAGGCGTTCCATCAATTGCGCTGAAAGTGCTTTGTACACCACGACGTGTTTTTTCATGAGGATTCTCGATTCAGGAACGGGCGGGCGCCGGCTGTGGCGTCGCAGTTTTGGACACGACCCGGTCGCTGGCGCCGGGCTTGAGGGCGAGGGTCAGTACCACCGACAGCAGCAACGCGCCGCTCATCAACAAGAAGGACATGCCGGTGGAGCCGGTGGAGCCGTTGAGGTAGCCCACCAGGTACGAACCGCCGAACGAACCCAGCGCGCCCATGCTGTTGATCAATGCCATGGCGCCGCCGGCGACGTTGGCCGGGAGGATCTCCGGGACGATGGCGAAGAACGGACCGTAAGGCGCATACATGCAGGCGCCGGCGATCACCAGCAAGGTGTAGGACCACCAGAAATGCTCCGCCCCCAGCAGGTAGGAAGCGTAGAAGGCGATGGAGGCGACCAGCAACGGCGGCCAGACAAAGCGCTTGCGCTTCTGCACTTTGTCCGACGCCCAGGAGACGATCAGCATCGCGATCACCGCCGCCAGATAAGGCAGCGATGACAGCCACCCGGCTTCGACCATGTTCATCTTCAGGCCGGCCTTGAGAATCGATGGCAGCCACAGCACGAAACCATAGACGCCGATGCTCCAGCAGAAAAACTGCAGGGCCAGGATGATCACCTTGGGCGAGCGGAAGGCCTCGGCATAGTTCTTCACCGCCTTGATACCGACCTGCTCGGCGGCCAGCGCGCTTTCCAAGTCTTGTTTTTCCTGGTCGCTGAGCCACTTGGCCTGGGCCGGGCGATCATCGGCCAGGCGCCACCAGACAAAGGCCCAGAGCACCGCCGGCAAGCCTTCGATGATGAACATCCAGCGCCAGTCAAATTGCTCCACCAGATAGCCCGAGACCACGGACATCCACAGCATGGTCACCGGGTTGCCAAGGATCAGGAAGGTGTTGGCGCGCGAGCGTTCGGCGCGGGTGAACCAGTGGCACAGGTAGACCAGCATCGCCGGCATCACCGCGGCTTCGACCACGCCGAGCATGAAGCGGATCACGATCAGCCAGTACGCGTTGGAGACCACACCCGTCAGGGTCGCCAGCGAGCCCCAGAGGATCAGGCTGACGAATATCAGTTTTTTCACGCTGTGTTTTTGCGCGTAGATCGCCCCGGGTATCTGGAAGAAGAAGTAACCGAGGAAAAACAGCGCGCCCAGCAGCGACGACAACCCAGGCGTAATCATCAGGTCCTCGGCCATTCCCGAGGCGGCGGCGAAACCGTAGTTCGCCCGGTCGAGGTACGCCAGGCTGTAGGTGATGAACACGATGGGCATGATGTACCACCAGCGGCGGGCGGCGAGATTGAGCGTTTGCATGTCATGACTCCTGAGCTTGTTGTTTTTGTTCAGCAGGTGCGTTTGTGAGACTTCTCCAGCCTCTATTGGCAGCAGGCGGCCTCGAATTCAGCCGATAACTCCAGGCGCGTCGGTAGACCTTCCATGTCCCCGCGACTCTGCACCGCGCGGCTGCCAATCCAGTTGGCGCGTCGTACCGCTTCGGTGACGTCGCGGCCTTCAAGCAGCGCGCTGATCAGGCCGACGGCGAAGCCATCACCGGCGCCCACGGTGTCCACGACCCGGGGAACCGGCACGGCGCCAATAAAGCCCTGGTCCAGTGCGGTGCGGTAATAGGCCCCGTCGGCGCCGAGCTTGACCACCACGACTTCGGCGCCCTGATCGAGGTAGAACGCGGCGATGTCGGCCGGATCTTCACGGCCGGTCAGCAAGCGACCTTCGCCAAGTCCCGGCAAGACCCAATGGGCCAGGGCAGCATGACGATTGATCTCGCGGATCATCATGGCTTCGCTGGCCCACAGGCTCGGGCGCAGGTTGGGGTCGAACGAGAGGCTGCGACCGGCCTCGCGCATTCGGCTCATCAATTCAAAGGACATTTCACCGGCCGTGGCCGACAGCGCCGGTACGATGCCGGTGGCATGCAGGTGACGAGCGCCCAGCAACGGCGCGGCGATGGATTCGATCGATAGATGACTGGCCGCCGAACCGCGACGGAAATACTCGACTTGCGGGTCGCTGCCATCGTCGGTGCGGGACTTCAGCTGAAAACCGGTGGGATGCGCCGGATCCACCGCCACGTGGCGACAGTCCAGGCCTTCTTTCTCCAGCGTCTGCACCACGAAACGTCCGAGAGAGTCGGCGCCGACCCGACTGAGCCAGGCGACATTAAAGCCCAGTCGCGACAAACCGATAGCCACATTGCTGTCGGCCCCGGCGATGCGCTTGTGAAATTGACTGACGCCGGCCAGGTCGCCGGTCTGGTCGGCCACCAGCATCGCCATGGTTTCGCCGAACGACAACACATCGAATTCACGCATGGGCAGGCTCCCGGCGCGATTGTCCGAGGCGCGACAAAGTGGTGACATGTTCCGCGGTCAAGGCCAGCAGGTCATCGCCTTGCAGCGGGTATTCGGCGGCACGCATCACGCCGACGGGCATGTGCTTGAACAGTTGCTCCCACAGATGCAGGTCTGCCAGGGCCGGGGGCACGGCGATCAGCTTGCCGTCGGCGCACCGGGCCACCGCCTTGCAGTGCACATACGCCACATGCCGTCCGAGTTGTCGGGCCGCCACCATGGCCGATTGGTCCTGCCATTGCCAGTTGCCAATGTCGAAGGTCATGGCGATAGGCAATCCGCGCTCTTCGATGGCGGCGAAAAAACGTTGCAAGGGTTCGACCCGCCCACCTTGCAAGGTCTGGTCGTTTTCCACCAGCAGTTGCACGGGACTCGCCGCGAGCCTGTCGGCGAGGGCCGACAGGTCTTGGGAGTCGGTGAAGTGTCCGAGGGAAACCTTAAGCCACGTCGAGCCGAACGCCTCGCAGCGTTGCAGGGCAACGATCAATTCGGGATTGGGTTTGGACTGGCCGGGAAGCCAGAGCTCAAGGGGCGAAGAATAGACACTCTTCAGCCCTTGGGCGCGCGCGTCGGCGGCCAGCTCGGTGGGTTGTTCAGTGGTGAGCAGTTCTTCGCGCCATTCGATTCGCGAGGCACCGGCGGCGGCCAGCAGCGCGATGAAGCTGCCTTGGCCGTGCTGGCGCACCAGGTCGGCGCCGTAGCTGGAGAGGCTGATGGAAACGGGTGGGTTATGCATTGTTCTTGTACCTCTGAAACCGGTTTCAGTTTTGTTCAAAAAAAGGGCTTAGCCTTGGATTTCATCACCTGCAGGCCAGGCAATCATCGAAGGACCCCGCGCGTCGATCCACGCTCAATCAACTGCGCCGCAAAATCCAGGGTCCGTACCGGCCCGTTGTCGCCACGCAAGCGCTTGAGCAGGCATTCGAACGCGCTGGCGCCGATCTGCGCCGTCGGCTGTGCCAGGGCGGTGATGCCGCTGCCTACCAAGGGATACCAATCGAGGTCGTCGAGGGCGATCAGCCCAACATCGTCGAACAAATGGCAACCCAATTGGCGCAATACTTGGGTGGCGGCCAGCGCGGCGATGCCGTTGGCGCAAAAGAGTGCCTTGGGGCCGTGGCCTGGCTGGGCAAGGAAGTCTTTGATGCGCCCGGCCAGTTGATCGCAGGTTTCCACCACGGCGCCGGCCAGGGCAGGGCGGCGCTCGATGCCGGCCTTGAAACTCTCGACTCGCTCGATGCGCGAGCTGGTGCCGTCGAACGGCTCGGTCACCAGCAGCAGATCGCGGTAGCCCCGCTGTCCGAGGTGGTCGAGGGCCATTTCGACGGCCGCCGGGTTGTCCAGTCCCACCAAGTCGCTGTCGAGCCGATCGACCTTGCGATCCACCAGCACCATGGGCATTTCGCTGCGCAGTTCGAACAGTTCATCACGGTGATGGCCCAGCGTGTTCACGATCAGCCCTTCGATGTTGTAGGCGCGCAACAGCGCCAGATGCTGGCGCTCCTGCTCATCATCGCGGTCGGTGTTGCACACTACGAGGCTGTAGCCGTGGCGACGGCAGGCGGTTTCTACGCCATGCATCACGGCAATTGAATAGGGGTTGCGGATATCGGCCACGAGCATGCCGATCAAGCGTGTGCGCCCGCGTTTCAGGCCGCGGGCCATCTGGTTCGGCCGATAACCCAGCTCGCTTATCGCCTGTTCTATGCGCCGGGCGATGGCTTCGGAAAGCAGCGCGCGGTCCTCGCCGATGAAACGCGAGACGCTGGCCTTGGAGACCCCGGCGCGTTCGGCGACATCTAACATGGTCACGCGGCTGCGCTGGGCGGCGGAGAAAGAATTCACGGATTGAAACCTGCTTATTGGATTTATTAGCGGCTCTGAAACCGGTTTCAGGAAACACCAGAAGCTGATCCGGCGTCAAGGGCGATGCGTCACAGGTGCGACCGACGGTGGTTCACCGCGGTCCGATAGCGGCGACGGTACGGGCAGATATTTATCAGAACCGGGCCTTTCAACGGATTTGCAGCGCGCCAGGCCGTGTGGTTAGCTGCCTGCCTTCCCAGCCCTTTGACGACCGAAGCCACCATGAACGTTACCCAGCCTCGTTTGAGATTGCTGTCGATTTTGACGGCCGCCCTGTTGGTGGTGGGCTTTGCGTCCTACACCCTGTTTCACCACAGCGGGGCGCCGGCCGATGAAGGTTTCGTCGCCGAGGACTTGAACGAAGGCGGCCTGGAGGACATCGGCACATTGGCGCTGCCCGATGTCAAGAAACGCCTCAATTATTTGATCCAGGACACCGGTGAAACCCTCAGGTCCCTGGAACGGTTCAGTGACGCGCAGTTGAGCTTGAGTATCGAGACAACCGAGCCAGCCGAGGAGCAATCGTTGCAGTACGAGACGCTGTTCGTCCCGTTCACCAGCGCGCAACTGAAAGCTGAGCTGGCATCGATCCAAGGCCTGCGTTTTGCCCAGCGGCTGTTTGCCGACGGTTCCGAAGTGAGACTGGATACCAACAGCCTCGATCCGCTCTGGAAGCGCGCGGCCATGCCGAATGAACCGACTGCCGAGCAGTACCTGCCGCAGCGCCTGCGTTTTCGCGATGGCAGCGAAAAAAGCTTTGCCGACCTGAAGGCGCCGCCGCAGGTCGAGTCCGACGACATGATCTCGTCCCATGACGCCTTCGCGCTTTCGGTCAACAAACCCCTGGCCAGTCTGGGCCTGACGGTTTCTTACCGCAGCTATCCGGCGTTCCGCAAAGTGGTCCTGGACAAGGATCACCCAAGCGTGACCCTGGACGACGGCCAGTCCTTCCAGCTCACGGCATTGGGTGACGCAAGCGCTTCCGTGCGCCTGAGTACGCCGAAGATGTCGACCTTCGTGTTGCAAGGGCTGACCGAGGAGGGCAAGGCGCTCTACAGCAACGGTAACAACTCCCGTGCCTTCCCGTCTGAAGGCGATATTGCGGCATTGCGTACTTATTACGACGCGCTGCTGCAAACCAAGGATGATATTGCTCAGCTCAAGACCGGCCAGGCAGTACAACAACAGCTGGAGCGCGTCACCCAAGCGCTGGTCGCTCAGGCCGGGCCATTGAAAAACACCGAGGTCGATTACCGCTTCGAGGCTACCCCGCAGCGTATCGTCATTCATGTGCTCGATCCGATGGAAGACAACACCATCGAATTCGCCGCGGTCGACAACGTCCTGGCGGAACAAGCGCGCTACATCGCCCTGGATCGCGAGGCCGAGCGCTACGGTTTCGTCGATCCGGCCGGACAGTGGCTGATCAAGCCCCGTTGGGTGCAGGTGCAGGACAGTCTGATGGCCGATGCCTACACCCTGTTCACCGCGGAAAAATCCAGCGACCCCGAGTCGGACGGGCAGGCGTTACGCAGCCAGTTCGCCTATTTCCCCGCCGGGAGCAACAAGCTTGTCGACCTGCCGTTCGAACACATCACCGAAGAGTTGCGTGATGGCCTGCTGCTGGTGGAGCGTGAAACCAACGGACCTTATGGACTCTACGATGCCAAGGGGCACCGTTTCATATTGCCGATGAAATTCGTCAACCCCACGGTGACCGACAACCTGTTCATCGCCCGTCTCGGCACTCGTACCTATGCGACGGAGGGGCTCTACGGCGCCTACACCCTGGACGGCAAGGAAGTCCTGCCCGCGCGGTTTTCAAGCATCGAGCACAGCGACGGCTACCTTTACACCAGCTCCCCCGACGGCAATCGCCAGGACGTTTTCAACCTTCAAGGCAAGCGGATCAATCTTGAAGGCTACAACGTCAAAGGTCGTTTTGTCGGGCAACAACCGCTGCTGCTGCAGGACAACAAGAACGGGACGTTCGTCTTCATCAATCGCCAGGGTGCGCGGTTGCCGATCAAACTGCCGTATGACGAGGTGGAACCGTTTTCCAACGGCATGGCAGTGGTCGGGCGTGACAGCCTCTACGGTGCCATCGACCGGACTGGCAAGTTGCAGATTCCGCTGGATTACAGCCAGATCAACGCATTCCAGACCCGCTACGCCGCTGCTACCCGGGCTGGCGATGGTTCAGGGTTGGTCTTGATCAGTCAAGACAACAAGTTAATCAAGGAACTCGGCTCCTACACCAGCATGAAGGTTCCGGATAACGGCAATGAAGCCCGTTATTACGTGAGGGGGCCGGGTGATAGTGACGAATATCTGGTGTATGACGCGGATGGCAACCTCGTGAAGAACGACGAGTAAAGGCTGATGCATTGAGCCCATGGCGAGGGGATAAATCCCCTCGCCACAGGGGAGCGGTCGCCTTTGGTTTCAGAGTTGGCTGATATAGGTGCCGGTTCCCTTGAGGATGTTCTGCAACGTCAATTCCACTTCCGCCAGGTCCGCCGCATCGCTGCTATGAGTGATTTCCAGCACATCATCGCCGTTGAGCGCGTCGGCATCCGCCGCGGCGATTTCGATTTTCAACAGCGTCGCGCTGAGCGTGACCTTCACGCCATCCAGCGTCGAGGGTTCGTCGCCGAGGGTGATTTCCAGCTCGTCTTCGTCGGGGTAGCGGGTCATCAGGAACATGTCGCCCTGGCTGCTGTGGCAACACAGCATGGCCATGTTGTCCTCTTCGTCATCGCACGGGTTGGCGATCAGCAGGGCAGTTGTCATTTTCATCGGGTGGCTCCTGGCTCGATGAGCCGTCAAAACGCGAAAAACCGAATTCTGCCAGCCTGGACGATTTTCTGCTGGATTACCCGCGCAGGGTGCCGTTTGGGCTCCAGGCTGCTAGGGTTGTTCGATGCTGAGTCGCTATTAAAGCTAGCCGATGACCGAATATGTCGCAGCGTTGCAAGCAGGCACGTTGTCGCACTCGTTAAGCTGCGCAACGGATGTGTACCTGCAAAGGGCATCGCGGAGTGTTTTTTGCAGGTGGTCATCACAGTGAAATTACATGGAAAAAGGATGTGACCTGCGGGTCTCGTCCAGCTTCACCCACCTGTCATCCTGTTTCCTCTGCCCGAGAATCAGGAACGGGATGGCCGACGGCCCCGAAAGGGGTTGCACGCGACGCTACCATCAATAACAAGCCCAAGCGGAGTACCACAGATGGCGTTCTTCACCGCAGCCAGCAAAGCCGACTTCCAGCACCAACTGCAAGCGGCACTGGCGCAGCACATCAGTGAACAGGCACTGCCACAAGTGGCGCTGTTCGCTGAACAATTCTTCGGCATCATTTCCCTCGATGAACTCACCCAGCGCCGGTTGTCCGACCTCGCCGGCTGCACCCTGTCCGCCTGGCGCCTGCTTGAGCGCTTCGATCACGCGCAACCGCAGGTGCGTGTCTACAACCCCGATTACGAACGCCACGGCTGGCAGTCGACCCACACCGCCGTCGAAGTGCTGCACCACGACCTGCCATTCCTGGTGGATTCGGTCCGCACCGAGCTGAACCGTCGCGGCTACAGCATTCATACCCTGCAAACCACCGTCCTGAGCGTGCGTCGCGGCAGCAAGGGCGAGTTGCTGGAAATTCTGCCGAAGGGCACCCAGGGCGACGACGTGCTGCAAGAGTCGTTGATGTACTTGGAGATCGACCGCTGCGCCAACGCCGCCGAACTCAATGTCCTGAGCAAGGAACTTGAGCAAGTGCTGGGCGAAGTGCGGGTGGCCGTGGCCGATTTCGAGCCGATGAAAGCCAAGGTCCAGGAAATCCTCGCGAGCCTGGACGACAGTGCCTACGCCACGAACGCCGACGAAAAAGCCGAAATCAAGAGCTTCCTGGAATGGCTGGTGGGCAACCACTTCACCTTCCTGGGCTATGAAGAATTTGTGGTGCGCGATGAAGCCGATGGCGGCCATATCGAGTACGACCCTGAGTCCTTCCTTGGCCTGACCAAATTGCTGCGCGCCGGCCTCACCGCCGAAGACCTGCGCATCGAAGACTACGCCGTCAATTACCTGCGCGAACCGACCCTGCTGTCGTTCGCCAAAGCAGCGCACCCGAGCCGCGTGCACCGTCCGGCGTACCCGGACTACGTGTCGATCCGTGAAATCGACGCCGACGGCAAGGTCATCAAGGAATGCCGCTTCATGGGCCTGTACACCTCTTCGGTGTATGGCGAGAGCGTGCGAGTCATTCCGTACATCCGCCGCAAGGTCGAGGAAATCGAACGTCGTTCGGGCTTCCAGGCCAAGGCGCACCTGGGCAAGGAACTGGCGCAGGTGGTCGAAGTGCTGCCCCGTGACGACCTGTTCCAGACCCCGGTGGACGAGCTGTTCACCACCGTGATGTCGATCGTGCAGATCCAGGAGCGCAACAAGATCCGCGTGTTCCTGCGCAAAGACCCGTATGGCCGATTCTGCTACTGCCTGGCCTACGTGCCGCGTGATATCTACTCCACCGAAGTGCGCCAGAAGATCCAGCAAGTGCTGATGGATCGCCTGAAGGCGTCGGACTGCGAGTTCTGGACCTTCTTCTCCGAATCGGTACTGGCCCGCGTGCAGTTGATCCTGCGGGTGGACCCGAAAAACCGTCTCGACATCGACCCGGTCCTGCTGGAAAAAGAAGTCGTGCAGGCCTGCCGCAGCTGGAAAGACGACTACGCCAGCCTGGTTATCGAGAGCTTCGGCGAAGCCCAGGGCACCAACGTGCTGTCGGACTTCCCGAAAGGCTTCCCGGCCGGCTACCGCGAGCGTTTTGCCGCGCACTCCGCCGTGGTGGACATGCAACACCTGCTGAGCCTGAACGAAACCAACCCGCTGGTGATGAGCTTCTACCAGCCGTTGGGCCAGGTGTCCGGCCAGCGTGAGCTGCATTGCAAGCTGTATCACGCCGACACGCCGCTGGCGCTGTCCGACGTGCTGCCGATCCTGGAAAACCTCGGCCTGCGCGTGCTGGGCGAGTTCCCGTATCGCCTGCGCCATACCAATGGTCGCGAGTTCTGGATCCATGATTTTGCGTTCACCGCCGCCGAAGGCCTGGACCTCGATATCCAGCAGCTCAACGACACCTTGCAGGACGCCTTCGTCCACATCGTCCGTGGCGATGCCGAGAACGATGCGTTCAACCGCCTGGTGCTCACCGCCGGCCTGCCATGGCGCGACGTGGCGTTGCTGCGTGCCTACGCCCGTTACCTGAAGCAGATCCGCCTGGGCTTCGACCTTGGCTACATCGCCAGCACCCTGAACAACCACACCGACATTGCTCGTGAGCTGACCCGGTTGTTCAAGACCCGCTTCTACCTGGCGCGCAAGCTCAGTGGCGATGACCTGGAAGACAAGCAGCTGCGTCTGGAACAGGCGATCCTCTCGGCCCTGGACGACGTGCAGGTGCTCAACGAAGACCGCATCCTGCGTCGCTACCTGGATCTGATCAAGGCGACCCTGCGGACCAACTTCTACCAGACCGACGCCAACGGCCAGAACAAGTCCTACTTCAGCTTCAAGTTCAACCCGCACCTGATTCCGGAACTGCCGAAGCCGGTGCCCAAGTTCGAGATCTTCGTCTACTCGCCACGGGTCGAAGGCGTGCACCTGCGCTTCGGCAACGTCGCCCGTGGCGGCCTGCGCTGGTCCGACCGTGAAGAAGACTACCGCACCGAAGTGCTGGGCCTGGTAAAAGCCCAGCAAGTGAAGAACTCGGTGATCGTGCCGGTGGGCGCCAAGGGTGGTTTCCTGCCACGTCGCCTGCCGTTGGGCGGCAGCCGGGACGAGATCGCGGCCGAGGGCATCGCCTGCTACCGCATCTTCATCTCGGGCCTGTTGGACATCACCGACAACCTGAAGGACGGCGCGCTGGTGCCGCCGGCCAACGTCGTGCGTCATGACGACGATGACCCGTACCTGGTGGTGGCGGCGGACAAAGGCACCGCGACCTTCTCCGACATCGCCAACGGCATCGCCATCGACTACGGCTTCTGGCTCGGCGATGCGTTTGCCTCCGGCGGTTCGGCCGGTTACGACCACAAGAAAATGGGTATCACCGCCAAGGGCGCGTGGGTCGGCGTTCAGCGCCACTTCCGCGAGCGCGGCATCAATGTCCAGGAAGACAGCATCACCGTAGTGGGCGTCGGCGATATGGCCGGCGACGTGTTCGGCAACGGCTTGTTGATGTCCGACAAGCTGCAACTGGTCGCGGCTTTCAACCATCTGCACATCTTCATCGACCCGAACCCGGAGCCTGCCAGCAGCTTTGCCGAGCGCAAGCGTCTGTTCGAACTGCCGCGTTCGGCCTGGACCGACTACGACACCAGCATCATGTCCGAAGGCGGCGGTATCTTCTCGCGCAGCGCGAAGAGCATCGCGATTTCGCCGCAGATGAAAGAACGCTTCGACATCAAGGCCGACAAACTGACCCCGACCGAACTGCTGAACGCCTTGCTCAAGGCGCCGGTGGACCTGTTGTGGAACGGCGGTATCGGCACCTACGTCAAGGCCAGCACCGAAAGCCACGCCGATGTCGGCGACAAGGCCAACGATGCGCTGCGCGTGAACGGCAACGAACTGCGCTGCAAAGTGGTGGGCGAGGGCGGCAACCTGGGCATGACCCAGCTGGGTCGTGTCGAGTTCGGCCTCAATGGCGGCGGTTCCAACACCGACTTTATCGACAACGCTGGCGGCGTCGACTGCTCCGACCACGAAGTGAACATCAAGATCCTGCTCAACGAAGTGGTGCAGGCCGGCGACATGACCGACAAGCAACGCAACCAGTTGCTGGCAAGCATGACCGACGAAGTCGGCGGCCTGGTGTTGGGCAACAACTACAAGCAGACCCAGGCCCTGTCCCTGGCGGCACGCCGCGCTTTCGTGCGGATCGCCGAATACAAGCGCCTGATGAACGACCTGGAAGTGCGTGGCAAGCTGGACCGCGCCATCGAGTTCCTGCCGACGGAAGAGCAGCTGGCTGAACGTGTCGCGGCGGGCCATGGCCTGACCCGTGCCGAACTGTCGGTGCTGATCTCCTACAGCAAGATCGATCTCAAGGAAGCGCTGCTCAACTCCCAGGTGCCGGATGACGATTACCTGACCCGTGACATGGAGACCGCATTCCCACCAATGCTGGTGAGCAAGTTCTCCGAGGCCATGCGTCGTCATCGCCTGAAACGCGAGATCGTCAGCACCCAGATCGCCAACGACCTGGTCAACCACATGGGCATCACCTTCGTCCAGCGGTTGAAAGAGTCGACGGGCATGAGCCCGGCGAACGTGGCCGGCGCCTATGTGATCGTGCGGGATATCTTCCACCTCCCACACTGGTTCCGCCAGATCGAAGCCCTGGACCATCAGGTCTCGGCCGACGTGCAACTGGAGCTGATGGACGAGCTGATGCGCCTGGGCCGTCGCGCCACGCGCTGGTTCCTGCGCAGCCGCCGCAACGAGCAGAACGCTGCCCGTGACGTCGCTCACTTCGGTCCGCACCTGGCCGCGTTGGGCCTCAAGCTCGACGAACTGCTGGAAGGCCCGACCCGCGAAGGCTGGCAGACCCGCTACCAGGCCTACGTGGCCGCCGGCGTGCCGGAGTTGCTCGCGCGCATGGTTGCCGGCACCACGCACCTGTACACCTTGCTGCCGATCATCGAGGCGTCCGACGTGACTGGCCAGAACGCCGCCGATGTAGCCAAGGCGTACTTCGCCGTGGGCAGCGCGCTGGACATCACCTGGTACCTGCAACAGATCAGCGCCTTGCCGGTGGAAAACAACTGGCAGGCCCTGGCCCGCGAAGCGTTCCGCGATGACATCGACTGGCAGCAACGGGCGATCACCATCTCGGTCTTGCAAGAGGGCGACGGCACCCAGGACGTGGAAACACGCCTGGCGCTGTGGCTGGAACAGCACCGCGAAATGGTTGAGCGCTGGCGCGCCATGCTGGTGGACATCCGTGCCGCCAGCGGCACCGACTACGCCATGTACGCGGTGGCCAACCGCGAACTGCTCGACCTCGCGTTGAGCGGTCAGGCGGTCGTCACGGCCAACTGATACATAGCTGTGTGAACAAGCCCCGCCTCGAAAGACGCGGGGCTTTTTCTTGGCTGTTCAAACGCTTGCTTCCTTCAGCGCTTCAAACCGCGCTGCGTTCGCGAAGCTCCTGCAACCGATCGGCCCCGCCTTCGGCCACGCGATTTTCAATCAGGCGATCGGAACCACCTTCGGCCACGCGGTTCTCGATCAAGCGATCGGAGCCGCCCTCGGCCACGCGGTTCTGGATCAGGCGATCGGAGCCACCTTCTGCCAGTTGTTGGGCAGACGGGCTGTCGGCCTGCGCGCTCGCCGAGGCAACATTCGACAAGCCAACACCGCCAACCAGTGTCAGGGCGACGGCCAGGGAAGAAAGTTTCGAGAAATTGAACATGGTGATTCTCCTTGCGCTTAGTTGGATTAGCCGTGGCAGCGGGTGTGCTGCTGTTCGGTAGTCACAGTTAAACGCTCGGGTGTATCGCGGGTGTGTATCGCAATGGCCTGAAATCGGCGGCTTCGTATCTGATGGCCCTTCATATACAGAACGATACAAATCCATCCGCAAAACGCTGCGCACCTCAAGGCTTGGCTAAGGATCGCTTCAGTTCGCCGACCAAGTCGGGCGTCACGTAGTGTGGCCCGTCAAAAAGGTAGAGCGGGTAGCCGTTATACGCGGTCAGTTGCGGCAGGAGCTCGGCCGCCGTGGCCGAACGGAAGCCGCCGCCCTGTTGGGGACGGAAGGCTTCGACAATGATCCGCACCCGATCCTCGCCGAGGCGGTCACGCAGCGTGTCGGCATAGGTTCGTGCCACCGGTGCGGTGCGCGCGTAGACGCCGACGCCGTCCTGGAAAAATACGCCAATGTCGTCTGGCAGCCACTGCTTGAGCCAGTCGGCGGTGGCGGCTGGGCCGATATTGGCGCCGTCATAGACGCTGATCCACAGTGGCCGCGGCAGGTTGGCAAGCAATGCAGGCAGCTCTTTGGCGCGAGTCCAGCTGGGGTCGACTTCGGCCGGAAAGTACCAGCCGGTGACGTGCAGCGGTGTTGGCAATCGAGCAATACGTTCTGACACCGCAGCCAGTTGCTCGATGTTGTCCCGTGAACGGTTTTCGCTGAAGTGACCGGCGAGCCCGAGGATGACATCCTGCGCCCATGGCGCCTTGGCGATCCGCGCCCAATCCGGCAGCACCGGTACGTTGGGCAGGCCGGTGCCGGGAACAAACGCCTGGTCGTCCACCACCGTCCATTGCACCAGCAGTTCGCGGACTCCCAGCTGTTCCCAATGGCCATTGATGCCGACGGTCTGGTTGTCCGGCTGCCAGACGATGCCGACAATGTCCGGCGCAGCCCTGCTGTTCATCACGTAGTACGTCCCTGTACTCGCGCCAAGCGCCGCCGTGACGGCGAGCGCCGCCACGGCGACGCGATTGACGATATGGCCAAGGATTTTCAAGCAAGCGCCTTGTTGCAGATACACATCACATCAAGTCCTCAATAAGAATAGGTCAGGCGGGCGAACACGCCTTTGGCCCGTTCCTCGCCGAAAATCCGGGCCCGGTACTGCAGGGAGAAATCCACGTAGGAGCGCGGTGCATTGTAGGCGTCTTCACGAAACCAGTAGCGCACGTTGTTGCCGACCCCGATGCCCCCGGCGTCGCCGGATTCGAAGCCGCCGCTGTTGTTGCTCTTCATCTTCGAATCGTAGTCAATCGCCGCCACGACATGAGGGAACGCCACCCAGCGCGAACCGGTGCCGCCGATTGCGTAACTGCGGCCGACTTGCCATTCGCTGTTGAAGTAATCCCGTGAATCATTGATGTAGTGACCGACTTCGGCGTACAGCTGCGAGGTCCACCAGCTGGGCACATCGACCCGCAGGTCTGTGCCGATGCTGGAACCGTAGCCCAGGCGCACCAGCCAGTCGCCATCGACGTTTGACGAACCCAAGGGGAAGGTGCGTTCAAAGGCAGCCATGATGTTGACGGAACTGAACGGTTTGATACGTACCCCGAGGGCGCCTTGCAGCGCGTCGGCGCCGGTGTCCGAATCACTGTTCTTGCTCCACAGGGTATCGGTGACGCGTCCGTAGAGTTCGACAAAACGAGCATTGCGATACCCCAGCGGGCGCCAGGACAGTTCGGTGCTGTTCTGCAGAAGGTCGTTGCTTTCACTGCCGCTGCTGGTCGAGTTCGGTGCGGCGCTCAGGCCGCTGGAACTGTTGCCGCGATAGCTCGTGGTGCTGGTCAGCCCCCAGGTGCGGGAAATATCGCCCACGGCCCGCCGGGTATCGAACAACTGCTGCTTGGACATCGGCGACTCAGCGGTTTTCTGCCCGTCGATCACCCGTTCGAAATACGCCACGGCTTCATCGTCTTCATGGACGCGCATGGCGTTATAGGCCGCATCCTGGGCTGCCGCCGGCGGCAACCGGTGGCTCGCGTCGGCCTTGCGAAATGCCGCGTGGGCGCTTTCGTCGTCGCCCGCCTGGACCGAAATATAGGCCAGTTGCAGATCGCTTGCCGAGGCCAGTTCGCCGTTGCTGCGTGCCTCTTGCAGGCGTTCGCGGGCGGTGCGGCGCTGGCCGATGGCGGCATACAGTCCGGCCTCTTCATAGGCCGGCAGGCTGCCCAAGGCCAGCGCGCGGCTGAAGTCGTCCCGCGCACCGTCCTCGTCGGCCATTTGTTGGCGCAGGCGTCCGCGCATGACCAACAGTCGCGCGTCGTCGCCGTGGGCCTGCAATCCTTCACTGGCGGCAGCGATGGCTTGCGGCAGGCGGTTTTGTTCCGTCAGGGCGCTGACCAGCAAGCGTCGATAAGCCGGGTTCTGCGGTGCCCGCGCTACCGCTTGGTTGGCCAGGGCTGAGGCTGCTGCCGGATCTTTGCGAGCGAGGGCGGCATAGGCTTGGGAAGCCGGGGCGGTGCCCGCGTCGGGCACTGTGCCCGGCCAGATGGCGCAGGTCAGGCCGAAAGGGCTTTCCTGGCAATCCAGCGCCGGTGGCGACGCCTGGACGACGCTGTCCAAGCCCTTGCTTTTCTGGCGCAGCGCCGCCCGCACGGTGGCGCGCCGACTGGCAATGGCATCGTCAGCGTCGTTGCCCAAGGCCTGCAACTGATTCAACGCCTGCTGAGGCTCGCCGCGGGCCAGCGCGGCGTCGGCGGCAAAGAGTTGGATATCGCGGACTTCGCTTGCCGACAGGCCTTTGAGGGCCAAGGCACGATTGACGTCAGTCTGGGCCGCCTGGGCCTTGCCCTGACGATCGCGGGCATAGCTGCGCAGAATCCATGGCGCGGCTTTACGCTCGTCCCGAGCCAGCGCGGCCGAGGCGGCTTGTTCGGCGCCTGGATAATCCTTGGCGGCGAGCAGGGCGCTGATCAGCAGTTGCTGGTTTGCGGCAACTTCCGGCGCCCAGGCCACGGCCTTGCGCGCCTGAGTCACGGCCAGCACAGCGTTGCCTTGTTCCAGGGCGCGGTAGCCCTGGACAGCCGGCGGCACGGCAAGTTGGCGGCGAATGGCTTGGCGACGCAGCATCAACGTATTGTCGTTGGCAAAGGTCCCAAGCGCGTCGGTGACGGCTTGGTCGGCGGCTTCCAGTTGCTGCTGGCGTTGCAGGGCATCAATCAGCAGCAAGCGATATTCCCGGCGCCGGGGTGCCTGGGCGATGGCCGTGCGCGCCGATTGCGCCGCGAGGCCGAACTGTTCGCGGTCATAGGCCTTGAAGCCCCGGTTCGCAGCCACGAAACCCGGTGCTGCGGCAGTCGCGCGGCCCGAGGCGGCAGTCCTGGGTTGGTCGCGCAGCTGCTTGTCACGTTCGGCCAGGGCGATCAGCGTATTGAGGCGCGTCACATCGGCGCGCTGGCGCAAGGCTTCGCGTGCCTTGGCGATGGCCAGGTCGTAGTCTTTGCGCTCATAGGCACTGTAGGCTTCGTTGGCGGCCACGTAGGCGGGACCGGTCAGCGGCAGGGGCAGTGTCTCGGCAACGGCAAGCACCGGAATAAGGCTCAGCCCCGCCGCCAAAAGGGTAAAAAGGGGGCGGTTCATGCCGGAAGCTCCGTTGGGTAGAGGCTGTGTTGGCGCGCCACCGCTTGCTCGATCGTGGCTCGCGGCAAGACGCCGCTGTCGACGAGGTAGTCGCCGATCCGGCCATGATGCTGCGGCCGATACTGCAACATGGCGCGGCTGAACTGGTCGCGGTCGAGCAGGCCCATCTCGATCAACAGGTCGCCCAGCAGCGGGGCACGGGCATCCGGTACGGCGTGGCCGTTGTCCGCTGGCAACCGACGCAACAGCGCGAGGATTTCACTCTCACGGGCGATCAGTTGCACCGGCTCACTGCCCAGTTCGGCGCTGATTTGTTGCAGGCCCTCCTCGGAAAGCGGGTTGGCTACGGCAATCTGTTCACAACCTTCGCTGTTGCGGCCCAGCGGTATCACCCGCCAGCGCAACGCAAACTCGCTGCTGAGCGAGGACGATGAAGCCGCCGCTTTTTCGGCGACGTCGAACACCCGGGGCAGGTCGTTCTGGAACGCGATCGCTTCGGCCAGGGTTTCATCGTCCAGCCAGCCGTTGTTGAGCAGAATCCGCCCCAACGGCACATCCCGCGCCTGCTGTTCATCCAGGGCGCTTTGCAAATGGCTGTCGGTGATGGCTTGCCACGACAGCAACACGCTGCCCAGGCGACGCGGCGCGATGGCGACCAGGTCGGTGGACGGGAAGTCGTGCATGGTCTTGTCCCAGACCAATTTGCGATTCATCACCTTGCCCACCAGGAACATGCGCCAGGCCCGTGCGGCGGCCATGAAGTTGACGAAATTGCCGACCAGCATCCGCGGGATGGACAACAACCCATGCTGCCAGCCGTACAACACGGTGGTGAAATAACAGCGGTGCAAGATCCGCCAGGCCAAGGCGACGCCGTTGGCCAACAGCAGGTACTTGATCAGGCCGCCGTTTTCAAACGGTGTTGGAAAGCTGACGTCCCACAAGCCGCTCTGGCGCAGGATAATCAGGGCCAGCAGTTGCACCAGGATGACGTAGGCAATGATGCTGACGAACGCTGTCACCACGCCCTTGCGGTCGCGAAACAGCAGGTAGCGGTTGGCCAACGAACCGTTCCAGCCCATTTGTTCCCAGCCTTGCAGGCCGATGCCCAAGGTCCAACGAGCCTTCTGCCGGAACGCCGTGCGGAAGGTGTCGGGGAAAAACTCACGCACGCAGAGCGGCATGTTCAACGTCGATTCGTAGGGCTTGCGGAACCAGGATTTGCGCAGCACACGAAACTGCACAGGGAAGCGCACGAAGATCGCGTTCATGCCGACCTTGGCCAGCCGTGCACCGACGTCGTAGTCCTCGGTGAGGCTGTCGGTGTTGAACGGCTGGTTCTCCGTTTCACCGGCCAGCACCCGCAGGGCGCGATGGGAAAAGCACGTGCCGACGCCGGCCGAGGGCACGGTGTCGGTCATGCTTTCACGCACCACCAGGTCCTTGCCGTGCCATTCGGCGAACTCGTCCATATACGTGCCGGCGACCCACTCGTACCAATTGCGCTCCAGCGACACCACCGGCAGCTGGATCATGTCCTTGCGCGGTAGCAAGTAGTTGAACAGGCGTAACTCCAGCGGGTGCAGCACGTCTTCGCTGTCGTGCAACACCACGCCGGCGAATGTCATGCCGTGGGTTTTCTCGTGCAGGAATATCGCCTGGATGACCCAGTTCAGGCAGTCGGCCTTGCAGGTCGGCCCGGCATGCGGCACTTCCACGCGATGCAGTTGTTTGTAGCGCCGGCGCATCCGCTCGACTTCGTCGATGGTGCGCTGGTCGTTGATGTAGGTGCCGACGAAGACCACGTAGTTTTGATAGTCGAGCGTCGAGACCATGTTTTCGATCATCGGCGCGATGACGTCGTATTCCAGCCAGGCCGGCACCATGATCGCCAGGGGCTGCTCGTCCCGGGCCAACAGTTGTTCGACGGTCAATGGCCGGTATCTACGGTCCACGGTGAACTTGCGGTACAGCCGGCGAGACCAGTACCACACGTCAATGATCAGATCATCCAGGCTGGAGATCAGGATCAACACCGCGACCACGATGGTCGCGACCTCGAGGTAGTTGTAGTAGTGGGCCAGCCAATAGGGCCAATAAAGCGACGTCATCGAAGGTTTCCGTTACTGGCGATTGCGACGGGCGAGACGGCCGGCCAGCAACAAGATGAAGAACAAGGCGATGCCGCCGGGAATCAGCCAGAGCAGCGAAGGTTTACGCCAGGCATCGAGGCCCTTGGGTTCTTCACGGTCGATCAACTGGCTGCCACTGGGATCCTGGCTGTCGATGACGGCAACGGCGCCGCTGTCGCCAAGAATCGCCACGTCACCACGGGTCAGCACGATCGGTTCGGCCAGGCTCGGCGCCTGGCTGCCCAGGGTCCGATAGACCAGGCCGTGTTGCCCCGAGGTCTGCACCACTTGCAGCGACGCCAGATGGTTGAGCGACTGCACGTCAAGGAGCACTTGATCCTTGTGGTGAATGCGCAGGCGACCCTGATCATCGACCTGGACCGATTCCTTGCTGTCTTTAAGCGGCAGTTCGAAAGCCAGGAAGGCTTTGTCCGGGCTGGCCACGGCTTTGGCGTCAGGACTGACTTTCAGCTGTGCGCGCAGCGGCGAAACGCCGGTTGCATCGGCGACGGCAATCACCCGCGCCAGGCTGCTGGCGGGATGGTCGAGGTACGCCTGGGGCACCAGGACTTGGGTGTCCATCGCGAAACGTGCGGCCATGCCGGAAAAGTCGTCGGCCAACGCGGTGGCGTCCAGCACGATATGGCTGGTGGGCAAAACCGAAACCGGGAAAGCCTGAGGCGTTTCCAGGCACCGATCGCTGACTGGCTGGCGCTGGAACGACACACGCAACACGTTCTTCGAACCCAGCGCATAACGAGGGATATGGGCCTGGATGCGTTGTGATTCACCATTGGCGCTTAACTGCTGGGCGCCAATCAGGTAGTCATTGAAGAACAGCGAGGCCACCGGCGCGGTGTCCGAAGCACCTGGCGCTGCGGAGACGTCCACCACGGCCGTGACCGGCAAACGACCGTCATAGGCCACGCTGCCCAACGGGAACGAGGTGCTCCAGTCGAACCGCGAGGCGACATCGTAGGTGCCAGGGGCGCCGCCCAGTCGCGACAGGGCCACGCGGTTATCGTCGCTCAACGGCGTCTGCGCTTCGCTCACCGTCAGCTGGCGGCTGCGGGCCAATTTGTTCCACGCCGAACCGAGCAATGACAGTGCTTTGCCGGTGGCGTCCGGGGCGATCATCAGCACCGGGCGCGTGCCCAGCAGCGCCAGGCGTACATTGTCGCTGCCGGCAGCGGCCAGACCTGCGTTGACGTGTTGTTCGCGCCATTGGGTCAGGGCGCTGGCCGCTGTTGCGTCGAGCCCCTGGACCTGACTCTGCAAGGCATCCAGCGCTTGGTTGACGGCTTGGAGCAGTTGCGGGTCGTTGATCGCCAGGTCGGCCTGTACGTTCGAGGTCTGGCCCAGCATCAGCAGGGCGCCGATCTCGGCCGGGTTGGCGAGGGTATGCTGGCCTTTGCCATTGAGGCTGGCAAAGGCTGGAATGCTCAGCAGCTCGGCGGGGATGCGCAGGCCGCTGAGGTCCACGCTGTCCTGCAGGGCAGGGAAGGGCAGGATGCGGCTGTGTTTGCCGATACGTGCCAGGGCCACGCCGAGTTTCCAGGCGGCGTCGTAACTGGTGGCGGACAATGAGCCCGGCGCGACCAGGATCCCCGGTTCACTCGGCAGTGCGGCCCAGGCTGCGCTGACGTCCCGCAATTGGCTGGCGTCGTAGCTGTAGGTCAGGCGCGTCTCGGGCTGAATGCGCAGGACGTTGCCGATGACTCGGTCGTCTTCGCACAATGGGCGAGGAACCACTGACGACCAGGCGATGCCCAAGCGCACCAAGCCGTTTTCACGCGGTGCCTTGTCAACGCCCAAAGTCGCGCTGGCGTCGCCCTGTGCCTCGCTGAGCCCTTCGGCGCGCACCGGATATCCATCAAGCGACAACAGCAGCGTGTTGCGGCCACCTTCGCCGTTGAGATAACTGGCGTCCACTTGCAGTGTCGCGTCATTGAGGGCAACACCGGCGGGCACCGGCAGATACAGTTCGCGTCGGGCGTCGCTGGCGCCGAGTAGAATCGGCGCGGTGATGCCCAGGTCGCTCAGGCGCACGACGCGCTCCTGGCGGGTGTCAGCATTGAGACGATGAATCGCCTGGGTGAGCGGACTGTCCGCAGCCAGGGCAAAGGACGGCATTAGGGCAAGCAGGCTCAGGCCACAGGCAAAGGCGCTGAGCGCACCCGTAGGGAGGGCAACGAAAGGCTTCATTCAGGCAAATCTCGATTCGATAAGAAGGGGGCAGTGGTTAGGAGAAATCGGCGGACAACTCGCGCGCCTCGTGCGGCAACGGATGAAGAGCCTCGTGTTGCGACTGCAACTGACCCGCGACGAAGTCCTCGACCACTCTGCCCATCAGCACATCGACGATGCGCTGGCTGGCGTGGCCGTCGCCGTAGGGGTTGGCTGCTTGTGAGGCGCGGCGCCACAAGGTGTCGTCGTCGAACAGCGCATCCACACCGGCAATGATCGAGGCCGGAGAAGTCCCGACCAGTCTCACGGTGCCCGCCGCCACGGCTTCGGGGCGTTCGGTGACGTCGCGCATCACCAGCACCGGTTTACCCAATGACGGTGCTTCTTCCTGCACACCGCCCGAATCGGTGAGGATCACATGGGCGTGTTGCATCAGGCGCACGAACGCCAGGTAGTCCAGCGGTTTGATCAAATGCACGTTGAGCAGGTCGCCCAATTGTTCGGTCACCGGGCCCAGCACGTTGGGGTTGAGGTGCACCGGGTAGACGATCTGGATATCCGTGCGCTGGGCCAGGTGGCGCAACGCTTTGCAAATGTCGAGAAAACCCTCGCCAAAGTTTTCGCGGCGGTGACCGGTTACCAGCAGCAACTTGCGTCCGGTTTGCAGGAACGGAAACTGGCGGTCCAGCTCGTCACGCAGCCGTGCGTCCTGGTCGATGCGCGCGGCGCTCATCTGCAACGCGTCGATCACCGTGTTACCCGTCACCAGGCTGCGCCCTTGGGCGCGTTCATTTAACAGGTTGTCGCGCGATTGTCCGGTGGGAGCGAACAGCAGATCGGCACTGAGGTCGATGCAGCGGCGGTTCATTTCTTCCGGCCATGGGCTGTAGATGTCGCCGGTACGCAAGCCAGCTTCCACATGGCCCACCGGGATACGTCGATGGAAAGACGCCATCGATGCCACCATGGCCGACGTGGTATCGCCATGGACCAGTACGCGATCCGGGCGAGTCTGTTCCAGCACCGGGTCGATGGCGGCATACAGCGCGGCGGTCAGGGAGTTGAGCGTCTGGTGTGGCGTCATTACATCGAGGGTGAAATCGGCCTTCAGGTCGAACAGGTCGAGCACTTGTTCAAGCATGCTTTGATGCTGGCCGGTGACACAGATCAGCGACTCGATGCCGGGTTCGGCGGCGAGGGCTTTGACCAAGGGTGCCATCTTGATGGCTTCCGGACGGGTACCAAAAATCGACAGCACCCGGAGCCGAGACTGATAAGTTGCGATGACGCCCTTCCTCGCGCAGTGACTGCGCCGCACAACAGTTCGCCCAAGCGCGAAGAGGCGTTTGAGCAAACAAGCGATTTAAGTTAAGTAACTTCCAACGGACCAACAGGGGCTGTACGCGCTTAGAGGTGGCGTAGCGGCATCATGCTGTTTGTGGAGCGGCAGATTAATAACATCAAAGATTGCTGTCGCAAAGTTTTATATGAAAAGTTTAATTAATATTTTTTTAGCCGGGCTTTGGCGTGCGCCGGGTTTTTCGTGGATTTGAATACATATAGAGCATTACCTGCTGATTTAATTGGATTTATTTTATTTTTCTGTTTGCGTGCTCGAGGTGAGTCAGGCTTTTTACTTCGGCGCTGGATTTTTGTCGAACGCACGATCGGGTCGATAGAGTTTGCTAGTCAGCAAAATGGCGCCTGTATAACGGCGAACTAAGGCAGGGCAGTTGTTGTATTTAAGTCTATAAGAAAAAGTCTGTAATTCGATTAAGTTCAGTTTATTTTTAATATTCGTGATGACCGGTTACTTGGATCCAATTAATGCTGTTGGGTTCGCCTGCTTATATAGGTTGGGAGTTGGCTCGGCAGTCAATTCAATCATCGGAGCCATCGTAGGGCCGGGGTAGTTGTCTAGCCGATAATCGCACGTTTTTTCAGCCGCTCGCGTCTGGCGTATTGACCGAACTAACCGGTTGGTACATTTTAGCAACACGTCTCGTCCGGCAGGGTCGAGATCATAATAAAAAGAGGAACACCCGATGCGTACCCGTCCATCAGCGCCACGCGCCTTTCCCCCAAGCCGTTGCTCGCGTCCCGAAGCAACGTCCAGTACCTCTCAAGCGACCCGCTAGCGACCGCGCTAATAGCTGCACTGGCGAGCCGGCTGGATGTCGGCACCTAAAGTCCGAGAGGTCTCGAAGATGACAAAAGTCGTCGATTTGTATTTCAAGCTGCTAAAGCTGCTGATCGTCTTATGCATGGTCGCGATGATCGTGCTGGTGTTCGGTAACGTCGTGTTGCGCTATGCCTTCAACTCCGGCATCAGCGTGTCGGAAGAACTGTCGCGTTGGTTCTTCGTCTGGATGATTTTCCTGGGCGCCCTGGTGGCGCTCAAGGACCGCGCCCACTTGGGCATGAACAGCCTGGTCAAGCGCTTGCCGCCGGCGGGCCAGCGTGCCTGCCTGATCATCAGCCACCTGTTGATGCTGTACATCTGCTGGTTGATCGTCAGTGGAAGTTGGCAACAGGCGGTCATCAACCTGGACGTGGTCGCGCCGGCTTCGGGCCTGTCGATGGCGTTGTTCTACGCTGCAGGACTGGTGTTCGGTGCCAGCGCCGGCGCCATCCTGGTGTACGAGCTGTACCTGGCACTGTCCGGCAAACTCAGGGATGAGGAGCTGGTGATGGTCGAGCAAAGCGATACCCCGGCAATCAATCCTGACACCATCGCCGACACCATCAAGAGTACCCGCCCATGACCTTGGCCATCTTCCTGGGATCGTTGATGGGCAGCATGGCGCTGGGAATGCCGATTGCCTTTGCCTTGCTGGTGGTCAGCGTGTCGCTGATGTTTTACCTGGACCTGTTCGACGCCCAGATCATCGCGCAGAATCTGCTTAATGGCGCCGACAGCTTCCCGCTGATGGCGGTGCCGTTCTTCATGCTGGCCGGCGAAGTCATGAACGTCGGCGGGCTCTCCAAGCGCATCGTCAACATTGCAATGGCGCTGGTGGGGCACAAGCGCGGTGGCCTGGGTTACGTGGCGATTATTGCCTCCTGCCTGTTGGCGTCGCTGTCTGGCTCGGCCGTGGCCGATGCGGCGGCGCTGGCAGCGCTGCTGGTGCCGATGATGGTGCTGGCCGGGCACAACCGGGGGCGCTCGGCTGGGCTGATCGCCGCCGGTAGCATTATTGCCCCGGTCATTCCGCCGAGCATCGGCTTCATCGTCTTTGGCGTGGCGTCCGGCGTGTCGATTTCCAAGTTGTTCCTGGCGGGGATCGTGCCAGGGCTGATGCTTGGCGCCGGGCTGGCCGTCGCCTGGTGGTTCATCTCCCGTCGCGAAATCGTCGAGACGCCACCCAAGCGCTCTCGTGCCGAAGTGCTGCGCACCTTGCTCGATGGCAGCTGGGCGATGGGCCTGCCGCTGATCATCATCCTCGGTCTGAAGTTCGGCATTTTCACGCCCACGGAAGCGGCGGTGGTCGCGGCGGTGTACTCGTTGTTCGTGTCGTTGGTGATCTACCGGGAAATGAAGGTCAGCCAGCTCTACGAAGTGATCCTGTCCTCGGCCAGGACCACCTCGGTGGTGATGCTGTTGGTGGCGGCGGCCATGGTTTCATCGTGGCTGGTGACCATCGCCGACTTGCCCGGTCAACTGGCGGAACTGCTGGCGCCGTTCATGGACAACCAGACCCTTCTGCTACTGGTGATGATGGCGTTGATCATCTTGGTCGGCACGGTGATGGACATGACCCCGACCATTCTCATCCTCACGCCGGTGCTGATGCCGGCCGTGATCCAGGCGGGCATCGATCCGGTGTACTTCGGCGTGCTGTTTTTGATCAACACGGCGATTGGCCTGATCACGCCGCCAGTGGGCACGGTGCTGAACGTGGTGTGCGGCGTGGCGAAGCTCGACTTTGAAGAGATCGTGCGCGGCGTATGGCCGTTCATGCTGGCGCAGTTTGCCGTGCTGTTTTTGCTGGTGCTGTTCCCCCAGCTGGTCCTGGGACCGTTGAGATTCTTCACTGGTTGACGCCGGTGACAACCATGACCGCTCTACGCTAACAACAATAATGATCGGAGACTGAGATGCAAAAACTGATGAAAACCTTGCTGGCCGGGGCGTGCGCGACGGGCTTGCTATTGGGCAGCGTGGCCGCCCACGCGGACGAGATCCGCGAGCGCACCTTGCGTTTCGCCTTCCAGAACGTCAAGGAGCATCCGCAAGGGCAGGGCGCGCAAAAATTCGCCGACCTGCTCAGCGAAAAGAGCGGCGGCAAAATCAAGGTTCGCCTGTTTCCTGGCGGAACCCTGGGCGGCGATGTGCAGACCGTCTCGGCCCTGCAAGGCGGCACGCTGGATATCACCGTGCTCAACTCCGGCATCCTCGCCGCCCAGGCCGCGGATTTCGCGATGCTCGACTTCCCGTTCCTGTTCAACAACGCCGAGGAAGCGCATGCCGTCATCGACGGGCCAGTCGGACAGAAACTCGCAGCGCAACTGGACAGCAAGGGCCTGGTCGGCCTGGGCTATTGGGACCTGGGTTTCCGCAACCTGACCAACAGCAAGCATCCGGTGACGAAACTGGAGGACATGCAAGGCCTGAAGATCCGGGTCATCCAATCGCCGATCTACCTGGAGACCTTCACGGCCCTGGGCGCGAACCCGGTGCCGATGGCATTCCCCGAGGTCTACACCGGCCTGGAACAACACACCATCGACGGGCAGGAAAACCCGTTCACGGTGATCGAAGGCAACAAGTTCTACGAGGTACAGAAATACCTTTCGGTGACCGGCCACATCTTCAATCCGCAGTCGCTGATCATCAGCCAGAAAACCTGGAGTCGTCTGAACGATGATGAAAAGGCGCTGGTTCGAGCCGCGGCAACCGAGGCGCAGGCGTTCCAGCGCGAGGTCACGGCAGCGAGCATGGACAAGGCGAAAGCGACGCTGGCGGGCGCAATGACCGTCAACGAAATCACGCCGGCCGAGAAAGATCGCTTCCGCGAGCGCGTGCAGCCGGTGATCGACAAATTCGCCAAGTCCCTGGACGGCGACCTGGTGAAGATGATGTATGCCGAAATCGCCAAGGTGCGTGCTGGGCAGTGAGGATGATGTCCTGATTGAAGCAGACCGGTGGAGGCGGCCACGCGCGCTTCCACCGGTTTTTTTATGCCTTCAACGGATCATTGTGCCCCGGGAACCGCCAGCCACTGCCCGATCACCTTCTGATAGCTGCCGTTGGCCTTGCTCAGATGCAGCCATTGGTCGACATACATTTTCCAGGTGGTGTCGTCACGGGGCAGCAGGTAGGCTTTTTCGCCGTACTGCAGATAACGGCTCGGATTGACCGCGCAGAGGCCCGGCTTGAGCTTCTGTTGGTAGAGCGCTTCGGAGGCATCGGTGATCATCACGTCGGCGCGTTTCTCCAGCAGCTCCTGGAAGATCGTCACGTTGTCATGGAAAGCGAGTTGGCCCTTGGGCAGGAACGCTCGCACGAACGCTTCGTTGGTGCCGCCGGCCGGCTCGACGAGACGCACCGAAGGCTGGTTGATCTGCTCGATTGTCTGGTAGCGCGACTGATCTTCGCAGCGCACCAGCGGGATCTTGCCGTCGACGTCCAGGGTGCTGCTGAAATAGGCCTTCTTCTGCCGCTCCAGCGTCACCGATATTCCGCCCATGCCGATGTCGCATTTGCCGGCGACCATATCCGGCATCAAGGTTTTCCAAGTGGTCTGCACCCATTGCACCTTGACGCCCAGGCTCGCCGCCAGGGAGCGGGCCATGTCGATATCGATGCCTTCGTACTCTCCCGACTCAGCCTTGTAGGTGTAGGGCTTGTAGTCGCCCGTCGTGCACACCCGCAGCTCACCTTGTTGCAGCACCTGGTCGAGGTGCGAAGGGGTTGGCTCGGCCAAGGCGCTGGCGCAGAGCGCGAGCAGGCCGCAGAACGTCATCGTGCTTGTTATGGTTTTCATATTGATAGGACGTCTCGCAAGGGGAGGACTAGGCCGTCGAGTGTAGTAAAAGTGTCGGCGGGCTGTCACTGAAGTGCGAAGCAGAGCCGTCATTCCTCTGGGGAGGCGTGCTGCTGCCCCAGGCTTTCCATATAAGCGCAGAACATATCGGCCATGGCCTCGGCATAGACCCGGATCTCCCCGCGGGTGCGAGGCGTTGCCGAAAAGCGCTTACCGACAGCGCTGAGCGTCGTGATGATCAGGTCTCCCGCCAGGGCTCGGGCCTGTCCTGTGGCATCGGGCAGCGCCTGCAGCATGAAGGCGTCCACCGAGTCTTGCACCGACACTCGCGCCGCATGGTGCTCGGGGGCGTCGCGGTAGAGCGGGGCGGCGTCGTTGAGCGCGATGCGCACCTGCGCCTCGTCGCACTCGGATTGGATGAACGCCTGTACCAGGGACCTCAACCGCTCAAATGGTGGCTTGGCCGGGTCTTCCAGAATTTTGCGCAGCATTGCACTGGTTTGCTGCCATTCATCACTTTGCAGCCGGAACAGGATCGCCGCTTTGTTCGGAAAGTATTGATACACCGATCCAATGCTGACGCCCGCTCGCTCAGCGACACGGGCCACTGTGAAGCGCGGGGCGCCCTCGGCCGCCAAAACCTGAACAGCCGCCTCCAGGACCGCCGCCACCAGTTCGGTAGAGCGTGCCTGTTTCGGCTGTTTGCGCGAGGAAATCTGCGGGCCTGGGCGTTCGGACATGAGGGCGATGAACCTCGAAAGGGAATGCGAATAGGAAATGCGACGGATTATTCGTATCTTGAATGCGACTAATTGATCGCATTCTAGTCGGCTCCGCAAACAGTTCAACTTCTCATCGCGTCCCTTTCCGTGGGTAGGGTTTATGACTCAAGAAAATATTCATCTCGGTGCCTCATCGGCGCCTCAGGCAACCGCAGGCGCCAGCCCGGCACTCAAGCTGTTGCCGCTCACGCTGACCGTATTCATCGGTTTCCTGACCATCGGCATGCAGTTGCCGGTCTTGCCGCTGCACCTGCATGAAACGCTGGGCATGGGCACCCTGGTCATTGGCCTGGTGGTGGGCGCGCAGTTCGCCGCAGCGCTGCTGTCGCGGGCCTGGGCCGGGAATTTTGCGGATATGCGCGGCGGCAAGCGCGCGGTCATGGCCGGGCTGGTGACGGCCGCCGTTTCCGGGCTGATTTATCTGCTTTCCCTGACATTCGTTGCCATGCCTGTCACATCGGTCTGGCTGTTGGTGGGCGGCCGCGTGCTGCTGGCGCTGGGAGAAAGCCTGATCGTGACCGGCGCGTTGGGCTGGGGCATCGGTTTGGTCGGTCCGCAGCATGCGGGCAAGGTCATGGCCTGGAATGGTATCGCCATGTACGGCGCCTACGCGCTGGGTGCTCCGCTCGGCGTGGCACTGAACACTGGCTGGGGTTTCATGGGCATCGCCATGGCCTCGACGTTCATTCCGCTGCTGGCCTTGGCAGTCGTGGCGGGTGTTCGGGCTGTCGCCCCGACGGCGACCCGGCGTATACCCTTTTACAAAATGCTCGGCGTTGTGTGGGTTCCCGGTATGGGATTGGCATTGTGCAGCGTCGGCTTTGGTGTCGTCACGGCGTTCATCGCCCTGTTGTTCGCGGCTCGGGACTGGGGCAACGCGTCGTTGGCTTTCACCGCGTTCGGTCTTGCGTTCATCGGAGCGCGCCTGCTCTTCGGGCACCTCCCGGACAAGATCGGCGGCGCTCGTGTCGCCTTGGTCTGCGTATTGATCGAGGCCGTTGGTCTGCTGCTGATCTGGGACGCCGACACCGCGACCATCGCCTACCTGGGCGCAGCATTCACCGGCTTCGGTTATTCCCTGGCGTTCCCAGGCTTTGGCGTGGAAGCGGTGCGGCGTGCACCGCCACAGAACCGTGGCCTCGCCATGGGGGCTTATGTCGCCTTTCTCGATATTTCCCTGGGCATCACCAGCCCGCTGGCCGGCCTGTTGGCGAGTGGCTGGGGGATCGGTGCGGTTTACCTGGGCGGCGCCATTGCCGTTGCATTGTCGCTCGGGGTGGCTTTGATGCTGCTGAGAGGGCAGGCAGTACAAGTTCAATACAAATCCTGAGCCGTCTTTGGGTTATAGAGGGCGTTTGATTTTGCTTTTTCCAGAACAGGAGCGTTGCACATGCACGTATTCGTAACCGGTGCCACGGGCTGGGTTGGCTCGGCCGTGGTACAGGACCTGATCGGTGCCGGGCATCACGTCACCGGCCTGGCCCGCTGCGAAGACAAGGCTGCCGCACTCGCGGCGACCGGCGCAAAGGTCGTCCGAGGAAGCTTGGATGACCTGGACGTCTTGCACAAGGCCGCCTCGGCAGCGGACGCAGTGGTCCACACCGCATTCAATCATGACTTCTCGCGATTTGCCGAAAATGCCGAGCAGGATCGCCGCGCCATCGAAACATTGGGTGGCGCATTGCAAGGCTCCGACCGGCCTTTGCTGGTGACGTCGGGCCTGTTCGGATTGACCCGGGGCGCGAGTGAACTGGAAGTGGTCAGCCCGGCCTCGCCACGTAAATCCGAAGCTGCGGCGAGAGACCTGGCCGAGCGCGGGGTGCGCGTGGCAACGGTGCGGTTGGCGCCATCGGTGCATGGTCTCGGTGACCATGGGTTTGTGCCGATCCTGATTCGTCTGGCGCGGGAGAAGGGCGTGTCTGCTTTTCCTGGAGAGGGCAGCCATTGCTGGTCGGGCGTGCATCGACTGGATGCCGCACGGGTTTATCGGCTGGCCTTGGAGCAGGGTGTGACGCAATCGGTCTATCACGCCGTCGCCGACGAAGCCGTCTCGTTCAAGGCCATCGCCGAGGCGATCGGGCGCGGCCTGGGGTTGCCGGTCGAGTCCCGGGAGCGCGAGCATTTCGGCTGGTTCGCTCATATGGCGAGCGCAAACATGGCGGTGTCCAGCGAATATACCCGTGGCTTGTTGGGCTGGATGCCAAACGGGCCGGGGTTGTTGGCGGATCTTGAACAACCGGGTTATTACGCTGGATAACTGTGGCTCGCCACTACAGCGGTGCGTGGCTTAGCGGGAAATAAGCCCATGGTCGATCGCGTATTTCACCAAGGCGGCGGGTTTATCGATGTTGAGCTTGCGGCGGATGCTCAGGCGATGGGTTTCGACGGTGCGCACGCTGATGTCCAGTTCCCGGGCCATCTCCTTGTTGTTCAGCCCCTGGACCATTTTCGCCAGGACCTGGCTTTCGCGCGGCGTCAGCTCGCTGTCGGTGTTCGGGTCGGTGGCGAGGCGCTGGGCAATCTCGGCGCTGTAGAAAGTGCCACCGCTGATGATGGCTTCGATGGCGGCGACGATTTCCTTGGACGGTGAATTCTTCAGGACATAGCCGCTGGCACCGGCGCGCACCGATTCGCTGATGTATTCATGATTGTCGTACATGCTCAAGATCAGGATCTTGAGGCTGGGGTACTGCTTGCCCAGCAGCCGGGTAAGCTCCAGGCCGTTCATGTCCTTGAGGCCGATGTCCATCAGCAGCAGGTCCGGCTGGCAGCGCTCCACCATTTCGATCGCTTGCACGCCATTCTCCGCTTCGCCGACCACGTCCAGCCGGGGCATGACCGACAGCAGGGCTCGGATACCGTCGCGGACCAGGGAATGGTCGTCGACCAACGCGACGCGTATAGCCGCAGGCAGGTTCATGGGCAGGTGCTCTTGTTGAAATGAATGCGCATCAGCTTTCCGTGGCGGGCATGGTCATGGGCAACAGGATATCCAGTTCGCTTCGTCCCGGTACCGATGTCAGTTCCAGCCGTCCGCCGAAATGCTCGACCCGTTCGCGGATATTACGCAGGCCGATCCCCGTATGGCCACGTTCGACCTGCGGGACGTTGAAGCCCATCCCATCGTCGACCACGGTCAGTCGCAAGGACTGGCTCGAGCCGAACAGGGTGATGGCGACACGTTTCGCCCCGGCGTGTCGCTCGATGTTGGTCAGCGCTTCCTGGGCAATGCGGAACAGCGAGACGGGGGCGCCGTTTTCCAGGCGACAATCGAATTCGTTGCTCCGGTAGGCAACCTCCAGGCCACTGCGCTGCTCGAATTCTGCCGCGAGCTGGCCGATGGCGGCCGGCAGGCCCAGGGTGTCGAGCAATGAAGAGCGCAAGTCGTGGGAGATGCTGCGGATTTCACCGATGGCTTCACCCAGGCGATCCGTGGCGTTTTTCAGGATACCCAGGCCGTTTTCCTGGCCATTTTCGAGCACATGGCTGGCCAGTTCGAATTGGAATTTGATCGACACCAATAGTTGGCTGATGCCGTCGTGAAGCTCGCGAGACACCCGCGAGCGTTCTTCTTCCTGCAAGCTGACGATGCGCTGGTTCAGACGCTGGAGCTTCTTGTCGGCCAGGCGATGTTCGCTGACATTGAGGGTGATGCCGCCGGCAAATACCAACAGCACCGCCACCAGCGCAATGGCGGCGATGGCCTGCATGGTGGTGTGGATGCCTTGGGCCACTTCGTCGCGTGCCTGCTGGGTGGCGCGTTCGACGTCCTCCAGATAGATCCCGGTGCCGAGCATCCAGCCCCAGCGATCCAGCATCACGACGTAGGCGAGCTTGTCGGTCACTTGTCCGGAGGAAGGCTTGTTCCAGGCATAACGCTGAAAGCCCTCGCCTGATTCGGCACTCTTGAGCAACGCCTGGATCACGGGCAGGCCTTGCGGATCTTTCATGTCCCAGAGGTATTGCCCCACCAGCTCCGATTGGCGGGCGTGCATCAGGCTGCGACCCTGCCGGTCGTAGACGAAAAAATAACCGTTGATGCCAAAGCTGAGCTTGCGCAGTTCTTCCAATACCTGTTGCTGCGCCCGTGCGTCGCCCTTGCCGTCGTCGTAAAGCGGGGCGATCAGGCTCTGGGCCATTTCCACGTAGTTCTTCAGCTCGGCGCGTTTGCTCGCCAGGATACTGTCTTCGATCAGTTGCGCCTGTTGATCGCCCAGCTGGCGGTTGAGCGAGATGACCAAGGCACCAATAACGGTAATCGCCAGGACCAGCGGCAAAATCCCGAGGGCGACGATCTTGTGTTTGAGCAGCATCTGTACTCCTGTCCGGATTCGGCGGGGGGAGGTGGATGGCGGGCATCATATGCCAAACCTGGGTGGCTGGCATAAGACCTGTGGGAATGGGTGTCTACGTAGTACTACGTAGGTAAGCCGTACGTAGTACTGCGGATTTATTTATTGACGGCTTGCAGGGATATTGGGTCGGCTCCGAATAGCCGGGGCACACTATAAAAACAATCGCCGCAATCCACTGGATATCGGCAGGAGACACGCAATGACAACCCGTCTGGTTAAACACCTCGCCTGGTTTGCCGTGGCTGTTCTGGGAGCTTGTGCGCTGAGTGTCGTGGCCTTGCGCCGCGGAGAGCCGATCAACGCCCTCTGGATCGTCGTCGCAGCCGTGGCCATTTACCTGGTCGCCTACCGCTACTACAGCCTCTTCATCGCCAACAACGTAATG
>NZ_JABWQY010000016.1:0-143069 GCF_014268685.1 Pseudomonas sp. SWRI92
CGGTGATCCTAGGTCACGTCAATGCCCGGGACGCAAAAAACGGCTATGTTTCAATCAAAGTGTCACCTATGTGAATGCACTTTTTTGTAACCCATGTGGTTGTTCCGTACATAGGGCAAGGGCCTGGCTCGAGTAATCGACGTATGTCAGGCATTGCTCCTGCCTGTGTAGGACAAGACGCCTTTTGTCTCGAAAAGTTGATTTCATATAAGGTGCTGTACAAGAAAGCAGGGGACTCTCCCGCTCATCAACTTCCAAAATGCCTGAGTATCCAGCGTGCAAGCAACCCGCCTGACCCTGATGTGCCATGCGCGCACCGCCGCCCAGAAACAAGCACGCTTCGGGCTGGACGAACCGTTGGATGTGGCCTGGCTGGAGAAGCGTGCTGAGATAGGACGTGAATACCGGAACGTCCGCGGTCTGCTGTGCGGGCCGGAGCTGCGCACGCGCCAGACCGCCGCGTTGTTGGACAACGAGCCGCGGCTGGTACAAGCGTTGGCCGATTGTGACTTCGGTCGCTGGCGGGGATTGTCTGTCGATGAATTGCTCCAGACTGAGCCGCAACAGCTTCAAGCCTGGCGCGACGATCCGGATGCCGCGCCGCATGGTGGTGAATCCGTCTCCCGCTTGTGTCGCCGTGTCGGCGACTGGCTGGCCTCCCTGGAAAATACACCGGGCCACTGGCTGGCCGTCACCCATCCGTTCGTAATCCGTGCGGCCTTGATCAATGTCCTCGGGTGTCCTGCCGCCATGGTCAACCGGATCGACATTGAACCGCTTTCTGTCATCGACCTGCGGTTCAACCACGTCTGGCGGTTACGCGCTCAGGGGCCTGCCAGGGAGGTGCTGGAATGAAGAAATTATCAGTGATCGGCATCGGCGCTGGCGATCCGGACCACCTGACGATGCAGGCGGTGAAGGCCCTGAACCTGGTGGATGTGTTTTTCCTGATGGACAAGGGGCCTGCCAAGGACAAGCTGCTGGACCTGCGGCGTGACATTTGCCGACGCTACATCGTCGACCATCCCTACCGTTTCGTCGAAACCCATAGCCCTGAGCGCCAGCGCAACGACTTGGACTACACGATCAGTGTCGAGGCACTGAATCGTGCGAAGCAGGACACTTTCGAAAGACTGATCAATGAAGAGTTGTCTGACGGGGAGCGCGGCGGTTTCCTGGTGTGGGGCGATCCGGCGCTGTACGACAGTACCCTGCGTATCCTGCAGGCGATCCTTGACTCGGGACGTTGTGCTTTTGAATACGACGTGATCCCTGGCATCACCAGCGTCCAGGCCCTCGCAGCACGACACAAGGTGCCGTTGAATGACATTGGTGGCTCGCTGGAAATCACCACGGGCCGCCGGCTGGCGGCGGGGCAACTGGGCGATGCGGGCAGCGTGGTGGTGATGCTCGACGCCGAAGATGCGTATCGCCAGGTGAGCGATCCCGATACCCATATTTACTGGGGCGCCTACGTGGGAACGCCGGATGAGCAACTCATCGCCGGCCGGCTGGGCGACGTGGCCGACGACATCGAACGCACCCGCAAGGCGGCGCGGCAGGTCAATGGCTGGATCATGGATACTTATTTGTTGCGCAAGCGTTGATGCCCCCCTCGCCACAATAGTGCTTGGCAGATGCACCGAACTCACCCCCGCCCAAACCGCTCCCGATACACCGATGGCGCCAGCCCCACCACACTGCGAAACGCCACGCGGAAGCTTTCCACCGAACGGTAGCCGCACACCTGGGCGATGATGTCGGTGTTGTCCTCGGTGCTTTCCAGCAACTCCCGGGCCCGCGCCAGGCGTTCATGTTGCAGCCAAGCCTTGGGGGACACGCCACAGGCCTCGGTGAAGCGGCGCAGGAAGGTCCGTTCGCTCATGGCCGCATGGCTGGCCAGTTCGCGCACGCCCAGCGGTTCATGCAGACGTTCGCGGGCCCACTGCATGACGCCGGACAGGTCGCTGCGCGGTGTTCGGCTGACCGGCGAGGGAATGAACTGCGCCTGGCCGCCCGTGCGCTGCGTTGCAATGACCAGTCGACGCGCCACGGCGTTGGCGACTTGGGTTCCGAAATCACGTGCCACCAGATGCAGGCAGGCATCGATGCCTGCCGCGCTGCCAGCCGAGGTGATGACCTGGCCCGAATCGACGTAAAGCACATCGGGGTCTACGGCAATGGCGGGGTAGTGTTCGGCGAGTTCGTCGGTGTAGCGCCAGTGCGTCGTCGCGCCCAAGCCATCGAGCAGTCCGGTGGCCGCCAGGACGAAAGCCCCGGAGCAGATCGACAGCAAGCGGGCACCGCGGGCGTGGGCGCGACGCAGGGCCTGGAGCAGGGCATCGGGCGGTGGATCGCTGCGGCTGCGCCAGCCCGGCACGATAATGGTCCGGGCTGTGTCGAGCAGCTCCATGCCGCCATCGGCCAATACCTGGAAGCCGCCCATGGCGCGCAGTGGCCCGTCGTCGACGGCGACGATGCGGTGCTCATACCAGGGGAAATCGAACTCGGGCCGTGCCAGTCCGAAAATTTCCACGGCGACGCCAAATTCGAAGGTGCACAAGCCGTCATAAGCGAGGATTGCAACCAGGCCGGGGGTGGGCTGCATTGGCGGAAAATTCCCACAGAGTGTCGTGTGCGCCACTGTAGCGGTTCGCCTCGGGTGGATAAAGTCTCTTACAGCCCTTTCTGTCCCAGGAGACACACCGATGACCAGTCCCGTGCGTGAAGTACCTGCTGCCCCGTCCGATCTTGCCCTGCAACATTTCAGTCGTCGCCTGATGTTCGAAACCGATTGTTCCGACGTGCATGCCAGCCAAGCGGCAGGCGATGCCGATTTTGTGCTGGTGGATGTGCGTGGCCCGCTGGCCTACGAACGCGGGCATGTGCCAGGGGCGATCAATCTGCCAACCCGTACGCTCACCGCCCAGGCGCTAGCCGCTTATTCCAAGGCCACGTTGTTCGTGGTCTATTGCGCCGGGCCGCATTGCAACGGTGCCAACAAGGCCGCGGTGCGCCTGGCGACCCTGGGCTACCCGGTCAAGGAAATGATCGGTGGCGTCATGGGTTGGCTCGATGAGGGTTTTCGCCTGACCGGCTCGGTGGAACGCGTGGCGGAGAAGGCCATCAGCTGCGATTGCTGAGACTTTCTACGAGCCAGTTCAGCCAGTGGAGAGGGAGCATGCTCCCTCGCCACAGGCGCTTATCTGTCAGGACTATCCCAGACCCGATCGTCCTCAGCCAAGCCTGAGAATTTTTATAACTATTTGTCGCCTCAACATAATTCCCCGCCTGAGCGCCCCTCTAGACTCCGCCCACTTCGGTTTTTCGCTGACCGAACGCTGTGTCCGAACCTGCCAATAACATCAAGAAAACCTGCGCACTCAGGAGCAAAAATGAAGAAGCTAGTCATGTTCGGTGCCCTGGCACTGTCCGTGTTGTCCCTTTCGGCCGTGGCCGAAGACGCCAAGCCGATCCGCCTCGGGATCGAGGCAGGCTATCCGCCCTTTTCGATGAAGACCCCCGACGGCAAGCTGGCCGGCTTCGACGTGGACATCGGCGACGCGCTGTGCGAACAGATGAAGGTCAAATGCGCCTGGGTCGAGCAAGAGTTCGACGGGTTGATTCCAGCGTTGAAGGTCAAGAAGATCGACGCCATCCTGTCGTCGATGACCATCACCGACGACCGCAAGAAAAACGTCGACTTCACCATCAAGTACTACCATACCCCGGCGCGTTTCGTGATGAAGGAAGGCACCGACGTCAAGGATCCGCTGACCGAGCTCAAAGGCAAGAAAGTCGGTGTGCTGCGCGCCAGTACCCATGACCGCTTCGCTACCGAAGTGCTGGTGCCGGCGGGGATCAACCTGGTGCGCTACAGCTCCCAGCAGGAAGCCAACCTGGACATGGTCGCCGGTCGCCTCGACGCCATGCTGGCCGACTCGGTCAACCTCGACGAAGGTTTCCTGAAAACCGACGCTGGCAAGGGCTTTGCCTTCGTAGGGCCGACCTATGAAGATGCCAAATACTTCGGCGGCGGCGCCGGCATTGCGGTGCGCAAGGGCGATAAGGCCCTGGCCGAGAAATTCAACGCCGCCATCACCGAAATCCGCGCCAACGGCACCTACAAGAAAGTGCAGGACAAATACTTCGCCTTTGACGTCTACGGGCATTAATCGCTGAAGCAACCAGGTGGCCCGCCGTTGACCCGGCCGGCCACCTTTTTCATGGGCGATTGTTTTACCCTGCGCCTGTCGAAAACCGTTATCCGGGAGAGACTATGCAACGCATCGACCATATCCTGCCGTGGAGCCATTTAGGCACGGAGCGCCGGCTCAGTGTGTTTCGTTACGGCCACGGTCCGCGCAAGGCATACATCCAGGCCAGTTTGCACGCCGATGAACTGCCGGGCATGCGCACGGCCTGGGAGTTGAAACAGCGACTCAACGACCTTGAAGCCCAAGGGCTGCTCAAGGGCGTCATTGAGCTCGTGCCGGTGGCCAATCCCATCGGCCTTGACCAGCACCTGCAAAGTGCCCACATGGGGCGCTTCGAACTGGGCAGCGGCAAGAATTTCAACCGTTCCTTCGTAGAACTCAGCGCCCCGGTGGCGGAGCGCATCGGGGACCGCCTGGGGGATGATCTCGCTGCCAATATCACCTTGATCCGCCAGACAATGGTCGAGGTCCTCGATGACTTGCCCGCGGCGCCTTCGCAACTCGAAGGACTGCATCGGTTGTTGCTTCGCCATGCCTGCGACGCCGACGTCACCCTGGACCTTCATTGTGATTTCGAGGCCGCGATCCATCTGTATGCCTTGCCACAACAATGGCCGCAATGGCGCTCACTGGCTGCGCGGCTGAAGGCCAGGGTGGCGTTGTTATGCGAAGATTCCGGTGGCAGCTCGTTCGACGAGTCCTGCTCCACGCCCTGGTTGCGCCTGGCGAGGATTTTCCCGAATGCGGCCATCCCGGCGGCCAACCTGGCGACGACGTTGGAACTGGGCAGCATGAGCGACACCCGAGTCGATCAGGCCCGGGCCAATTGCGAAGCCATCCTTGGATTCCTGGCTGAACAGGGTTTTATTGGCGGCGACTGGCCGGCTGCGCCAGCGCAATGCTGCGAAGGTTTCCCGTTCGAGGGCACCCAATACCTGTTCGCGCCGCATCATGGCGTGGTGAGTTTTCTGCGCGAGGCGGGGGAGTGGGTTGAACGCGGCGATCCGCTGTTTGAAGTGGTCGATCCGTTGAATGACCAGGTAACCGTTGTTCGAGCCGGAACCAGCGGGGTACTGTTTGCCCTGGATCGCGGACGCTACACCCAGCCGGGCATCTGGCAGGCAAAAATCGCCGGGCGCGAGCCGATTCGCACGGGCAAATTGATCAACGACTGAGAAGTGCTGTCTACCTCACCGCACGGGTCGTTTACGTGCGGTTATCACTCAATGGAGGAAGACAGATGCTTAAAGCGTTCGCCCTGTTCATGCTGCTGGTATCCGCCGGCGTGCAGGCCCAACCTGCGCTGCACACGGACTTGCCGCTCAATTACCTGGCTCGCGCCGATGAGCAGGCCAGGAACCGGCCGCTGGTGATTTTCCTGCACGGTTCGGGCAGTAACGAAGAAGACCTGCTGTCGCTCGCAGACGAGTTGCCCAAGCACTACAACTACCTCTCGGTACGGGCCCCCAAGTCCATGGAACCGGGGCGCTACCAGTGGTTTGCCAAGAAAGGCGAGGGCGCCTATGACGGTGACACGTCAGACCTGAAGGCCAGCGGCCAGATGCTGTTGGATTTCATCGAAAAGGCCCGGGCCAAGTACCCCACTGATGCGAGCAGTGTGTACCTGGTGGGTTTCAGCCAGGGCGCGATGATGAGTTATGAAGTGGCGCTGCGACACCCCGAAGCCGTTGGCGGCATCGCCGCGATGGGCGGGCGCGTCCTGTCGGTGCTGCGGGCTGAGCTGACGCCAGACGAATCGCGGCGGGCGCTGGCCGTGTTCATCGGGCACGGCACGGCGGACCCGATCATTCCCTATCATGACGGCACCGACGCCGACACGTTTCTCAAGACCCTGGCTCTTGAGCCTGAATTTCACGCGTATCCGGGCCTCGGCCACAACATCAGCGCGCTGGAAGTGAAGGATCTAAGGGCCTGGCTGGAGCGGCTTAACCCATGAACGTCAGGCCCGTCACTTTCCGCTGACGATCTGCTTCACCAAAGCCTCGTGACCGGCGCTGTCGCTGGCCCTGGAAATGACCTGCACCACCGCCATGCGCGTACCGGAGGCGCCCAGCAAGGTCGTGTCGAGGGTTGGCCCGCCGCCCTGGATGGCGCGGGTGTCGAGCTGGCGCAGGCCCAGGCCGGAGGTTTTTAGGGTCAGGCTCTTTTCGCTCAGTATCTTGACGTCGGCCAGCGTCTTGTTTTTCTGGGCGGCGAAATCCGCCATGGAGGTGTCGAGGAACGTACCGTCATTATCCTTCACCGTTGTGCCATTGATCAGGGCGTTTTCGGCGGTGATCACCACCGTTCGGGTGGTGGCATTGCTGTACATCGTACCGGTCGCTCCGGCGGTGCCCTGGGCCGCGTCACCGGCGGACAGAGGGGTGGCGATGAAACCCTTGGGTAAGGTGAAGCTGAATTTGCCGCCGAGCATCGAAATCTTCTGGGCCGGCGCCTGCGCCGCGGCTTTGGGCTGAGCGGCCAGGGCAGGCAATACGACCAGGCTGGCGATCGCCGTAAGCAACAGGGTGGCGGCTTGTTTACGCAGCGATGACATTGAAACTCTCCACGGATGGTCGTGCTTGAGGGCCGATCATCCCATGGGCGTTGCCTCGGGTTCCAGCGCAAGACCGATTCCAATCGGGTCAAGTTCGATGGCGCCGCTCGCGATTTCAAGGACGATCCCAATACGGCACTTCGCCGAAACACTCCAGGAAAAAGTCGATCACCGTGCGGACCTTCACCGACAGGCGTCGGCTGCCGGGCCAGAGAATGGCGATCTGCTGGGGTTCGAGGCTGTTGGACGTTTCGTAATCTGCCAGGACCGGCACCAGCGTGCCGTTGCGCACGGCTTCGCCGATCAGCCACGACGGAAACATCACCAGGCCAAGGCCTTGCTCGGCGGCCTGGGTCAAGGTGTCGGCGTGGTTGCCAGTGATCGGTCCCCTGACGCTGTAGGGCGTCCAGGCTTGACCCGGCTTGCGGAAAAACCAACGTTGTTGACCGGCCACGCCTTTATAGGCAAGGCATTGGTGAGCGGCGAGGTCCTGAGGCTTGCGCGGCGTGCCGTGGCGGGCCAGGTAGGTGGGGCTGGCGGCAATCTGGAAACGGTGCGGCGCGACAATCCGCGCCTGCATGCCGGAGTCGTGCAGCGGGCCGATGCGAAAGAGCAGGTCGGCGCCTTCCTGCAGTGGGTCGATGTAACTGTCGGTCTGTTGGATATCCAATTGCAGCTTGGGGTAGCGTTCGCACAATTGGCCCAGCCATGGTGTCAGGTGACGTTGGCCAAACACCACGGGAGCGTTGATCCGCACCAGGCCCGCGGGTTCGCTGTGCTGTTCTTGCAGGGCCTGTTCAGCTTCCTCCAATTGGACCAGCACCAGGCGCGCATGATGCCCAAGCAGGCGGCCGGCTTCGGTGGGCGTGACAGCACGGGTATGGCGATACAGCAACTGCTGGTTCAGCGCCTGTTCCATCAACTGGATCTGCCGGGAAATCGAGGAGGGGGCCAGTCCTTCGCGCCGTGCCACTTCCGAAAAACTGCCGTGATCGAGCACCGCGACGAACAATCGTAGCGCCTTGAAACCCAAGTCGTTGAGGCCGTGCATGAGATGCGTCCGCTGTGCGTAGTGCGCAAAAGTGTTGTCGGGATGCTCCCATTTATCGCACATCGGCGCCAGCCGATAATAGCCGTCATCTCGTTTTCAGGCAGGTCATCCAATGCAATCAACCTCCACCAACGGGGCCGCGTCCATGACGACGGCCACACAACCACGAGCGTTCCTGCGCTGGCTATTGCTGCCGCTGGTCATCCTCGCAGGCATGGGCTTGTCGGTAGAAGCCGGGCTGTTGGGGCCGCTCGGTGTCCAGGTCGGTCATTTATGGGCAACGCTGAGCATCTTTGGCGTCGGCTCGGCGCTGTTGTTCCTGCTGCTGCTGTTCAGCGGTCCGCAACAAGGGCCGGCGCTGAACGAGCTTCCACGCTGGCAACTGATCGGCGGCTTGTTGGGGCCGATCTACGTGGTCGTGCTGACGCTGGCCACCCCGCATATCGGCGTCGCCATGACCATGATCGCGATCCTCTCCGGCCAAGTCGGCAAAAGCGTGCTGATTGACCATTTCGGTTGGTTCGGCACGAGCCGAAAGCGGGTCAACGGCGAGCGCTGGCTGGCATTGGCGTTGATTGTCGTGGCCCTTGTCCTGATTGCCCGAGGTTGATATGAGCGCATTCTTTTTATTGTTAGTGGTGGTCGCCGCCGGTGCGGTGTTGAGTGCGCAAGCGGCGGTCAATGGCCGCCTGGGCCAGACGGTCGGCGTGTTGCGCAGTAGCCTGCTGACCTTCGTCGTGGGCACCGTGGTCACGGGTCTGCTGATCGTCTTTTTCGAGCCGGCTCACGCGGTCAGCCTGCTGGACGTGCCCAAATGGCAACTGGGCGGCGCATTGTTCGGCGTCGTCTACATGATTGTCATGGTCGGGGCCGTGCCGCGCATCGGTACGGCGGTGGCAACGGTGGCAGTCATCACCGGGCAACTGGGCATGGGCATGCTGATCGACAACTTTGGCTGGCTGGGCAACCCGGCCATCGAGCTGTCCGCCAGCCGCCTCTTGGCCATGGCCTGCCTGGCACTGGCGCTGGTGTTCATGTACCGCAGCAATACGCGGCGCACCTGAACGGTTCAGGCGGGTTCGACGTCCAGTTGCAGGCTGTCATCGGCCAGGTGCTCGGTGCGTCGGACAATGCCACTGACGCGTCGGCCTTCGGCGCTGAACACCACGATTTGGGCTTTCGCCAGGTCTTCCGGCAGCGGTGGGCGTACATGCAGGGCAAACCATGGCGGCTCACCGTCATCGAGGCGCTTGACGTCGAATTGACAGTCGACGCTTTTGGTCTCGCGGCCGAACAGCGTATCGAGACCGTAATCAAGGTGGTTGCTGGCGGTTGGCATCGGCAATCTCCCGGGAAGAGTGTCTGGTTCTAATCAAGTGAGTCCTCCAGCGGCGGAAAAATTCCGTTGGATGGCCGGCGATCGATCGCGACGCGGGCGGTGAACGGTTGGCGTTGCTGGTAGAATCGCCCACCTTGACTTACGAGAGGTATGCCCATGAGCGAGCCGATTCGCCTGACCCAGTACAGCCACGGTGCCGGTTGCGGCTGCAAGATCTCGCCCCAGGTCCTGGAGGTGATTCTGGCCGGCAGCGGTGCGCAGAACCTTGACCCGCTGCTATGGGTGGGCAACGCCTCCCGTGACGATGCGGCGGTCTATGCCATCGACGAAGAGCGCGGCGTGGTCTCGACCACCGATTTCTTCATGCCCATCGTCGACGATCCGTTCGACTTCGGTCGCATCGCCGCCACCAACGCCATCAGCGACATCTATGCCATGGGCGGTGATCCGCTGATGGCCATCGCCATTCTCGGTTGGCCGGTCAATGTCCTGGCCCCGGAAATCGCCAGGGAGGTGATTCGTGGTGGTCGGTCGGTGTGTGACGAGGCGGGCATTCCCCTGGCCGGTGGACATTCGATTGACGCGCCGGAGCCGATGTTCGGCCTGGCGGTCACGGGCCTGGTGCAAAAGCGCCACATGAAACGCAACGACACCGCCACCGCCGGTTGCCTGTTGTACCTGACCAAACCGTTGGGCATCGGCATCCTCACGACCGCGGAAAAGAAAGGCAAGTTGCGCGCCGCCGACGTTGGCCTGGCCCGGGACTGGATGTGCACCCTCAACAAACCCGGCAGCCGTTTCGGCAAGCTCGACGGCGTGACGGCGATGACTGATGTCACTGGTTTCGGCTTGCTCGGGCATTTGGTGGAAATGGCTGACGGCAGCCAGCTCACCGCCCGCATTCGCTATGACGCGGTGCCGCGCTTGCCGGGGGTTGAGTATTATCTCGATCAGGGCTGCGTGCCGGGCGGCACGCTACGCAACTACGACAGCTACGCCAGCAAGGTCGGACGTGTCCAGGAACTGCACAAGCGCGTGCTGTGCGACCCGCAGACCAGCGGCGGCCTGCTGGTCGCCGTCACCCCCGAGGGCAACGAACAATTCCTCGCGGTTGCCGCCGAACTGGGTCTTGCGCTCGCGCCGATCGGTGAGCTGGTCGAGCGACAGAGCTACGCGGTCGAGGTGTCTTGATGCCCAACGACATTACCGATTACCGCGACATTTTTCTCAACGATCGTCCGATGATGGACACCCGCGCGCCCATCGAATTTCACAAGGGCGCGTTCCCCGGCGTGATCAATCTGCCCTTGATGACCGACATCGAGCGCCAACGTGTCGGCACCTGTTACAAACAGCAGGGCCAACAGGCTGCTATTGTCTTGGGCCACCAACTGGTATCCGGTGAAACCAAGGCCCAGCGCATCCAGGCCTGGGCAGATTTCGCCCGGTCCCATCCCGATGGAGTGTTGTATTGCTTCCGTGGAGGCTTACGCTCGCAAATCGTCCAGCAATGGCTCAAGGACGAGGCGGGCATCGACTATCCCAGGGTCGGCGGCGGCTACAAGGCCATGCGCACATTCCTGCTTGAAACGGTCGAGCAGGCCGCTGCCCAGTGCGACCTGGTCCTGCTGGGCGGCATGACCGGCACCGGCAAGACCGAAGTGCTGGCCCGACTGGACAATGCCCTTGACCTGGAAGGCTATGCCAACCATCGCGGTTCAAGTTTCGGCAAGCGCGCCACCGGGCAGCCATCCAACATCGATTTCGAGAACCTGTTGGCGGTGGATGTGCTGAAAAAGCGTGCCGCCGGCATCGAACAATTCGTGCTGGAAGATGAAAGCCGCATGGTTGGCAGTTGCGCCGTCCCATTACCTTTGTACCAGCGTATGCAGCAGGTGCCGATGGTTTGGCTTGAAGACAGCCTGGAGCGGCGGGTCGAGCGGATCCTGCGCGACTACGTGGTCAACCTGTGCGCCGAATTTATCGACGTGCATGGCGATGAAGGGTTCTCGCTGTTTTCCGAACGGCTGCTCGCGAGCCTGGACAATATTCACAAGCGCCTGGGTGGCGATCGTCATCGGCGATTGATGGACATCATGGAAGCAGCCCTGGCCGAGCAGGCCAGTACCGGCGCCGTCGACTTGCATCGCGGCTGGATCGACGGCCTGCTGCGTGAATATTACGACCCGATGTATGTGTTCCAGCGGGAGAAGAAGGGCGGGCGAATCGAATTTGCCGGAGAGCACGCGGCGGTATTGGCGTATTTGCGTGAGCGCGCTGCTCGGCAAGGATGAACTCGACGCTCATCATCCCGCCGAGCCGAAGCAGGCGCTGGCGGGCTCGTTTCCACGGGTGCTTTGCCCATGGAAACGGCCATCAGGTCAGGTCGGGCAAGTCTCTTGCCCGTTGTCCAGCCCTTGCTTGTAGCTTTGGCTGGTGAGGCTGGCCTTGCCGTTGTGCCAGGTCAGGGTCAGCACATACAGCGAATCGAAATCACTCGATGCCCAGTCATCGGTGATTGTCTGGCGCTTGCCCATCGCTTCACCCGCGACTTTATTGATCAGTTCCGGCAGGTAGCCGTGGGACCAGGCGGTGTAGATGGTGGAGTTGTGGTACTTGTCATGCAGCAACTCGTCAGCCAGGTCGCTGGTGTCGTTGGCCGAATATTCGATGTTCACCGGCAACCCGAGCTTGATGGCGCTGGGGCTGATGGTCATCAGCGGGCGAATATAGCTGTAGGAATTATCCAGCTCACCCTCTTCGACGTTTCGAGTCGGGTTGGCCGCGAACACATAGTCGGCCTTGCCGAATTTTTCCGGCAGCAGGGTCGCCAGGTCGATGGCCCGGTTCAGCCCCTGGCAATTGAGCTGGCCGAGCCCGCCGGCAGGTTTTTCGGCATGACGCAGGAACACCAGGGTCTGGACGCCATCGGCGGGCTGGGCGCGACTCACGCTGGACTCCAGCGACAGCACCAGGCCACAGGCCACAAGCAACGTCGGTAGCATCAACCACGAACGGCGTTTGAGGTAACCGGTGAATCTCTGTGAGGTCATCATGGAATAGGTGTCTTCGGTCTTCTCGATTCAGGCTGACAAACCTTGGCACCGCAGAGCTTGTGGCTCGGGTGTTTTCCATGTCGTTACGCCGCTTCGATTCCTCGGGGCACTTCTCTGAGTCCCTTTCTGCCCTTTGGTTCGATCCTGGCCGGCGCCATGCACTGTAGCGGCGTCCTCCGGCAGGTGGGGCGAATGTTAGCGACAGGATGTTGCGGTTTTAAGAACAGGCCGTCCGGTCCCTTGCAGGGGATCATGATTGAGGCACCAAAACCCCATCAGCTGATTTATGCTCCAGCTTTTCTGGCTGACACTTGGAATCCACCTCATGCCCGACCTGACCCCGTTTCCCATCACCCAAAAATGGCCCGCCCAATACCCGGAGTGGATCCAGCTCTACTCGCTGCCGACCCCCAACGGGGTGAAGGTCTCGATCATGTTGGAAGAGACCGGCCTACCCTACGAGCCGCACAAGGTCGACTTTGCCAGCAACGACCAGCTGTCCCCCGAATTCCTGTCCCTGAACCCCAACAACAAGATCCCGGCCATCCTCGACCCCCATGGGCCTGGGGATCAGCCGCTGGCGTTGTTCGAGTCGGGAGCGATCCTGATTTACCTCGCAGACAAGAGCGGCCAACTGCTGGCCCAGGAGTCGGCGGCGCGCTACGAGACGATCCAGTGGTTGATGTTTCAGATGGGCGGTATCGGTCCGATGTTCGGCCAGTTGGGCTTCTTCAACAAATTCGCCGGCAAGGACTACGAAGATAAGCGTCCCCGCGATCGTTACGCCGAGGAAAGCAAGCGCCTGCTCAAGGTGCTCGACGGGCGCCTGCAAGGGCGGGACTGGATCATGGGCGAGCGTTACACCATCGCCGATATCGCGACATTCCCGTGGGTGCGCAACCTGATCGGCTTTTACGAGGCCGGTGATCTGGTGGGCATCCACGATTTCCCCAACGTGACTCGGGTGTTGGAGCGGTTCCTGGCGCGCCCGGCAGTGGCGCGCGGCTTGAAGATTCCTGAGTGATGCCGCCGATGACCCGCCGATTCGATTTCAAGCAGTTGGATGTCTTCAGCGAGACGCCGCTCAAGGGCAATCCGCTGGCGGTGGTGCTGGGTGCCGATGGCCTCACCGATGAGCGCATGAGCGCTTTCGCCAACTGGACCAACCTCAGTGAGACCACGTTCCTGCTGGCGCCCCGGCACCCGGAAGCCGATTACCGGGTGCGTATATTCACAACAATGACCGAGTTGCCATTCGCTGGACATCCGACCCTTGGCAGCTGCCATGCATGGCTGGAGGCCGGAGGGGTTCCGAAAGGGCAGGAGATCGTGCAGGAGTGTGGCGTTGGGCTGGTGAGAATCCGCCGCAGCGATTACGGGCTGGCGTTCCTGGCGCCGCCCCTGGTCAAGTCCGGCCCGCTGGAAGCCGGATTGGTGGAACGGGTACGCAGTGGGCTTGGCCTGGCGGCCGAGGCGATTGTCGCCGCGCAATGGGTCGATAACGGCGCCGGCTGGCTGGCCTTGATGCTCAAGGACCGCCAGCAAGTCCTGGCATTGAAGCCCGATTATCATCAATTGCTGGATCTGGCCGTGGGCGTGATCGCGCCTTGGAACCCCGCCGTGGATGGCGACGCCGCGCAGTTCGAAGTGCGCGGTTTCATTGCCGGTGACGGCATGCCGGAGGATCCAGCCACGGGCAGCCTGAACGCCGGGCTCGCCCAATGGATGCTGGGCGAGGGTTTGGCGCCGTCCTCCTATGTGGTCAGCCAGGGGCTGACCATGGGCCGGGCCGGGCGGATTCATGTCGAGCAGATTGGCGAAGAAGTCTGGATTGGTGGCGCGGTGGTGACGTGCATCAATGGCTCGTTGACGTTGTAGGCGGATTATTGCGGCGCGGGTAATACTCTGTTCTGTTGCCGGCGTTTGTGCCCTGCCGGGTCAGGGCATAAGCTTTGCCTCGCGATCAATCGTCTACCCAGGAGTCCCATGTCCAGCCAGTTCCCCGAAGCGCGTCCACGCCGTCTGCGCCGCAACGCCAGCTTGCGCAGCCTGTTCCAGGAAACCGAGTTCACCTTGAACGACCTGGTGCTGCCTATATTTGTCGAAGAAGAAATCAGTGACTTCGTGCCGATCAAGAGCATGCCGGGCGTGGCGCGCATTCCGGAATCCAAGCTGGCCGGTGAGATTGAGCGGTACGCCCGCGCTGGCATCAAGTCGGTGATGACGTTTGGCGTTTCCCATCACTTGGACAGCGACGGTAGCGACACGTGGAGCGAGCGTGGCCTGGTCTCGCGCATGGCCGGAATCTGCAAGGATGCCGTGCCGGAAATGGTCGTGATGTCCGATACCTGCTTCTGTGAATACACCGATCATGGTCACTGCGGCGTCCTGCACGGCCACGAAGTGGATAACGATCGGACCTTGGTCAACCTCGGCAAGCAAGCCGTGGCGGCCGCACGCGCGGGTGCCGATGTCATCGCGCCGTCTGCGGCCATGGACGGGCAAGTCCAGGCCATCCGCAAGGCTTTGGATGACGCGGGCTTCAGCCAGACGGCAATCATGGCCTACTCGACCAAATTCGCCTCGGCGTTGTACGGCCCGTTTCGCGAAGCAGGCGGCAGCGCTTTGAAAGGCGACCGCAAAAGCTATCAGATGAACCCGATGAACCGTCGCGAGGCGCTGCGCGAGTCGTTGCTTGATGAACAAGAGGGCGCCGACGCACTGATGGTCAAGCCGGCCGGTGCCTACCTCGATATCATTCGCGACATTCGCCAGGCCTCGAACCTGCCGTTGTCGGCTTACCAGGTCAGCGGCGAATACGCGATGATCAAGTTCGCCGCCCAGGCTGGCGCCATCGACGAGGCTCGCGTGGTCCGGGAAAGCCTTGGCGCGATCAAGCGTGCCGGAGCAGACCTGATTTTCACCTATTTTGCGATGGACCTGGCGTTGAGTGGGATCTGACCCGACATCGCGTCCCATTGGATTTCTGCTGGCTTTTGATCGTATGGTTGCTCCCGAACACTGGATCTGACGGAGCACCATGCAATTCACTCGATTGATGATCAGTCTCACCGCACTGCTGGCACTGGCTGGCTGCGGCAGCCGACAGGTCCAAGAGCCTGAGCGCCAGCCAGCCGAAGTCAAGGCGCAGATCGTTCGGCTATTGCCGGCCAAGACTGCTGATCGGGAAGGCTGGGCCACGGACATCTATGTGGCGTTTTCGGCACAGCAGATCCCGGCCACGACGCAAAATATCTGTTCGGTGCTTGCCGTGACCGAACAGGAATCAACCTTCCAGGCCGACCCGGCTGTGCCGGGACTGGGTAAGATTGCCCGTCAGGAAATCGACCGTCGCGCGGCGAAAGTGCATATTCCCGGACTGCTGGTCAGCGGCGCGCTCCAGATGCGCTCGCCTAATGGCAAAAGCTACAGCGATCGACTCAATGCGGCGCGAAGCGAGAAAGAACTCAGCGCGATTTTTGATGACTTCATCAGCATGGTGCCGTTGGGCAAGACGCTGTTTGACGGCTTCAATCCGGTACACACGGGTGGGCCAATGCAAGTCAGCATCGCCTTCGCCCAGGCCAACGCGCGCGATTATCCCTATACGGTGGATGGCTCGATTCGTCGCGAAGTGTTCAGTCGTCGCGGCGGGATGTATTTCGGTATCGCGCACTTATTGGGGTATCCCGTCAGCTACACCGAGCCGTTGTACCGTTTCGCCGACTTCAACGCCGGGTGGTACGCCAGCCGCAACGCGGCTTTCCAGCACGCCGTGAGTCGCGCTTCGGGCATTTCCTTGGCCTTGGACGGTGATTTGATCCTCCCCGATTCGATCATGCCCGGCAGCACGGAACTGGCGGTGCGCACGTTGGGCAAGTCATTGGGGATGCGCAACCCGACCATTCGTAATCAATTGGAGTTGGGTGACAGCCTGGCGTTCGAGGACAGCAAACTCTACAAGGATGTGTTCGAATTGGCGGAAAAGGCTGAGGGCAAGCCGCTGCCCAGGGCGATATTGCCGGGCATTGTGCTCAAGAGCCCGAAGATTACCCGCAAGCTGACCACCGCCTGGTTTGCCAAACGAGTGGACGAACGTTACCAGCGGTGCATGGCGCGGTCTGCGGGTCGCTAACAGGATGAGTACGAAAAAGCCCGGCGGATAAGGCCGGGCTTTTAGTGGGGGGGCTTCAATGCTACCTGGGTTAGCGTGGCGAGCTGTCGTCCTCGCCACGGATCGTGTTGAACATTACGTGAGGCTTCCTCAGGTGCCGCAGTCAGGCAACTCATGCACGGTTCTGAGCCAGACGATCGGAGCCACCTTCAGCGACGCGGCGTTCCAGCAGGCGATCGGCACCGCCTTCGGCAACACGGTTTTCGATCAAACGATCGGAGCCACCTTCGGCAACGATCGGGTGGGAAGAGGCGGCGAATACGTTGGCTGCCAGAACCGAGAAAGCGACGCTGAGAATGATTTGGCGTTTCATGGTGGTGTGCTCCGGGGTTGCAGTTATTGGGTGTGGGCTCATTGTTGCGCCGGGCACTGATTGTGAGAACTTCATTGACGTGATGGTGAACATCGACAGCGGTGATAGCTGGTTGGCTGGCTGTCGGTCAGGTTGATGGAACATGAATAGGCAAGCGGGGCTCTACCGGCAGAATCCCTTCGCAGGAGGCAAACGACATGTATCAGTTATTCGGCCACAGCCAGTCCGGTTCCTCGGCCGTGGAGATTGCCCTGGCGCTGTGCGGCGTGCCTTACCGCCGGGTGGATACCTATTCGACTGAGGACGACGAGGCGGCAAAAGAGCTCGAGGCATTAAATCCGCAGAAGCAGGTCCCGACCCTGCAACTGGCGGATGGCTCGGTGCTGACCGAGGCGGCAGCGATTCTGATTCACCTGGGCTTGTCTTTTCCGGAATCGAAACTGCTCCCGGAAGACCCGGTCCGTCGCGCGCAAATCATCCGCGGACTGGTGTATATCGCCGCCAATTGCTACACGCCCATTGGCATCATCGATTTTCCACAACGCTGGCTGCCTGACGGCGACGAGGCTACCCAAGAGCGACTGGTGGCGGGCACGAAACAACGCTTGTATCGCAACTGGGCATTGTTTGCCGACCAGTTCCCGGCGACCCCTTTCCTTTGTGGGGCCGAGCCCGGGGCGCTGGATATCCTGGCGGCGGTGATCACCAAGTGGGTCGACACGCGCGAAGCGATGCTCAGCGCTCGCCCTGAGTTCTATGGCCTGCTGGAGCGCATCGACCACCATCCGCGGATCGCACCAGTGCTGTCATTGCATTGGCCGCAGTGATCAAGGGCATGCGTGACCAGAGGCGGCTTGCCTGACCAGGGCGACGAACTGCCGGACGTTGTTCTGATGGCTCTTCACCAAGTCGTCAATACTGCCCGCCGCCGGTGTCTGCAGGCTGCTGCGGCAGGTGAGGGTACGAACGTCGTCGCCAAGGTTGCGCAAACGCCATTGCACGTCCATGCGGGCATAGCGCCCAGGGATCGAGTCGAAGCGTTGTACATCTACCCGCAACAGCCGCTTCGGGGCCCCGGGGTTGCTCAGTTGTTCGTCAAGGCTGCTGCGAAGCTCATCTGGCAGGCTGGAACCCCACCATTCGGTTTCCAGGATGGCCAACCCGCTGTCGCCTTGGCGGATGACCATTTGGGTGCGATCTACCTGGGGAGGAACACTGACGTGCTCGATCTGGATGTCCTCGCTGGCGTGGGCCAAGCCGCCCGGCTGGGCCGGGCTCAGGGTGTGATAGTGGATAGGGTCGCTGCGGCAGGCACCGAGCAGCAACGCCAAGGCAATCAACGAGCATTTCAGCGTCAGCGGCATCAAGCGTGCTCCTGTGATCATTCTTTCACCGGAAAGGTCAGATTCTGCGCCGGAGCGTCCTTCGGACGACCGCGCAGCAGCGATTCAGGGTGACGGCTCAGGTAGTCGGACAGCTCGCGCAGCGATCGTGACATCCGCCCCAAGTCATCGAGGGTCTCGGTCAACTGTTCACGCTGGGGAGAGTCCTCGGCCAGGGTCGAGTTTGCCGATTGCAAGGTCTTGCTCACGTCCTGCAAGGTGTTTTGCACGCCCGGGAGGGTCTTGTTGTTGAATTGCGACAAGCCTTTGCGCAGCTCCACCAGGTTACCGTCCAGGTTGCTGGCGATGCTTTCCAGGGGCAGCTTGTTGATTCGCTCGACCACCGTCTGGAGTTGTTCCTGCAACTGCTGGAGGCTGCCGGGAATGGTCGGGATCCGGAGCGGCCGGGCGGAGGAGTCGAAGGCGACTTTTTCAGCCTTGGGGTAAAAATCCAGCGAAATGTACAACTGCCCGGTCAGCAGGTTGCCGCTGCGAGCCTGGGCGCGCAGGCCCCGTTCAACGAAACTGCCGACCAGGCGGGCAGCGGCGGCTTCGTCTTCCGGATCGTGGTTGAGCGACTTGAGCAGTTTTTCATGGGCCTTGCCGAGCAATTGTGGGTAGATCACGATTCCCACGTTGACGGGGAATGTGCGCTGTTTCTCATCGAAGTCCAGGTTCATGGCGACCACCCGGCCAATCTCGATCCCGAGGAACTCCACCGGTGCGCCGACGCGCAAGCCACGCAAGGCCTGGTCAAAGCGCAGGGCCAGGTATTGCGCCTTGCCACTGGGCGGCGCCAGGGCGCTCTCCTGGTCGGCGAACAGCTCGAAGTTCTTGCTTTCGGCAGCGGGTATATCGTTGGGGCTGTATTCCGGAGCCCGGAAGGCAATGCCGCCAACCAGCAAGGCGGAAAGGGACTCGGTCTTGACCGCGAAACCATTGGCGCCGACGTTGACGTCCACGCCGCTGACGTTCCAGAACCGGGTGTTCTCGGTGACGTAGGCATCGTTTGGCGCGTTGATGAACACTTCGATGTTGACGCCTTTGCCATCGGCGTCGAGTGCGTAGGACACCACTTGGCCCACCGGAATCTTGCGCAGGTACACCGGCGAGCCGATGTCCAGCGAGCCGAGGTCCTGGGAGTGCAGGGTAAAGCGCTTGCCCGGTTCGCCGTAGGTGATCGGCGGCGGCGCCTCCAGGCCGGTAAAGGCTTTGGCGCGCACCTTCGAATGCCCGGCGTCGGCGCCGATGAAATCCCCCGAGAGCAAGGTGTCGATCCCGGAAATCCCGCCCGCGCCGATGCGCGGCCTCACCACCCAGAACACCGAGTCTTCGTGGGTAAAGGTGTCGGCAGTCTTGGCCAGCTTGACCGTGGCAGTGACGTTTTTCTGATCGTCGCTCAGTTGCACGTCGGTGACCTGGCCGATCACCACATTGCGGTATTTGACCGGGGTCTTGTTGGCGGTCAGGCCTTCACCTGTCTTGAAGGTGATAGTGATGGTCGGCCCTTCCTGCAGCCAGTTGTGGACCACCAGGGATACGCCCACCAGCACCGCGATGATCGGCACGATCCACACCAGCGAGACCGACCAACGACGGGTGGTGACATGGGCACGGCCCGGTGTGGGCTGTCCGTCAGTGGCTTGCGACTTCATCCACGAGCTCCTCGCAGGGTTGGGTATCCCAGATCAGCCGTGGGTCGAAACTCATGGCCGACAGCATGGTAAACAGCACCACGAGGCCGAAGAACAGAATTCCCGGTCGCGGTTCGATGTCGCTCAGGGCCTGGAACTTCACCAGCGCCGCCACCAGGGCCACCACCAGCACGTCAAGCATCGACCAGTAGCCGATGATCTCGACCAGCCGGTACAGCTTGGCGCGCTGGACCTGGGCCCAGTTGCTGCGGCGTTGCACGGTCACCAGCAAGAGCGTCAGCACGACGAACTTGATGCCGGGGACCGCGATGCTGGCGATGAAGATGATCAGCGCGATGTCCCAGGCACCACTGTGCCAGAACTCGAGGACGCCGCTGATGATAGTGCTGTCCGCGCCGTCGCCGAGCATCTGGGTATTCATGACCGGTAGCAGGTTGGCCGGGATGTAGAACACCAGCGCCGCCAGCATGTAGGCCCAAGTGCGGGTGAGGGTATCGGGTTTGCGCCGGTGCAGGGCGGCATCGCAGCGCGGGCAGGCCTCGGGCTCGTTGGTCATGTCGCAGGCCAGGCCGCAGCTGTGGCACAGGCACAGGTTGAAATCCCTGGCTCGGGGCGGGTTTTCCCGCAGTGTAGCGTTCACAGGCTGTCCCATAGGTCGCGGACATCACGACCGGCAATACGGATCATCAGCAGGCTCAAGGCGGCCAGGGCGAACAGGCCGATGCCCGGCAGCACGTCGAGCAACCCGGCAAGCTTGATGACGGCTACCAGCGCACCCAGCAGGCACACCTCCAGCATGCTCCACGGTCGCAGGGTTTCCAGGCTGCGCATGCACAGGTTGAAGGCGGGTGCCCGTCGATTGGCATGGGCGTAGCCCAATACCCATAGCAACAGCGCAAGTTGGAGGGCGGGAGCAATGATGATGGCGACCGCAGCCACCAGGGCGATGAAGGTGATGGGTCCCTGGCTCAGGGCCAAGACGGAATCCCACAACGTAGCGCTGTTGCTCAGGCCCTGGAGCCGGATGCTCATCACCGGATACACATTGGCGAAGGTCCACAGCACCGCCGCAGTGATGCTCAAGGCCAGGCGCTGTTCAATGCTCAGGCCGTTGTACCGCTGGATCACCGCGTGGCATTGCAAACACATGGCTTTTTGATGCGGGACCAGCGCAACCGGCTCGTATACCGCATCGCAATGCTCACAAATGATCAGTCGGTCGGTAACGGCCATGGGGATGCTCGGCAGGGACAACTCCTTCAATATAGAAGTGAGTTGGAAATGAGCAACCCGTCCGCGCCAATCATTCGCCGCGAATGTATTGCTCCAGTTGTCTGATCAGGTCCGCCTGCTCGGCAATGGCTTCCTTGACCAAGTCACCAATGGACAACAGGCCGACCAGCTTGCCGTCCTCCACCACCGGCAAATGCCGCAGGTGTTTATCGGTCATGATGCTCAGGCAAGTCTCGACGGTTTGGTGAGGATCGATGGTGATGACCGGCGAAACCATGATGTCACTGACTTTCGTGCCCACCGAGGAGCGGCCATGCAAGACCATTTTGCGTGCGTAGTCGCGCTCGCTGATGATGCCCAGCACTTCGTCGTTTTTTACTACCAGCAGGGCGCCGACGTTTTTTTCGGCCATGCGCATCAGCGCCTGCAGCACCATGTCGTCCGGTGAAATGGTATGCACTTGCTGGTTCTTCTCGTCTTTTATCCGGAGCAACTGCGCGACGGTTTTCATGGGTGGCCTCGGGTAGCGTTTTTGCGGGTGGTTTAAGAATCGTAGACCCAACGGCGCAGAGCAAGCGATAAAGCGGCAGTCAGCCGTCCAAAAGCGTCATGACCAATGAAAATTCACTGATTTGATATTGCGCGCTGTTGTGGCGAGGGAGCTTGCTCCCGCTGGGCTGCGTAGCGGCCCCAAAAAAGCAATGACACCCCGGTGTGTCAGGCAGATACAGGGGGGCCGCTGCGCGACCCAACGGGAGCAAGCTCCCTCGCCACAAAAGCAGATCCAGAGCAGGTGAAGTCCTCAGGTCACAGGTAGAATGAGTGACACGTAAAATCTGAGGTTTCAGCGGTGGATCTACAGCAGGGCTTCGTCCTGACCCGGCATTGGCGCGATACCCCGGCGGGCACTGAAGTCGAGTTCTGGCTGGCCACCGACGCCGGTCCCCGCCGTGTGCGCCTGCCGGTGCAGCCATCGGTGGCGTTCGTGCCGCAGGTCCAGCGCGGCCAAGTTGAGGCGCTGCTGCAGGGCGAGAAGGATGTCGAGTTGCGTCCCCTGGAGCTGCTGGATTTCGAGCATCGCCCGGTGCTGGGCCTGTATTGCCGGCAACATGCGCAACTGATGCGCCTGGACACCACGTTGCGCCGCGCCGGCGTCGAGGTGTTCGAGGCTGACATCCGGCCGCCGGAGCGTTACCTGATGGAGCGCTTCATCACCGCGCCGGTCTGGTTCGGCGGCACGCCGGCCGCGGATGGCCAACTGGTCGACGCCCAGATGAAACCGGCGCCTGAGTACCGTCCACCGTTGCGACTGGTGTCCCTGGACATCGAAACCACCGCCCAGGGTGATCTCTATTCCATCGCCCTGGAAGGCTGCGGCGAGCGCCAGGTGTATATGCTCGGGCCGCCCAACGGCGACGACAGCGCTGTGGATTTCCAGCTCGAATATTGCGAATCCCGCACGTTGCTGCTGAAGAAACTCAACGAATGGTTCGCTCGCTTCGACCCCGACGCGATCATCGGCTGGAACCTGGTGCAGTTCGATTTGCGCGTGCTGCATGAACACGCCCGCCGGCTGGCCGTGCCGCTGCGCCTGGGGCGTGGTGGCGAAGAAATGCAATGGCGCGAGCACGGCGCGCGCAACAACCATTTCTTCGCCTCGGCGGCTGGGCGGTTGATCATCGACGGGATCGAGTCCTTGCGTTCGGCCACGTGGAGCTTTCCCTCGTTCAGCCTGGAAAACGTCGCCCAGACGCTGCTCGGTGAAGGCAAGTCCATCGACAACCCCTACCAGCGTATGGATGAAATCAACCGCATGTTCGCCGAGGACAAGCCGGCCCTGGCTCGCTACAACCTCAAGGACTGCGAGTTGGTCACGCGGATCTTCGCCAAGACCGAGCTGCTCAAGTTCCTGCTGGAGCGGGCCAGCGTCACCGGCCTGCCGGCGGATCGCAGCGGGGGATCGGTGGCGGCGTTCACGCATTTGTACATGCCGCTGATGCACCGCCAGGGTTTCGTCGCGCCGAACCTTGGCCAGCGTCCGCCCGAGGCGAGCCCTGGCGGGTTTGTCATGGACTCCCAGCCGGGGCTCTATGAGTCAGTGCTGGTGCTGGACTACAAGAGCCTGTACCCGTCGATCATCCGCACCTTCCTCATCGATCCGGTGGGCTTGATCGAAGGCCTGCGCCACCCGGACGATGGCGAGTCGGTGCCCGGTTTTCGCGGGGCGCGGTTCTCCCGCACCCGCCACTGCCTGCCCGCCATCGTGGCGCGGGTCGCCGAAGGCCGGGAAACGGCCAAGCGCGAACACAACGCGCCGCTGTCCCAGGCGCTGAAAATCATCATGAACGCGTTTTACGGCGTGCTCGGCTCCAGCGGCTGTCGCTTCTTTGATACACGGCTGGCGTCGTCCATCACCCTGCGCGGACACCAGATCATGCAGCGCACCCGGCAGCTGATCGAAGCCCAGGGGCACGTGGTGATCTATGGCGATACCGACTCGACATTCGTCTGGTTGGGCCGGGCTCACGGCCAGGAAGAGGCCGCGCAGATCGGCCGGGACCTGGTCGCTTACGTCAACCAATGGTGGGACGATCATGTGCGCGACGAGTATGGATTGCAGAGTGCGCTGGAGCTGCAGTTCGAAACCCATTTCAAGCGCTTCCTGATGCCCACGATTCGTGGCACGGAGGAGGGCAGCAAGAAGCGCTACGCCGGCCTGGTGACCCGTGCCGACGGCAGCGACGAAATCATCTACAAGGGCCTGGAAACCGTGCGCACCGACTGGTCGCCCCTGGCCCGGCAGTTCCAGCAGGAGCTGTACGGGCGGATCTTCCATCGCAAGCCCTATCAGGACTACGTGCGCAATTATGTCCAGCAGACGCTGGCCGGGGCGTTCGATGATCGACTGGTCTACCGCAAGCGCCTGCGCCGTCCGCTGGATGACTACGAACGCAACGTTCCTCCCCACGTTCGGGCAGCGCGGCTCGCCGATGAGTTCAACGAGCGCCAGGGCCGTCCACGGCAGTATCAGAACGGTGGCTGGATCAGCTACGTGATCACCGTCACAGGACCTGAACCACTGGAAACCCGTAGTGCGCCAATCGACTACGACCACTACGTGACCAAGCAGCTGCAGCCATTGGCGGATGCGATCCTGCCGTTTGTGGACGATGATTTTTCAACGTTGATCGGGGGGCAGATGGGGTTGTTCTGATTTTCCATGACTCGCCACAGGTCAGTGCCCGCCGATTTCAGTGGAGTCAGACCATCGCCAACCGCTGCTTGCCCTGTGGCTGCGGGAACATCAGGTCCAACGCCGCCAAATCCTGGGGCTCAAGCTGCAGATTCGCTGCTTCGGCGTTCAGGCGCACATGTTCAGGTTGCACGGCCTTGGGGATGGCGATGACATTGTCCTGGCGCAAGAGCCAGGCCAGGGCGATCTGCGCCGGCGTCGCGCGGTGGCGCTCGGCAATCTGTTGCAGGGTGTGATCCTTCAGCAAATGTCCACCCTGGCCGACCGGGCAGTAAGCCATGACCGGCATGCGCCGCTGCTGGCACCAGGGCAGCAGGTCGAATTCGATGCCGCGTTCTTGCAGGTTATACAGCACTTGATTGGTGGCGCAGGCCGGCGAGGCCAATTCCTCGAGGTCAGCGACATCGAAGTTCGACACGCCCCAGCGCCCGATCTTGCCTTCTTCGCGCAGGCGTTCAAACGCTTCGACGGTTTCTTCCAACGGGTACTGGCCGCGCCAGTGCAGCAGATACAGGTCGATGTAATCGGTGTCGAGCCGCCGTAGGCTGCGCTCGCAGGCCAACGGAATGCCTTTACGACTGGCGTTGTGCGGATAGACCTTGCTCACCAGGAACACCTGGTCGCGCAGCCCGGTGATCGCTTCGCCAACGACGTGTTCGGCGCCGCCCTCGGCGTACATTTCCGCCGTATCAATCAGCGTCATGCCCAGTTCGATGCCCAAGCGCAGGGCGGCCACTTCCTTCTTGTGATGGGACGGTTCTTCACCCAGGCGCCAAGTGCCCTGGCCGATTACCGGTACCGAAACACCGGCCAATTCCACAGTTCTCATGCACATCTCCTGCTCTGCGGGTCGATAAAGCGTGTGGCAGCAGGATAGACCAGGTGTTCCCATCTTGATCGTTCCCGTGTAACGGGCGGGAACGATCAATCGTGGGGAAGTTACTCGGCCGAGAACTTCAGCACCATGGCCTGGGTGTAGGTCTGGCCCGGGTCAAGTCGTGTTGAAGGGAAGGACGGCTGATTGGGCGAGTCCGGGTAGTGCTGGGTCTCGAGAGTGAACGCACCCCAGTGCGAATAGACCTTGCCTTGCTTGCCCTTGACCGTGCCATCAAGGAAGTTGCTGGTGTAGAACTGCACGCCGGGTTCGCTGGTATAGAGCTGCAGGCGCCGTCCGGATTGCGGATCCTGGACATCGGCGGCGAGTTTGCTCACGTCCCCCTTGGCGTCGAGCACCCAGTTGAAATCGAAGCCGCCCTGTTTCGGCTCGGCAAATTTGAGTTGAGGGTGATCGGCCTTGATATGCGTGCCAATGGCAGTGGGTTTGGTGAAGTCCATCGGCGTGCCGGCGACAGGCGCCAGCTCGCCGGTGGGGATGAGCTTGGCCGTCACTGGCGTATAACGGGACGCGTGCAGGGTCGCGACTTGCTTGAGGATGTCGCCGTTACCCGCGCCAGCCAGGTTGAAATAGCTGTGGTTGGTCAGGTTCAGCACCGTCGGTTTGTCGGTGGTGGCCTTGTAGTCGATGCGCAGCTCGTTCTTATCGTTGAGGCTGTAGGTAACGTCCGTCTTCAGGTTGCCGGGAAAACCCATTTCGCCGTCCGCCGATACATACGTCAGGGTCACGCCCACCGAATCCTTGTCATTGCTCGGCTCGGCTTTCCATACCCGTTTGTCGAACCCTTGAGGTCCGCCGTGCAAGGAGTTGTCCTTATCGTTCTGCGGTACTTGGTAACGCTTGCCGTCCAGCTCGAAGGCGCCGCCGGCCAGGCGGTTGCCGAAGCGGCCGATGGTCGCGCCGAAATACACATTGCCGTTCTTCTGATAGCCCTGAACATCGTCGAAGCCCAGCACGATGTCGGCGGTCATGCCGTTTTTGTCCGGCACGACCAGCGATTGCAGGATCCCGCCATAGGTGATGACGGTCGCCTCCATGCCATGGCTGTTGCGCAGGATGTATTTTTCAACCGCGGTGCCGTCGTTGGTCTTGCCGAACGCAACGCGTTCGTTGGTCAGGCCCGCGGCCTGGGATGAGGTGGCGATCATCAGAGAGACTCCGAGGGCCGTGAGCAGATATTTGGATTCAAGCATGGTGTGACCTTCCTTCCTGTTGTTTTGTTGTTGTTTTAACGCGGGTCGAGTCCGTTACTTGGTCGGACAGCGATGAAGGTTTTTCTGTTCAGTAGTCTTTCTATTTACGGCTTGCGAAGGGATTTATAGCCATAAATACAGAATTATCAATTAAAAAGTAAGACTAATTGAGCGAGGCGAGCCTGACCCGAGCGGGAGATTTGATGGCGACCACTGCACTTTTGGGACTTTTGCCGCTCTATCCATGGCCAGGAAGCGGCGACCCCCACCGTTTCCCCATGCCCAGACCGAGATTCAATGGCCGGTGTTTTCCCTTTCGAAATGGTATTGCCACGGCGCTGCGGCTTGCTGCTGGCAGGGCTTTTGTTGCTGCTCAGCGGCGGCTGCAGTCAGCAGCAGGGCCAGGACATGGTCAATCAGTTCAGCAACGCCCGGCCCCAGGAATTCTTGCAGACCAGTGTCGACCGCATGGCCACGCTCTCGATGCATGACAACCTGGAAAGTCTGTACCTGCTGATGCACAAGCTTTACCTGCGCAACCCTGAAGAGCTGCGTAAGTCGGGCTTCCTGGATGCGCGTATTGCCGTCAAGCAGGTGCGCCAGGCCATCGAGCAGCAACAACCTTTGCCAACCCTGGGCAACAAGAAGGATCTCGCCGCCCTGAGCTACGCCATGAGCCCGGAGTTTCTCGGCGATCGGGTCGGTGCATTCATCTACGCCATCGGCAGCATGCTGGTGACGGCCCATGGCAATCGGCTCGAGTTCTATATGACCGATACCATTGACCCGCGCTTCGTCAGCAACGCGGCGCGCAACATCGAGAAAGCCACGTGGTTGCTGGGCCAGCGACAGAACAAGGACGGCACGCCGATGTTGTTTTCCAATGAAATTTCGGAGGAGGGGAGCAACCTGAGCTTCGCCGTCGAGTTCGGGAAAATAGTCGCGCGGCTGGACCTGCTGACGCAGATGCTCGACGAGCGCTACCGGCGCATAGGGCTCAATTACGCGCAGAGCTTGCTGTTCCTCAATTTCCTGCCGGTCCAGTAAGAATGGAATAAAGATAGATCACATCGATATAGGGAGTTATAAGAAAAATCGCTATGCTCGCGGCCAGATTTTTCACGCGGTCGCGCTGAGACGGGTTTGATGGATTTCGGTAATGTCGGTTTAGTCGTAGCGGGCCTGGTGGTCGGTTTCATCGTCGGAATGACCGGCGTGGGTGGCGGATCGCTGATGACTCCCATCCTGTTATGGTTTGGTATCAACCCTGCGACGGCGGTGGGTACGGACCTGCTGTACGCGGCAATCACCAAATCCGGCGGCGTCCTGGTCCATGCCAAAAATCGCAATATCGACTGGGCGATTACCGGTTGGCTGACCCTTGGCAGTGTGCCGGCGGTCGGGTTGACCCTGTGGTTTCTCAGCAGCCTGGACGGCTCGCCCGACGCGATGAACGCGGTCATCAAGCAAGCCCTGGGCTTTGTGCTGTTTGCCACCGCCCTGGCGATCCTGTTCAAGAAACGCCTGCTGCAATTCGCCCATGACCGCGCCGGCGGCCATTACAACCCCAGCGGTTCGCGGCTCAACGTTTTGACCGTGATCACTGGCCTGGTCCTGGGCACGATGGTCGCGTTGACCTCCATCGGTGCTGGCGCGCTGGGCACCGTCGCGTTGTTTATCCTCTATCCGTTCCTGGTTACCAAGCGCCTGGTGGGCACCGAAATCGCCCACGCGGTGCCGCTGACCCTGGTCGCTGGCCTGGGCCATGCGAGCATGGGCAACATGGACTGGCACATCCTGGGCTTTCTGCTGATCGGTTCGTTGCCGGGCATCTATCTGGGCAGCCACTTGTCGGGACGCATTTCCGACGAGCTCCTGCGCCCTTGCCTGGCGGTGATGTTGGCGCTGATCGGCTTCAAACTGGCGTTCTGATTTGCTCGGAGTCATGCGGATGTCGCCGTAGTCATACCTGTAAACCAGGTACTGATGAGGCCACGATCCATGAACAGCCCAGCCAGAGATCTGCTGCAACGCCTACGCCGTCATCGCGCCGAACCGCGCACCGGCATTGCCGACATCTTGCGTCATCACGCCGAGCCGCTGCCCGCCGAGGACAGCCCGGCCTTTGGCCAGATGTTCAATCGCTTCGCCGACGCCAAGGTCGTACTGATCGGCGAAGCCAGCCACGGCACCCACGATTTCTACCGCACCCGCGCCGCCATCACCCGACATCTGATCGAGCATCACGGCTTCGCCATTGTCGCCGTCGAAGCCGACTGGCCCGACGCCGGGCAAATCGACCGCTGCGTCCGTGACCTGGGCCCCTCGGCCTGGAAACAGCAGGCCTTCGCCCGTTTCCCGAGCTGGATGTGGCGCAACAGTGATGTCCAGGCGTTCGTCCGTTGGCTGCGGGACCACAACCTCGGCCAGCCTGCCGCTCGACGCGTGGAGTTCCGCGGCCTGGACGTCTACAGCCTGCGGCATTCCATCGACGAGGTGCTCGATTACCTCGACAAGAGCCATCCACATCTGTCCCGTGACGCCCGACACCGTTATGGCTGCCTGACGCCGTGGCACGACGATCCGGCGTTGTACGGCCATTTCACCGAACGCGGCAACCTGGCGACGTGCGAAGACGCCGTGGTCGAGCAGCTCAACAGCTTGCTGGCCGAGCGCCTCGACCCGTTGATCCAGGACGACGAAGGATTCTTCAGTGCCGTCCAGAATGCCCGTGTCGTGCGCGCCGCCGAGCAGTATTACCGGGCGATGTACCGTGGCGGCAAATCGTCCTGGAACCTGCGGGACAAGCATATGTTCGACACCTTGCAAAGCCTGTTGGAGCATCGTGGGCCGGGTGCAAAAGCGGTGGTCTGGGCACATAACTCCCACATCGGCAATGCCGCCGCGACGCGCATGGGCTGGGAAGGGGAATTCAATATTGGCCAATTGTGCCGCATGGCCTATGGTCGCGACGCGGTGTTGCTGGGCATGGGCACTGACCATGGCAGCGTGGCGGCGGCCGATGACTGGGACGCGCCGATGAAAATCAAGCCAGTCGTGCCAGCGCTGGCCGGCAGTTGGGAGCGGGAGTTTTTGCTGGCAGGCGTGGGCGCATCGCTGACCGACTGGCGAACCGCGCCCGACGAAGACTTGTTGGACGCGTTGTCGGAACCGCTGCTTGAACGCGCTATCGGTGTGATCTACCGCCCTGAGACCGAACGCCAGAGCCACTATTTCGAGGCGGTGCTGGCCGAACAATTCGACGCCTGGCTCTGGTTCGAACAGACCGAAGCCGTCACGCCGTTACCCGCGCCTCACCCGCTGGAAAACGAGGAGGACACTTTTCCGTTCGGCCTTTGAACGCCTTGTGTCACGGTTGCGCTATGGGTCCGGTCGCCTAAGCTTCAAGGCAGGCAGCTGCGTATCGGGCGACTCTCGCGGAACAATCGCCGCCATGTGCAATCAGTACAGCGTAAATATCAAAAGGAGAGGCGCATGCTTATTCGGTCGTTGACCTTCGCTACCCTGCTGGCCATCGCTGGCCCCCTGTTCGCCGCCGATGGCGATTCACCCCTGGTGGCGGAAGTCGGCAAGTCTCGCCCGCTGATCGTCATCGCGCCCAGCTCCGTCGATCCTGCGTGGGTCAAGCTGAAGGAAGCCTTGGATGAGCCGGCGGGCAAGCAGGGTTTTTCCGAGCGCAACATGGTGCTTTACACGGTGCTCAACACCATCGGGCAGCGTGACGGCAAGGACCTCGACCCGCAGAGCACCATGGCGCTGATTCGTTCTCTCAAACTGGGGGCCGGTGCGCAGACCAAGATCATCCTGGTGGGCAAGGACGGGGAAAAGAAGCTTGAGCATTCGGGCGCGATCGAGTTGAAAGAATTGTTCGACACTGTCGATAAACTTCCCGCAGCGGAAAAAGAAGCGACCCCTGCGGCGTCACCCCCCGCGCCGGAACCCGAGCCGGCCAAGGACGCGAAAGGTGCGAAGCCGGGCAAGGCAGCCAAGCCAGCGACTGCGCCGAAACCGCTGGATGATTGATTCCAAGAGCGACGAGGTCCCTGTGGTGAGGTGACCTCATTGCTCTTGCAACGCCATCAGAATCTGGTGCGCGGCCTTCACCCGTTCTTCGTTCGGGTAGTTTTTATTCGCCAGCAGCACAATCCCCACATCCTTCCCAGGGACGAACGCCGCATAAGCACCGAAACCATTGGTAGACCCGGTCTTGTTGATCCAGGCACCGTCCGGCGCGGGCCGGGGTGGGTCGAGCGGTTCGACTTTTTGCGGGGTCAGGGCCATCCCTGGCGTGTTGCCAGCGAGCAATTTCTCCAGGGTGAACGGGGCGGGGTAGAACTCCCAGCCCAGCCCCTGAGTCATTTGGCCGGCCTTGTAGAAACCTGTCTGTGTCGTGGCGATGGCTTGCTTGAGGTCAGCGTCCAGCTTTTCAGGTTGCAGGTTGGCCTCGACGAAACGAATCAGGTCCGATGAGCTGGTCTTCACCCCGTAGGCCTCCGAATCCATCGCGCCGGGGCCGACCCGCACCGGCCTGCCATCCTTTGCGTAGCCTTGGGCATACCGGCCCAGTTGGTCCTGCGGCACCCGCACGTAGCTGTGCTTGAGGCCCAGCCCGGGCATCAGCGTTTGTTCCATCACCTCGTCAAACGGTCGCCCCAGGCTGCGGGCCGCCAGATGGCCGAACAAGCCGATGCTCGGGTTCGAATACAGCCGCTGGGTGCCGACCGGGTAGAGCGGTTTCCAACTCTGGTAATAACTGAACATCCGGTCGGGACGGTCGGCATCGTCGGGGAACTGCAACGGCAGGCCGCCCGGGGTGTAGGTGGCGAGATCGAGCAGGCGGATGCTTTCCAAGGCACTGCCGCGCAATTCGGGGGCGAAGCGGCCGGCGGGGTCCATCAGGGACAGTTTGCCTCGGGCCAGGGCGTAGGCGCCAAGCGTCGCGGTGAAGGCCTTGCTGATCGAGCCGACTTCGAACAGGGTCTGGTCAGTCACCGCGCTTTTCGTGTCCTTGGAAGCGACCCCAAAATTGAAATACTGCCGCTGACCGTTATGCGTGATCGCGACCGCCATGCCGGCGATGTCCTGTTGTTTCATCAAGGGCTGGATGACCGCGTTGACCCGGTCTTCAATTCGCTCCTTGGCAAAGCTTGGGGTGGTTACGCAGACGAGGAAAAACGTCCCGGCGAGTATCGATTTGGCAATTTGCATCATGGACCGCTCCTGTTGGCCTTCCTTGAGGGGGGTCAATCTAGGATGTTTTCCGCTACGCGACAATTGGGAGTGGTTGGGCAGGGGCTTGTTTCCGTCTGGTCTGACAGCGCAGTGGGCATGTTCCTACAAAAACGCGTAATGGCTCAAAATGACGGGCCTCAAGCGAAACCACACAAAGCGGCGGCCGCCGGTTAAACTCGCGGCTCTTTCCAAAGGAGTTCCCATGAGTTACTACCAGCCCGGCATTCTCGCCACCCCTGTTCCGCCTCAGGCTCGTCATCTGTTTTTTGCCCTGGAATCGGTCGAGGCACTGCCGGCTGCGCTCGACAAACTGCTGCTTCAATTGGATGGCCGCGCGGTGGTCGGCCTTGGCGAATCGCTGGTCCAGGCGCTGGGCGGCCAGGTCGAAGGCTTGCGGGCGTTTCCCGCGCTGGCCGGTGTCGGCGTCGACAACCCGTCGACCCAGCACGCGCTCTGGTGCTGGTTGCACGGCGAGGACCGGGGCGAGCTGCTGCACCGCAGTCGCGCCATCGAAGCGGCATTGGCGCCGGCCCTGCGCCTGGTGCAGATGAACGAAACCTTCCGCCACATGACCGGGCACGACCTGACCGGCTACGAAGATGGCACCGAAAACCCCCATGACGAAGCGGCCATCGCCGCCGCCCTGGCCCAGGGCAACGACGGGTTGCGCGGTGGCAGTTTTGCCGCGATCCAGCAGTGGCAACATGATCTGGATGGTTTCGCGGCGATGCAGACCCATGAGCGGGACAACATCATGGGCCGTCGCCTGAGCGACAACGAAGAGATCGAAGACGCGCCGGAGTCGGCCCACGTCAAGCGCACGGCCCAGGAAAGCTTCGCCCCGGAGGCCTTCGTCGTGCGCCGTTCCATGCCTTGGATCGAAGGTGATCGCGCTGGCCTGATGTTCCTCGCGTTCGGTTTCTCCCTCGACGCCTTCGAGGCGCAACTGCGCCGCATGAGCGGGTTGGAGGACGGTATCACCGATGGCCTGTACCGCATGAGCCGACCGATTACCGGCGGTTATTACTGGTGCCCGCCGCTGCTGGACGGTCGCCTGGACCTGCGCGCACTCGTTCGCTAGGGCGTGTGCCTCGGCCCGGTAAGCGGGCCGCGTTGTGCAAAAACACAGGCGAACGCTATTCTTGGGCCCGATGTGTTTGCGTGAAACGGAGAAGCAGCGTGGATAAAATCATCGTCATCACTGGCGGCGGTCGCGGGATCGGGGCGGCCACGGCGCTGTTGGCTGCCGACCTGGGCTATCGGATCTGCATCAATTACCAAGCCGACGAAAATGCCGCCCAGGATGTACTCGAACAGGTCCGGGCCAAGGGCGCGCAGGCCATTGCGGTCCGGGCCGACGTGAGTATCGAGGACGAGGTGGTCGGCCTGTTCAATCGCGTTGACGCCGAGTTGGGGCGCGTCACTGCACTGGTAAACAACGCCGGTACGGTTGCGCACAAATCCCGACTCGATGAAATGTCCGAGTTCCGCATTCTCAAGATCCTCAAGACCAACGTGTTGGGGCCGATCCTGTGTGCCAAGCACGCGGTGCTGCGCATGTCGCCCCGGCATGGCGGGCAGGGCGGCAGCATCGTCAACGTCTCGTCAGTTGCCGCCCGCCTCGGCGCGCCGGCTGAATACGTGGACTACGCGGCCTCCAAGGGCGCGCTGGATACTTTCACGATCGGACTTTCCAAGGAAGTGGCCGGCGAAGGCATTCGCGTCAACGCCGTCCGTCCTGGCTATATCTATACCGATTTCCACGCCCTCAGTGGCGACCCGGATCGCGTCAGCAAGCTGGAATCGGCGATTCCCATGGCGCGGGGCGGACGCCCTGATGAAGTGGCCGAAGCGATTATCTGGTTACTGTCGGACAAGGCTTCGTATGCGACCGGCACGTTTGTGGACCTGGGCGGCGGGCGCTGAGCTGTCCAGCGCTGGCAATCGACTCAGAACGACTTGATGATCCGCCCCAACGTCTCCATGGCCTTTTCCGAAACGTCGGTCCAAGGGCCGCCATAGTTCAGGCGAATGCAATTGTTGAAGCGCCGGGTCGCTGAAAAGATCGGTCCCGGCGCGATGCTGATGCCCTGCGCCAGGGCCATCTGGAACAGCTTCAGCGAATCGATCTGCTCCGGCAGTTCGAGCCACAGGAAATAGCCACCCGCTGGCTGGCTCACGCGGGTCTGGGCCGGAAAATAGCGGGCAATGGCGGCGAGCATGGCGCTTTGCTGCTCTTCCAGGGCGTAGCGCAATTTGCGCAGGTGACGGTCGTAGCCACCGTGTTGCAGGTAGTCGGCAATGGCGGCCTGGGCTGGCATCGAGGCGCACAACGACGTCATGAGCTTGAGCCGTTCGATTTTCTGCGCATAGCGCCCGGCGGCGACCCAGCCGATGCGATAGCCCGGGGCCAGGCTCTTGGCGAACGAACCGCAATGCATCACCAGTCCTTCGGTGTCGAACGCCTTCGCCGGTTTGGGCGCCTGTTGGCCGTAATAGAGTTCGGCATAGACATCATCTTCGATCAGTGGCACCTCATGACGGCGCAGCAGCTCGACCAGCGCCTGTTTGCGCGCTTCGGGCATCGTCGCGCCCATGGGGTTCTGGAAACTGGTCATGCACCAGCAGGCCTTGATCGGATGGCGCGCCAAGGTCTGTTCCAGCACTTCAAGGTCGATGCCATCGCGCGGATGCACAGGAATTTCCACGGCCTTGAGCTTGAGCCGTTCCAGCACTTGCAGGCTGGCGTAGAACGCCGGTGCCTCGATCGCCACCAAGTCGCCCGGTTCTGTGACCGCTTGCAGGCACAGGTTCAACGCCTCTAGCGCGCCGTTGGTGACCAACAATTGCTCCATTGGCAACATCAGCCCACCGACCATGTAGCGCAGGGCGATCTGGCGGCGCAGCTGAGGGTTGCCCGGTGACATGTCGGTGACCACCACGCGCGGATCCATGTCCCGCGTGGCGCTGGACAACGAGCGCGACAGGCGCTGCAGCGGAAACAGCAGTGGGCTGGGAAAGGCCGAGCCGAACGGTACGGTGGCAGGGTCCTTGATCGAGTCGAGCACTGAAAATACCAGTTCGCTGACATCGACTTCGGTGGACTCATGAACCGGGCTGCTGATCACCGGTTCGTAGAACGGGCTTGGCCCATGATGGTTGACGAAGTAGCCGGAGCGCGGCCGGGCGCGAATCAGGCCTCGGCGCTCCAGCAGGTAATAGGCCTGGAACACGGTGGACGGGCTGACGCCATAGGTCTGGCTGGCATAGCGTACCGACGGTATCCGCTGGCCGGGCCCCAGCATGCCGGAGCGGATCAGTTGCGCGATGTCGTCGGCGAATTGTTCGTAGCGTTTCATGGCGGGCCCGGTCTGGAGCGGCTTTCATTATGGGAGCGAGGCATCTTAAGGCTTCACCGATTCATCGGTGCGACAAAACGGCTTGTTGCTTCGCTGTAGACATCAGGCGCGTCACTGTCGGCGACCTTGAAGGTCACTTCCTCTGAACCTTTGCCAGGACGCCCGCTGAGCATCGCCACCGACACCGGCACGTCGACGATCTCCCCCGGCGCCAGGCTCAGTTGGGTCTGGCCTTGCAGGACGAAGCCGTCGCCGTCCACCAAGGACAGGTGATACGACTGGCGTTGCTGGGTCTTGTTGATGATCTTCAGGCTGTAGATGTTCTCGATCTGGCCCTGGCTGTTTTCACGAAACAGGCCACGGTCCTTGCTCACGTCCAGCGACACCATCGGCCGCTCCACCAGTGCCAGGGCCAACGCGCCGATCATGACCAGCAAGACGGCGGTGTAGCCGATCAGCCGCGGTCGCAGCAGGTGGGTCTTGCCCCCTTGCAACTGGTGTTCGGAAGTGTATTTGATCAGGCCGCGGGCGTAGCCCATCTTGTCCATGATCGAATCGCAGGCATCGATGCATGCCGCGCAACCGATGCACTCCATTTGCAAGCCGTCGCGGATGTCGATGCCGGTGGGGCAAACCTGCACGCACATCTGGCAGTCGATGCAGTCACCCAGGCCGATGGCGGCCGGATCAGCCTCACGCTTGCGCGGGCCACGGTTCTCGCCACGGGCCACATCATAGGAAATGGTCAACGTGTCCTTGTCGAACATCACGCTCTGGAACCGCGCATAAGGGCACATGTGCATGCACACGGCTTCGCGCAGCCAGCCGGCGTTGAGGTAGGTGGCAGCGGTGAAAAACAGTACCCAGAACAAACTGACGCCGGCCATTTGCAGGGTCAGGAGTTCTTCGGCCAGCGGGCGGATCGGGGTGAAGTAGCCGACAAATGTCAGGCCAGTGAGCAGGCTGATGGCGAGCCACAATGTGTGCTTGGCCCAGCGTCGCAGCAGTTTGTTCGGTCCCCAGGGCGCGGCTTGCAGCTTGATCCGCTGGTTGCGCTCACCCTCGGTGATTTTCTCGCACCACATGAACAGCCAGGTCCACGAACTCTGCGGACAGGTGTAGCCGCACCACACGCGTCCGGCGAACACGGTCATTGCAAACAGGCCGAACGCGGCGATGATCAGCAACGCCGATAGCAGGATGAAATCCTGCGGCCAGAAGGTCGCGCCAAAAATATGGAATTTGCTTTCGCAAAGGTCCCAGAGCACGGCCTGGCGACCGTTCCAGTCCAACCACACCGTGCCGAAGAACAGCAAGAACAAGACACCGGCACCGCTGATGCGCAAGGTGCGAAACAAACCGGTGAAGCTGCGGGTATGGATCAGGTTGTCGGTGGTCCGGGCCTTGATCCTGGTCGGCGCGGGATCGTAGGTCGGTATCAACTGGACGGGAATTCGTTCGCTCATGGTCGGTCGCTCATCAGCCGCTATCTGGCCGGAGCACTATGAGCATCGAACTGTTTGCATAACAGACTCAGGTAGCCGGATAAAAACCGGATCAGATGCCGTCGGCCCCAAGCCCTGCGACACGTTGATGCACCCATGGCTGGACTAACATACTACTGTGGCGAGGGGATTTATCCCCGCTGGGGCGCGCAGCGCCCCTAAAAATTTGCGAGCGCTGCGCACTCGAGCGGGGATAAATCCCCTCGCCACAAATGTATTGGATTGGGATTCAAATCACTGAGTCGCTGTCCGTCGCCTTCAGGTTCTGGCGACCGTCAGCCGCCCCGGCCACGGTCAAGGCGTCCACTTCCGCCTCGGTCAGGTAGACCCGCCCTCTGTTGAGTTCCACGGCCGACATGGCTTTGTCCGGGTCTGTGATGATGGTCAGTTCGCTGGCCGGACGCTGTTCCGGGCCGTTGGGGGTTTCGAAATGGCAGGTCTGGTCGTCATCGATACGCACAGTCATGGTGGTGCTCCTTCCTGATATCTGATCGTTAGGCGCCTGGCGACCAGCAGGGTTCGTTGCGGCTGATCAGCGGTCGGAGCGGGCACGTCTGGCCCCGCTTGTGGTCCATCATTTATCGACGTGAGAGAGGAAGGTCCATGGAATCCTGGTGGGATGAAGTCTGGGTAACCCTGCAAGCGGAATTCGCCGACATCACCGATACCGAGCAAATGACGCGCGTAACGGTGCGTCTGGTGATGGCTGCACTGCTTGGGGGCATCCTCGGGTTCGAGCGTGAACACAAGGGCAAGGCCGCGGGCGTGCGTACCCATATGCTGGTGGCGCTAGGGGCTGCGCTGTTCGTGCTGGTGCCGCAGATGTCCGGTTCCCAGGCTGACGCCATGAGCCGCGTGATCCAGGGCGTTGTGGCCGGCATCGGCTTTCTCGGCGCCGGCACGATCCTGAAAAACGCTGACGGCGATGAAAGCCACGTCAAGGGCCTGACCACCGCCGCTGGCCTGTGGATGACGGCGGCCATCGGCGTTGCTGCCGGGCTGGGGCGCGAAGCGACTGCGCTGCTCAGCACGGTGCTGGCGCTGGCGATCTTCAGCGTGATGCCGATGATTGTCCGGGCGTTGGAAAGGGACAACAAGGGGTAAGCCAGGGCGCCCTGGCTTGACACTCCGGCAGGTTTCACGTCGTTCCCGAGAGTTGCGACTAGGCTACCTCACACGCGCTCCGGCGGTGCCTCGCTCGGCGGGTCACCGTGGGGCTGTTGCGGGTCGAGCGGTGGGTCTTTTTCCGGTATCGGCTCCGGGTCGGGACCCGCTGGTGGCAGGTTGGGGTCGTCGATATTCGGATCGGGTGTTTCGGCCGGGATGGGAATGCTCATGGGCGGCTCTCCGGAGGGGATGTGGCTTGAGTCGTGCTTGTTGGGTTGACCATGACTCGACGGATTTGATTCCCCGGAGCCGGCCAGTAAATCTCGCTGAACTTTTGGTCGCCGGTCCGGTTCGGAGCTTAAGTGAGTTTAATCAGGGACCCGTTGGGCCTTTACCGCCACAAGCGCGTCCATGGGGCGTAAAAGGAGCGATGCTCGATGACTGCCGAACACCCGACTGACCTGGCCTACAACCCGCATTTGCCGTTGTCACAGGCCTTGTTGTTGCCACGTATTGCAATTGAAAACACCATGCCGGTGATCGACGGCGGGCTATTTGCCGCCAAGGCCCTGGCGGGGCGGGATGTGACGGTGACCAGCAAGGTGTTCGCCGATGGCCACGACAAGCTGGCCGTGCGGATTCGTTGGCGCGCCCTGGAAGACGAGATCTGGAACAGCGAGGTCATGGCCGAGCTGGGCAATAACAGTTGGAGTGGGCAGTTCAATGCGCCGGTCCAGGGTCGCTACGTGTTTTGCATCGAGGCCTGGCTCGATCAATTCGCCAGCTTTTGTTACGAGCTGCAAAAGAAATACGCCGCCGGGGTGCCCATCAGCCTCGAATTGCAGGAAGGCCGCAATTACGTGCAACAGGCCGCCGAGCGTAGCGATGGCGAACTGAGGGAACAGCTGACCGCGCTGCACCATGAGCTTTCAGGCCTGTTGCCGGAAGAGCAGGTCGCATTGTTCCTCGATCCCCGCAGCGCCGACTTGATGTCCCTGGCCGACCACCGGCCTTACTTGAGCATCAGCCCCGAGTACCCGTTGGACGTGGAGCGTGAACTTGCCGAGTTCGCCAGTTGGTACGAGCTGTTTCCGCGCTCCATCACCGATGATGCCAGCCGCCACGGCACGTTCAACGACGTTCATTCGCGCCTGGCGGTGATCCAGGACATGGGCTTCGATGTGCTGTACTTTCCGCCGATCCATCCCATCGGCCGCAGCTTCCGCAAGGGCCCGAACAACTCCCTTCACGCAGGTCCAGACGATCCGGGCAGCCCGTATGCCATCGGCAGCGAGGAGGGCGGGCACGAGGCGATTCATCCGCAGTTGGGCACCCGCGAAGATTTCCGCCGCCTGGTGGCCGCTGCCGCCGACCATGGCCTGGAGATCGCCCTCGACTTCGCCATCCAATGTTCCCAGGACCACCCGTGGCTCAAGCAGCACCCGGGCTGGTTCAGCTGGCGGCCGGACGGCACGATCAAATACGCGGAAAACCCGCCGAAGAAGTATCAGGACATCGTCAACGTCGATTTCTATGCCGCCGATGCCATTCCCAGCCTGTGGCTGGAGCTGCGCGACATCGTGGTGGGCTGGGTCAACGAAGGGGTGAAGATATTCCGCGTCGATAATCCCCACACCAAGCCTTTGCCGTTCTGGCAGTGGCTGATCGCCGATGTGCGATCGCAATACCCTGAAGTGATGTTCTTGGCGGAAGCATTCACCACCCCGGCGATGATGGCGCGTTTGGGCAAGGTCGGTTATTCCCAGAGCTACACCTATTTCACCTGGCGCAACACCAAGGCCGAGCTGGCGACCTATTTCACCGAGCTCAATGAATCGCCCTTGCGCGAATGCTACCGGCCGAATTTCTTCGTCAACACGCCGGACATCAACCCGGCGTTTCTCCATGAGTCGGGGCGTGCGGGTTTCCTGATACGCGCGGCGCTGGCGACCATGGGGTCGGGGCTGTGGGGCATGTACTCGGGTTTCGAACTGTGCGAATCGGCGGCGGTGCCGGGCAAGGAAGAATACCTCGACTCGGAGAAGTACGAGATCCGTCCACGGGACTTCACCGCGCCGGGCAACATCATTGCCGAGATCGCCCAGCTCAACCGAATCCGCCGGCAGAACCCGGCATTGCACACGCACCTGGGCCTGAAGATCTACAACGCCTGGAACGACAACATCCTTTATTTCGGCAAGCGCACCCCCGATGGCAGCAATTTCATCCTGGTGGCGGTGAGCCTTGATCCGCATAACGTCCAGGAGGCCAATTTCGAGTTGCCCCTGTGGGAAATGGGCCTGCCTGACGATGCCCAGACTCAAGGCGAGGATTTGATGAACGGACATCGCTGGAGCTGGTACGGCAAGTACCAGTTCATGCGCATCGACCCGGCGTACCAGCCGTTCGGGATCTGGCGGATCAGCGTGGCGTGAGGCGCAAGAACGGCTTTCGTGGCGAGGGGATTTATCCCCGCTGGGCTGCGAAGCAGCCCCAATGGGTCAAAACGGATACGTCCGGTTGGCCGCGCTGAAGCTTTTGGGGTCGCTTTGCAACCCAGCGGGGATAAATCCCCTCGCCACAGAAGATCTTCATTACAAAAGAAACAAGCCTGTGAGCCGCGGTTTTATCGAATTTTCAGGAGTTGCAAATGGCCAAGAAACCCCGGTCCGCCACCTTTATCAACGACCCGCTCTGGTACAAGGACGCGGTTATCTATCAGGTCCACGTCAAATCCTATTTCGACTCCAACAACGACGGGATCGGTGATTTTCCCGGCCTGATCGAGAAGCTCGACTACATTGCCGACCTGGGCGTCAACACCATCTGGCTGCTGCCGTTCTATCCTTCGCCCCGGCGCGATGACGGCTACGATATCGCCGAGTACCGTGGCGTCAGCCCCGATTACGGCACCATGGCCGACGCGCGGCGCTTCATCGCCGAGGCCCACAAGCGCAACCTGCGGGTAATCACCGAGCTGGTCATCAATCACACCTCCGACCAACACCCCTGGTTCCAGCGCGCACGCAAGGCCAAGCCGGGTTCGAAGGCGCGGGACTTCTACGTCTGGTCCGATGACGACCACAAATACGACGGTACGCGGATCATCTTCCTCGACACCGAGAAGTCCAACTGGACCTGGGACCCGGTCGCGGGCCAGTACTTCTGGCACCGCTTCTATTCGCACCAGCCGGACCTCAATTTCGACAATCCGCAGGTGCTCAAGGCCGTGCTGTCGGTCATGCGCTACTGGCTCGACATGGGCATCGACGGCCTGCGCCTGGATGCGATTCCGTACCTGATCGAGCGCGACGGCACCAACAATGAAAACCTGCCCGAGACCCACGACGTCCTCAAGCTGATCCGCGCCGAAATCGACGCCAATTATCCCGACCGCATGTTGCTGGCCGAGGCCAACCAGTGGCCGGAAGACACCCAGCTGTATTTCGGCGACGTCGATGCCCAGGGCCTGAACGGTGACGAGTGCCACATGGCATTCCACTTCCCGCTGATGCCGCGCATGTACATGGCGCTGGCCCAGGAAGACCGCTTCCCCATCACCGACATCCTGCGCCAGACCCCGGAGATTCCGGCGAATTGCCAGTGGGCGATTTTCTTGCGCAACCACGATGAGCTGACCTTGGAGATGGTCACCGACAAGGAACGCGACTATCTGTGGAATTACTACGCGGCCGACCGCCGGGCGCGAATCAACCTCGGGATTCGCCGGCGCCTGGCGCCGCTGATGGAGCGTGACCGTCGCCGTGTGGAATTGCTCAACAGCCTGCTGTTGTCGATGCCCGGCACGCCGACTTTGTACTACGGCGATGAGATCGGCATGGGCGATAACATCTACCTGGGCGACCGCGATGGCGTGCGCACGCCGATGCAGTGGTCCATCGACCGCAACGGCGGTTTCTCCCGCGCCGACCCGGCGAGCCTGGTGCTGCCGCCGATCATGGACCCGCAATACGGCTATCTGTCGGTGAACGTCGAGACCCAGGCCGGCGACCCCCATTCGTTGCTCAACTGGACCCGACGCATGCTGGCGGTGCGCAAGCAGTCCAAGGCCTTCGGTCGCGGCACGCTGAAGATGCTCTCGCCAAGCAACCGCCGGATCCTGGCCTATACCCGTGAATACACCGGGCCGGACGGCAAGCATGAAATCATCTTGTGCGTGGCCAACGTATCGCGCAGCGCCCAGGCCGCCGAGCTGGATCTTTCGGCCTATGCCGGCATGGTCCCGGTGGAGATGCTCGGCGGCAATGCCTTCCCGCCCATCGGTCAGCTGAATTTCCTCCTGACCCTGGCGCCGTATGGCTTCTATTGGTTTGCCCTGGCCGGGGAAAACCAGATGCCGAGCTGGCACGTGGAGCCCGCCCAGAGCCTGCCGGATTTCACCACGCTGGTACTGAAAAAACGCCTGGAAGAATTGCTCGAGGCGCCGTCGCGTACCACCCTGGAGCAGGGCATCCTGCCGAACTGGCTGCAGAACCGCCGCTGGTTCGCCGGCAAGGACAGCGCCATCGAGAAAATCGACATCGTCTACGGCGTGCGTTTCGGCGATCCGCAACACCCGGTGCTGCTCAGCGAAATCGATGTCACTAGCGCGGGCCAGACGCTGCGCTATCAGCTGCCCTTCGGTCTGTTGGCCGAGGACCAGGTGGGCCCAGCGCTGCCCCAGCAACTGGCCTTGTCGCGGGTTCGCCGGGGCCGTCAGGTCGGGCTGATCACCGATGCGTTCACCCTCGAAAGCTTCGTGCGCGCGGTGATGCAAGGCATACAGGACAACACGGTGCTGCCTTGCGCCGATGGCGAGTTGCGTTTCGAACCCACCGAGGGCCTTGCGGCGCTGAACCTGGGTGCCGAGCCTGAGGTGCGTTACTTGTCCGCCGAACAGTCCAACAGTTCGGTGGTGGTGGGCGGCAGCCTGGTGCTCAAGTTGATCCGCAAGGTCGCGTCCGGCGTGCACCCGGAACTGGAGATGAGCGCTTACCTGACCGCTGCGGGGTTCAGCAATATCTCGCCGCTGCTGGGTTCGGTGATTCGTCGCGACGCCCAAGGCGAGGATGCACTGCTGATGATTGCCCAGGGCTACCTGAGCAATCAGGGCGATGCGTGGGAATGGACCCAGAACAACCTTGAACGCGCCTTGCGCGATGAGCTGGCGGACGCCATGTCCGAACAGGAACAACATTACAACGCCCTGGGCGAGTTGAAGGACTTTGCCGGCATGCTCGGCCAGCGCCTGGGAGAAATGCATCGGGTACTCGCCGAGCCCACCGACAATCCGGACTTCGCGCCGCAGGCTACCAGCGCCAAGGAAGCCCAGGCGATTGGCAAGGACGTCGTCGCGCAGGTGGAAAACGCTTTGCGCCTGCTCAAGCAGAACCAGGGCCAATTGAACCCGGCGGATCAGGCGATGGTCGCACGCTTGCTGGAACACAAGAAAACCGTCCTGTCCCATGTCCAGGACCTCGCCGGCAAGGCCGCCGGTGGCTTGCGCATCCGCGTCCATGGCGACCTGCACTTGGGGCAGGTGCTGGTGATCAAGGGCGATGCCTATCTGATCGACTTCGAGGGCGAGCCGGCGCGGCCGTTGCATGAGCGACGTGGCAAGCACAGCCCATACAAGGACGTCAGTGGTGTGTTGCGTTCCTTCGACTACGCGGCGGCGATGGCGATTCAGCTGCACACCGTCGACACCACGGCCGATGCCGATGCGGCGCGCAAACGAGTCGCCGAGCGTTATTTGACTGAGGCCCGCCAGGCATTTGTCCAGGCATATCGGCTGGCGGCAGCTAGTCTTGCCCATGAGTGGAAGGATGCTGAAGGCGAAAACGCCGCGCTGGCGTTGTTCGGCCTGGAGAAGGCGGCCTATGAGGTGGCTTATGAAGCCGAGAATCGCCCCGCCTGGCTGCCCGTGCCGTTGCACGGTCTGTACGGGTTATTGAGTGGGCTGCAACCCTTTTCCGATTAGCCGGACCGATTTAGTGGAGAGAATCATGAGCGTCTCGAACAAGCAATCCCAGGGGCAGGCCAAAGAGTCATTGCTGCCGGCCCCCCATGACATCGACGCGCTGGTGCGCGCCGAGCATCAAGACCCGTTTTCGATCCTGGGGCCCCATGGCGATGGCGCGGGCGGACAATTCATCCGCGCGTACCTGCCCGGCGCACTGAGCGTGCACGTGCTTGCCCGCGACAGCGACGAAGAGCTGGGCGAGTTGCAGGTCACCGAAACCCCGGGCCTTTTCGTCGGCCATTTCGACCGCGCCCAGCCGTACCTGCTGCGCACTCGCTGGGCGGGTGGCGAGCAAGTCGCCGAAGACCCCTACAGCTTCGGCCCGTTGCTGGGGGAAATGGATCTTTACCTGTTCGCCGAAGGCAATCACCGCGACCTCAGTTCCTGCCTCGGTGCGCAACTGACCACAGTCGACGGCATCGACGGCGTGCGCTTCGCCGTCTGGGCGCCGAACGCTCGGCGAGTATCGGTGGTCGGGGATTTCAACGTCTGGGATGGCCGTCGGCACCCGATGCGCATTCGTTATCCGTCCGGTGTGTGGGAAATCTTCATCCCGAGGCTGGGCCCGGGGGAGGGCTACAAATATGAAATCCTCGGCGCCCACGGCATCCTGCCGCTCAAGGCCGACCCGGTGGCACTGGCTACCCAGATGCCGCCGGATACGGCATCCAGAGTCGCCGCGCCACTGAAAGTCGAATGGCGTGACGATGAATGGATGCAAAGTCGCCGTGAACGCCAGCTGCCAGGCGCGCCGTTGTCGATCTACGAATTGCACGCCGGTTCCTGGCAGTGCGAAATCGACGAGGCGGGCGAAGTTGCCCGGCAGTACAACTGGCACGAGCTGGCCGACCGGCTGATTCCCTACATCAAGGACCTGGGGTTCACCCATATCGAACTGATGCCGATCATGGAGCACCCGTTCGGCGGTTCGTGGGGCTATCAGCCGCTCTCGCAATTTGCGCCGACGGCGCGGTTCGGCTCGCCCGACGATTTCGCTGCGTTCGTCAACGCCTGCCACCAGGCCAATATCGGTGTGATACTCGACTGGGTGCCCGCGCATTTCCCCACAGACACCCATGGCCTGGCCCAATTCGACGGCACTGCGCTGTACGAATACGGCAACCCGCTGGAAGGCTTTCACCAGGACTGGGACACGCTGATCTACAACCTGGGCCGCACCGAAGTGCACGGCTTCATGCTGGCGTCGGCGTTGCATTGGCTCAAGCATTTTCACATTGATGGCCTGCGGGTGGATGCCGTGGCCTCGATGTTGTATCGCGACTATTCACGCAAGGCTGGCGAATGGGTGCCCAATCGCCACGGTGGCCGGGAAAACCTGGAAGCCATCGATTTCCTGCGCCACCTCAACGACGTGGTCGCGCTGGAAACCCCCGGCGCGCTAGTCATCGCCGAGGAGTCCACGGCGTGGCCCGGCGTCAGCCAGAGCACGCAGCAGGGCGGGCTGGGTTTCGCCTACAAATGGAACATGGGCTGGATGCACGACTCACTGCATTACATCCAGCAGGACCCGGTCTACCGCGCCCACCATCACAACGAGCTGAGTTTCGGCCTGGTGTACGCCTGGTCCGAGCGGTTCGTCTTGCCGATTTCCCATGACGAAGTGGTCCACGGCAAACGCTCGCTGATCGACAAGATGCCCGGCGATCGTTGGCAGAAATTCGCCAACCTGCGCGCCTACCTCAGCTTCATGTGGGGCCATCCAGGCAAGAAGTTGTTGTTCATGGGTTGCGAGTTTGGCCAGTGGCGCGAGTGGAACCATGACCAGCAACTGGACTGGTACCTGATGCAATACCCCGAGCACCGTGGGGTGCAGAAGCTGGTGAGCGATCTGAACCGACTCTATCGCGAAGAGCCGGCGCTGCACGACCAGGACGACGCGCCGCAAGGCTTCCAATGGTTGATCGGTGACGATGCGGTCAACAGCGTCTATGCATGGCTGCGCTGGAGCAAGGATGGCCGGCCGGTGCTGGTGGTCGCCAACTTCACCCCGGTGCCGCGGGAGGCTTACCGAGTGGGCGTGCCGTTTGGCGGACGATGGGTAGAGCTGCTCAACAGCGATGCCGACACCTACGCCGGCTCCAACTATGGCAACGGCGGCGGAGCCTCAACCGAGGAAGTCCCGAGCCACGGCCAGGCGCTGTCGCTGGAACTGAATCTGCCGCCGTTGGCGGTGTTGATCCTGCGGCCGGAGGGTTAGTCGTCCGTGTCTGATCATTCCCACGCTCCGCGTGGGAATGCCTCCTGTGACGCTCTGCGTCACGCTTTCGGAACGCGGAGCGTTCCTGGCTGCATTCCCACGCGGAGCGTGTGGAACGATCATCCATCTCAGGCTCAGCGCACCAGGCACGGCTGCTTGTTGTTGAAACTCCAGCCCGGAATCAGATACTGCATCGCCACCGAATCATCCCGCGCCCCGAGTCCCATGCCCTTGTAGAGCTCATGGGCCTTCGCTAACTGGTCCATATCCAGCTCCACCCCCAGCCCCGGTTTCTTCGGCACCTGCACGCAACCGCCCTTGATCTGCAGGGGCGCCTTGGTCAGCCGTTGGCCGTCCTGCCAGATCCAGTGGGTGTCGATGGCAGTGATATCGCCCGGTGCCGCAGCGGCCACGTGGGTGAACATTGCCAAGGAAATATCGAAGTGGTTGTTGGAGTGCGAGCCCCAGGTCAGGCCCCATTCATTGCACATCTGTGCCACCCGGACGGACCCCTGCATCGTCCAGAAATGCGGGTCGGCCAGGGGGATGTCCACTGACTGCAAGGTAATCGCGTGGCCCATTTCACGCCAATCGGTGGCGATCATGTTGGTGGCGGTCTTCAGGCCCGTGGCGCGACGGAACTCAGCCATGACTTCGCGGCCCGAGTAACCGTTCTCGGCACCGCACGGGTCTTCGGCGTACGCCAGCACTTTATGCTGGTCACGGCACAGGCGGATGGCTTCCTTCAATGACCAGGCGCCGTTCGGATCCAGGGTGATACGCGCTTCGGGAAAACGCTCAGCCAGGGCCGTGACCGCTTCGATTTCTTCATCGCCGCTGAGCACGCCGCCCTTGAGCTTGAAGTCCTGGAAACCGTAATGCGCTTGGGCCGCTTCGGCCAGGCGCACCACCGCATCGGCGTCCAGGGCCTTTTCGTGGCGCAGGCGGAACCAGTCGTTATCGGCCTGCGGCTCGCTGCGGTAGGCCAGGTCGGTCTGCTGGCGATCACCGACATAAAACAGATAGCCGAGCATTTTCACTTCGTCGCGCTGCTGGCCTTCGCCGAGCAGGGCGGCGACCGGTACGTCCAGGTGCTGGCCGAGCAGGTCCAACAATGCGGCTTCCAGGCCGGTGACCGCGTGGATGGTGATGCGCAGGTCGAACGTCTGCAAGCCACGGCCACCGGCATCGCGGTCGGCGAAAGCCTGGCGCACGCTGTTGAGGATTTTCTGGTAGGTGCCGATGGGGCTGCCGACCACCAGTGAACGGGCGTCTTTGAGGGTCTGGCGAATGCGCTCGCCACCGGGCACTTCGCCCACGCCGGTGCGCCCGGCGTTGTCCTTGAGAATGACGATGTTGCGGGTGAAGAACGGACCATGGGCGCCGCTGAGGTTCAGCAGCATGCCGTCGTGGCCGGCCACCGGCACGACCTGCATGCTGGTGATGATCGGGGCTTTGCTGGTGTCTTGGGTATGCATTGTTATCCCACTCTTTGTTTTTATACGGGCATCGTATGGCTGCGATGTTGATAGACATCATACAACTCGATTTTTTTAGGTGACAAGAGCGCTTTGGCGTTTAGAGCGCGTTTTATTTTGATGGTTGGTTCAATCTATTGATTTAAAAGACAATTTGTTAGCGATTAGAGCGTTGGTATGAATCTCCCACGGAAGCGACGAATCTGCCGGAGGATTGACATGGTTGCGCTTGTCATACAAGTTTGTGGTGCTGGTGCTTCCGCAATCAGCCTGTCGTTTCAAGGAACAGTGACCATGCAGCACGACGTCGAAGCGCCATTGCGCAAGCGCACCCATAACCTGGCCCATGACTTGGTGACAAAGTTGAGCCAGAGCATCTTGCTTGGGCAGTTGAAGCCTGGTGAGAAGCTGCCGTCCGAAGGCGCCATCGTGCGGGAGCACGGGGTGAGTCGCACCGTGGTGCGCGAGGCGATTTCCAAGTTGCAGGCGTCGGGGTTGGTGGAAACCCGGCACGGCATCGGCACCTTTGTGCTGGAGCAGACTGGGGAGCAGGGGCTGCGCCTCAATGTCGATACCGCCGCCGGCGTGCGGGGCATTCTGGAATTGCGCCTGGGCTTGGAAACCCAGGCCGCCGCGTTGGCCGCCCAGCGTCGCAGCGAGCAGCAACTGCAGCAGATGCGCCAGGCGCTGGATGACTATCCGCGCTTGCTCAGCAACAACGACAGCTGTGCCGAAGCCGACCGGCGTTTCCATCTACTGATTGCCGAAGCCACGCAAAACAGCTGCTTTGTCGAGATCATGCAGCACTTGGGCAGTTCGATGATTCCGCGCACGCGGGTCAATGTGGCCGAACGCGGCCAGGCGGACCTGGGCAAGCTGGCGCAGTTGGCGAACCTTGAGCACGAAGCGATTTTCAACGCGATCAGACGCCAGGACCCGGACGCAGCCCGTGCGGCCATGTGGCTGCACCTGACCAACAGCCGCGACCGATTTGGCGCGGGCTCCTGAACATCATCCTTGTTTGATCGTTTTGATCGTTCCCACGCTCTGCGTGGGAATGCATCCAGTGACGCTCTGCGTCACCTTACAGAAGCGGAACGCGGAGCGTCCCTGGCGACATTCCCACGCAGAGCGTGGGAACGAGCGCACCCAAGGGGCCGCGCCGGTGGTGTTGCCGATGTTTGCGCAGATATCGTGGGTCTGCGCGCGCATCGTTTTGCTCGTTGCGGTTACGCCCGTTCCAGGGCGAGAGCCACGCCTTGGCCGCCGCCGATGCACAGGGTCGCCAGGCCTTTCTTGGCGTCGCGCTTGATCATTTCATGCAATAGCGTCACCAGCACCCTGCAGCCCGAAGCGCCAATCGGGTGGCCCAGGGCGATGGCGCCGCCGTTGACGTTGACCTTGGCCATGTCCCACTCCAGTTCCTTGGCCACGGCCAGCGACTGGGCGGCGAAGGCTTCGTTGGCTTCGATCAGGTCCAGTTGGTCCAGCGTCCAGCCGGCCTTGTCGAGGCAGCGGCGAGTGGCCGAGACCGGGCCGATGCCCATGATGGCCGGGTCGACGCCAGCGTTGGCATAGGCGCTGATTTTCGCCAGCACCGGCAAGCCCAATGCCTTGGCTTTTTCCGCGCTCATCAGGATCACGGCGGCGGCACCGTCGTTCAGCGAGGAGGCATTGCCCGCAGTCACGCTGCCGTCCTTCTTGAAGGCCGGCTTGAGCTTGCCCAAGGATTCGGCAGTGGTGCCGGCGCGCGGTTGTTCGTCAGTGGCGAACGCCACCGGGTCGCCTTTGCGCTGAGGGATGAGGATCGGCGTGATCTCATCGGCAAAGCGGCCACCTTCGATGGCGGCGATGGCTCTCTGCTGGGAGCCGGCGGCGAAAGCGTCCTGGTCCTCGCGGCTGATGCCGTACTTGTCCACCAGGTTCTCGGCGGTGATGCCCATGTGGTAATCGTTGAACGCGTCCCACAGGCCGTCGGTGATCATGCTGTCGATCATCTTCGCATGGCCCATGCGCAGGCCGGTGCGAGCGGCTGGCAGGACGTAGGGAGCCAGGCTCATGTTTTCCATGCCGCCGGCAATAATGACCTCGGCATCGCCGCAGCGAATCGCCTGGGCGCCGAGATGCAACGCCTTGAGGCCCGAGCCGCAGACCTTGTTCAGGGTCAGGGCCGGCACCGCGTGAGGCAGGCCGGCGAGGATCGATGCCTGGCGTGCCGGGTTTTGCCCGGAACCTGCGGTCAGGACTTGGCCAAGAATCACTTCATCGACCTGTTCGCCGGACAAGCCGGTCTGTTCCAGCAGGCGGCGAATCACCGCCGCGCCGAGTTCCGGCGCGGGAATGGAAGCCAGCGAACCCTGGAAGCTGCCGATGGCGGTGCGGGTGGCGGCGACAATCACGACTTCTTGCATCGAATCTCTCCTCACTGGGCAGCGAACTGCATTTCCGGCACGTGGTCCGGCACGATCAATTTGCCGGCGGTCTTGGCGACGATTTCCTCGACGCTGACGCCTGGAGCACGTTCTTTCAGGATGAAGGCGCCGTCCTGGATTTCCAGGTAGGCGAGGTCGGTCAGCACGCGCTTGATGCAACCGGCGCCGGTCAGCGGCAGGCTGCAGCGGGGCAGCAGTTTCGACTCGCCGTCCTTGGACGCGTGGGTCATGGTGACAATGATGTTCTCGGCACCGGCGACCAGGTCCATCGCGCCGCCCATGCCCTTGACGAGTTTGCCGGGGATCATCCACGAGGCAATATTGCCTTCGACATCCACCTCGAAAGCGCCGAGCACGGTCAGGTCGATGTGGCCGCCACGGATCATCGCGAAGGACTCGGCGGAAGAGAAGATCGACGCGCCGATGCGCGCGGTGACGGTCTGCTTGCCGGCGTTGATCATGTCGGCATCGACTTCAGCTTCAGTGGGAAACGCGCCCATGCCGAGCAAGCCGTTTTCCGATTGCAGCATGACTTCCATGCCTTCGGGGATGTAGTTGGCGACCAGGGTCGGAATGCCGATGCCGAGGTTCACGTAGTAGCCGTCCTGCATTTCGCGGGCGACGCGTTGAGCCATTTGTTCGCGGGAAAGTGCCATGGTGTTATTCCTTCATTCGGGCCGGGGACGGGGGATCACTTGCGCACGGTGCGCTGTTCGATGCGCTTTTCGAACGTGCCGCAAATGACCCGGTCGACGTAGATGCCAGGGGTGTGGATCTGCGCCGGGTCCAGCTCACCGGGTTCGACGATTTCCTCGACTTCCACCACGGTGATCTTGCCCGCCGTGGCGGCCAGCGGATTGAAGTTCTGGGCGGTGTGACGATAGATCACGTTGCCGAAATGGTCGGCTTTCCAGCCTTTGACGATGGCGAAATCGCCGGTGATGGATTCCTCCATCAGGTACTGGCGGCCATGGAATTCACGCACTTCCTTGCCTTCGGCCACGGGCGTGCCGACGCCGGTGGCGGTGAAAAACGCCGGGATGCCTGCGCCACCGGCGCGCATTTTTTCGGCGAGGGTGCCTTGGGGAGTGAGCACGACTTCGATTTCGCCGCTGAGCAGTTGCTGCTCGAACAAGGCGTTTTCGCCCACATAGGAAGCCACGACCTTGCGGATCTGCCGGTCTACGAGCAGCACGCCGAGGCCGAAACCGTCGACGCCGCAGTTGTTGGATACCACGGTGAGGTCCCGGGTGCCCTTGCGCTTGATCTCGGCGATCAGGTTTTCCGGGATACCGCACAGGCCGAAGCCGCCGGCAATGACGGTCATGCCGTCCGTCAAGCCTTCCAGCGCTTCCTCATAAGAGCTCACGCGTTTGTCGAAACCTGCCATAGACACCTCTTTTATTCTTGAATGGGGTCGCAATGAATGCAGTGTTGCGCCAAGTCATATATTTGTTAAGTTGATTTTTAAGTGGGATTGATTGATAAAACTCACCAATCATCCTCCGAGCCTGACGCCATGACCCTCAAGCAAATCCGCGCATTCCTCGCCGTGGCCCAGAGCCTGAGCTTCGCCGTGGCGTGCGAGCGGTTGCATCTTTCCCAATCGGCCTTGAGCTTGACCATCAAGGCGCTGGAGGAGGGGCTCGGTGGTCGTTTGTTCAGTCGCAATACCCGTAATGTCGCGTTGACGCCGGAAGGCGAATCGCTGCTGCCCTTGGCCCGTCGATTGATCGCCGACTGGGACAACGCCGAAGACGAGATGCGCCAGCGCTTCACCTTGCAGCGCGGTCGCGTGACATTGGCGGCGATGCCGTCCTTTGCCGGCAACCTGCTGCCGCCGATCCTGAAGACCTTCCGCGCCCGGTTCCCGAATGTCAATGTCACGGTCAACGACGTGATCAACGAGCAGGTGCTGGAAATGGTTCGTGATCGTCACGTGGAACTGGGCGTGGCGTTCGAGCCGCTGCAGAGTTCGTCGCTGGTCTTCACGCCGTTGTACCTCGATCGTTTCGTTGCGGTGGTGCCGTTGGATTCGCCCTTGGCCCAGCTCGCCGAGATCGATTGGCAAGCGTTGCTGGAGCATCCGTTCATTACCTTGCAACGACCCTCCACCGTGCGGGTCATGCTCGAAGAGCACCTTCAGGCCCGGGGGATGAAACTGCCGGTGGAGTTCGAGAGCCATCAGTTGGCGACCGTTGGGCGGATGGTTGCCAGCGGCTTGGGCGTGAGCGCCGTGCCGGCCTTGTGCGTCGGCCAGATGCACGAACTGGGCGCGCGCTGCATCACGCTTAGCGATCCGGTGATAGAGCGGGCCATCGGCGTGCTGACCAAGCCGGGGTATGAGCTGTCGGCGGCGGCCCAGGCGTTGTTCGATACGTTCAAGGATCAGGACTTGGCTGCTCGGCTGTCGGCGCGATAGATCGCCAGCCGTCGTCAGATCAGCAAGGGCAACAGTTGCTCACAGGGCGCCTCGACCTTGAGGTCCAGCAGGTCATCGGCGCGGGTCTTGCCCCGATTGATCGCCAGCAGCGGCTTGCCTTGTTCCTTGATTGCCCGGCACAGGCGAAACGCCGAATACGCCATCAACGAAGAACCCACCACCAACAATCCATCCGCTTGTTCGACAGCTTCGGTGGCGCGGGTCGCCGTGGCGGCGGCGACGTTTTCGCCAAAGAAAACCACATCGGGTTTCAAACGCTCGCCGTCGCAATGAGGGCAGCGGGGAATCTGGAAGCGCGCTTCGAATGCCGGATCCAACAAGGTGTCGCCGTCGGGTGCCTGCACCGCATCGACGCCGGCCAGGTAAGGGTTTTGTGCCTCCATCAATAATTGTATCCGCTGCCGCTCGCTCCGCTGGCTGCAATCCAGGCACAGCACCCGGTGCAGGTTGCCGTGCAGCTCGATGACCTGCTGGCTGCCGGCCTGGTCGTGCAGGGCGTCGACATTTTGGGTAATCAGGCCGCTGATGCGTTCTTGTCCCTGCAACGCCGCCAAAGCTTCGTGGGCCTGGTTCGGCCGGGCTTGACGCATGCGCGGCCAGCCCAGCATAGCCCGCGCCCAATAGCGCCGCCGTGCCTCGGGCCTGGCGAGGAACTCCTGATACATCATCGGCTGACGGCCCCGTCGCACGCCGTCGCTGTCGCGGTAATCGGGAATGCCGGAGGGGGTGCTGATGCCCGCGCCGGTCAACACCAGGAAGCGGCGTCCGGCCATGTATGCCTGAAGCTGTTCGATAGGGTCACGGTGAAGATCGTCGGGCATTTGCATTCTCCGCTGGGCTTGAATCTTGAGGTTAGCATCGGGCTCGCTGTGCGCCTTTCGTCGCCCTCCCTGGGTCTTTCTTCAAACTTTCCCGGCGCGCGGAACATCCACCTTATGTGCGGTATTTCGATTTTTCGCACAACGGTGCGCTATGGATACTGAATAAGGAGAACGCAATGGCAACCCCTAAAGACAACCTGCTGGATTGGCTCAACGATGCTCACGCCATGGAACAGCAAGCGGAGAAAATGCTCAAGGCCCAGGCCGAGCGCCTGGAACATTACCCGGTACTCAAGGCGCGGATCGAACAGCACATCGAAGAGACCCTCGGGCAGCAGAAGCTGGTTGAGCAATGCATCCAGCGCCTGGGCGGCAGCCCTTCGATGCTCAAGGACATGGCCGGCAAGCTGATGGCGTTCGGCCAAGCCATGGGCGGCATGGCGATGAGTGACGAAGTGGTCAAGGGCGCCATGAGCGGCTACGTATTCGAGAACCTGGAAATCGCTTCCTACACGGTACTGATCGAGGCGGCGAAGGTAGCTGGCGATATGGAGACCCAGAGGGCCTGCGAGCAGATCTTGCCCCAGGAGATCGCCATGGCCGAATGGCTGCGCGATCACTTGCCGGAAATCACCCAGGCGTTTCTCGAGCGTTCGGCCAATCCGCATACCGAAGCCAAGCGCTGACTTGAGTGCAATGCAAGCGGCGCGGCCAGGCCTGTTCCGGCCGCGCCAGACCTGCCGTCAAACGCAAAGAGGACAGGTATGAAGCAGACCACCGGTGAGGTAAGAGCCATCAATCGACAGAGCGCGAGGGTGGGTGTCTACGTGGCAGAGGACGGCCATACCGTCCTCCAGCTGGGACCGGCCAATGATGTCGATATCGGCGATGTCATGGAGTGGGACAGCGGAACGGCCATTGGCACCCAGACTTATCGCAACCGGACCAAGGGTTGGACCGACGACGTGTACGTGGCAAAGCACGGCGTGGCGACGGCGAACCTCGAGGTCCAATTGCTGGTGGGATCCTGACGATCCGGACCCCAGGAGGACGAGCATGAGTGAATTACGTTGTGGTTGCCCCGGCTGCCATTGCGATGTAGATCCGGAGCGGGTGTTCAATCACGACGGCGAGGCCTATTGCAGCCAGGCCTGCGCTGAACAACACCCCAACGGCGAACCGTGTCCGGCGTCGGATTGCCATTGCGAGCGCAGTGGCAAGGTCGGCGAAAGGGACATCACCAACAATCAACTGGATGAAGCGCTGGAGGAAACCTTCCCGGCCAGTGACCCGATCTCACCCTGAACATAGCTATATCCGGGTATCGGCGACAGGGTATCCGGACACCGCAAGCCGGTCAGTGCGGTGGTGCAAGACAACACCGGCAGCCCGCGAGTTTTGGCTTCCTGGAACGGCGCGAGGCCAGGGTGACGAGACCGGTGCAATGGGGTGCCGGCGCCACTCGGCCCTTGGCGGACAGCGTGGAAAGACACGCACTGTTTTGCAATCGGACACTGTTCATCTCAGCGCGGTGGTTCTTTTGATGAACCGCGGTAAAGATAATTTATCAATAGCCGCTTGTTTGATAGCGCTTAGGAATAGTCCCGATGGCGGCAAATTAATTGCAGACTAAAAGTTTGGTTGAGCTTGACCGTTCGTCGCCACTTGAAGAACTTTATTCAAACCTTGGACGTGTCAGGTTTTCCGAATAATACGAGCCAACGAGGTTCGCAAATAGCAACTAACGAGGTGAATGAAATGGCAAACACAGGTAATAACAACCCTGGCAATTTCGCTAACGATCGTGAAAAAGCGTCGGAAGCTGGCAAGAAAGGCGGACAAGCATCGGGTGGCAACTTCGCCAACGATCCAGAACGCGCAGCTGAAGCCGGCCGCAAGGGTGGCCATGTGTCCGGTGGCAATTTCGCCAACGATCCGGAACGTGCCGCAGAAGCCGGTCGCAAAGGCGGGCAGGCTTCGGGCGGGAACTTTGCCAATGACCCTGAGCGGGCCTCTGAAGCCGGCAAGAAAGGCGGACAGGCGTCGGGCGGCAATTTTGCCAACGACCGGGAAAAAGCCTCCGAAGCGGGTAAGAAAGGCGGCGAAAACAGCCACGGTGGCGGTCGTAAATCGTAATATCCCATGGTCTTCAGGTCTCATGCCATTGGCATGGGACCTGTTCCAGTCGCAACAATAAAGCGTTAATCGAGTCGGGCATGATATGCCCGGCTTCGTTGATTTGTTCCTGTCGAAATACCGACAATCCTATATAGACTGCAACTACCGTTCGTCTTTTGTCTTGAATAAAAAATAAATTTTATCCGTGTAACTTCTTCTGACTTTCATGAGCCTGCCGTCGGCAGTGTTACTCATGACCTGCGTCCTGACCGAGGAGTTTAATCATGTTCATACATAACAAACGACTGCAATATACCGTGCGTGTCGCTGAGCCTAATCCAGGGCTCGCCAATCTGTTGCTTGAGCAGTTTGGTGGTGCCCAAGGTGAACTCGCGGCCGCATCGCGTTATTTCACCCAGGCCTTGTCCGAGGACGATCCGGGTCGCAAGGACTTGCTGATGGACATCGCCACCGAAGAACTCAGCCACCTCGAGGTGATCGGCTCGATCATCGTGATGCTGAACAAGGGGGCCAAGGGCAAGATGGCCGAGGGCGTCGAGAAGGAAGGCCAGCTGTACCGCGAGATTCACGGTGCCGGCAATGACTCGCACATTACCAGTGTCCTGTATGGCGCCGGTTCGCCGCTGACCAATTCGGCTGGGGTGCCTTGGACCGCCGCCTATATCGATACGATTGGCGAACCGACGGCGGACATGCGTTCCAATATCGCTGCCGAGGCCCGGGCGAAAATCGTTTATGAGCGGTTGATGAACGTCACCGACGACCCTGGCGTGAAAGAGGCCCTGGGTTTTTTGATGACCCGCGAAATCGCCCACCAGTTGTCGTTCGAAAAAGCCCTGCACGCTATCCAGCCCAACTTCCCACAAGGTAAATTGCCTGGCATGCCGGAGTTCACCAATGTGTACTTCAATATGTCCCAGGGTGAACCTTCGGTACGCGGTCCCTGGAACCAGGGCGACGATTGGGAGTTTGTCGAGAACCCAACGCCGGCAGTCGACGGTGGCGATGGCCTGGCGAGCGTGCAGTTGAGCGAAAAAGACGAGGCGTTGCTGATGGACATGAAGGCGCGGACGATGTCCAACCCTGAAAGCGACCCTACGACGGGTGCCGACTTGGGCTCGGGAATGCAAAGTGACAAACTGTAGGACGCCGGCGAGGGGGCGTGCCCCCTCGCCTGAAATCATTGCCTGACCGTTGCGCCTTGGTGCACGGCGGTTGGGCGCCGCACGGCTAAATCGACAAGGACATTTGATGGACCAGCCCACCTCCCGGATCCGATCGCCCTGGCGTACCTGGCTTGATCCTGTGCAAAACAACTTGTTCCTGGGGCTGGCTTTCTGGCTGGGCTTGGCGCTGGTCGCCGCGCTGCTGCTCTATAGCGGCTATAACGCGTTGGTCGGCGCCGACCGCCAGAACCTCGGGTACGCGGCGCTGGGCGGTACGTCCGGGTTTGCCGCCACGGCCTTGGGCGCGCTGATGGCGGTGGTGCTGCGCGATATCTCGTCGCGGACCCAGGACATCATGCTGGGGTTCGCCGCGGGCATGATGTTGGCCGCCAGCTCGTTCTCGCTGATCTTGCCGGGCATTGACGCCGCGCAGACCATTCTCGGCAATCAGTTGCTCGCCGCCCTTGTCGTCGTGATCGGGCTCGGGCTGGGCGTCGCGCTGATGGTCGGCCTCGATCGCTTCGTGCCTCATGAACATGAGTTGAGTGGGCGGCGAGGGCCCGAAGCCAAGCGTATCAACCGGGTCTGGCTGTTTGTCTTGGCGATCACCTTGCACAATCTACCGGAAGGCATGGCAATCGGCGTCAGCTTTGCCAACGGTGACCTGAAGGTGGGTCTGCCCCTGACCACCGCCATCGCCATCCAGGACATTCCCGAAGGGCTGGCGATTGCCATGGCGTTGCGCGTCACCGGCATCAGTACCCTGCGTGCCGCGCTCATCGCGGTCGGCTCGGGATTGATGGAGCCGCTGGGCGCGGTGATCGGCCTGGGCATGTCGTCCGGCGTGGCGTTGGCTTATCCCATCAGCCTGGGGCTGGCGGCGGGGGCGATGATCTTCGTGGTGTCCCACGAAGTCATTCCCGAAACCCACCGCAATGGTCACGAGACGCCAGCGACCCTTGGCTTGATGATGGGGTTCGCGGTGATGATGTTCCTCGACACGGCGCTGGGCTGAAAACGCGCTCGCAACCCTCCGTCCAGGCGCGCACGGATTTTGTTGAACATCCGCAATTTCCTCCGGGTCAGTGTTGATGACAGGTGAAGCCCGCTTCACCTCTTCAATCGAGAGGCGCCAGACGCGGCGCCTTCTGTGACCGGAGAATACTGAGATGGCCAGAACATCAGTCACCGACCTGTTCATTCACGAACTGTCCGACGTCTACAGCGCTGAAAAGCAGATCACTCGCGCCTTGCCGCGCATGGCCCGGGCCACTACCAACCCGCTGTTGGCACAAGCCTTCAACGATCACCTGGAAGAAACCCAAGGTCAGATCGAGCGCATCGACACCCTCGTCGAGGTGGCGGGCATCAAGCTCAAGCGCATGAAGTGCGTCGCCATGGAAGGGTTGGTGGAAGAGTCCAAGGAACTGATCGAGGAAATCGAGAAAGGCGCGGTGCTCGATGCGGGGCTGATTGGCGCGGCGCAAAAAGTCGAACACTATGAAATCGCCAGCTACGGCACGCTGATCGCCATGGCCAAGCATCTGAACCTGGGCAACGAAGTGGTCGGCTTGCTGTTGGCGACCCTCGAAGAAGAAAAAGCCACCGACGAGAAACTTTCGAAAATTGCCGAGCAGGGTGGCAATCAAGCGGCGACGATGGAGTCTTGAGTTCGCACTGACGAGCTCCCGGGTTCAGCGTTGGATCGGGCATTGGTGTTCACCTCCAATGCCTTTTTTTTGAGCGAAACCCAGCCAAACGCCCTCAACGACCGCACAGCGTCCGGGATTAAAACTCAGTGGAACTACGCTTCCACACACTCCGTCATTTGTTCTGAGAGGCACGTATTCGGGCATCGCTACGGCGGTGCCTGTTGTTGAGTTTTTCATCACGGAGGCGATGGACAGACATGACTATCCCGGACAACAACCCCGAGCGACAAAGCGGCACTTCAAGTCAGGGGCGACCTGACGAGTCCCTTAACCACATCAAGGAGGACGTGAACGAAGCCATCGGCAGCGCCCGCGAAAAGGCCGATGCGCACTTCGGCCAATACCGCGATACCGCGGCGGACCAGATCGATGCCTTGGCGCGTGGCGCCAAGTCGGCCATGTCGGAACTCGAAGCCAACGACACCCTTGGCCTCTCGCATTACTTGGCGGACATGGCCGATAGCATGAGCGGTCTGGCCGGCAAGTTGCGCAACAAGAGCGCCGAAGAGTTGCTGCACGACGGCTCTCGCCTGGCACGGGATAATCCCGGTCTGTTCCTCGCCGGCAGCATCGCCGTGGGCTTCGGCCTGTCGCGGTTCCTCAAGGCCGGTACCTCGCCGGTTGCCACTGAGGTCGAGGACCCCGCCGCCGGGAGTTCGAATCCACCGGCCGGCGGATTCGGCGCCCAGCGACCCTTCGAGTCCACCCCAGACCCCATCGGTCCGGGTGCCGCAACAACATCAAGCAGTGGCCTGGCCACCGGCGTTACCCCGACTTCACCCAGCGTCCAAGACCATCCCAGTGACTCAGCCACCGGCTCGCTGCCGGGTTCGGCCAATACCAGAGGAGAATTGTGATGAACCGACCAGACCCAGATCTGCAGCGCCCCACCGGGACCACGGCCCCCGAGAACGATGCGTCGGTCATGGGCTTGCTCAGGCAACTGACCCATGAAGTCCCTTCGCTGTTCACTAAGGAATTGGCGCTGGCCAAGGCTGAGTTCCAGGCCAGTCTCAACTCGCTGAAGGCGGGCATCGCCGGAGTGGCCGGCGGCGCGATGGTGCTGCTGGCCGGTTTTATCATCCTGCTGATGGCAGTGGTGTATGGCCTGAGTACGATGATGGCGCCGTGGCTGGCCGCGCTGATCGTCGGTGTGGTGGCGATGATCATCGGCTTCGTCATGGTCCAGTCGGGCAAGAAGCAGTTCGAACCGTCCCACTTCAAGCCTGACCGAACGCTCGATGCCTTGAACAAAGACCAGGAAGCCCTGCGGAGGAAAGCCTCATGAAGGATGAATTCAAAACCGAATCCGAAAAGAGCCCGGAAACCATCGAACGCGAGATCGATGAGCAGCGCGCCCATATCAGCCACATCGTCGATGCCTTGGGCAGCAAGTTCACCCCGGGGCAAATGCTCGATCAGGCACTGGGCCTGGTGAAGGGCAATGGCGCGGAATTTTTCGGCAACCTCGGCACCACGGTGCGCAATAACCCGGTGCCGACCGTGTTGACCACGGTCGGCTTGTGCTGGTTGATGCTCGGCCAGAACCACCCGCCGCGGGTCGGCTATCGCGTCGGACCCGACCAGGACGGCAGCGGCTGGAGCGAGGGACTTGCCGGTGGCCTGGGCAACGCCAAGGATCATTTGCATGACACCACCGATTCGTTGCGCGAGGGCTTCCATCATCTTAAGGACAAGGCTTCGCACCTGACTGACGGCCTCGGTGCCAGCGCCCGTCATGCCCGCCACAGCGCCCATGAAACCGGGGCGCGAATGAGCCAGGGTACCCAGGACCTGGGCGAGCAGTTCAGTCGTCTGCTCAAGGAGCAACCGCTGATGCTGGCGGCTGCGGGTATCGCCTTGGGCGCCATGCTGGGGGCTGCGTTGCCTGGCACGTCGACCGAACAGCGGATGATGGGCAGGACCAGCGCCGACCTGGCTGACAAGGCCAAGCAAAAGGCGCGCGAAGGCTATGAAACGGTGCGCGATACGGTGAGCAAGACCACTGAGCATCGTGACGAGCCAGCCGCCACGCCAGCCACTGGACACGCGCATTCCGGCGCGGATCTGTCCGGCGGGTTGGGTACCTCGTAGGCGAGCGCAAGAGGCGGTGCGGGATGTTCCCGCGCCGTACCTGTCAAGGTTGGCAGGAGCCTCGGCTGTTGTGCGGTTATTTCATCTGAAGTACACCGTTCCCAAGGAGGCAGCACATGAAACATCAGGTCCCGTTCAGCGGCCATCTGGTCTTCATCGGCTTCGGTTCCATTGCCCGAGCCACGTTGCCCTTGCTACTCAGGCAGGACCATATCGAGGTCGAGCGCATCACCGTCATCGCACCGGTGATTGAGCAGGAGATCTGGTTCAAGGAGCGGGGCATTCGTTTTGTCCGCAAGGCGCTGACCGAGCAGACCTTTGTACAGACGCTGGATCGCTTCGTGAAACCCGGGGACTTCATCGTCAACTTGTCAGTGGAGGTCAGCTCATTGGCCGTCATGGCGTACGCCTTCGACAAGGGCGCCCTGTACTTGGACACCTGCGTCGAACCCTGGGCCGGTGGCTATGACGATCCGCACCTGGACCTTTCCCACCGCACCAATTATGCGTTGCGCTATCAAGTATTGGACCTGCGCCGGAGGTTGGGCAAAGGCCCGACGGCAGTCGTTGCCCACGGCGCCAATCCAGGCTTGATTACCCATTTGCTCAAGGCTGGACTGATGGAGTTGGCGGTGCAGTTGGACCATCCATTGCCCCAAGACCGCGAAGGCATCGACTGGGCGCGGTTATGCATGGATATGGGGATCAAGGTCATTCATTTTGCCGAACGCGATACCCAGCGTTCGCAGCGTCCCAAGGAGGACGATGAGTTCGTCAACAGCTGGTCGGTGGAAGGCTTCATCAGCGAGGGCAGCCAGCCGGCGGAACTGGGATGGGGCAGCCATGAGCGCAGTTGGCCGACGCCTGCCCGGCGTCATCGCTTCGGCACTCGCAACACGATTTATCTCGAACGCCCGAGTGCCAGCGTGCTGGTCAAGACGTGGACGCCGTTGGGCGGTCCCTGCCTGGGGCTGATGATTACTCATCATGAAACCGCATCGACGGCTGACCTGCTGACCGTCAAGGAGCAACGCAGATTGGTCTATCGACCGACGCTGCATTACGCCTATCACCCTTGCAATGACGCACTGCTGTCGATTCATGAGCTGGTCGGTCGCGGCTGGGAAACGCAAGCCCGGCAACGCATCCTCAATGGCGAAATCGACAGCGGCGGTGCCGACGCCCTCGGTGTCTTGCTGATGGGCCATGAGCTGAATGCCTACTGGTTCGGTTCGGTGCTGAGCATCGACGAGGCCCGGGCGCTGGTGCCCTTCAACAATGCCACCAGCCTGCAAGTGGCGGCTGGGGTGCTGTCGGGCATCGTCTGGGCGGTAGAGCATCCGGACCGTGGCATCGTCGAGCCCGAGCAAATGGATTACCAGCGTGTGCTGGAAGTCGCACGGCCTTACCTCGGCACGCTGGTGGGCCAGCGCACCGACTGGACGCCCAGCGGTTCGAACCATAGAACCTCTACGGACGGGGCGGCGGACGATTGGCAATTCGAGCATTTCACGCGGTTCTGAACAGCCGACCTGTGGCGAGGAGCTGGCTCGCGCTGGGGGGGCGCAGCGCCCCCAATGCAAGCGACTCGGCCAGCTTGGCTCAACACCTATACTCATTCCCTGAGATCATCTGAATCCGGGGTGGGCAATCGTGCTGCGCGTGCTGATGCTGTCCGTTCTGCTCGTCCTGGCGGGGTGCGCCACGTCGCAGCGCGGTCAGCAGGTCGCCCCGGTGGCGATCCCCGAGGGCACTTGGCGACAGGTTGATCGACAGATCATTGCCGCGTCGAAAAGCGCCACCGAGCAAGCCGGGCTCTATGCGCGCGGCTCCATGGAGCATTGGCGGGTGCTGGTGTATGAGCGCACGGAGGCCGAGTTCATCCCCTGGTTCAGCAGTTATTGGACCCAGGAGTGGCTGGCCGTGAAGGTCAGTTGGTACTCGGCCAGCGCAGAAGGCGAGGCGGATTCGTCGGCCAAGCGCCTGGCGATTTACCTGCAGGAGCAATATCGCGAACAGGTGCTGGAACCGGTGGCGGTGGAAATCGATCCCGAGGCGATCAGGGCCAACGCGACGGCTTACTACCTGCGCCTGCTGAATCAGCAGGTCCAGGTGATCGCGCAACGGCATCGCATCCCCCTCGAACTGATGAATCGGCGCCTGCACGGAATCAGGGCGATCAACCTGGGGCCGCCAGCGGCGCGCAACGCGTCGCTGTACGAGGTGGTCCACACCGAACCGCTCAATACACTGCCGGCCTATGCGGCGCTGATCGATCACGTCGACAAGGCCGCCGACACCGGTTCTGGCCCCTCGGATGCGGTGATCGCCACGGTGGCACAACGCACCAGCGAAAAAATCGAGGCGCAATTCGCCACCCGAGGCGCGGCCGGGGCGGCGGCGGCCGTGGCCGGCAAGGCCGCAGGTGCGTTGATTTCGGTGGGCGTGGCGGGCATTCGCGCGATCATCCACGAGGGCGACCGGCCGGAAATGGAAGCGCACATTCGTAAAAGCCTGAGCGCGGCGTTCGACGAAGCCTGGTTCAAATCCCTCAAGCACCCTCTCAGCGGGGTGATGGCGCCGGTGTATTACCTGGGCGGGGAAATCGATAGCAACCTGGTGGAAGCGGACCTCAACAATCGGCCTGCGAATCTCCCAGCCCTGACGCCCTAGTCGCTCACTCAGACCCCAGCGTCACGCGGCAGCCCTTGCGATGGCGGATCTGTTCGTCCGAGGGGCGTTCCCTGATGAATTCAAAGCGTGGCTCGCCTTCGCTGTAGATCACCAGCCAGCCCCATTCCAACTCGTTTTCATCCTGCCCTGGCCGGGGCGGCGCGGCCCACCAGGGTTCTTTTTGCATGATCTGGCGCATCGTTTACCTCCTGCCGGTTGATCCCTTGAACTATAGACTGCGGGATTTTCATCTCGCTCAGTGTGCTCTGCCCCCGCCCAACGGCGTCTAGCGTCTGTATCCCCGCACTCGAACGGGGAATGACTGGACCCATGCGCACATGCAAGCACTGTTGAACGAGATCCTCGATGCGGTTCGCCCCCTGATCGGCCAGGGCAAGGTGGCCGACTACATTCCCGCACTCGGCACGGTGCCGGCCAATCAGTTGGGCATCGCCGTGTACAGCAATGACGGTGAGATGTATTGCGCAGGCGATGCTGAAACGCCGTTTTCGGTACAGAGCATTTCCAAGGTGTTCAGCCTGGTGCAGGCGATCGAGCATTCCGGCGAAGCCATCTGGCAACGCTTGGGCCACGAGCCGTCCGGCCAGCCCTTCAACTCGCTGGTGCAACTGGAATTCGAACGCGGCCGACCGCGCAATCCGTTCATCAACGCCGGTGCCCTGGTGATCTGCGACATCAATCAATCACGCTTTGCCGCTCCGGCGCTGTCGATGCGGGATTTCGTACGTCGCTTGTCGGGCAATCCCCAAGTGATGGTGGATGGCAAGGTCGCCGAGTCGGAATACCAGCACCGCGCGCGAAACGCGGCGATGGCCTACCTGATGCAATCCTTCGGCAATTTCCACAACGACGTGGAAGCGGTGTTGCGCAGCTATTTCAGCCACTGCGCGCTACGAATGAACTGCATCGACCTGGCGCGGGCGTTCTGCTTCCTGGCCAATGATGGCTTCTGCAAGCACAGCGGCGAGCAGATCCTCAGCGCTCGCCAGACCCAGCAGGTCAACTCCATCATGGCCACCAGCGGCCTGTACGACGAGGCGGGCAATTTCGCCTATCGCGTTGGCCTGCCGGGCAAGAGCGGCGTGGGTGGTGGGATTGTCGCCGTGGTGCCGGGGCAGTTCACGGTCTGCGTCTGGTCGCCGGAACTCAACGTTGCCGGCAATTCCCTCGCCGGTATGGCGGCGCTGGAACTGCTCAGCCAACGGATCGGCTGGTCGGTTTTCTGATGACAAAAAAAGGGCCCGCTCCTGATTCAGGAGCGGGCCCTTTGGTTTTATGGATTTTCAGCAGAGGCGGTCGATGACCCGAACCTCAGCGCTGTCCTGCACCGACGGCCAGGCCTGGGTCAGCGTTTGTAGCACGCGACTCATGAAGTCCTTGTCGGCGGCGGCTTTCTTGCCGACGTAGCCCTGGCCACGGCGGTACATCTTCAGCCGGGCACACAGGTCTCGCTGGTGCTTGTCGAACTCGTCTTCCTGGGTGAAGGGCGAGAGGCAGTCCATATGGACCTGGCCGTTCTTGCTGATCCACAAGATGTGGCTGTCCAGGCTGTCTTTGTGTGCTGCGAACATGCGAGCCAGTTCATCAATAGATGGTTGATTATTCAGATTCATGTGTAAGCCCCTTGACCATTTGGTTGATCTGTCTGGTGGTTCGCAAAACTTCGCTGTTCGGTGTTTGTTTGCCTGTCGCCGAAACCGGGCCGTCAGCGTTCGTCCGTCGAGTTTCGACGGGGTCGTGCATCAGTTGTGTAGTGTTGTCGAAGGGCTGCTACGCAAATGCGCTACAACGAAGAGAAACAGCGAAGAATCTTCAGGCCAGTGTCGACTTTGAGGGTCGAGCCCATGCGTCATGAGGATTGATCGCCAGCGTTTCTCGTCCTTGTCACCGGACGGTCATGCCAGGTCAGCACCTTCAATCTGCCTTGTGGGCAGTCCCTTTATCGAAAAAACAGCTCGGCGGTCAGACGAGCTTGCTCAAACATTTTGCCTGTACTCCCGATCGGGGAGACGTCTGCATCATGCAAGGGCAAATCGGAGGCGTCAACGGTTTTGTAGTGATTATTTTTGGTCACTACATATTGTCGGACAAAATGGTTTGGGTATGAAAAAACAACTGCGGGTGGTTTCCCGTGGCGAGGGAGCTTGCTCCCGCTGGGGCGCGAAGCGGCCCTCAAAAAGGCACATGCGATGTATCAGATATAGCGCGTGTGTTTCCTTGGGGCTGCTACGCAACCCAGCGGGAGCAAGCTCCCTCGCCACGGGGATCGCATCTGGCTTTGTCTTCTGCGGCAGGGCTCAGGTCGCCTTGGCCTTGCTCGTCTTGCGCGGTGCGCCGCCAGCCTTGCGCTTGGTCGGCTTGCGTTTGTTTTTCCACGGCGTAGCCCCGCGCCCGGCGGGGCTGGCCGGGCCGCTGATGGTCAAGCTCATGCCCTGACAGCGGGCGACGTGCTTGCTCATCCAGGCGGCTTGCCGGGTGACGAATTCTTCCAGGCTCATTTCGCCGCTTTGCACCATGTCCAACGCTTGTTCCCAGATCGCGGTGGTACCTGGATCTGCAATCGCGCGAGGTACGGCGTCGATCAGGCTGAACGCTGCCGGGGTGGCGGACAAGGCCTTGCCGTTCTTCACCAGGTAACCGCGGTCGAGCAGGCCCTGGATGATCGAGGCGCGGGTCGCTTCGGTGCCGATGCCGGTGGTGTCCTTGAGCTTCTGCTTGAGCAACGGATCCTGCACCAGCTTGGCGACGTTCTTCATCGCCTTGATCAGGTCGCCCTCGGTGAACGGCTTGGGCGGCTGGGTCCACAGGTCCTTGGGCGTAACCGCATCCACCTTGCAGTCACCGCCCTCGGCCAGCGGCGGCAAGGTTTGTGGCGCGGGTGCTTCGCGGCCCCGTGCCGGTGCGAGTGCTTCGGGCAGGGCGCGCTTCCAGCCGGGTTCGACGATCTGCTTGCCGACGGCGCGCAGATCCTGGCCGGCACAATCGAAGTCGGCCTGGGTCCGGTCGTATTCATGGTTGGGCAGGAACTGCGCCAGGTAGCGCGCGCGAATCAGCGTGTAGACGGCGCGCTGCTTGCCGGCGAGCTTGTCGAGGTTTTTCGCCGCAGCCGTGGGGATGATGCCGTGGTGCGCGCTGACCTTGGCGTCGTTCCAGGCGCGGGATTTACGTTGGGGTTGCAGGTGATCGCGCAGCGGTGCAAGGCCCGGGTCGGCCTGGGCGAGGGCGGCCAGGATGGCAGGTGCTTCGCTGTGCTGGCTCACTGGCAGGAAACCGCAATCGCTGCGGGGATAGGTGATGAGCTTGTAGGTTTCGTAGAGCGACTGGGCAACGTCCAGGGTCTCCTGGGCGCCAAGGCCGAGCTTCTTCGAGCAGACTTCCTGCAGGGTGCCCAGGTCGAACGGCAGCGGCGCCGCTTCGCGCAGGCGTTCGGTGCGTACCTTGATGACCCGGGCGGTGGCAGCGTTGCCCATGGCCTGGGCGGCGTCTCGGGCCAGGGCCTGGTTCAGGCAGCGTTCCTGGTCGTCGCAGGCGTCCGGATCGGCGCGCCATTGAGCGGTGAAGGCGGTGCCGGCATCGCTCAGTTGCACGTCGATGGCCCAGTAGGCGACCGGTACGAAGTCGGCAATGCTGCGGTCGCGATCCACCACCAGACGCAGGGTCGGTGTCTGCACGCGGCCCACCGGCAAGACGCCTTGGTAACCGGATTGGCGACCCAGGAGCGTGAACAGGCGACTCATGTTCATGCCGATCAGCCAATCGGCCCGTGAGCGACCGAGGGCCGAATGGTACAGGTTGAAAGTTTCCGCGCCGGGCTTGAGCGCGCCGAGGGCCTTGCGGATCGACGCGTCGTCCAGGGCCGACAGCCACAGTCGCTGAATCGGTCCGCGATAGCGGCAATGCTCGACCAGCTCCCGGGCGATCATTTCGCCCTCGCGGTCGGCATCGGTGGCGATGATCAGTTCCGTCGCTTCACCCAAGAGCCGCTTGACCGCTTTGTACTGCCCGGCGGTTTTCGGCTTGACCGTCATTTTCCATTGCACCGGCACGATGGGCAGGTCGGCCAGCACCCAGCGTTTGTAGCGCGCGTCGTAGGCGTCGGGTGGGGCGGTCTCCAGCAGATGGCCGATGCACCAGGTGACCGTGACGTTCGCGCCCAGCCAGCAACCGTCGCCGCGCCGCGTGGCGCCCAGCACGGTGGCGATGTCCTTGGCCTGGGACGGTTTTTCACACAGGTACAACCGCATAACGCCTCTTCCTAAGCGGGTTTCATGGGGCCGTAGCATGGTCAGGGATCGGCGCCGGAGCAAGCTTTATCTGTATGGATATACAGATAAAACATTGCGCTGCGTTGCAACAGCCCGCTTGTCTTGTCGCTCGGCGACTGAATAGGCAAGCAGAATGAATTTCTTGCAAGGCCATAGCTCATAACTTGCAGAGCGATTGAAACCGCAGAGCAAGTTAATGGAATCAAGGAGAGTCACTTTCATGAATTCGATGCCGAAGGGCAACGGACAGGCGACCACGCGTTTGATTCTCGTTGTTGAGGATGATCCGACCATCCTGGAGTTTTTGTGTGAAATCCTCGAGGAAGAAGGATTTGTCGTTGAGCCTCGGGAAAGCGCCGATTCGGCACTGACTTTTCTCGAGGAAAGCGCCGATTACGTGGACTTGTTACTCACTGACATCACCATGCCCGGGGAAATGGATGGAGCGGACCTGGCCAATCTCACGGGAGATCGCTGGCCGCAGATACCCTTGCTGATCATGTCGGGCTTCGAGACGCCGGAGAGCGCGGGGATCAAGCATCACGCCTCGTTCATCGCCAAGCCGTGGGCGCTGGGGCAGATGCTGGACCTGGTGGAAAATACGGTGAAAGATCATTCGGTGCATTGATCGAGTCAGGCGCCGGGGCGGGGCGTTTATTCACGTTTAGGTTGCAAAACGGCGGTTGCCCCTATGACAATGCGAGTCATTATCAGTCGCGAATTATTCCATTGTCATGTCCGCCAACGATCTGTCCTTACGTAGCGCCGTCAACGATCTGTATTGCGACCATCACGGTTGGCTCCAGGGATGGCTTCGCAAGCGCCTCGGTAACACGTTCGATGCGGCGGATCTGGCCCAGGATACTTTCGTACGCGTGATCAAGGCGCGCTCCGCGCTGGATATCCGCGAACCGCGACCTTACCTGTCGATGATCGCCAAGGGATTGCTGATCGATCTTTTTCGCCGCCGCTCTCTTGAACAGTCCTACCTCGAAGCCTTGGCGGCGATGCCTGAGTCACAGCAACCGTCGTTGGAAGAGCAGGCGATCCTGTTCCAGGCCCTGATGGAAATTGACCGGCTGTTGCAGGGCTTGGGTCCCAAGGTCAAGCAAGCGTTCATCCTGTCGCAATTCAACGGCCTGACCTACCCGCAAATCGCCGAGCGCCTCGGCGTCAGCGTGCGCACAATCAACAATCACATGGCCAAGGCCATGGAGCACTGCTGCCTGATGCAGCTCCAGTTACAGCTCCCATGAGCCTGTCGCCCGAGCAATTGCAGGCCATTCGTGTGGCGGCGCAATGGTACGCCCGGCTTCATTCCGGCATCACGACGGACGCGGAACGGGCGGGATGGCGCGCCTGGCTGGCTGCGGACGCCTTGAATGACCAAGCGTGGCAGCGCGTGGCGGCGGTCTCCGAGCAAATGTCCAGCGTGCCAGGTGCATTGGCCGCCCCGACCTTGAGCACCAGTCCCGGCCGATCCCGTCGGCAGGTGCTGCGAAGCGCCTTGTTGCTGACCTCCGCCGGCTGCCTGGGCTGGTTGAGTTGGCGCAGCGAGACCGCGCAGAACCTGCTTTGCGACGTCCGCACGGGCGTCGGCGAGCGGCGGGAGGTCCGGTTGGCGGACGGCAGCAGGGTGTTGCTCAATACCAATACATCGGTCGACGTTCGTTTCGACGGACAACAACGGATCTTGAAGCTGCTGTGGGGCGAAATCATCGTGACGACTGCGGCCGATCCCTCGCAGCGTCCATTCAAGGTGTTCACCGACCAAGCCGAAGTGCTTGCCTTGGGAACACGCTTTATCGTGCGCGCCAACAGTCAGGGCGGGGAGGTCTCGGTACTTGAAAAGGCGGTGGAGGTCAGGCTGCTCGGTGGCGGGCCGGCAGTCCGAGTCGACGCTGGCAGACAGCTAGGCTTCGACCGCCAATCGCTCGGTACGCTGCGGGCCAATGACGTATCGGTCGGTGCCTGGCAGCAAGGCAGCGTCATCGCCATTGACCGGCCGCTGGCGGCGTTACTCACGGAGCTTTCACGCTATCGCCTGGGAATACTGCGTTGTGACCCGGCTATCGGCGACTTGAAAGTCTCAGGTGTTTTCCCCATCGACAATACCGACCTTGCCCTGGCGGCCCTGGAAACCGGCTTTTCGTTGCGAGTGACGCGATACAGCCGATTCTGGGTCCAGGTGTCTCGCGGCGAACGAGGCTGACGCGCACGCGTTGATGCAATTAAAAAACTTTTGCACTTTTCATCGGCATGGTTCGGCTCATCCCTCAGTGAGTTTCTTGATTGTTTGGGGGAGGGGACGCATGTCTTGCGTGAACACGCCAGGTCGTCTGGCGATTGCAATGAAAATCGGTTTGTTGGCTGCTACGTCTTCCTGTGCCTGGGAGGCGTCAGCCAATCCCGTTCCAGAGGCCCCGGCGCAGCAACGCTCGGTGCAGGCTTACGATATTGGCGCGGGCTCGCTCGTCGATGTGCTGACGCGTTTCTCCAGCCAGGCCGGTGTCGCCATTTCGTTCGATGCCGCACAGCTGCGGGGCTTGCAGTCGCGCGGCCTGAACGGCTTTTTTGGCGTGGACGAGGGCTTCGCTCGCATCCTGGACGACAGCGGCCTGCAAGCCGAACCCCAGGCTAACGGGACCTATCGGCTTCGTGCCGCACCCTCGCGCGGTTCGGCCATGGAACTGGGCACCACCACCATCGACGGACAGTTGCTCACGGCAACCACGGAAAACAGCGGCTCCTACACCACCGGGGCGGTCACCATTGGCAAAGGTGAACACTCGCTACGCGAAACGCCGCAGTCGGTCACGGTGATTACCCGCAAGATGCTCGACGACCAGAACCTGAACACCATCGATCAGGTGATGGAGAAAACGCCTGGCATTACCGTCTACGACTCGACGATGGGCGGCAAATATTTCTATTCCCGCGGGTTCCGGATGTCGGGCCAATACCAGTACGACGGTGTTCCGCTGGACATGGGCAACAGCTATGTCCAGGCCGACAGCTTCAGCAGTGACATGGCCTACTACGACCGCGTTGAAGTCCTGCGCGGTGCGGCCGGGATGATGAAGGGCTCGGGCGGTACTTCGGGGGGCGTCAATTTTGTTCGCAAGCGCGGCCAGGCCACGCCCCAGACTGAACTCAGCCTCTCGGGTGGCACTTGGGACAACTACCGCGGGCAAGTCGATACCGGCGGTCCGCTGAACGACGCCGGCACTGTACGGGGCAGGGCGGTGATTGCCGAACAGAGCCGGCGTTATTTCTACGACGATGCCCAACGCAAGGATCAGGTCTACTACGGTGCCCTGGACGTCGACTTGACGTCCGACACCACGCTCGGCCTGGGCGTGGCCTATGAGGACGTCGACGCGAGCCCGTGCTGGGGCGGCCTTGCGCGCTACCGCGATGGCAGTGATCTCAAGCTCAGCCGTTCCACCTGCCTGGACCCGTCGTGGAATACCTGGCGCAGTCAGCGGACCACGGTCTTTGGTGACCTGCGGCATTCGCTCAACGACGACTGGGCGGTGAAGGTCGCAGGTGTCTATACGAAAAATACCCAGGACATCAAATACGCGTTCGCATCAGGTTCGGTGGCGCCCGGCGCCTCCACCACCAACCTGCTTGGCAGCATGTACGACTACGATCAGGTCGACTACGGTCTGGACGCCTATCTAGACGGCACCTTCCAAGCCCTCGGTCAGCGACATGAATTGATTCTCGGCGTCAACGCCAGTCGTTCGGACAAGGACGATTTCTACTCGGTCGCCTTGTTGCCGCAGAAGCAGAACGTATTCGATCCGGACCGGCACATCCCGGAACCGGACGACAGTTACTTCATTGAAAATTCGACTCGCGGCGGACCGGTCAAAACCGTCACCGAGCAGCAGGGCGTGTATTCGACCCTGCGCCTGAAGTTGGCGGACCCGTTGACCTTCGTCGTGGGCAGCCGGGTGAGCTGGTACAGCTCCAAGAGCGACTCGGTGTTTCTCACGGGCGGTACGGAACACGCCAGGAGCACCGAGACCGGCCAGGTCACGCCCTTTGCCGGCGTGTTGCTGGACCTCAACGAAAACCTGACGGCCTACGCCAGTTACTCGGACATCTTCACGCCCCAAGGCAACTACCGCTCGCAAAGTGGCTCGGCGCTCAAGCCACTGGTAGGTGAAAGTTATGAACTGGGGATAAAGGGAGAATGGTTCCAAGGGCGCTTGAACACGGCTTTCAACCTGTTCCGCACCGTGCAGAAGGACCAGGCCCAGACGGATTTCAACTCGACCTGCGCCTCATCGGATGGCTATTGCTACGAGAACGCCGGCAAGGTTCGCGCCCAGGGTTTCGAAGCCGAGATCAGCGGCGAAGTCATCGAGCGACTGCAACTGCTCGCCGGTTATACCTACACCCAGACCAAGACCCTGGAAGACATCGACACCAGCCTCAATGGCGGTTCGTTCAACAGCTATGTGCCGCGTCATGTGCTGCGCCTGTGGGGCGATTATGCCTTGGGCGGGGCCTTCGAGCGCTTCAATGTCGGCGCCGGGGTCAACGCGCAGAGCGATAATTTCCGTGTATCGCCGGTGAGCGGTGAAAAGATCACCCAGGCCGGTTATGCGGTGTGGAACGGTCGTATCGGTTATCGCATCGATGACACCTGGTCCGTGGCACTCAATGGCAACAACCTGTTCGACAAGCGCTACTACACCACCATCGGGACCGAGGGCTTCGGTAACTATTACGGTGAGCCGCGCAATTTCACCGCGACGGTGAAGGCGCGCTTCTGAAAACGATGGCGAGGGCATCTGCTCCCTCGCCATACTCGGGTTTCAGTTGGTATCCAAATCCAGGTGCCTGGTTTCCCGCAGGCAAATCATCCCCACCACCAGGCTCACGCCAGTGATCACCACCGGGTACCACAGCCCATAGAAAATATCCCCGGTATAGACCACCAGCGCGAACGACACGGTGGGCAGGAAGCCGCCGAACCAGCCATTGCCAATGTGGTATGGAAGGGACATCGAGGTGTAGCGGATGCGGGTCGGGAACAGCTCCACCATCAGCGCCGCCAGCGGGCCGTAGCACATCGCCGAGATGATGATCAGCGCGACGATCAGTGCGACGATCATCGGCCGATTGATCTGCTGGGCGTCGGCCTGTTGCGGGTAGCCCGCCAGCGTCACCGCGCCGCGCAGGGCGGCCTCGTCGTAGCCTTCGAGTTTCACGTCACCGACGCTGACTTGCACGGTGCTGCCGGCAGGCGCCGCGACGCTGCTGTAGGGCAGGCCCTGCTTGACCAGGAAGGTCTTGACCTTGTCGCAGGGGCTGTCGAAACGCGCCTTGCCCACCGGGTCGAACTGGAAGGTACAGGTGGCCGGATCGGCGACCACGGTGATCGGTGCCTGGCGGCTTGCCAGGTCGATGGCCGGGTTGGCGTAATGCGCAAGCGTCTTGAAGATCGGAAAGTACAACGCCGTCGCCAGCAGCAGGCCGATCATCAGGACCGGCTTGCGTCCGACTTTGTCCGACAGCCAGCCAAAGAAGATGAAGAACGGTGCGCCGATGATGACGCTGACGATCAGCAGGCTATTGGCGAGTGCCGGGTCCATCTTGAGGAATTGGGTGAGGAAAAACAGCACATAGAATTGCGCGGCATAGAAGGTCACCGCTTGCCCGGCGTTGATGCTGAACAGGGCGATCAGCACCACTTTCAGGTTCTCCCATTTGCCGAACGATTCGCGGATCGGCGCCTTGCAGCACTTGCCTTCTTCTTTCATTTTCAAGAACGCTGGCGATTCGTGCAGGCTCAGGCGGATCCAGGTGGAAATGCCCAGCAGCAGGATCGACAGCAGGAACGGAATGCGCCAGCCCCAGACTTCGAACTGGTCACCGGTAAAGTAACGGCACCCCAGCACCACCAACAGCGAAAGCAACAGCCCCAGGGTGGCGGTGGACTGAATCCAACTGGTGTGGAAACCACGTTTGCCCATCGGCGCGTGCTCGGCGACATAGGTGGCCGCGCCGCCGTACTCCCCGCCCAAGGCCAGGCCCTGGAGCATGCGCAACACCACCAGGATGATCGGTGCGGCGATGCCGATGCTGGCGTAGTTGGGCAGCAGGCCGACGCAGAACGTGGCCAGGCCCATCAGCACGATGGTCGCCAGGAAGGTGTATTTGCGCCCGATCATGTCGCCCAATCGACCAAACACCAAGGCGCCGAACGGACGCACGATGAAGCCGGCGGCGAAGGCCATCAAGGCAAAAATGAACGCCGTGGTGTCGTTCACCCCGGCAAAGAACTGCTTGCTGATCACCGCCGCCAGGGCGCCGTAGAGAAAAAAGTCGTACCACTCGAACACCGTCCCCAGGGACGAGGCGAAGATGACTTTCTGCGTTTCCTGACTGGTGCCGGCGCTGCGCGTGGCTTCCAGGGGCTGAACATGCTCAGACATAGCGGTATCCCTCACAGTGATTGTTTTTGTTGTTCCACTGCAACGCCGGGTGGGGCGTCTCCTGACTTGACGCATTTTCCTTGGTTTACATTTGTTCCCTCGCCACGGGGGCTCTTGGTGTTTTTCAGACCGTGGCGGGCTGCTTTTGTGTCGTGATGCTGGTGATCGCTGGCGCTAGCATCATCTGCGCCGCCTTCTCGGCAATCATCAGCGTCGGCGAGCAGGTGTTGCCCGAGATGATGTGCGGCATGATCGATGCGTCGGCGATGCGCAGGCCCTTGATGCCATGCACGCGCAATTGCGCATCCACCACGGCGTCGGCGTCCGGGCCCATGCGGCAAGTGCCCACCGGATGGAAAATCGTCGTGCCGATGCGCGCGGCGGCCTGGTGCAATTCTTCTTCGGTTTGCAGGCTGGGGCCGGGCAGGTATTCCACCGGCTTGAAGGCGCCCAGGGCCGGGGAGGCGACGATGCGTCGGGTCAGGCGGATGGCGTCGGCGGCGACCCGCAGGTCTTCGGGATGGCTCAGGTAATTGGGCTGGATCAACGGCGCGTCATGGGGATCGGCTGAGCGGACGTCTACGCGACCGCGGCTCATCGGGCGCAGATCGCAGACCGATGCGGTGAACGCCGCAAAGCTGTGCAATGGTTCGCCGAAGCGCTCCAGGGACAACGGTTGTACGTGGTACTCAAGGTTGGCCGAGGTCTGTTCCGGGCCCGAGCGGGCGAACGCGCCGAGTTGGCTCGGGGCCATGGACAGCGGGCCGCTGCGGTCGTACAGGTAGCGCAAGCCCATGCCCATCTTGCCCCATAGCGTGCCGGCGATCTGGTTCAGCGTGCGGGCGTTTTCCAATTGGTAGATCAGCCGCAACTGCAAATGATCCTGCAAGTTGCCGCCAACGCCGGGCAGCTCGTGAACCACGCCGATGCCCAGGCGCTGCAACAGGCTGCGCGGGCCGATGCCGGAGCGCTGCAAGATGCCCGGCGAACCAACGGCACCGGCGCACAGGACGATTTCCTTGCGGGCCTTGAACGTCATGTTTTTGCCTTGCCAGCGGGCGCTGACGGCATGGGCGCGGTCGTCACGCAACAACACGCGGTCTACCTCGACCTCGGTCAATATCGTCAGGTTGGGGCGGTTGCGAATCGGTTTGAGAAAGGCCTTGGCCGCGTTCCAACGCACCCCGGCTTTCTGGTTGACCTGGAAGTAGCCACAGCCTTCGTTGTCGCCACCGTTGAAATCGTCGACGCTGGGGATGCCGCTCTGCTCGGCAGCGGTGCGGAAGGCATCGAGAATCGGCCATGACAGGCGCTGGCGTTCGACTCGCCATTCCCCGTTCACGCCATGAAAATCGGAGTCTCCCGCGAAGTGGTTTTCGCTCTGCCTGAACAGCGGCAACACGTCTTTCCAGGCCCAGCCGGGATTACCCTCGGCGGCCCAGCCATCGTAGTCCGCGGCCTGGCCGCGCATGTAGATCATGCCGTTGATCGACGAGCAGCCGCCCAACACCTTGCCGCGCGGATAGCTCAGCGCGCGCCCTTGCAGGCCCGGTTGTGCTTCGGTCTTGAAGCACCAGTCGGTGCGCGGGTTACCGATGCAGAACAGGTAGCCGACCGGGATATGAATCCAGGGGTAATTGTCACGGCCACCGGCTTCGAGCAGCAGCACCCGGTGTTGCGGATTGGCCGAAAGCCGGTTGGCCAGAAGGCATCCAGCGGGGCCGGCGCCCACGACCACGTAATCGTATTCATCGACGACAGGTTGCATTCGCGACCTCATTTTTTGTTCTTGTGGGACTCATCCTAGTTGTTAGTTTTCGTCAAAAGAATGTTAGTTTTTGCGCAGCGGCTGTGCGTTTATAAACAGCCCCTCACTTTCAGGCGCTTGCAAGGAAGGCTCATGTTCGATTGGAATGACCTGCGCTACTTCCTGGAACTGCAACGCAGCGGCCGCTTGTTGACCGCCGCGCGACGGCTCAACACCACCCATGCCACGGTGGCGCGGCACATCGAGGCCATTGAGAAAAGCCTCGGCACGGCGTTGTTTGTCCAGCACGCCCAGGGCTATGAGCTGACCCCAGCGGGTGAAGCACTGCTCAAGCATGCCGAGGCCATGGAAAATGTCGCGCTGCTGGCCCAGGAGGACATTACCCAATCCAGCGCGCCCTTGGGCAAGATCCGCCTCGGCGTTACAGAAGGGCTGGGCATCATGTTCCTGGCCAGTCGCATGAACGGGTTGTTCGAACGTTATCCGGGGTTGGAGGTTGAGCTGGTGGCGGTGCCGCGATTTGTCAGCATCCTCAACCGCGAGGCAGAGATCAGTATTCATCTCGAACGCCCGGCGGCCGACCTGCTGGTGACCCGCAAGCTCACCGACTACCGCCTGGCGCTGTATGCCAGCCAGGCCTATCTCGATCGCTCGCCGCCGTTGCGCAGCCGCGAGGATCTGGCCCGTCACGCCTGGATCGGCTACGTCGACGACCTGCTGTTCAGCCAGGAATTGATGTTCCTCAACAGCTTTTGCCGCAAGCCCCGGGTCGTCTTCCACAGCACCAGTGTCATCGCCCAGCAGCAGGCCGCGCGTTCGGGCCTTGGGATCGCCGTGCTGCCGTGCTACATGGCCAGCAGCGATCCGACGCTGGTGCCTTTGCTGCCGGACGAAAGCATCTGCCGCAGCTACTGGATCAGTACCCGCCGCGAGCTGCACAAATCCGTCCGATTGCGCGTGTTGTGGGATTACGTGGTGCAATTGTGCGAGCGTGAGCAGGGGCTGCTGTTGCCCTGAACTGAAAAGAGTGCCGAGTGAGCAAGCTCCCCCGCCACAATCACAAACGCAGCCAACCTGTGAACTGACTGGCGGCGCTTGTCAGAAAAAACCGACAGGAGTACAAATGTACTCCATGACGACTCTCACTCCTCGCCGCACCGCTATCCTGACCTTTATCCGCGAACGCATCGCCGAGCAGGGCCAGTCTCCGAGCCTTGCTGAAATCAGCGAGGCGTTTGGTTTCGCCTCTCGCAGCGTGGCGCGCAAGCATGTGCTGGCGTTGACCGAGGCCGGTTTCATCGAGGTCAATGCGCACCAGGCCCGAGGCATTCGGCTGCTGAACCAGCCGCCACGGCCCGAGTTGCTGGACGTGCCGGTGCTGGGGCGGGTGGCTGCCGGGCTGCCGATTGGTGCCGACGCCGAGGTTCACAGCCGCCTGCTGCTGGACCCGGCGATTTTCACCAAGGCGCCGGATTATCTGTTGCGGGTACAGGGCGATTCGATGATCGAGGACGGCATCCTCGACGGTGACCTGGTGGGCGTGAAGCGCACGCCCCAGGCCGCCAATGGGCAGATCGTCGTGGCGCGCCTGGACGGGGAAGTGACCATCAAGCGCTTCGAGCAAATCGGCGAGCGCGTGCGCCTGTTGCCCCGCAATCCGGCCTATCAGCCAATCATCGTTGAAGCCGACCAGGACCTGGCGATCGAAGGCGTGTTCTGTGGCCTGGTGAGACAAGGCTGATGGGCGCTGTCGTTGCGCTGGATACGCTGTTCAATGGCGGCCAGGTCTGGAAGGGGCGACCTGCGCCGCCGGCCGCCAGTCCGCAGCCCACCGGTCATGCGGCGCTGGACGCGGCATTGCCCAATGGCGGCTGGCCGGAAGCGGCACTGACGGAAATTCTTATCGGCGCGCCGGGCGTGGGCGAGTTGCAACTGGTCTGGCCGACCCTCGCGCGGCTGTCGGCGGCGGGGGAGCGGATCGTGCTGGTGGCGCCGCCGTTCGTACCCTATCCCCAGGCTTGGCGAAATGCCGGGGTCGACCTGCGCCAGCTGTCGATCATCCAGGCCGATCAACGCGATGCCTTGTGGGCCACTGAGCAATGCTTGCGTTCGGGCAGTTGCGGCGCGGTGCTGTGCTGGCCTCGGCAGGCGGATGACCGGGCCCTGCGCCGTTTGCAAGTCGCGGCGGAAACCGGCCAGACCCTGGCGTTCGCCTGGCGCTCGATCCAGGAAGCCATCAACCCGTCTCCGGCGGCCCTGCGGATTGCCATCGATGCCCGGCCGGCACAATTGCGAGTGCTCAAGTCCCGGGGCGGGCTGGCTCGTTCGGCACCGATTGCGTTTCCCACGCACACCGAGCATTGAGGTTGCGATGCGCTGGGTCTGTATCCTCTTTCCGCAATTGGCGCTGGACGCCGCGCTGCGCCAGCGCCCCGATCCCGACGAGCCCCTGGCGCTGCTGACCGGTCCGGCCCAGCGTCGGGTGTTGCAAGCGGTCAATGAACCGGCCCGCGCCCTGGGCTTGCGGCCCGGGCAGACCATGACCGCCGCCCAGGCCCTGAGCAAAGGGTTTGCCACGGCCGAGTACGACGCGGCGCAGATCGAGCACTGGCAACAATTTCTAGCCGCCTGGGCCTACCGCTTCAGTTCCCAGGTCAGCGTGCACTACCCGCGCACGGTGGTGTTCGAAATCGAATCGAGCCTGGGGCTGTTCGGGCCCTGGCCGGTGTTCGAGGCACGCTTGCGGGACGAACTGACGGAACTGGGCTTTCGCCATCGCATCGTCGCCGCTCCCAACCCGGTGGCGGCGCGTGTACTGGCCAATGCTTATGATGCCCTGGTGGTGCCCGATGGCGAGACCCTGCAAGCGTACCTGGGGCACATGCCCGTGGACCGCATCGGCCTGGCGCCCGACGTCGCCACGGCGTTGTCGCGCATGGGGCTGCGCCGCCTGGATCAGGTCCAGGCCTTGCCCCGGCACACCCTGGCGCGGCGCTTCGAGGCCGACGTGCTCAAGCACTTCGACGCGCTGACGGGCAGTCGCACCCTGGCGCTGTCGTTCTACTTGCCTGCGGACCGTTTCGATGCGCGTATCGAGCTCAATTACGACGTGCAATCGCACCAAGCGTTGCTGTTTCCGTTGCGCCGCTTGACCGGTGATCTGTCGGCCTTTTTATGCGGGCGCGACAGCGGCGTGCAGCGCTTTGACCTGCATCTGGAGCATGCGGGTTTGCCCGACACGGTGATCAAGGTCGGCCTGCTCAGCGCCGAGCGGGACCCTTCGATGCTGTTCGAACTGGCCCGTGGCCGTCTCGAACAGGTACAGGTCGAGGCACCCGTGCGCGGTTTTCGGTTGTGCGCCGAAGACCTGCCGAGCTTCGTGCCCCAGCGCCTGGAGTTGTTCGACGAACGTCCCCAGCAGTCCTTGCCCTGGGAGCAATTGCGCGAACGACTGCGGGCGCGCCTGGGCGACGATGCCGTGCAGGGGCTGGGGTTTGGCGACGATCATCGACCCGAGTGCGCTTGGCAACTGACGCCCGAGCCGCGGCTCCAGGCCTGTCCTCTGCGCGATGAAGTCCAGCGTCCCGGCTGGTTGCTTGGCGAGCCCCAAGCGTTGCCCGAAGGCCAGGCGCGCATCCTCATGGGCCCGGAACGCATCGAGTCCGGCTGGTGGGACGGCGCCGATGTGCGCCGCGATTACTACCTGATCGAAACCCGTACCGGGCAACGCGCCTGGGCCTATCGACCGGTGGGCGAAAGCGGGCCGTTATGGCTGCAAGGCTGGTTCGCATGAGCATCGACTACGCCGAACTGCATTGTTTGTCGAACTTCAGCTTCCAGCGCGGCGCCTCCAGCGCCCTGGAGCTGTGTCGCCGTGCCAGACAGCAGGGCTATCGGGCCCTGGCGATTACCGATGAGTGCACCCTGGCCGGGATCGTCCGAGCCTGGCAGGCGGCCAAAGAGCTGGACCTGCAACTGATCGTTGGCAGCGAAATCCAGGTCGAGGATGGCCCCAAGCTGGTGCTGCTGGTGGAAAATCTCGAAGGCTATCAAGCCTTGTGCCGGTTGATTACCCGCGCCCGGCGTCGCAGCGAGAAGGGCCGTTATCGCATCGTCCGGGAAGATTTCGACGAACCCCTGCCGGGACTGTTGGCGTTGTGGGTTCCCGACGGCAAGGACCCCGAGGCGCAAGGCCGTTGGCTCCAACGGTTTTTTGCCGGGCGCCTGTGGCTGGCCGTGCAGCTGCATTGCGGACAGGACGACCGCAAGCGCCTGGCCGACTTGCTGGCGTTGGCCGCACGCCTGGATCTTCCCGCCGTCGCCACGGGCGATGCGCACATGCATGTTCGCGGTCGCCGCGCCTTGCAAGACACCATGACCGCCATCCGCCACCACGTCACCGTGGCCGACGCCGGCCAGCGCTTGCACCCTAACGGCGAACGCCATCTGCGCAGTCGCAAGGATCTGGCCGATCTCTACCCTCGCGCCTTGCTCGACGAAACCCTGGAGATCGCCCAGCGTTGCACCTTCGATCTCGATCAGTTGCGCTATGAATACCCGCGCGAGCTGGTGCCTGAGGGCCACGACCCGGCGTCCTGGCTGCGGGAGCTGGCCGAACGCGGCGTGCGCGAGCGGTGGAAGGACGGCGTGGAAGACAAGGTGCGGGTGCAGATCGACAAGGAATTGAAGTTGATCGCCGAGCTGGGTTACGACAGTTATTTCCTCACGGTCCACGATATCGTCAGATTTGCCCGCAGCCGCCATATTCTCTGCCAGGGACGCGGCTCAGCGGCCAACTCGGCGGTGTGCTACGCCCTGGGCATCACCGAAATCGACCCGAGCTGTACGGACATGCTGTTCGAGCGTTTCCTGTCCCGCGAGCGCAATGAGCCGCCGGACATCGATGTCGATTTCGAACACGAGCGCCGTGAAGAAGTCTTGCAGTACGTGTTCCAGCGTTATGGCCGTCATCGCGCGGCGTTGACCGCAGTGGTCAGCACTTACCACGGCGCCGGGGCGGTGCGCGACGTGGCCAAGGCCCTGGGCCTGCCGCCGGACCAGGTCAATGCCCTGGCCGATTGCTGCGGGCGTTGGAGTGACGAGGCACCGCCATTGGACCGCTTGCGTGAGGGCGGTTTCGACCCGGACAGCCTGGTGTTGCGCCGGGTGCTGGGCCTGACCCAGCAGTTGATCGGCTTTCCCCGGCACTTGTCCCAGCACCCCGGCGGTTTCGTGATTTCCCAGCAACCCCTGGACACCCTGGTGCCGGTGGAAAACGCCGCCATGGCCGAGCGCACCATCATCCAGTGGGACAAGGACGACCTTGATGCGGTCGGGCTGCTCAAGGTGGACATCCTGGCCTTGGGCATGCTCAGCGCGATTCGCCGATGTTTCGATTTGATCGCGCACTATCGGGGCATGCGCCATACCTTGGCGTCGCTGGCCAAGGACGATAAAGCCACGTTCGACATGATCAGCCGCGCCGACACCATCGGCGTGTTCCAGATCGAATCCCGGGCGCAGATGGCAATGTTGCCGCGGCTCAAACCCAAGGAGTATTACGACCTGGTGATCGAAGTGGCGATCGTGCGGCCGGGACCGATCCAGGGCGGCATGGTGCATCCGTATCTGCGTCGGCGGAACAAGGAGGAGGCTGTCACTTACCCGTCGCCAGAATTGGAAGAAGTATTGGGACGTACCTTGGGTGTTCCGCTATTTCAGGAGCAGGTCATGCAGATCGCCATCGTCGCCGCGGGTTACAGCCCGGGCGAAGCGGACCAGCTGCGGCGCTCCATGGCTGCCTGGAAACGCCACGGTGGGCTTGAGCCTCACAAGAAGCGGCTGGCCGACGGGATGGAGGCCAGGGGTTACAGCCTTGAATATGCCGCGCAAATCTTCGAGCAGATCAAAGGCTTCGGCAATTACGGTTTCCCTGAATCCCACGCCGCCAGTTTCGCCTTGCTGACCTACGCCAGCAGCTGGCTCAAATGCCACGAACCGGCGGCGTTCGCCTGTGCCTTGATCAACAGCTGGCCCATGGGTTTCTACAGTCCGGACCAGATCCTCCAGGATGCTCGCCGCCATCAATTGCAGATCCGTCCGGTGGACGTGCGCGCCAGCGATTGGGACTGCAGCCTCGAACCCTTGGAGGGCCGGCAACCGGCCATTCGCATGGGCCTGCGCATGATCAAGGGTTTTCGCGAGGACGATGCCAGGCGCATTGAGGTGGCTCGCGGGCAGCGGGCTTTCAGCGATGTGGCCGACCTCGGCGAGCGTGCTCGACTTGATGCCCGGGCCTTGGCGCAATTGGCTGACGCCAGTGCCTTGCGCGGTCTGGCCGGAGATCGCCACCGCGCCCGTTGGGAAATTGCCGGGGTACAAGAACAACTGGGCCTGTTCGCGGGCTTGCCCAGTCAGGAAGAGCCGCCCGTGGACCTGCCAAAACCCACCGTGGGAGAAAACCTGTTCGCCGACTACGCCACGCTGGGCACGACGTTGGGCCCCCATCCGCTGGCCTTGCTGCGTCCCGAACTGCGCGCCCGGCGCTGCCGCAGTTCGCGGGAATTGCAGGACGTTGAACATGGTCGCAACGTCAGCGTCGCCGGTCTGGTCACCGGTCGCCAGCGCCCGGGGACGGCCAGCGGCGTGACCTTCGTCACCCTGGAAGATGAATTCGGCAACCTCAACGTAGTGGTCTGGCGCGACCTCGCCGAACGCCAGCGCAAGGTCCTGGTGGGATCGCAATTGCTCAGGGTGGATGGGCGCTGGGAGAGTGTCGGTGAAGTCCGCCACCTGATCGCCGGGCGCTTGAGCGACCTGACCGGACTGCTGGCGGGCATCCATGTGCGCAGTCGCGATTTCCGCTAGCGCTGCAGCCCCGTGGCGAGGGAGCTTGCTCCCGCTCGGCGGCGCAGCCGTCGCAATACAGCTGGCGCGGTCCGTCTGAAGAATCAGGAAAACCGATTTGGGGCGGCTGCGCCCCCCAGCGGGAGCAAGCTCCCTCGCCACGGGGAGCGGCGCGCACCTGCCGCATGAAACCAATTGCCAACGTTGCGCTCGAAGCACTAGCACAAGGGACTTGTGGTATGCCGCTTCCCTGCTGTTAGTTTGAGGCGAGAGTCGTTCCATGAAGTTCTTATCCCAGAATAACGGGTGTCCCGGATGGGACGGCGAAATGGCCCGGCGCATCCGGGCGTACGATTGGAGTCGCACCGAACTGGGCGCGATCGAGCACTGGTCCGCCAGCCTGCGCAGTGCCGTCCAATTGATGTTGGCTTCGCCCTTGCCAATGGTCATGTTGTGGGGCCGCCAGGGCTTCATGATTTATAACGACGCCTATGCCGAGTTTGCGGGCGGCCGTCATCCCTATCTATTGGGCCGCGCGGTGGAGTTGGGCTGGCCGGAAGTGGCCGAGTTCAATCGCCACGTGCTGGACGTGTGCCTGGCCGGGGGCACCTTGTCCTACCGCAGCAAGGAGCTGGTGCTGCTGCGCGATGGCAAGCCCGAAGATGTCTGGATGGACCTCTATTACAGCCCGGTGCCGGACGACGATCACACACCGGCGGGCGTATTGGCCATCGTCGTGGAAACCACCGAACTGGTACTGACCGAGCGGGCCCGGCAAGAGGCTGAGCGCAGTTACCGTGCGGTCAATGAACGCATCCAACTGGCGCTCTCGGCCGGGCCGCTGCTGGGCTCGTTTGTCTGGGATATCCAGGCCGACACGCTGTCTGGCGATGAGCGTTTCGCGCGTACGTTCGACTATCCGCCGCAATGTCCGCTGGACGCATTGCCCATCGAAATCGCACGCCAGCGTATCCATCCGGATGACCTTGAAGACGTTGAGCAACGGGTCGATCTGACGGTGCGCACGGGCACACCCTACACCGCTGAGTACCGTGTGCGCCGTGGCGAGGGCGATTACCTTTGGGTACTGGCCAGCGGTCGATGCGAGTTCGATGCGTTGGGCAAGCCCCTGCGCTTTCCCGGTGTGCTGATCGATATCAACGAGCGCAAGACCGCCGAAGCCTCATTGCTCAAGTTCACCCGCGATCTGGAGCAACGCGTTGCCGCCGAGGTACAGGCGCGGTTGGCGGCTGAAGAGCAGTTGCGCCAGTCGCAGAAACTCGAGGCCATCGGTGGCCTCACTGGCGGCGTGGCCCATGACTTCAATAATCTGTTGCAGGTGATTGCCGGCAACCTGCACTTGCTGGCTCGTCACGAACCTGACAATCCCAACGTGCAGCGGCGGGTGGGGGCTTCAATCGAAGCCGTGGAGCGGGGCGCCAAGTTGTCGTCGCAACTGCTGGCTTTTGCTCGTCGCCAGCCATTGTCGCCGGCGGTCTACAACCCACGGCGCATCTATGACGGCCTGGGCGAGTTGCTGCAACGGGCCCTGGGCGAAACCATTCGGATCGAGGTCTCGTTGCCCGTTGAGCCTTGGTGTATCCATGTCGATCGCAACCAGTTGGAAAATGCCCTGTTGAACTTGGCGATCAACGCCCGCGATGCCATGGGCGGCGAAGGCTTCATCAGCATGATCGGCGATAACATCGTGTTGGATGAATCGTCCTGCGTTGGCAAGGGCGTCGCTGCCGGCGATTACGTACGACTGTCGGTGATCGACAGCGGCGCAGGCATGGCGCCGGAAGTCCTGAACCAAGTGTTCGAGCCATTCTTTACCACCAAGACCGACGGCCAGGGCACAGGGCTCGGATTGAGCATGGTCTTCGGGTTCGTCAAGCAGAGCGGCGGGCATATCGAAATTTCCAGCCGCCCGGGGGAAGGTACCCAAGTGCACATGTACTTCCCGCGCAGCCACCAGCCTGAAGCCTCGGATCCGGCGCACCAGCGCACGCTCGCCTGCGGCGGACAGGAAACGATCCTGGTGGTGGAAGACAACGATGAAGTACGCAGCGCCTCGGTGGACATGCTCGAACTGTCCGGTTACCGGACCTTGACCGCCACCAACGGCGACGAGGCGATGAAGCTATTGCTGGAAGGCGTCGCGGTGGATCTGATTTTCACTGACGTGGTCATGCCCGGCCTGATCAAGAGTTCCGACCTGGCAGCCTGGGCCAAGGTCCAGATCCCGCCGATACCGGTGCTGTTCACGTCGGGGCACACGCGCGACATCATCTCGCGCAACCATCAATTGAGCCCCGATACTCATTTGCTGAGCAAACCTTATAACCCGGAGGCGCTGACCCGGATGGTCAGGTCAGTACTGGGTGGCTGAACGCTGCACTGCAAACAAATGGAACCCAGGCCCCTTCGCGACCTTCGAATAACCAAGGCCGGTCATTAACCGGCCCTGTCATGAGAGGTACCTATGAACGACAAGCCTGCAAACTCGCAGCAGCAAGGCCAGACGCAGACCCCGTCCCCACGCAACGACCCGGCCATCGATCCGCAGACCCAGGCCAACCCGTCGGGCGCCCAACCGGTGAGCCCACCTGGGGCGGACGAGGCCCAGAGTGCTGATAGCGAGGTCGATCAGAAACAACATCACCAGGACAATGACAACACCTTCAGTCCAGGCTTCGAGCCTGATCCTGATCGGCCTAAGTCCAACGAGAGCACTGACGCGGATATTGACACCGACGGAGGCTGATCCCGAAAAGCAACAAAAAGGCCGTCTTCAAATGAAGACGGCCTTTTTCCATGGCCTCAAACAGCTTATTTGCTGGGGTGAGCCGCCTGGAGTTTCTTGGCCTCTTCCAGGTGATGCTGCAGGGCCGGCAGCATTTTCTGGGCGAACGCCTTCAGTTCGGTATTACCGGGCTTTTTGTCGTCGGTGACGGTCTCGGCTTCTTTCTTGAACAGGGCAATGGTTTCTTCGTGGGCCATCACCTGGTTGTTGGCGTAGGCTGGATCGAAGGACTCATCACGCACATCGAGAATCTTGGCCTTGGCCTTCTTCATCAGCGTGGTGTCGTCAGGGACTTCGATGTCATGTTTTTGCGCCAGCGCCTTCAGCTCTTCATTGGCTTTGGTGTGGTCGGCAATCATCTTGTCGGCGAACGCCTTGATGTCTGCCGATTGGCTTTTTTGCAACGCCAGCTTGCTGGTTTCGATTTCCGCAATGCCGCCGGCCGCCGCGTTGTCGACGAAGTCGTTGGACGTCGCGGCCCATGCCATGCCCATGCTGGTACTCAAGGCAACTGCCAGGCCGAGTTGACGCAGGGTAAATCTGTCCATAGGTAAGTCTCCACACAGGTTGTACAAGTGTTTCTTGTGGTCACTGATCAATGGAGGGCGATACGTGGGTGAAGGTTTGATCGCAGCGCATGGCGGGACGACGAACGGTCACCGCTGGTCTGATTGGCGGTCGACAGAACCCGACCGGCAAGGCCATGCTGAGGACTGGCAGTGCACTGAAAAGCGCTTGCCACCGAACTCATGAAGGAGGTGCTCCATGCCGGTGTCCCATGATCTTTGTCAGGATCTCAAATGCACAAAAGACCATATCCAGCAAAAGCGCAGCAAGGACCCGAAGCTCGACTCATTGCTTCAAAAGTATTCGCGACTTGATGCCGAGGTCGTGAATGCCGAGAAACCACCCGTCACGCTGTCCGACCCCGCTTTGGAGACACTCAAGAAAGAACGGTTATTGGTCAAGGACGAGATCGCTGCATTGATGCAGGAGTAGCCTGAACAAGATACGGGGCCCTTTGAGTTGCAAAGGGCCTTTCTGACGATAGGCGCTTCACGTGGCGAGGGAGCTTGCTCCCGCTGGGGCGCGAAGCGGCCCCTTCCAAACCCATCAACCCAAGGGATCCCAGCGCTGGGACCAATCGCTGCCCGTCTTGACGATTCCCCGCAACACCTCGAATGCCTGCTGCAACGCCGCCGAATCCCGGTCCCTGGAATACACCAGATAAGTCGGGTAGTTGAACTCCGGCGCCTTGGGCACCCGCTCCAGGATTCCACTGTCCAGGTAGCTCTGTACGACCCGCGTGCGGAAATAACCGCTGCCACCGTTTTCCAGGATGTACTGCAACGCCAGGGGGCCGAGATTGAAGGTCACGGCGGCCTTGGCCTTGTCCGGCAGTGCTGTATCGTGCTGCCGGCGGAAATCGGCGCTCCAGTCGATGTACACGTAGGGTTCGGGACGAGCGGCCAGGCGCACGAGGATGAGTTTTTCTTCCAAAAGCTGTTCGACTTGCAGCCTTGGCCAGTATTCGGGCTGATACACCACCGCTGCGTCCAGCAGCCCCAGCTCCAGTTGTTGCAACAGCTTTTCCCCGTCACGGATGTCCATGCGCAGGGCGTGGCCGGGAATTGCCTGGCGCAGCGCGCCGGCCCAGGCAAGCATCAAGGGGTTGCACAAACTGACTTCCCCGCCGAGGTGCAGAACGTTGCGATAACCCTCGGGCAACGGCAGATCGCGGCGAGCGGCCTCCCAGGTTTGTACGAGCTGATTGGCATAGACCACGAAGGCTTCGCCATCGGCGGTCAATCGTGCGCCGGCCCGGTTGCGCACGAACAACCCACAGCCGAGCTGGCTCTCAAGCTTCTGTACCCGGGCGGTAATTGCCGTCTGGGTGACGTGCAGCTTTTCAGCCGCGGCGGCGAGGCTGCCGTGGCGGACGATTTCCAGGAAGGTGCGGGCGAGGTCGATGTCCATGGTCATGCCGATGCGGGGGAAGCGGGCATTGTAAGAGCTGGCAGTTTTGTCCGATACCACCGTGATCCGCTCGCGATGCGGTGGCTCATTCAGAGGAAACAAAAATCCCGCCACAAGGGCGGGATCTGGCTAGAGCGGTGGCGCGAGCCGATCTCAGGAAGGGAACAGCTCGGCCAGTTTCATCGACAACATCATGTCGCCTTCAACGCGCAGCTTGCCGCCCATGAAGGCTTGCATGCCGTCGGTTTCGCCGCTGACGATGCCCTTGAGGGTTTCGCTGTCCATGATCAGTGTGCAATTGGCGTCGGCATGTTCGCCTTCCTGCAATTCGCAGGTGCCGTCCTTGACGATCAGGGCGTATTGCTTGTCTTCGTCAGTGATGTTGAAACCAAACACCAGGTCCAGGCCGGCAGCGGCGGCTGGGTTGAACTTGGCTTTCATGGCTTGTACGGCGTCGGCTACGGAGGTCATGGTTTCGGTCCTTATTTGAGTGGTACGGCAAGGGTCTGCAGGTAATCCGGCCTCAGCGGAAGGTGATGAGGTCCGGGGTCTTCAGCAGTTGCAGGTGGGCATGACTGTTGAAGGAAGCCAGGGCTACCTCGCGGCCCCTGAATTTCAGGTGGTTGAGCGAGGTGTTGACGATCTGCCAGTTCAGTTCAAAGGCCTGCCGGGCAGGCATCTGGGTAATCAGGTGGAGCAGGGCGGTGATGGTCCCGCCGGAGGTGAACACGGCGATCTTGTCGGTCTTGTCGGCCTTTTCGAGGATGCGCTGCAGGCCGGTCTGGACGCGCTCGACGAAACCCAGCCAGCTTTCCAGCCCCGGCGGGTCGTATTGGCCACCAAGCCAGCGCTCGACGATCAAGGCGAAGATACGCTGGAATTCGGCGCGGTTCTGCGCAGCGTTACGCAGGATGTAAAGGGCTTCGGGCTCTTGGGGCAGCATCTCCGGCAGCAGGGCGCGGATCACTGCGTCGGCATCGAATTCATTGAACGCGGCGTCAATTTCCACTTCGGGAACCGGCAGCCCGGCGGCGGCCATCTGGCCTAGCGCGCCGATGGCGGTGTCCTGCTGGCGACGCAGGTCGCCCGAGAGGCAGCGATCGAACACGACACCGAGCTCCGCCAGGTAGCTGCCCAGCACTTGGGCCTGGCGTATGCCGTTGGGCGAAAGGACATCGTAGTCGTCCGCACCGAAGGAGGCCTGGCCATGTCGAATCAGATAAATGCTGCCCACGTCCGCGTCATCCCGGTACGTTGAAGGTTTGGCGAGGTTATGAGGATGGCGTTGGCCTGTCAATGAAAAAACATACGCTTGTTTGAAATGGCCGTTACAGCCTGTAGCGAGGGAGCCTGCTCCCGCTTGAGTGCTTGGCTTCACCTTGGCGGGCGCTAAGGTAACCACAGATTTCATGGCTGGCAGCAGGACAGGCGCATGGGTATGCTGGCAGCGTTACGCGCCTGCGTTCAGTGGCGCATTGCATTTAAGGAGTCGCTGTGGAGTTTTTTGTCGAATACGCCGGTTTCCTGGCCAAGACGGTGACGCTGTTGATCGCTATTCTGGTGGTCATGGCCAGTTTTGCCGCGCTGCGCAGCAAGGGGCGACGCAAGTCGGCCGGGCAGTTGCAGGTCAGCAAGCTCAACGATTTCTACAAAGGGTTGCGCGAGCGCCTGGAGCAGACGCTGCTGGACAAAGACCAGCTCAAGGCCCTGCGCAAGGCCGAAGGCAAGGCTGAAAAGGCCGGGAAGAAACAAAAAGACAAGCCGGCCGCCAAGCCTCGGGTGTTCGTGCTGGATTTCGACGGTGACATCAAGGCTTCCGCCACCGAAAGCCTGCGCCACGAAATCACCGCACTGCTGACCCTGGCGACCCCGAAGGACGAAGTGGTGCTGCGCCTTGAAAGCGGTGGCGGCATGGTTCACAGCTATGGCCTGGCCTCGTCGCAACTGGCACGGATCCGCCAGGCCGGCGTGCCGCTGACGGTGTGCATCGACAAAGTCGCGGCGAGCGGCGGCTACATGATGGCGTGCATCGGCGAGAAGATCATCAGCGCCCCCTTCGCCATCCTGGGCTCCATCGGCGTCGTCGCCCAGTTGCCCAACGTCAATCGCCTGCTGAAGAAACACGACATCGATTTCGAAGTGCTGACAGCCGGCGAATACAAGCGAACCCTGACAGTGTTTGGCGAAAACACCGAGAAGGGCCGGGAAAAATTCCAGGAAGACCTGGATATTACTCATGAGCTGTTCAAGAACTTCGTAGCCAACTATCGCCCGCAACTGGCCATCGATGAAGTGGCGACCGGTGAAGTCTGGCTGGGGGTTGCCGCACTGAGCAAGCGTCTGGTCGACGAGCTGAAAACCAGCGACGAATACCTGGCCGAACGGGCCAAGACCGCTGAGCTGTATCACCTGCACTATGCCGAACGTAAAAGCCTGCAAGAGCGTATCGGCATGGCCGCCAGCGGTTCGGTGGACCGCGTGCTGCTGAGCTGGTGGAGTCGCCTGACGCAGCAGCGGTTCTGGTAACGCGCGGTCATTGATCGGCAATAAAAAAGCCCTGATCCGGCGCACCCGGATCAGGGCTTTTTCATTTTCTCGTTATCAGCGACGACGAAACAGCGGCAACGGTTCGTCAGTGGCGGCCTGGTAAGTCACTGAAAAGTCCTTGAGGCTTTCGAGAGCTTCATAGGGGTCCTTGTCGGCCCGCAGGGCAAAGGCGTCGAAACCGCAGCGGCGCATGTAGAACAGCTGATCGCGCAGCACGTCGCCAATCGCCCGCAATTCGCCTTTGAAGCCATAACGGTCACGCAACAGGCGGGCGTTGGAGTAGCTGCGCCCATCGGTGAAGGCCGGGAAGTTCAAGGCAATGACCTGCAACTGATTGGCGTCATCACCGATCTCCTCGGCTTCCTCGTCGGCGTCCAGCCACACGCCCAGGCCGCCGTCGCGGGCCTTGAGGGCGTGGGCATGGTCGCGCCACAGGGCCAAGGGCACGATCAAGTCATCGCAGTTGGAAATGCCATCGAAGGTCGCGTCCTTGGGCAGCAGGTGCCAGGTTTCGTCGATGACCTCGTTGTTCTTAATGATTCGCTGCATAGACGCGTTCCTTGAAGAGGTCGATGCCAATACGTTGGTAAGTGTCGATGAAACGCTCGTCCGGGGTACGTTGTTCGATGTACACGTCGATCAGCTTCTCGATCACGTCAGGCATGTCATCCTGGGCAAACGACGGGCCGAGGATCTTGCCCAGGCTGGCGTCGCGGCTACCGCTGCCGCCGAGGGAGACCTGGTAGAACTCTTCGCCTTTCTTGTCCACGCCCAGGATGCCGATGTGGCCGACGTGGTGGTGGCCGCAGGCGTTCATGCAACCGGAAATGTTCAGGTCCAGCTCGCCGATGTCGAACAGATAATCGAGGTCGTCGAAGCGGCGCTGGATCGATTCGGCGATCGGGATCGACTTGGCGTTTGCCAGGGAGCAGAAATCACCGCCGGGGCAGCAGATGATGTCGGTCAGCAGGCCGATGTTCGGCGTGGCGAAACCTTGCTCGCGCAACTCGCCCCACAGGGTGAACAGCTGGCTCTGCTCGACGTCCGCGAGGATGATGTTCTGCTCGTGGGAGGTGCGCAGCTGGCCGAAGCTGTAGCGGTCGGCCAGGTCGGCGACGGCGTCCAGTTGTTTGTCGGTGATGTCGCCCGGCGCGACGCCGGTGGGCTTCAGGGACAGGGTCACTGCAACGTAGCCCGGCTTCTTGTGAGCCAGGGTGTTGCGGGTACGCCAGCGGGCGAAGCCGGGATGTTCCTTGTCAAGGGCAGCCAGTTCGGCGTCCCCGTTGTCCAAAGCCTTGTATTGCGGGTCGACGAAATGCTTGGCTACGCGTTGCACTTCGGCTTCGGTCAGGGTGGTCTGGCCGCCGCGCAGGTGAGCCATCTCGGCTTCGACCTTCTCGGCGAACACTTCAGGCGTCAGGGCCTTGACCAGGATCTTGATCCGCGCCTTGTACTTGTTGTCGCGACGACCGTAGCGGTTGTACACGCGCAGGATGGCGTCGAGGTAGCTCAGCAGGTCTTGCCACGGCAGGAACTCGTTGATGAACGCACCGACCACCGGCGTACGGCCGAGGCCGCCGCCCACCAGCACCCGGAAGCCCAGCTCGCCTGCGGCGTTGTAGACCGTTTCCAGGCCGATGTCATGCACTTCAATAGCGGCGCGGTCCGAGCTCGAGCCGTTGATGGCGATCTTGAACTTGCGCGGCAGGTAGGCGAATTCCGGGTGGAACGTGGTCCATTGACGGACGATTTCGCACCATGGGCGCGGGTCGATCACCTCGTCGGCCGCAACTCCGGCAAACTGGTCGGTGGTGACGTTGCGCAGGCAGTTGCCGCTGGTCTGGATCGCATGCATCTGCACGGTGGCCAGTTCCGCGAGAATTTCCGGCACGTCTTCCAGGGCTGGCCAGTTGTACTGGACGTTCTGCCGGGTACTGATGTGGGCGTAGCCCTTGTCATAGTCGCGGGCAATCTGCGCCAGCTTGCGCACCTGGCGCGAAGTCAGCTGACCATAAGGCACCGCCACGCGCAGCATCGGGGCGAAGCGCTGGATATACAGGCCATTCTGCAAGCGCAGAGGGCGGAATTCTTCTTCGCTCAGCTCGCCTGCCAGATAGCGTCGGGTCTGATCCCGGAACTGCTTGACGCGGTCCTCGATGATCCGCTGATCGTACTCGTCATATACGTACATATAAGTCTCGTTCTCAGGCTTGGGCCGATCAGAAACAGCTGCAGGTTGGCTCGCTGAAATCGGGTTCTGCCTCGGCAATTCTGCGCGCACGGCCGCGCACTCCTAAAGGAGCCGGTGCAAGATACCTGTTTTGAGTTATGCGCAAAAGTGATGTTTGAGTATATGTAAAGAACCAAATCGACTAATGAGATCGATTATTGCCTAACCCACATTTGTCGTACGGGCAATCATCGTCTTAACTGTGGTCGAGTCCCTATGCAATCACCTACAAAACCGACAAGAGGCGATGCAATGAGCAATCCGACCAAAGCAAGGAAAAGCGACAGTACCGTTGATGCCTGGGCCATTTTGTTCCTGATTATCCTGGTGGTGGGCACGGCGGTGTTCTGGGTCAGTCACCAATAGCTTCTGTCCACACATGACTCGATAGGGGAGCGAGCAGGCTCGCTCCCCTATCGATTTGTGTTGTGCGCGAAGCGTTACAACCCCGCCAGGTGCACCACCAGCTTGACGATCCCAAACAGCGTCAAGGCGAAGATCACCGTGAACGCGATCCCCAATATCACGAAGTGACTCGGTTTGCCGTGGGTGAAATCCCGGGCGCGGTTCTTGTTGCTCTGCACGCCCAAGGCCGCAGCCAACACGCTGTGCATCATCTGCAACAGCGTTGGCGGTTTGTTGTCGACTGGATCGTCCATACATCCCTCATTGAAAGTCGTCCCCGACAAAGCATAGTCAAACTGCGCATTCTTCGATGAATCTGCTCAGTCTCATTTTGCGACACAGTGTCGATCCCTCAATAACTATGTACCGCACATGCGCTTTGCCGAGCTGATTTGCTGTCGCTTCATTCACAGGAGCGACGTATGTCAGCGAATCCCACACAAGACCCAAAAAAATCAGAACCCACAAATCCAAGGGCCACAGAGAGCTTGCATGCAGACTTTCTGGAAGCCGCCATGCCCGCATGGCTTATAGACGCTTCGACACAACGCAGGCAGGCGGTCAAGCAGGCCGGAACGCAGCCGCCGGCCTGGTACACAAACGCTTCGCCAGGGCAGCGCAAGGTGCTGGATGCCTGTTTCAAGGAAAATGTCGTAGCACAGAATCAGCTGGATAAGACCTTGTCATCGTTCATCGACGTCGACACGTTTGGCCGGGGGTTATTGATCCAGGCATTGAAAGATCAGTTCAAGGTAGAGACAGACGTCGACAAAACCCTGTTATGCCTTAGACGACCCGTGAGAATGGGCGCGTTCGAGGTGGAAGTGACTTCGTTCGAACTGTTGAAGCTGCCGCTGCTACAGGCCGCGCTGCATAACTTCGAGCGCTGGGAATGCGACGACGGCGCCTATCATGAAAGCTCCGGGTTTCTTGTGGAAACGGTCACATCCGGCACTTATGCGCCCGTGGTGTTGAATTTATCGGTCAGCCAATTCCTTACCCTGTGCCGCACGCTTGATATCGGTGCGAAGTACCAGGCCTACCTCCAGTCATTTTTCTATCCTGTTGACGCGACGACTGAAACGACGCTTCGACAGCAATTCATTGCCAGCCAGAAAGCGGCGATGAGGGCCGCAGCCGAGCAAGCGCTGTTGACGAAGGATATCGAGCCCAAGGATTACGCGATGATCCTTTCGGTTATCAAGGGAGAGAACAATCCCAGGATGGGCAACAAACGGGTCTGGTTCGAAGACATGACCCTGATGAAGCAAAGGCTGGTGGGCTGTGTCGCGTTCTCGATTTGTGAAATGCATCGCTACAGCACTGAGATGATTCTCTACGTTCCCCATGACCCCGAGCATCCGTTCAAGCGCTACGACGATAGCCAGATTCAAACGCGCTTCAAGCAATTACTCACCACGCCTGATACTGGACCATCGCAAGATGCCAGTCCTACCCCTTATCAGCGTTTTTTCAGCCAGTTTGTACCCTATGAAAAGCGACCCTATTACTTCAGTCAGTTTGTCCAGGGTGCGATCGATGCACCGCGTGATCCGTTCCTTTCCCCGTGGGTGTCTTTCGCCGTATTGGTCAATCCCACGTCATTACTGACAAAGATCCGCGACGTGCCCCCGCCACGGCCAACATTGCGCCGCGAACCTGACCCTTACGTCGCACCTTCCACGCGTCCCCAGAAAGGTCGGGACTTGTGGGCGGATAACCTGGACCTGTGGACCTACCTTTTCGATCAGCACCGTGAAAAGGTGCTTGCGGATGCGCGCAGTCATGCAGTTCCTACGAATGCCGTCGACGTCAAGGCAAGAGAAGCGAAATTGGCCCACCTGCTGCAAATGGGCATGTTTGCGGTGAACATGGTGTCCATGTTCGTTCCGGTGTTGGGCGAGGTCATGATGACCGTCATGGCGGGGCAATTGTTGTACGAAACCCTGGAAGGCGCAGTCGGGTGGGGTGAGGGCGACAAGCGAGCCGCCAAGGCCCACTTGGTCGATGTCGCGGAAAACCTCGCGCTGATTGGCGTGATGGCCGGTGCGGGCGCCGGGTACAGCAGGTTCGCCGCTATCAAGCCGGAGCCGGTGATCGAGCGCCTTCAGCCCGTGACATTGCCCAACGGCGAAACACGCCTGTGCAAGCCTGATCTGAGCGGCTATGAGAGCGGCGTAACGCTCGACGACACGAGCGTTCCCAACGCGCAGGGACAATACGAAGTCGATGGCAGGACCTACATCCGCCAGGGGAACAAGGTCTACGAGCAGTTTTACGATCAGTCGATCCAAAAATGGCGTATCAAGCATCCGACGGACACGGCGGCGTATCAGCCTATCCTCGTGCATAACGGCACCGGAGCCTGGCGACACACGCTGGAGCGCCCGATGGCGTGGGATCGCCTGACACTGCTCAGGCGCATCGGGCATGAGACCGCAACCTTCTCGGACGAGGTCCTGCTCCGGCTCGCCGATATCAGCGGTGTTGGCGACAACGCTCTGCGCAAAATGCACCTGGACCGTACCGCTTCCCCTCCTGAACTGAGGGATGCGATGCGCCTGTTCAAGGCGGATGCCGAGGCAGCCCAGATGATTGGCCGGTCGCAAGCTGCGGCAAACTCGGGCGAGTCCACCCGGCCACCGACGGACATGGCCTCGCTACGTCAACCGGCGATTTTTGACAGCCTCTACTTCACCAAACCTGCGGACGTTCGAGTCAGGATTTTGCAGCGAGAGTGTCCCGGCCTCAGCGAGGCTGCTGCGCAAGAGGTGATTGCCCATGGCAGTTCCGCTGACCTGGCCCGTCTGGATGCAACGCGACGCTCGCCATTGACGATGCTGGAGGAAGCTCGCTGGTATGCGCGACAAGGACGTCAGGTTCGGGCGTATGCGGGGTTGCGCAGCGACACTGTCGGTTCGGCCGACAGCCGGCGCCTGGCATTGCGTGCCCTGGAAAAACTGCCGGGATGGCCTGACACGATGCGCCTGGAAGTTCGCGCGGAGAACAACGAGGGGGTATTGCTCGATAGCATCGGCGCCGAAAATGCTTCCAAAAAAACCTACCTGATCAAAAACGGACTTCGCTATCAGGCGCTCAATGAACGTGGGGAAAACCTCGCCAGCTTGCCCGGGCAGGGCGACGACTTCTACAGGTCGGTCCTGCATGCGTTGCCTGATGACACGCGTTCCGCACTGGGGCTGTCACGTGTCGATCCGAGCGCCGAACTGCAACGCAAAATCATCGATTACGCTGACACCCATCATGGCGAAATGTCCAAGGTCCTGGAACCCCAGGCCAAACACTTCAAGCCACCGGTTCGGGTAAGCGCGACACTCAAGGGCTATTACGCGAGCGGACGTGGCAAAGGAATGAATCCTTCCCTGGAGGCTCGGGTGGAGCAACTTTATCCAGACGGACGACAGGCTCAAGCCTTTATCAGGCAGCAGCGGGGCAAGACAGATCAGCAGATCTATTCGGTACTGCAAACGCGCCTGCGTGAGTGGGAGACCCTCAGCGATACGCTCGATCAATGGCAGGGAATCGCGACGGACAGCCCGGCCAATGTGCACAAGAGTCAGTTTGCGCAAGCCCTCAAGGAGAGTTGGCGCAATCGCCCGCTGGCGGAAGAAATGCCCGAGGCAGCGCGCTTGACGCTTTCCTGCGAGGAGCCGCTGCCTGAAATCGTCGCCGACTTTCCACACGTGCAGGAATTGTCGGTCATTGGCAGCGGCCTGACAGATGCCAGCGCCGATGCCTTCCTGGCGCATTTCCCAGGCGTGACGAAACTGTCGATTGGCGGCAGGGAAAACGCCCATATCGATTTGTCCGTTCAAGCGCAACCGTTGACCACCTTGCCGCAAGCGTTGAGCCAAATGCCAGGACTCATCGACTTGCGGTTTACCACCAGCGCGCCCAGATTGGCAGCGACTTATCCGGCGAGACTGAATGCGTTGACCTCGCTGGAGGCGTTGCACATCTCTTATTCAGGCTTCGACTCGGCCGTCATGCAAGGTGCCGATTTGACCTCGTTCAGTCGTTTACGAACGTTGAAAATCGCGGCGCCCTTCGCTTTAACGCGATGGCCCGATTACCTGCAGAATTTGCCTTCGCTCGAACGCCTGGACCTGACGCATACATTGATACACACATTGCCTGACGCGATATTCGAAGGGCACGAAAAGCTGTGGGCCGGGTTGTCGCTGGATTGGTCAAGATTGCCCCCGGACGTTTTCACGCGCGCCTATCGGTATGTCAGCAACTATTCGGGTGAGTTCGGTCACTTGGCCGATTTGGACCAGATGGTGAACGAATACTGTCGCGGACAATTGCAGCACATGGTCGGACGGAGCGAATACCTGGGGCGCCTGCCCGAGCGATTCAAGGATGCTTGGAATACTCCCCGGGAACGATTCGATGCGTTGGAAACGATCAGGGCAGAACACGATGCGATCTTTACCCAGTTCTATGAGCCGGCTGAGCCGGGTGGATTGATACAGGCCATACCGTCAGCGCAATGGCGGCAGCCTGGAGAAGGACGCTTGCTTCGAGCCCTGCAGGATAGCTGGGGTCATGCTCTTCGCCGACGTTTTGGTCTGCCGATAGATGTTTCCACGTTTGAACTGTCTTCATTGGGACCGGGGCTCGGCGGTGAAAGGATAAAGACTCTGCCTGTTTTGCCGGCCGGCAGCTTTTCCCATGTTCGAACATTAAACCTGGGAACACTGGATGTTCCCCTAGAGCAGGCACGCAAGTTCTTCAGGGCATTCAGTGACATTCGAACAATGGATATCAGCGGCAGCGGCTTCACCGAATTGCCTTTTGTCGCCGAGGATTTGCCTGCCTTGAGGCAACTCGACATGCGCAACAACAACGTACTCGTCACCTCATCCGTACAAGCACAATTCAGTGGCTTGAAGAGCCTTGAAGTATTGAATCTGGAAAACAACCCGCTCAACGCCCTCGATGTCAGCGGCTTGACCCAGCTCAAGGCGTTGAATCTCAAAGCCACCCAATTGCGAGGTTGGCCGATCGGCGCCGAGAGCCTGCCCCAATTGTCTTGGCTTGACTTGCGGGACAACCGGCTCGAGTCGCTCCCGATGGCAGTGCTGTCCGATGACGATGTCCTGCTGAAAATCAATCTGACCGGGAATTCCTTCAGCCTTGAAGGAGAAGCAGCCCTGAGCGCTGCGCAGCAACGGGTAGAGCAAAGCAACGGACTTCCCCTCGGCGCGTTGGCACGGTTTGCGAAGGAGACGGTACCGGTTGATTTCCCTCCTGTGGAAACAGGCTGGTCGATCACCCAGCTTTTATTATCGCTTCCCGAGGAATCGGCAGTGGTCGAGGGAGACGCCGGGCTTCAACTTCGGCTGCAGCGTCTTGGGCCGATCATGACGCCGGAACGGGCAGCCCTGAAGCTTGCGCAATGGCGCGAAAACGGGATGACCGAGGTGCAAATAGATGCGCGGATCAGCCAGTGGCATCAGGCGTGTGACACGCTGACTCGTCAGTTGAATGGTTGGATCTATACGCGGGGAGTACACCCGGCCAGGCGCACGGTGTCCGCGCAAAGCCGCCTGCTTGCGGCGATGCGCATTGGTGAGGTGTGGCAAGAAGGATTGATACACGTCGGTGCTTCGGAACAGACACTCAGTCTGCATGGTTTGCTATTAGGTGACTTGCCTGAACTGGTTGAACGGCTTCCCGGCGTGACGACACTGGATCTGTCGGGGGTGCTTTTAACCGAACAAGGTTCAAACGGTTTTTTCGAGTCCTTCCCTCATGTGCGCCGATTGAATCTGAGCAGCAATGGTCTGACCGACGTCCCCCACGCTGTCGTGCAAATGAGTCAACTGCAGCATTTGGAACTGGCTTATAACAACATCCCGCCCGAGGCGGTTTACCCGTTGCTGACCCATGGTCGCCTGCGCGAGCTTAGCCTGCGATCCAACTGGATGGAGACATTCGATCCTGTAGATTTTGGCCGGATCGAAACGCTGGATCTCAGTGACAATGGGATAAATGATTGGCCCCAGCACTTATTGAGTGCGCAACACTTGCGTGAGCTGAATTTGGGTAGCAATGAGCTTACGGAGATTGCGCCAGGACTGCTGGACGGCAATCACGATACGCTGGTGGCCGGGACGGACCTGAGTCATTGCGAAGACCTCTCGCTCGCCGCGCTCCAGCAACTCAGGAATTATGGCAGTCAGCACAATCACACCAGTGTGATGGGTTTCTCCCTGGACGAGTTGGATAGCTGGATAGCCGTGTTAGAGAGGTCGGAAGGTGAAGGTGGCACTTCGGATTTTGATGAGGACTCCGAAGAAGCCCAGGGTGTCGGTCACGATCCTCATGCCACCGTCGCTCCAGTCGAGCCTCTGCTCGATCCCTTGGGCGATTCATCGGAGCTGGCGCTAGAGCCCTGGCTGGTCGGCTCCAGCGCCGAGCAGACCAGCATCCGAAGCACGATCTGGAAGCAGTTGTCCGAAGAAACCGAACACGAGCGGTTCTTCCAATTGCTCGCGCTGTTACGTGACACCTTCGATTTCAGGTTCAATCGAGCAGAGCTGACGCAACGGGTATGGAACGTCATGGATGCGGCCAGCGAAAGCAGCGAACTGCGCCAGGTGCTGTTCCACAACGCCGAAACCCACGGCACCTGCATCGATGGACGCATCCTGACGTTCAGCGAGCTGGAGGTTCGTGTGTTTGTCTATCAAGCCTTGCGCGACATTCCGCTGGATCGCCCGATGCTTAGGGGGCGGGCATTGCTGCGCTTGTCGCGGCAATTGTTTCGGTTGGACCGGGTCGATACGTTGGCCGAAGCAGCCGGCCTGGGCATGGATCGGGCGGAAGTTCGCCTGCGTTATCGCATTGGGCTGACAAGTGGATGGGGCGACGGTATTGATTTGCCCGGGCAGCCTTCTCATATGGCCTACGGCGCCCCGATCACCGGAGTGACACTGGCACGGACGCGGACCTCGATTCTTGAGGCAGAGCAGACTGATGCTCTACTGGAGAGCATGGCGTCGCGTGATTACTGGACGACCTACCTGCGCGAGCGTTACCCAGAACAGATGGACGATATCGAAGACACTGTTGCCAGCAGGCGCGAACAGCTTTTGAGTGAACTGGAGGATAGCAGGGGAGACGGTAAAGTCGACACGGAGCAGTACAATCTGCAACTGAACGCGCTGAGCAGAACGGTGGATTCCCTGCGCACGCAGAAACTGGTCGAGTTGACGCGAAGAGAGCTGGATGACTTGCAGGGCGTTGCCGCTGAAGCGGAGCAGTCCGGTAACCACTCACCTCAACCCGGACCGTCACACCACAACTGATCTGGATCTGCGTTCAAACTATGGATGTATGCCGCCCTGTCGATGCCAACGCCGTCGACAGAGCGGTCTGCATGTTTCTCGCTTAGTTGTCGTAACCCAGGTTCGGCGCCAGCCAGCGTTCAGTCACGCTCAAGTCCTGGCCCTTGCGCGCGGTGTAGCTCTGGACCTGGTCCTTGTCGATCTTGCCCACGGCAAAATATTGCGCCTGTGGATGGGCGAAATACCAACCGCTGACCGCTGCCGCCGGGAACATGGCGTAGTGCTCGGTGAGGAACACGCCGCTGCGTCCCGCTTTCATTTCACTGGCCTCGGGATCGAGGAGGCGGAACAGGGTGGCCTTCTCGGTGTGATCCGGGCAGGCCGGGTAGCCGGGGGCAGGGCGGATGCCGGTGTATTGCTCTTTGATCAGGGCGTCGTTGTCCAGGCTCTCGTCCTTGGCATAACCCCAATGTTCCTTGCGCACCTGCTGGTGCAGCCACTCGGCGCAGGCCTCGGCCAGACGGTCGGCGAGGGCCTTGACCATGATCGAGTTGTAGTCGTCGCCAGCCTCTTGGTAGGCCTTGGCGACTTCTTCGGCGCCGATGCCGGCGGTGGTGATGAAGCCGCCGACGTAGTCGGTCACGCCGCTGTCCTTGGGCGCGACGAAGTCGGCCAGGGAGAAGTTCGGCTTGCCGTCGGTCTTGATGATCTGCTGGCGCAGGTGATGCAGGCGCGCCAGTGGCTTGCCATCGTCGCCATAGACTTCCAGGTCGTCGTCATGCACCTGGTTGGCCGGCCAGAAACCGAACACGGCGCGAGCGCTGATGAGTTTCTCGTCGATCAGCTTGCGCAGCATCGCTCGGGCGTCGGCGTACAACGCGGTGGCCGCTTCGCCGACCACTTCATCGGTGAGGATGCGCGGGTATTTGCCGGCCAGGTCCCAGGAAATGAAGAACGGCGTCCAGTCGATATATTCGGCGAGGACGTTCAGGTCGATGTCGTCCAGCACTCGCGCGCCGGTGAAGGTCGGCTTGACCGGTTGGTAGCTGCTCCAGTCGAACTGTGGCTTCTTGGCCACGGCCGCCGGGTAGCTGAGGCGTTCGGTGCGAGCGCTGCGGTTGGACGTGCGCTCGCGCACATCGATGTATTCCAGGCGGGTTTTCTCGACGAACGCCGGTTTTAATTCCTTGGACAGCAACTGGGTCGCCACGCCCACGGCGCGAGAGGCGTCGGTGACGTAGATCACCGCGTCGTTGCTGTACTTGGGTTCGATCTTCACCGCCGTGTGGGCCTTGGAAGTCGTGGCGCCACCGATCATCAGCGGCAGGTGGAAGTCCTGGCGCTGCATCTCGCGGGCCACATGCACCATCTCATCCAGGGACGGGGTGATCAGGCCGGACAGGCCGATGATGTCGCATTTCTGCTCCTTGGCCACCTGCAGGATCTTCTCCGCCGGCACCATCACGCCGAGGTCGACGATGTCATAGCCGTTGCAACCGAGCACCACGCCGACGATGTTCTTGCCGATGTCATGCACGTCGCCCTTGACCGTGGCCATCAAAATCTTGCCCTTGGCCTCCGGCTTGTCGCCTTTTTCCGCCTCGATGAACGGGATCAGGTGGGCCACGGCCTGCTTCATGACACGGGCGGATTTCACCACTTGCGGCAGGAACATCTTGCCGGCGCCAAACAGGTCGCCAACGATGTTCATGCCAGCCATCAGCGGGCCTTCGATGACCTCGATCGGACGACTGAAAGACTGACGCGATTCTTCGGTGTCTTCAACGATGTGGGTGGTGATGCCCTTGACCAGCGCGTGCTCCAGGCGCTTGTTCACTTCCCAGCCGCGCCACTCCTCGGTTTCCGCTTCCTTGACGCTGCCGTCGCCCTTGTACTTGTCGGCGATGGCGAGCAGGGCGTCGGTCCCTTCGGGGGTGCGGTTGAGGATCACGTCTTCCACGGCATCGCGCAGTTCCACCGGGATCTGGTCGTAGATCTCCAGTTGGCCGGCGTTGACGATGCCCATGGTCAGGCCCGCCCGGATCGCATGCAGCAGGAACACCGAGTGGATCGCCTCGCGCACCGGGTTGTTGCCGCGGAACGAGAAGGACACGTTGGACACGCCGCCGGAGGTCAGTGCATACGGCAGTTCGTCGCGGATGTAGGCGCAGGCGTTGATGAAGTCCACGGCATAGTTGTTGTGTTCTTCGATGCCGGTGGCGACGGCGAAGATGTTCGGGTCAAAGATGATGTCTTCCGGCGGGAAGCCGACTTCATTGACCAGGATGTCATAGGAGCGCTTGCAGATTTCCTTCTTGCGCGCCTCGGTGTCGGCCTGGCCGGCTTCGTCGAAGGCCATCACCACCACGGCAGCGCCGTAGCGCTTGCACAGCTTGGCGTGATAAATGAACTGCTCGACGCCTTCCTTCATGCTGATGGAGTTGACGATGCCCTTGCCCTGGATGCATTTGAGGCCGGCCTCGATCACTTCCCACTTGGAAGAGTCGATCATGATCGGCACGCGGGAAATGTCCGGTTCGCCGGCGATCAGATTGAGGAAGGTCACCATGGCCTTCTTCGAATCGAGCATGCCCTCGTCCATGTTGATGTCGATTACCTGGGCGCCGGCCTCGACTTGTTGCAGCGCCACTTCCAGGGCTTCGGTGTAGTTGTCCTCGCGGATCAGTCGAGCGAACTTGGCGGAGCCGGTGATGTTGGTCCGCTCGCCAACGTTGACGAACAGCGAGCTGCGATCGATGGTGAACGGTTCCAGGCCCGATAGGCGGCACGCCCGGGGAATTTCCGGAATCTGCCGTGGCGCATAACCGGCCACGGCCTTGGCGATGGCTTCGATGTGCGCCGGGGTGGTGCCGCAGCAGCCGCCTACAATGTTCAGGAAACCGCTTTGGGCGAACTCTTCGATGACCTTGGCCGTCTCGGCCGGCAGTTCATCGTATTCACCGAATTCGTTGGGCAGGCCGGCGTTCGGGTGGGCCGATACGTGGGTGCTGGCCTTGTTCGACAGTTCTTCCAGGTAGGGGCGCAGTTCGCTGGCACCGAGGGCGCAGTTCAGGCCCACGGAGATCGGCTTGGCGTGGGCCACGGAGTTCCAGAAGGCTTCGGTGGTCTGGCCGGAGAGGGTGCGGCCGGACGCATCGGTGATGGTGCCGGAGATCATGATCGGCAATTCGACGCCCAGTTCTTCGTAGACCCCTTGCACGGCAAAGATCGCCGCCTTGGCGTTCAGCGTGTCGAAGATCGTTTCGATCAGGATCAGGTCGGCGCCGCCTTCGATCAGGCCCTTGGTGGCCTCGGTGTAGTTCTCCACCAGTTCGTCGAAGGTCACGTTGCGGTAGCCGGGGTTGTTCACGTCCGGCGACAGCGAGCAGGTGCGGCTGGTCGGGCCGAGCACGCCGGCGACGAAGCGCGGCTTGTCGGGGGTTTCAAGGGTCTTGGCGTCGGCCACCTGGCGCGCCAGGCGCGCGCCTTCAAGGTTCAGCTCGTAGGCCAGGCCTTGCATGCCGTAGTCGGCCTGGGACACTTGGGTGGCGTTGAAAGTATTGGTTTCGAGGATGTCGGCGCCTGCGTCCAGGTAGGCTTTTTCAATGGCGCCGATCACGTCGGGACGGCTGAGCACGAGCAAGTCGTTGTTGCCCTTGACGTCGCTCGGCCAGTCGGCGAAGCGCTTGCCGCGGTAGTCCTGCTCTTCCAGCTTGTAGCTCTGGATCATCGTGCCCATGCCGCCGTCGAGGATCAGGATGCGTTCCTTGAGGGCTTGCTGGAGAAGATAAAAGCGAGCGCTGCGATCAGACATAGGACTACCTGGAAAAAAAGACCATTACGAAGGCCGGGATGATAGCAAACCTGTGCAGGATTTGATCATGATGGCTTTTGCATGAATGCCGCTCATGTTTGCAAGGCGATGCTGTCAGCAAGCCGAGCCCTCGCAAGCGGGTGTGCTGCAGATGAACCGCTACCAGAGGCCGTGAGTAAGGTGCTCGGCGGCGATCCTGCCTGCCGTCGGGTGCTTTCCTGACAAAAATACTAGGACTTTGTCCGGCGCGATGATTGGCGTAAACTGCCGGCAAGCCTGCGAGGAGTTTCCATGACCGCCATTACCATTACCGATGCCGCCCACGATTACCTGGCTGACCTGCTGTCCAAGCAGAACACCCCGGGAATCGGGATCCGCATCTTCATCACCCAGCCCGGCACCCAGTACGCCGAAACGTGCATTGCCTACTGCAAGCCGGGGGAAGAAAAACCTGAAGACACCGCGCTGGGGCTCAAGAGCTTCACCGCGTACATCGACTCGTTCAGCGAGGCTTTCCTGGACGATGCGGTAGTCGACTACGCCACCGACCGCATGGGCGGCCAGCTGACCATCAAGGCGCCGAACGCGAAAGTGCCAATGGTCAACGCCGACAGCCCGGTCAACGAGCGCATCAACTATTACCTGCAGACCGAAATCAACCCGGGGCTGGCTAGCCACGGCGGCCAGGTATCGCTGATCGACGTGGTGGAAGACGGCATCGCCGTGCTCCAGTTCGGCGGCGGCTGCCAGGGCTGCGGCCAGGCGGACGTGACCTTGAGGGAAGGCATCGAGCGCACCCTGCTCGAGCGCATCCCGGAACTCAAGGGCGTGCGCGACGTGACCGACCACACGCAGAAAGAAAACGCCTACTACTGATAGGTGTCACTGCGGCAAGACCCGTGGCGAGCGAGCCTGCTCCCTCGCCACAGGTTGTTTTACCGCCTGATCGATTGTTTCAGGGCCGGTAGAGATGCGCATGGCCTGCGCGATACAGCGATGATTCGCTGAACACATCGTTGCCCAGCACCCGTCCCACCAGAATCAGCGCGGTGCGGCGAAAACCCTTGGCCTGCACCTTCTCGGCGATATCCTCCAGCGTACCCACCACCCAATCCTGATCCGGCCACGTCGCCCGATGTACCACCGCTATCGGACAATCCGCGCCGTAGTGAGGCAGCAGTTCACCGACGATTTTCTGCAGGTGATTGACGCCCAGGTGAATCGCCATGGTCGTTCCATGTTGCGCCAGGCTGGCAAGTTCCTCTCCAGCGGGCATGGCGGTTTTGTCTGCGTAGCGAGTGAGGATCACGCTCTGGGACACATCGGGCAGCGTCAGTTCGGCACCCAACAGGGCGGCGCAGGCCGAGGTGGCGGTGACGCCTGGAATGATCTCGAAAGGGATGTCCAGCTCCCGCAGGCAGCGGATCTGCTCGCCGATGGCGCCATACAGGCCAGGATCGCCAGAATGCACTCGAGCCACATCCTGCCCACTGAGATGGGCCGCCTTGATCACGTCGACGATTTGCTCCAGATGCAGCTCGGCGCTGTTGATCACCTGTTCGGCACGATGGCCTTCCAGCACGGCCGTCGGCACCAGGGAACCGGCGTAGATGATCACGGGGCAGCTATGGATCAGTCGCTGGCCCTTCACGGTGATCAGTTCCGGGTCGCCGGGGCCGGCGCCGATGAAATAAACGGTCATGACCGGTTCCTGTCGAAAGAGTGGCTTGCATGAGCCGCGCTCATGATTCCGGTGGCGATTATCGAGCGTTACGAAGCGGCCGCCAATGCCAATGTGGCCTGCAAAGCTTTCTGGCGGGTAATCAGTAGCGTTGCGGGCGAATCGCCCAATTGATTGGCCAGCGCGAGAGCAGCGCTTTCGGCAACGCCATGGCAGCCCGTACGCTCGAAAGCAATCCGGGAGCGATGGCTGAGCTGCCCTTGATAGCCCGACAACTGTTCGGCGGTAAAGCAAATCAACGGCAGCGCCAGTTGCTCAGCCAACGCCAGCAGGCCCGGTTCGTTGCGCTTGAGTTCGATACTGGCCAGGGCCCGCACTTCATCGAGCTCAATGCCGTGGGCCTGCAGCGTCTGGTCGAGCAATGCCCGCAGCGAACTGGCCGGGCAGCCGCGTTGGCAGCCCAGGCCGACCACCAGGATCGGCCCGGCCTTCATGCGTCGTGGTGCGCCTGGGCGCCACGGCGAAACAGCCAGGCGCTGATCAGGCCCAAGGCGAGCCAGAACGCGACGTTGGTCAATTGCGAGGCAATCTTGAACTGACTTTCCAGCGCTTCGGGCGCCAGCATCGAATGAACCTCGGGTTGCGGCGCGCCGATCACGTGCGGCACCAGCAAGGTCGCCAGACCCAGCAGCTTGAGCAGCCAATGCCGACCGAAAACCATCAGCGCGATGCCGACCGCCGTGGACGCCGCAGTGCCGATCCACCACATCTGCCGCTGGGCCAGGTCAGCCGCCGCGGTGCCAGGCAATTCCGGCGGCAGGCCAAGGGTCGGCGCCAGGACAAACGTGGCATAACCGGCCAAGCCCCAAAGCAAGCCTTGGGACGCACGAGTCGGTGCGCGCAAGGTGTACAAGCCCGCCAGCATCAGGGCGAAACCCACCGCGACCACCAAATTGCCGCCCGTGGTGGAAAGTACCCGCTGCCAGCCGTCTTCCGGCTCCCAGGCTTCGGCATCGTGGCTGTGGGCCGCGCCTGAGACGTGCTCATGGGCCTCCGCCACCGGAGCCTTTTCGTAGGTTTCGGCCTGCTGTATCAGCGGCGATACCCACAGGCTTTGCAGAAGGGTCAGCAGCAGGGCGGCCAGCAATCCGCTGAAACCGGCGGTCTGGGCGATACGCTTGATCATGTCGGCAGGTCTCAGTGGCACGGGAACGCGGCGCTATGCCGTGTGTCGTGGGCCGCGTTGTGCACCGCTTCAATGTGGGAGAAACCGGCGAAATAGACCAGGCCCGCACCGAGGATCGAGGCGAAGATTGCCGCGCTCAGGCGCTGGCTCAGGGTGATGGTGCTACTGGTGGTGCGGGCGGTATTGCTGATGGTCGACATGGCGCTTCCCTCTGGTCTTGTCAGCGGGTAAATCGAGCGCAATGAAAAACCGGGCGAAGGCTCGCCAGGATTCGAACAGCGCCCGCCCACCGCGGGTTTGTTGAGCTTGAGTCATGGGCCGGTCTCCGGGCTTGCGAGGGGCAGGGCCTTGGCCTTGCCGGCAAGCATCACCTTCCCATGCGCATGCACAGTGGATTCGACGCTTCGCTCGCTTACCGTTGCGGGGGCAGCACCGGACTGACGTGGCCTTGAAGTAAAGCACACGATTCACCGGTTTCCCGTTTCACCCTGTGAAGGGCACCCGTAACAAGGTGCACAGGAGACCATGGGCGAGGATGGGCGTCAATGTGTCTGGCGCGCTTCGTGATTTGAGATAGGGTTGAGGCTGGACACCGCGCTCACAGGAGAACTACATGCGCTTTTCAGCCTTGACCCAACGCATCACTGGCGATGGCGCCGCCGCCTGGCAGATACATGATCGGGCGCTGGCCATGCGCGAGCAGGGCAGGGAAGTGTTGTTGCTGTCAGTAGGCGACCCGGATTTCGATACCCCGCCGGCCATCGTCGAAGCCGCCGTCGCCAGCCTGCGCGCCGGCGACACTCACTACTCGGATACTCGTGGCCTGCACTCCCTGCGTGCCAGCATCGCCCGGCGGCATCAGCAGCGTTGCGGCCAACCGGTCGGCGCCGAACACGTCACGGTGTTACCCGGTGCTCAGTGCGCCGTGTATGCCGTCGCGCAATGTTTGCTCAACCCCGGCGATGAAGTCATCGTCGCCGAGCCGATGTACGTCACTTACGAAGCAGTATTCGGTGCCTGCGGGGCGACGGTGGTGCCGGTGCCGGTGAGCCCGGAAAACGCTTTCCGGGTCCAGCCGGCCGACGTTGCCCGGCTGATCACCCCGCGCACCCGCGCCATGCTGCTCAACAGTCCCAACAATCCCTCCGGCGCCAGCCTGCCGCTGCCGACCTGGCAAGCGTTGGCGCAGCTGTGCATCGACCATGACCTGTGGCTGATCAGCGACGAGGTCTACAGCGACTTGCTCTACGAAGGCGAACACATCAGCCCGGCCGGCCTGCCGGGCATGGCCGAGCGCACCGTGACCATCAACAGCCTGTCCAAATCCCACGCCATGACCGGTTGGCGCGTTGGCTGGGCCATAGGCCCTGAACCCCTGGCCGAACACTTGTCGAACCTGTCGCTGTGCATGCTGTTCGGCCTGCCGGACTTCGTCCAGCGCGCCGCCCAGGTTGCCCTTGAGCAGGATTTGCCTGAGGTGGCGCGGATGCGCGATGAGTATCGCCAACGCCGGGACTTGGTGTGCGCCATGCTCGATGACTGCCCAGGCCTCAAGCCCGTGCGGCCCGATGGTGGCATGTTCGTGATGGTTGACGTGCGCCAGACCGGCCTCGACGCCCAGGCTTTTGCCGAGCGGCTGCTGGATGGGTATGGCGTGTCAGTGTTGGCGGGGGAGGCGTTCGGGCCCAGTGCGGCGGGGCATATTCGGATTGGGTTGGTGGTCGATCAGGTGAAGCTGGCGGGGGCGTGCCGGCGGATTGTCTTATATGTGGCGCAATTGTTGCGGGTGCGACGTGCCTGAGCCGGCGCTGTATATTGAACAGGCCAGCGACCCCAAACCGCCATCCAACTAAAACCGGTTGTGTGAATAGTTATGTCGCAATGGAAAGCCGACAAGCGGTAGTCATACCTGTCAGGTCTGACAGTAGTTAAGAAGAGGAATCCGGTGCTTAATTCGCTTCGACTAGGTGCTTCAAGCAAAGGTCGAGGTCAGCCATCATGCAGCCTGTTGAAGTTCTGGAATACGATCCGCCGACGGTCGTGGGCGTGGACGAAAACGACCCGGATGGCTATATCCCGTTCGAGCTGTTGCAGACAGGGATCGAGGTCAGGATACCTATTTGGCCTGTACCTTCTCCTTCGGGAGAAACCGATACGCTTACTGTCGAGATGAAACGTAATGGTGTCGTGGAGTTTACCTCGGCGACGTACCATCTAAATCCGATTAGCGAAACGGAATTTTTCATTCTAATCGGTCCGCAGTATCTGGCCGTGGATGGTGTGGTTGAAGTTAGTTACACGACCGAAAACTACCTTGGAAATGAGCACCCTTCGTATCCACGGAAATTGACGATTGATCACACACCGATTCCGTCGAACCTTCCCGAGGTTGAGTTTCCCGCGGCGAAACAAAATTTGCATGGTTATCTTAATTGCTCCACACAACCGCCTATTTGGCAGGGTGTGGAAGTCAAGGTTCCTCCGCTCCCCAATTTCTGCCGACCCGGTGACATTTGCGCCGTGGAATGGATTGGGTATCAAAGCCTCAACGGCAGTGGTCCGCCCATCAATGCTACTTATAAAAAAATCGACACGCCGTTGACATTGCTCCAGATAACTAACGGTTTCTCAGTAACGATTGAACCTTTTCGACCGCATCTGGAACCGATGATAGACAAAGCGTCGGGCGCGGCGAATTACACGCTCTATCGTGGTACGAGGAAGATAGGCGCTTCGGTGAGGGAGGTGGTTAAAATTGATCGAATCATTCCGGGAGAGTCGCAGCCGTGCGGCCCGTAAGGCGTAATAAAAGTTTTTGAGCGAAGCATCAAATGCGCCACTTTGTCACGTTATTTACCTGACACCATCGTGTATAAGATCGGAGTTAATTTCATGAATGCTAAAGTTGGAACGGCCGCAACCAATAAACAAATTTCTCTACAGAACACCATTTTGTTCGACCCTGCTACTTTTCCTGAGCAAACCCTGCCAGGGGGTGACTTGCGTATTCCAGTGGCTGCGCTGAATGCTGATCTGGTGTACGAAGTTCCCCAGCCTGATCAAGAGTTCGACAAGGATACGATAGATATTTTCATGCAGGTCAAAGGTGACCCGACCACAAGATTTGACTTGGAAAGCGCTAAACCATTGGGGGATCCGCCTAGTGCTCGCATTTGGCCATTGCGCTTGAGCATTCCGCTTGCACGCCTCATAGAGCTGCCTGCACCGGAAACGCCAACTGAGTACGAGCTGGTCTACGAGATGTTTGCTGGCGGTGTCAATCCGGGTGGAGAAGTTGTCGCCGAGTATGTAATCGACCGGACCAAACCCTATCAGACTAAAACGCCCCCCACAGATTACGCTCCTCCCGCTGCTGAGTTTCCGGCAAATTTACCGCCCACCCAGGAGATCGATGCGGATTACCTTACCGCAAACCCCAGTGGGATAGTCATCACGGTGCCATTAGCGACTTCCAACGCTGAGACAACAGACACAGTAAATATTTATTGGGGCATCCCGGGAACCCCTGCTTTTGACACGCCAGTGCTGAGCGATCACCCGTTACCAGTAAGCGGGGAAATTCCTTTAGATGTCACCATTCTTGAAGATTCGGCAGAAGGCGTGAATTTTCTGAAATATGTGGTAAGGGACTTGGCAGGGAATATCAGCCGAGAGTCCAGACTTAACCAGCGTACTGTCCGGCATTTGGAACCCCCTGTGCCGACAACGCCTGTCGTACCGCTGGCAGATGGCACCGATGGTGATAACTTAATTAATCTAGCAGATTGCGCCGACGGTGTGACGGTAGAAATTACTGTTCCTCAGCCAAGTCAAGGCAGAGACATGATTCGTGTCACTTGGCAGGATATTGAACTATCACCCGATCAAACCGTGGGGACAGAAACTTTGCTTTCTTTCCCCGTTGATTACGAAACCGTCATCAAGCCAGCCTATGGCGCAACCGACGGTAGGAAAGCTACAACTGTCAGCTATGTCATGGTGCGCGGCTCGGGTAATCCTATTGCCACGGGACAGACGACCATCGACGTTGATATATCTTATGCAGGTCCTGAGAATCCCGAAGAGCCGGATCCAGAGAATCCTAACCTTGAGTTGCCTCGTTTGGTTTCGTCTCAAGGAGTGGACAACGTCTTGGACGACGACGATCACGGCAAGCCGGCTGATATATACATTCAGCTATACGATGTTCCACCAACCGAGACGGGGCAAGTTGTAACGGTTTGGTACGACGACGTGGAACTTGATCCTTATTACCTGACGCCAGGAGAAGAAGATACGGAAATTCTCGCCGCGACGGTTCCATGGGATGTTATTGCGAGAAAACCGAATGAAGTGATCAAAATAAAATGGGTGTTATCGGCCGTTGGGGGCAGCAACCCACAGTCGTCGCTACCGCAGGATGTCGATGTCGATATTACTAAAATAGAGTTGCCAATGCCCGAAGTGCAAGGACTTTCGAGGAACGCAATTGCTTGTCCTACGTTAAATTTTGTGAACGGCGATGGCACCAGTCGCAGAAATTTGAAAGTCGTAATTCCATTCAGCTCATCGCTTGTCGATGGGAGGACCGTGACATTGAATTGGGGAGGATATAGCGATGAGAATGCGACAGTTCCAATTAGCGGAACCGCTACCACGGCGACTCATCTTATTAGCGGAACTGTACCGACTGAGGGTATAGAAATGGTGATTGGCGATTATTCTGACAACTTCAGACCTGTTTCGGATGGCTATGGGAAATTGTTCTACACCGTCACCGACGTCACGCCGGAGTCGGACCCGGCTATCCATTTCGTGTTTTTGACGGATAATAATGGCGACTTCTGTGAGATCGCAAATCCAGTACCGTAAGCGATATTAACGTGAAAGCGGTGGGCATGGTGCTTTGTCATGCCCATCGTGTACTCAGGTCGCTTCAGGAAGCATTGGAGAGTTATCTGACGTCACGTGGGGAGAAATCCTACATAACTATGCCTGGTTCATCTGTAGCCTTGCGAACCCTGAGAAGGATAGTCGTTGATTCGGCGGCTGGCCCGTAATCCGATCCTTATTGTAAAAGCAGGTGTCTAGCATGCAGCCAACTTCCCCCCCGGTCCCATCGCCGCCCTTTGTGAAGTGCGTATTGTGCCTTCCCGTATTTTTGCTTTCTTCCGTCATCGAAGCCGCGCCCGTTGTCGGCGGGAGTGCCACCGTCAACAATGGCGACGCCGTTGAAAGCTGGTTTTTGTCGCAGAGTGCTACGTTGAATGTCAATAATGCTCAGGCGCTGGCCATTGATGCCGATGCTTCTACGGTTAATGTCAATGCGGGTAGTAGCACTCAGGCAATCACAGCCAGAAATAATTCGACGGTCAATTTGAATGGTGCCAGCGTTACGAGTGCTACTGGTGCGGCTGGGTTACAACTGATTTCAAGTACCGGCAACATCAATGGCAGTAACGTCAGTGGCGGTAATACAGGCATATCGGCAGTTCGATTGTCCACCGGTCTGGACGGTTCCGTCGTTAACGTAACGGGAAAAAGCGTTATTAAAGGCGCGAACGCCGGTATATTCGCCTCGTCCCATAGCTTGATCAATGTCACCGACTCCACGCTAGAAGGAACGGCTTCTACCGGTTATGGCCTTTGGCTTCAGAGTGCAGATGCCATTGTCAAGAACAGCACGATTACGGGTGGGGAAAACGGGGTGTTCGTTGAGCTGGATGTGACGGGGGTTGCGCCAGCCACCTTGAATCTGGAGAACACCACGGTCCAAGGAAAAAATGGTTCAGCGATTGTGGTCGATTTCAAAAACGAGGACAGCTCCAAAGCCACGTTGACGTTGACCAATTCTACTTTATTGGCCGGCAACGGCACTCTACTCGAGGTCAAGGGAGGCGCTACCACGGCGATGACGGTTAATGGCAGTGTATTGAATGGAAACATTGTTACTGAATCTGGAAGTACCACTGAACTGACACTGCAGAATAATTCCGTGCTGACCGGTCGGTTGGAAAATGTCGCGAGCGCGACCGTAAACGACACATCCCAATGGGTATTGGTGGGCGACAGCCAGGTTGGAAATCTTACACTTAATGGCGGCTCAGTAAAATTCGGGGCTGACGACGCGTTTTATCGGCTGGATGTGGCAAACCTGTCAGGCGAGGGGCGTTTCATCATGGGAACCGATTTTGCCACCGGTCGTACAGATGTCTTGAATGTTACGGGTAATGCCCGCGGCACCCACGAACTGCTGATTGCAAGCAGCGGAGCTGAACCAGCGGCCGGCCAGCCTATTACGGTTGTTACCACCGGAGGGGGCGACGCACAGTTCAAGTTGTTCAATGACGTGGTCGATCAAGGCGCCTATTCCTACAGTTTGGAGAAGAGTGGCAACAACTGGGTTCTGGATCCGAGCACTCGGATCATCAGCCCAGGGACGCGTTCGGTGATGGCGCTGTTCAACACACCTTTACCTACCTGGTATGGTGAATTGACGTCGTTGCGCACCCGCATGGGCGAGTTGCGATGGAATCCCGGTCAGTCCGGAGCCTGGGGACGCACCTACGGAAACAAATATGAAATCGCCAACGGTTCCGGCTTGGCTTATCGGCAAACCCAGCAGGGGTTCACCCTCGGAGCGGACGCTGCGATACCGGCGGGGGATGGTCAATGGCTGGTGGGGGTAATGGGCGGGCATAGCACGTCTGACCTTAACTTGGATGCGGGTAGCTCGGGTAGCGTGGACAGCTACTACCTCGGCACCTATGCCACTTGGCTTGATGCAAGCAGCGGGTACTATGCAGACGCTGTGCTGAAGGTTAACCGCTTTCGCAACGAAGCCAAGGCCAGTCTGAGTGATGGGGGACGTGCAAAGGGTGATTATGACAATAGCGGCATTGGTGGTTCCGTCGAGTTCGGTCGGCATATCAAACTCGACGACGATTTTTTCATCGAGCCATTCACCAAATGGTCTGCCGTGGTCATCCAGGGTAAAAGCTTTTCGTTGGATAATGGTTTGCAAGCCGATGGAGATCGTGCGCGATCATTGTTGGGCGAAGTGGGCCTGACCGCCGGCCGAAATTTCAAAGTACAAAATGACATTGAGCTGCAGCCCTATGTACGGGTATCCGGCGGTTATGAATTTTCGAAAAGTAACGAAGTGCAGGTCAATGATAATGTCTTCAATAATGACTTGTCTGGCTCGCGCGCTGGGTTTGGGGCGGGTGTCGCTGCGTCGATGACGGACAAGTTGAAATTGCATGCGGATTATGAATACAGCGATGGAGAAAATTTTCGACAGCCGGCTGGGTGGACAGTGGGGTTACGCTACGCGTTCTAACACAGAGCAAAATCGAATAAAGATGAAGAAGGAGGCCTCGGCCTCCTTCTTCATCTTTATGCCTAGACTGTTTTTGCTGTCTAGCAGGTCCCAACTCGGGCTGACGGGCGACGCGGATTTCTCCTAGTGCGGCTGCGAGCGGAGGCGATGAAGTCCATTTTTAAAGTCAATGTACTGGGGGTATTCTCATCATTATTTTCCACGTCCGCGCAAATGGTACCTGAGAGCGTCGCGCTTGAAGCGTCGTAGGCGAGCCTGGCGATACCTTTGACTTGTTTATAGACCACTGCGACTGCTGGGTCCGACCGATCAACGAACAGCACCCCTACTGGATAGCTATCCTCACCTAGTCCATATTCGTCATCATCCATATCCATGGAAAACGAAACTCGCACCTCTTTGGTCGTGTAATCAGGCCCAGGGGCCATCTGCGTGGCCAGCATGACGTGAGCCTTTTTATGAGGTGGTGGATGGTTAGGAAAGTCCACCTCTAAAAGTTCTACCAAACTGGCATTGAACGTTTCCGTGCCATTAATGGTTCCTTGACACATCCCCTGTACTTCCTGATGCATACTCGTTCTAGCAAATGCGTTCATTGAGGTACTCTCCGCTGTCTTGACAAGTGATATCCCGTCAATGGAAGCAATGGACGAGACTAGACCATGTAATGCCAGTCTTGAGGGGTTGTAAACTGTAAGACTTTACAGTTTACAGATGGACATCCTTGTGCCTTTTCTATAGCGCAACGGTTCCCTCTGTATCTGATAAATACCCAATCGATGTTTTGCGTCGGCCCACCTGTACTGATGTCGGACGTCAATTCGAACAATGCGCATAACGAGGTTGATGCTGGCGTGTGAAATTGTGTAATGGTTTTGCTCAGAGATGGATGAGGACATCTATCTTGTCCGCTTGAGATTGATTGCCCTGATCCTCCCATGACCACCCATCTGAAACCTGCCCGCACCTGTGAGTTCTGACAGTACGCACATCTCGATTTCTCGTGCCGTACTATTCACCGGAACGCAAAGCCGCATTGCTCAAGATGCTGCTTCCCCCGCTCAACCTATCGATGGCCGAGGTTTCCCGGCGCGAAGGGGTCAGCGAAATGTCTTTGTCCAACTGGCGAAAACAGGTCAGTTCTGAAGGAAACGCAGTGCCCGAAAACACCCCATCGGCCCAGAACTGGACAGCCGAAACCAAGTTTGCCGTCGTCCTTGAAGCCAGCGGTTTATCCGAGATCGAGCTGGGTGAGTACTGCCGTCGAAAAGGCCTTTACCCTGAGCAGATCAAGGCGTAGCGACAAGCCTTCATCAGGGGTCAGAAGTCGGAAAAAGCTCAGTCCAAAGACGACCGCGAGCAAGCCCGCAAGGACAAGAAACGCATCGAGCAACTTGAGCGCGAACTGCGCCGTAAAGATAAGGCGCTGGCTGAAACTGCCGCGTTGCTGGTACTGCGAAAAAAGCTCAACGATTACTGGGGGATCGACAACGAGGACAGTTGACGGCTCTGCCGGAACGGCAATTGCTCGTGACCTGGTTGCATCGGACCGGTGGGTTGAGGGAGCAGTCTTCCTCAGCCCACTGCAAGTACTACGTTGGTTGATCTTGCCAAAGGAATGAATGGCGATAGGCATTCGCCGTGCGCGAGCGGCGCTTCCTGGTTGGCAGTCCGTCCCAGTATTCCAGGGGAACAAGACGGTAACGCTTTATAGACTGGATGTGAAATTGTGTAAGGGTTTTGCTCTTGGGAAGGGCGACGGTGTATATCCTTGGCGGCTTGAGATTCTCAGCGCCTCGTACCTTTGGACCCACCCATGCCCAACATCCTCCTCGTCGAAGACGACGCCGCCCTTTGCGAACTGATCGCCAGCTATCTGGAACGCAACGGCTATCACGTCAGTGTGCTCAACCGTGGCGATCATGTACGTGAGCGAGCGCGGGTCAATCCGCCGGACCTGGTGATCCTCGACCTGATGCTGCCGGGACTGGATGGCCTGCAGGTCTGCCGCCTGCTGCGGGCCGATTCGGCGACCTTGCCGATCCTGATGCTCACCGCCCGGGACGACAGCCACGACCAGGTCCTGGGCCTGGAGATGGGCGCCGACGACTACGTCACCAAGCCTTGCGAGCCCCGGGTGTTGCTCGCCCGAGTGCGGACCTTGCTGCGGCGAAGCAGCCTGACCGAGCCGCAGACGGTCAATGACCGCATCGTCATGGGCAACCTGTGCATCGATCTGTCCGAGCGCACGGTAACTTGGCGCGAGCAGCCGGTTGAGTTGTCCAGCGGCGAGTACAACCTGCTGGTGGTGCTGGCCCGGCATTCCGGCGAAGTACTGAGCCGCGACCAGATTCTGCAACGCCTGCGCGGCATCGAGTTCAACGGCACTGATCGTTCGGTGGACGTGGCCATTTCCAAGTTGCGGCGCAAGTTCGACGACAACGCCGGCGAAGCGCGCAAGATCAAGACCGTGTGGGGCAAGGGTTATTTGTTCAGCCGTTCCGAGTGGGAATGCTGACCGATGTGGAAGCTGCTGATTCGCCTCTACCTCGTCACCATCGTCTCCTACAGCGCGGCCATCTACCTGATGCCGGAACTGGTGATCCGTCTGTTTCATGAACGCTTCCAGGCGTACAACCTCGACTATTCCCGTGGTCTGCAAACCTTGATGGTCAAGCAGTTTCGCGGCGTGCCCAGCGAGCAATGGCCGGCCCTGGCGGCGCAGATGGACAGGGAATTCGCGCCGCTGCACATCGAGCTGGCGGCGACCGAGGATGCAGGTTTCACCGCCACCGAGCAGGCGCGTCTCAAGCGCGGCGAGAATGTTGTGCGCATCGGCGATTGGGGCTGGCGAACCCTGGCGGCTGCGCCGCTGGATGAGCGCACGGCGGTGAAGATGATCGTGCCGCCGGACCCGGCGGATGTCAGCTGGTTGTACTGGAGCATCAACGTGCTGATCGGCGCAACGATGCTGGCCTGCCTGCTGCTCTGGCTGCGGCCGCACTGGCGCGATCTGGAACGGCTCAAACGCACCGCCGAGCGTTTCGGCAAGGGACATTTAAGTGAGCGTACGAAGATCGCACCGAGTTCCAACATCGGCAGTCTGGCCCATGTGTTCGACACCATGGCCGGCGACATCGAGAATCTGCTCAATCAGCAGCGGGACTTGCTCAATGCCGTGTCCCATGAATTGCGCACGCCGTTGACTCGCCTCGACTTTGGTTTGGCTCTGGCGTTGTCCGAGGATATGCCAGCGGCCAGTCGCGAGCGGTTGCAGGGGTTGGTGGCGCACATTCGCGAGCTGGATGAGTTGGTACTGGAGTTGTTGTCCTACAGTCGTTTGCAAAATCCCGAGCGTTTACCGGAGCGGGTCGAAGTGCCGCTGGACGAATTCATCGACAGCATCCTCGGCAGCCTCGACGAAGATTTGGCCGCGCCGGAAGTGGTGATCGACGTGTTGCTGCACGGGGCGCTGGAGCGTTTTGTGCTGGACCCACGCCTGACCGCACGGGCCTTGCAGAACCTGTTGCGCAATGCCATGCGTTATTGCGAGAAGCGGATCCAGGTCGGCGTGCTGGTGGGTGAGCAGGGGTGTGAAATCTGGGTCGACGACGATGGCATCGGCATTCCCGACAGCGAGCGCGAGCGGGTGTTCGAGCCGTTCTACCGCCTGGACCGCAGCCGCGACCGCGCCACGGGCGGCTTCGGCCTTGGCCTGGCCATCAGCCGCCGGGCCCTGCAAGCCCAGGGCGGGACATTAACGGCCGAAGGTTCTCCGCTGGGCGGCGCACGCTTCCGGCTGTGGCTTCCCACACCGTCCTGAGGCCTGGTGCAGTCCCTGTGGCGAGGGGATTTATCCCCGCTGGGCTGCGGAGCAGCCCCAAATCACCCAAACAACCCCGCCGCAATATTGATCGAGAACCCCAGGATCGCCGTATTGAACACAAACCCGATCAACGACTGCGCCAACACAATCTTGCGCAACTGCCGCGTCGCAACACCCACGTCCGATGTCTGCACCGCCACGCCGATGGTGAAAGAGAAGTACAGGAAATCCCAATAATTGGGCGTGGTCAGACCCTCGGCGAAGCGCAGGGCCGGTTCCTTGCCTTCCCAGGTGTAATACAACCGCGCGTAATGCACGCTGAAGATCACCCCGATCAGCAGCCATGAACCAATCACGGTCAACGCAGTGACGCCGTAATGCAAGAGTTTGGCGGCGGTTTGCAGGTCGCGGCTGCCGGCCAGTTCGAAGGTGATGGTTGCCAGGCTCGCCAGCGCCGCGATGCAGACCATCAGGAGGACCAGCCCCGCGTTCTCGTCTTCGCGTTCGGCGATGCGCTGGACGTCCGGTGCCTTGGCCCGCACGGTCAGCCAGAACATCAGCACCAGGTACGTCCAGACCCCGACGTTCCAGCCGATCAGGATTTGGCTGATGATCGAGTCCGCGGGAATCAGCAGCCCCGCCGCCAGGCCAATGATCGTGGCGCAGGAAAGACGCGGGTGGGTGCGGGCGAGGCGGGGCATGGGAGCTCACTGTCAGGCGGGAATGCACGGAGTATGAATCATCACGCCAATGCTGGATCGGCAATGTCGCTGGATTGGATCAGTTTCACGCCAGCTTCTTGCATGCGGCGGATGGCCGTATCCATCGAGCCGTCGATATCAATGCCTCGGCAAGCGTCCAGCAAGACAATCGCATTGAAACCTGCCATACGAGCATCCAGCGCCGAATACATCACGCAGAAATCCAGGGCCAGCCCGACCATGTACACCGTGTCGATACCGCGCTCCTTGAGATAGCCTGCCAGCCCGGTAGGTGTTTGACGGTCGGCTTCCATGAAAGCCGAATAGCTGTCGATGGATGGGTTGCAGCCTTTGCGGATGATCAGTTGCGCATGGGGCAAGTCCAAGGCCGGGTGCAGCGCGGCGCCCGGTGTGCCCTGGACGCAATGGTCGGGCCAGAGTTTCTGTTCACCGTAGGGCAGTTGAATGATGTCGAAAGGTTGTTTGCCTGCGTGGCTGGAGGCAAACGAGGCATGTCCGGCCGGGTGCCAGTCCTGTGCGACCACGATGTGCCGGAACGTGCGGCCCAGTTGGTTGACCAGCGGCACGATTTCATCGCCGCCCGGCACGGCGAGTTGGCCGCCGGGGGTGAAGTCGTTTTGTATGTCGATCACCAGTAGTGCGGTGTTTGTAGACTTGCTATCCGTGGTAGGCATGCAGACTGCTCCTTGAGATTGACCTGCTGAGCTTAGGCTCGAAATGTCTTTCGTCGCAAATATCCCAACGGTGATGGCTTTTTGATGTTCGGTCCGTGCACTACCGTACCAATTGTGTACAATCGCCGACTTTCAACCGGGCATGGAGGCACTTCGGCTTTCTGTCACGAGAAAAACCCATGCTTATCGGCAGTTATTCCCCCGCCCTTGTTTCCATCTCTTTGTTTGTTGCGATCCTGGCGTCTTACACTGCGCTGGACCTGACTGGGCGTATCGCCACTGCGCAAGGCCGCGCCGTTCACCTTTGGATGACGGGTGGTTCGCTGGCGATGGGAGTGGGCATCTGGTCCATGCACTTCATCGGCATGCTCGCGTTCACCTTGCCGGTGGAGCTTGGCTACGATGTGGCGATCACCGCGCTGTCCCTGCTGATCGCGATTCTTTCCAGTGGCTTTGCCCTGTGGCTGGTCAATCAGCCAAAGCTGCGGGTTTGGCAGTTGGCGTTTGGCGCTTTGGTCATGGGCACCGGGATCAGCGCCATGCATTACACCGGCATGGCGGCGTTGCGGATGCAGCCGGGCATTGATTATGACCCGACGTTGTTTGGCACTTCACTGCTGATTGCTGTCGTGGCGTGCGCGGCGGCGTTATGGATTGCCGTGCGCCTTCGCCAGCATTCCCCTCATGTACGAATCGCCCGAGCCGGCGCCGCCGTGGTGATGGGCATCGCCATTGTCGGCATGCATTACACCGGCATGGCCGCGGCGCAGTTCAGCGAAGGCAGTTTCTGCGGATCCCTCGATGGCTTGAGCGGCAAGGGCCTGGACAATCTGGTTCTGATCACCACGTTGGCGGTGCTGGCGATCGCCTTGCTGACATCGATTCTGGATGCGCGTCTTGAAGCCCGTACCGCGGAGCTGGCCAAGTCGCTGACCCAGGCCAATCGGGAACTGACCCAACTGGCCCTGCACGATCCCCTGACCGGGTTGCCCAATCGCGTGCTGTTGGCGGATCGTATCGGCCAGGCCATGCACCGGGTGCAAGAGCAGGGCGGCTGTTTTGCGTTGATGTTCATCGACCTCGACGGTTTCAAACCGGTCAACGACGCGTTCGGGCATCACATGGGCGATCTGTTGTTGCGGGACGTGGCCTTGCGTCTGCGCGAGGACTTGCGCAACCAGGACACACTCGCGCGGATTGGTGGCGATGAGTTCGTCCTGCTCGTGCAACTGGCCGATCCCGACGACGCCTTGCGCCTGGCTGCGCGCCAGGTCGCGCTGATCGCTCGCACGTTCCGGGTCGCCGACCATGACCTGCAGATATCCGCCAGTGTCGGTATCGCGCTTTTTCCCGGCAACGGCGAAAGCGCCGAAGAGCTGCTGATGAATGCCGACGCCGCGATGTACCACGCCAAGGGCGCCGGCAAGAACGGCTACAGTTTTTTCGACGCGTCGATGAACAGCAACGCCCGCAAGCAGTTGCAGCTGCTGCAAGACTTGCGCATCGCGGTCGAGCAGCGGCAGTTCAGCCTGCATTACCAACCCAAGTTCGACGCAGCGAATGGCCGTCCGGTCGGCGCTGAAGCGCTGCTGCGCTGGACCCATCCGACCCAGGGCATGATGATGCCCGACACCTTTATCGACTTGGCGGAAAAGACCGGGCTGATCATTCCCATCGGCGAATGGGTGCTGAACGAAGCCTGCCGGCAGATGCGCGAGTGGTACGTGCTGGGCTACACCGATTGGCGCATCGCGGTGAACCTTTCGGCGTTGCAGTTCTGCCATACAGGCTTGGTGCAGAGTGTCGCCAAGGCGCTGGAGACCCACCATTTGCCTGCCAACAGCCTGACCCTGGAAATCACCGAAACCACGGCCATGAGCGACGCGGACGCGAGCATGACCGTGTTGCAGCAACTGTCGGACATGGGCGTGGACCTGTCCATCGACGACTTCGGCACCGGTTACTCGAGCTTGATGTACCTCAAGCGCCTGCCGGCGAATGAGCTGAAGATTGATCGTGGCTTCGTCCGTGACCTGGAACACGACAGTGACGACGCGGCCATCGTCTCGGCCATCGTTGCCCTCGGCCAGGCCTTGGGCCTGCGGATCGTCGCCGAAGGCGTGGAAACCGATGTACAACAAGACTTCCTGACCCAGTTGGGCTGCGATTCGCTGCAAGGTTATCTGTTGGGTCACCCGCTGCCGGCCGAGCGCTTCTTGCACGACATCCGCCAGGCGCAAAGCGTGGCGATGGCCTGAGGCGTTCGCTCAGGGAAGGATCTCGAATGCGGCGCTGCCCAGTCGCTCGCCATTGACCAGCAAATGCACCGCATGCCGGCCCGCATAGTGTCGGCGGGTGGTCAGTTCGCGGATGTGCTGGGAACGGCTGAGGCTGGCGCACGCCAGGGCGGGCAGGTCGAAGGTCTTGAGCTTGAACACCTTGGCCGACGTGCCGCCCGATGCCTTCACGTAGTCGATGGCGTAATCAATCACCAGGCGCTGATCCTGTTCAGACGTTGATCGCACCTTGAACGAAAGGGTGACCTGTTCGCCAAGGCGAATCACTGGCGGCGTCACCTGCAAATCCGAAATCTCAACCTGCGCCTTGCCGCCTGCGCCGATGACAGCCAGCGCCCGAAGGTTGCCTTGCTTGATCAGGCTGCGCAGCGCATGACGGGCGATCCAGGCCGTGTGGCGGTCCTGCAACGGCCACCCTTCGATCCGCTCCAGCACCCAGTCGGGATGCTGCTTGGTCACATCGTTCAGATGGTTGGCGACGGATTTGCGCACGTAGAGGCTGTCGTCAGCCTTGAGGGCATCAAGAATCGCGGCGGTGAGTTCCGGGTTGGCCTGGATCGGTTCCAGATGGAACGACCACGGCAAGCGTGGCCGGCTGCCTTCGCTGGCGAGGCGGCGCACGTGTTCGTTGGCATCCAGTGCCCAGTCATGCATCACCTCAAGAGTGCGCGCCAAGTCATCGCGCAGGAAATGCCGGACGGCGAACTCCGCAGAGCCGAACCGGGTGAAATATTTGAGCGCGTCCATGGATTGATCGAAGGCATGCCGCCCGTACGACGCGACGTAGTGGGGGAGGAACATGCTGACGAACATGCTGTTGATGCGTGGCGCCAGGGCCCGCAAGACCTCGATCGATGCTTCGTAATCCAGCGGCAGGACCGCATGCAGACACTCGCTGACCCGCGCCATGCGCTGCATCACCGACAACCCGGCCAGTCCGTCGTTGGCCATGTGCAGGAACGCCTTGGCATCGAAGGCTGGGTACACCGCGCGCGTTTCGGTGGCGATGTGCTGCAGGCGCTCGGTGTTGAAGATTTCCTTCAGGGCAGGGGATGACGTAGTCATGGCGAGATCCGTAGTCCAGAGGGCGCCACTATGCCATGCCAGGCGCAACCCGTGGCGAGGGAGCTTGATAGCGGACAGTAAAAGGAATGTTTCGCCGTCAATGAAGTCCCAGATTCAGTACCTCGAATAACCTGGAGTTTTTTATGCGTAAACCAACCCTGATCGCCAGCCTGGTCCTGATCGCCAGCCTCGGAGCCCTTGGCCCCGTTGCACAAGCGGTCGAGAAGACTGGAGACGCCTTGGAGCACTCGCCGAGCAATGGCCGCAGGCTGGTGGAGAATGACCGGGTACCCGCCGACTATCAGCGTTCGGACCGGGCCATGAAAGATTGGAAGCAGAAAAAACTCGAGCAGCCGACAGAAGAGCAGCAATGGGTGCAGATTGACGACAAGTATTTGCTGATCGAAACCGTGTCCGGCGCGATCGTCAAGATCGTCCCGGCCACACGTTAATCAGAGCACCTCGCCCTTGTCCCACAAATGAACCAGTTCGCCAGGTGCCTGGTCCTCGGGCACCTGCAACACCATCTCATCGTCCTGGTCGTTGGCGCGGAAACGCACCTCGATCTGGAAGTAACGCTGGTCGCCCCGGCCCGGCGTAGAAGAGGTGAGCGGCAGGCACCCCTCCAACACTGAGCAGATGCGCGTGCGCTGATCGAGGTCGCACTGGGCGAACTCGATTTCCCGGGGGCGGGTCAGGGCGTGGATGGCCGCCACGCCGCCTTGGCGTGACAGCTTGACGACGGCTTTGTCGTCCAGGTCTGGAAGGGTTTTCATCCGTTCTCCTCGTTCAGGTCGACGCCCACCTGGGCCCAGCCATCCTGCACCGCTTGCACTTCCCGTTCGCCGAAACGTTGACGGGCGTGTTCGACAGTCAGGCGGGCGAAGGCGCTGAAGGAGGCATCGTTGGCCAATTGTCGGTCGCACAAGGTTTCATACCAGATCCGTCCGGCCTTTTCCCAGGCAAATCCGCCGAGTGCCGTCGCCACCAGATAAAAGGCCCGGTTGGGAATGCCAGAGTTGATGTGCACGCCGCCATTGTCTTCACGGGTGATGACGAACTCGCGCATGTGCGCCGGTTGCGGGTCTTTGCCCAGCAGCGGGTCATCGTAGGCGGTGCCGGGGTTGGACATGCTGCGCAGGCCGTCACCGTTGATCTTGTCGGTGAGCAGGTCGGCACCGATCAGCCAGTCGGCCTGGTCGGCGGTCTGGCCCAGGACGAATTGCTTGACCAGCACGCCGAACACATCGGAAATGGATTCGTTCAGCGCGCCGGACTGGTTGGCATAGACCAAGCCGGCTTCGCTTTCGGTGACGCCGTGGGCCAGCTCGTGGGCGACGACATCGAGGGAGCGGGTGAAGCGTTGGAAGATTTCGCCATCGCCGTCGCCAAACACCATCTGCGCGCCATTCCAAAAGGCGTTTTCGTAGCCATGGCCATAATGCACGGTGCCAACCAGGGCAAAGCCCTTGCCGTCGATGGAGTCGCGCCCCAGCACTTTCCAGAAAAAATCATAGGTGGCGCCGAGTGCGTCGTACGCCTCGTCCACCGCCGGGTCACCGCTGGCCGCTTGGCCTTCCAGGCGCACCGGTTGGCCCGGCAATTCCATGTTGTTCTGGGCGTCATGAATACTGCGCTGCGGATGGCCGGCCTTGCCAGGCTTGGGCAGTTTGGCCGCAGCGGGCGCATTGCTCGGCGGGCCGGGATTGTGACGCAGGTTTTTAACGTGGGTCAGCGTGCCGAGGGCGCTGGAGCGTTGCTGTTCGGAGCCATGGGCAATAATGCGATTGAGGATATAAGGCGGGATAAAACTATGCAGCGGGCGAGAGTCGATCATCAGAAAGTCCTTATCTGAAATGCAGGGTCGATACCCATGTGAACCGAAGTGGCCGTTGCGGTTCCCTTGCGCCGCAAAAGGTTGCCAGTCGCGTCGAATTCTGCGAAAACCCCGCGCCTGGATCACACGGGAATGACGCGATGAACGAAGAACTGCAAATCATCGACCTGGAACACGGCGATGGCAAAAGCGTAGTCAAAGGTGCGCTGATCACCACCCAATACCGCGGCACGCTGGAGGACGGCACCGAATTCGATTCGTCCTACAGTCGCGGCAAGCCTTTTCAATGCGTGATCGGCACCGGTCGCGTGATCAAGGGCTGGGACATAGGGCTGATGGGCATGCAGGTCGGCGGCAAGCGCAAACTCCTGGTGCCGGCACACCTCGCTTACGGTGAGCGGTCCATGGGGGCGCACATCAAGCCCAACAGCAATCTCATATTTGAAATCGAGCTGCTGGAAGTGCTGACGCGCGACGACTGAGGGCTTGTGTGCATCATCGGTCGCTGAACAGCGGGATCCGTCCATTGACGGAAGGGCGGTAGCACCAAGCCAACTGTTCCAGTCGTGGTTGGCCTCCGAGAATCGCACCCAGCGTGGCGCGGGCAATGTCCATCGCCAGGCTCTGGCCGGGACATTCATGGCGCCCGCTGCCGAAGCTGAAACTTCGGCGGTTCGGGCGGTCCAGCAGCACGACGTCCGGTTGCGGATTGAGCTGCGGGTCGCGATTGGCCGAGGCCAGCAGCACCAGCACCGTATCCCCGGGTTGCAGCGTCGTGCCGAGGATTTCGCAGGGCAGGGCGACGAAGCGCCGGGTGTTTTGTACCGCAGGGTCGAAACGCTGGACCTCGGCCAGCAACCGGCCGACCTGTTCGGGATCATCGCGGAGCAAGCCGCGCAAGGCGGGATCACGGATCAGCGCCAGCAGCGCGTTGCCGATGAGGCCTGCCGTGGCCTCGTAGGTTTGCGAGAGCAGGCCGATCAGGTTGGCGACGAGGCTGTCGGTGTCTTGGAAACCCTGGCAGATGCGCTTCAAAAAAGGATTGTCTTGCGCCGCGATCCGCCCTTGGAAAGCGCCGCTCAGTAGCTCACTGGCCCGGTGCGCGGCTTCTCGCTGCGCCGCCTGGCTCAAGGGCGACAGGCAGGCGACGAAATCTCCCGTCCATTCGCTGATCAGGCGGCTCTGCGCCGGGTCGAAGCCCAGCAACGCCGCCACCACGCTGGCCGGCCCGATAAACTGGGCCTGATGCAGGCCCTCGGCGCCATCCCTGAGAAAGCGCGTCTTGACCAACGCTTCGACTTGCCAGGGATCGACGTCCCGCAACACGGGCGCAACCGCCGCCCTCGGGCACCGCTGCCGTTCCCCGTCGTTCATCCGCATCAGGCGCCCGAAGACCCGGCCGGCAGGCCCATCGGCGATGGCGTTCGGCACCGGCTCATCGGTCGGACGCACATGGCAATCGGCATGATGCAATATGGCGCAAACCGCTTCGGCGTTGCTGGCGATCCAGAGCTTCAATCGAGGGTCGAAGGTCAACCCGCCATTGGCCCGCAGGCTCGCGTAGTAAGGGTAAGGATCGACGTGAGTCGCGGCGATGATCGGGTCCATGAAGCGCTGCCTCGTTCGTGATGGAGAAAGTGTTGCTACTATCTCCAGTCGATGCACGGCTTGATTCGGCGGGGAGCGAAATATGGATGCAGAACAACATGACGTGGGCGTATCCAGGGTGGCGGCGGCCATTGCCGAACCGGCCCGCACCCGCATGCTCTGCGCGTTGATGGACGGCCATGCGCGCACCAGCACGGAGCTGGCGAGCATCGCCGAAGTCAGCGCCTCCACCGCCAGTGCACATCTGGCCAAGCTCAGGGAGTTGGCCCTGGTGCGGTTGCATGTCCAGGGTCGTCATCGTTACTACAGCCTCGCTGACCCACGTGTGGCCCAGGCCCTCGAAGCCTTGATGGTGATCGGCCAGAGCGCCAGCCCGCCCTTCACTTCGCGCACGCCGGATCGCCTGCAATTCGCTCGCACCTGCTACGACCACATGGCCGGCGCCTTGGCGGTGAGATTGCATGACCGTCTGCTGGAAGCCGGATGGCTCGTAGGTGTGGAGGGCGACGGCTACCAGTTGAGTGAGCCCGGCGAGGCGCTGTTCAACGGGTTGGGCATTGACGTTCCGGCGCTGACGCTCCAGCGACGCCGATTCGCCTGCCCGTGCCTGGACTGGAGCATGCGCCGGCCGCATCTGGGCGGTGCCTTGGGCAAGGCATTGCTGCAAGTGGCGATCAAGCGCAAGTGGGTGATCCAGGACCTGGACAGTCGTGCCTTGGGGCTGACGGCTGAAGGACAGCGAGGGATGGCGGCGCGGTTTGGCATCATCACCGAAACGCAGACCAAACCCGCGGCCGCTATCGCGAGCAGGCTTGCCTCGCCTGTGGACCTGCGCTAATCAGGCCATATGCTTGCGCCGGTATTCATCCGGCGTGGTGCCCATCATTTTGCGGAACATGCTGATGAACGCCGATGCGCTGCTGTAGCCCAGGTCCAGGCCGATGGTTTCTACGCTCTGGCCACGTTCGAGCAGGGCCAGGGCTTCGATGACTTTCAGGCGCTGGCGCCATTCCACCAGTGACATGCCCAGGTCCCGCTGGGCCCGACGCATCAGCGTGCGCTCGGTGGTGTTGGCGGCGCGGGCCAGTTGTGGCAGGGAGCGCGGGTCGCTGGGGTTCGCCTCCAAGGCCCGTAGCACTGGGCCCAACAGCGGGTCATCCGAAGACGGTAAGTAACTGCCGACATGGGGCGCCTGGACCAGCTTGTCCAGCAGAACCTGCAACAAGCGCTGCTGCTCGGGCGTCTGTGGCTGGCTCGGCGGGTCGCTGCGCAACTCTTCCAACAGGGCGCGGATCAGCGGGCTCAAGGTCAGCGCGCAGGGCACGGCGGGCAGCGCAGCGCACAGTTCGGCCGCCAGATACAACGAACAATGGCAGGCCTCATGCCGATTGAACCCAACGTGTTCCATGTCCGGCGGTAGCCAAATGCCGTACTGCGGTGGCGCCAGGTAATGGTGCTGGGCGATCTCGATTTCCATCACGCCACTGTAGGAGTAGACGAACTCACCCCAGGCGTGCCGGTGCCGAGGGTAAGTGGCATGGGCCGGCATGCAGGCGCTGCGAAAGAAAATCGGCGAGGGCAGGGCCGCTTCGAACGGAGGAATCTTCAGATGTTGGGCTGGAGGCTGCATATCGACCGCAATGGCGGATTACCGGGATGGCTTGTCGGGTAATCACTATATCCAGCAAAGCTGTCAGGCAGACAATCCTTTCATCTATTTCTGCCCGAGGAGTTTTCCCATGACTACCCGCCGCGCCCTGGATGGCCAGGTCGGCGTCCTGATGACCGGCCTCTGTGCCATCTGGGGATTCCAGCAAGTCGCGATCAAGGCCAGCGCGGTCGATATGGCGCCAATGCTGCAACTGGGGGTGCGCTCGGCCATCGCAGCGGTACTGGTCTGGCTGTTGGTATTGGCGCGCGGTGAACGTTTATCACTGGCTGATGGAAGTTGGCGTCCGGGCCTGTTGGTGGGGTTGTTGTTCGCCTTGGAATTCGTGCTGGTGGGCGAAGGCCTGCGTCATACGACGGCTTCGCACATGGTGATTTTCTTGTACACCGCACCGATGTTCGCCGCCCTCGGCCTGCACTGGAGATTGCCGAGCGAACGTCTCAAGCCGGCGCAATGGCTCGGTATCGCGATGGCATTCGGCGGGATAGTGGTGGCCTTCAGTGGCGGCTCGGGCGCGGCGAGCGGCAGCTCGTTGCTGGGCGACGGGATGGGCTTGCTGGCCGGCGCACTGTGGGGCGCAACCACGGTGACGGTACGCTGTTCGCGACTGACGGACTTGCCGGCCAGCCAGACGCTGCTTTATCAGCTGGTGGGCGCCGGGATACTGCTGATCGGAGTGTCGGCGGCGCTCGGGGAAACGGCGATCAACCCGACGCCGCAGCTCTTTGCGAGCATGGCGTTCCAGGTGTTGCTGGTGTCCTTCGCCAGTTTCTTGATCTGGTTCTCCCTTCTGCGTCGCTACCTGGCGTCGCAATTGGGGGTGCTGTCGTTCATGACGCCGCTGTATGGCATCGGTTTTGGCGTCTGGTTGCTGGATGAGCCGCTGGAGCCGAACTTCATCGTTGGCGCGGTCTTGGTGCTGGGCGGAATTCTGCTGGTCAGCGGCTACGGCTGGTTTCGCCAGCGTTGGGGACGAGGGTCGGTTTGCGGCGGGAGTAACTGAAAGAAGAATGTTAAAAGCCCACCCCTGCATGGACAGGGGTGGGCTTTTTACTGGAGCTTCAGGTGCCCAGAGGGGTTTGGATCAAACCTTGACGATCCAACCCGCTGGCGCTTCCACATCGCCGGTCTGCACACCGGTCAGCTCTTTGTAGAGCTTCTGGGTGATCGGGCCGACTTCGGTTTCGCTGTGGAACACGTGCAGCTTGTCCTTGTAGCTGATGCCGCCAATCGGCGTGATCACCGCGGCGGTACCGCAGGCGCCGGCTTCCTTGAAATCTGCCAGCTTGTCGATGAACACATCACCTTCGATCACTTCCAGGCCCAGGCGCGATTTCGCCAGTTCGATCAGCGACAGGCGAGTGATGCCTGGCAGGACCGACGGGGAGTTGGGGGTGATGAATTTGTTGTCGTGGGTGATGCCAAAGAAGTTGGCCGAGCCGACTTCCTCGATTTTCGAATGGGTCATCGGGTCCAAGTAGATGCAGTCGGCGAAACTGGCTTTCTTCGCCTGGGAGCCGGGCATCAGGCTGGCGGCGTAGTTGCCACCGACCTTGGCCGCGCCGGTGCCCTGTGGGGCAGCGCGGTCGAAGCTGGAGATCAGGAAATTGTGCGGGGTCAGGCCGCCCTTGAAGTAGGCGCCGACCGGAATGCAGAAAATCGAGAAGATGAACTCGGGTGCGGTGCGCACGCCGATGTTGTCACCCACGCCGATCACGAACGGGCGCAGGTACAGCGCGCCGCCGGTGCCATACGGCGGGATGAAGCGCTCGTTGGCGCGGACCACTTGCTTGCAGGCTTCGACGAACTGCTCGGTGTCGACGTGCGGCATCAGCAGGCGGGCGCAGCTGCGTTGCATGCGGGCGGCGTTCTGGTCCGGGCGGAACAGGTTGATCGAGCCGTCCTTGCAGCGATAGGCCTTCAGGCCTTCGAAGCATTGCTGACCGTAGTGCAGGGCGGTGGAGCCCTCGCTGATGTGCAGCACGTTGTCTTCGGTCAGGGTGCCTGTGTCCCAGGCGCCATCGCGCCAGTGCGACAGGTAGCGCTTGTCGGTCTTGATGTAGTCAAAGCCCAGTTTGTCCCAATTGATGCTCTCGTTACCCATGACACCCTCTATTTCTTAACAACCGTCGAAACGGTTCAAGGCTTCTGACGTTTTTTGGATGGGGACAACAATACTTCATTCCGGGGCTGTTTCGCAGCCTCACTCAGATGATTGTTCCCACGCTCCGCGTGGGAATACCTCAACGGACGCTCCGCGTTCGGCTTTGGGACGCGGAGCGTCCCTGGCTGCATTCCCACGCGGAGCATGGGAACGATCAATGCGTCACAGATGCAACGCATGCCCCAACGCTCGCAACGCCGCTTCCTGCACTGCCTCGCCCAGCGTTGGGTGGGCGTGGATGGTGCCGGCGATGTCTTCCAGGCGCGCACCCATCTCCAGGGATTGGCCGAACGCCGTGGACAACTCCGACACACCCACGCCCACCGCTTGCCAACCGACGATCAGGTGATTGTCCCGGCGCGCCACGACCCGGACGAAACCGCTTTTCGATTCCAGGGTCATGGCCCGGCCGTTGGCGGCGAACGGGAAGCTCGACACGATGCAGTCGAGCCCGGCGGCCTTGGCTTCGTCCGGCGTTGTGCCGACCACGACCACTTCTGGATCGGTGAAGCACACCGCCGCGATGGCGGTCGGGTTGAATTCCCGATGCTGGCCGGCGATCAGCTCGGCGACCATTTCGCCCTGGGCCATGGCCCGGTGGGCGAGCATCGGTTCGCCGCTCAAGTCGCCGATGGCCCAGACGTTGCGCATGCTGGTCTGGCAACGGCTGTCGATCTTCACCGCCGAACCGTTCATCGCCAGGTTCAGCGCTTCGAGGTTCCAGCCCAGGGTGTTGGGTTTGCGCCCAACCGCCACCAGCACCCGGTCGGTGTCCAGGTTCAACGTGTCGCCGTTGGGATCACGCACTTGCAAGGTGCTGGCCTGGGCATCGAAACCTTCGACACTGTGCTTGAGGTACAGCTTCACGCCCAACTGCTTGAGCGCCTCGTGCACCGGTTGCGTCAGCTCGCCGTCATAGGCCGGCAGAATCCGCTCCTGGGCCTCGACCACGCTGACCTCGGCGCCGAGCTTGCGATAGGCAATGCCCAGCTCCAGACCGATATAACCGCCGCCGACCACCACCAGGTGCTTGGGCACCGAGGTGGGGGCGAGGGCTTCGGTGGAGGAAATGATCGGCCCGCCAATCGGTAGCATCGGCAGCTCGACACTCTTCGAACCGGTGGCCAGCAACAGGTGTTCGCACTGGATACGGCTGTCGCCGACTTCCACAGTCTTGCCGTCGATGACCTTGGCCCAGCCGTGAATGACTTGGACCTTGTGCTTTTTCAGCAGCGCCGCGACGCCGGTGGTCAGGCGATCGACGATGCCGTCTTTCCATTCCACGCTCTTGCCGATGTCCAGGGTTGGCGCCGACACCGAGATACCCAAGGCCGAGCCCTGGCTGTGGTGCCGGGTCTGGTGGAACTGTTCGGCGACATGGATCAACGCCTTGGACGGAATGCAGCCGATGTTCAGGCAGGTCCCGCCCAGCGCCTGGCCTTCCACCAGGATGGTCGAAATGCCCAGTTGCCCGGCGCGGATCGCCGCCACGTAGCCGCCAGGACCGCCGCCGATGATCAGCAGCGTGGTGTTCAAAGTTTGCATCTCTTACTCCACAAACAAAGTGGCGGGTTGTTCGAGCAAGCCACGCAGGGCCTGGATGAATTGCGCCGCGTCCATGCCATCGACCACCCGGTGATCGAAGGAGCTGGAGAGGTTCATCATCTTGCGAATCACGATCTGGCCCTTGATCACCATCGGGCGTTCGACGATTTTGTTCACGCCGACAATCGCCACTTCCGGCAGGTTCAGCACCGGCGTGCTGACGATGCCACCGAGTGCGCCGAGGCTGGTCAGGGTGATGGTCGAGCCGGACAGCTCATCGCGACTGGCCTTGCCATTACGGGCGGCCGTGGCCAGGCGCGAAATCTCCGCCGCGCTGTCCCACAGTGTACGGGCCTCGGCATGACGCACCACCGGCACCATCAAGCCGACGTCGCTCTGGGTGGCGACACCGACATGCACCGCGCCGGAGCGGTGGATCACTTGGGCTTCATCGTCGTAACGGGCGTTCATCTGCGGAAAATCCCGCAAGGCCACGACCAGGGCACGCACGAGGAACGGCAGTAAGGTCAGCTTGCCGCGACTGGCACCGTGTTTTTCGTTCAGGTGAGCCCGCAGTTCTTCCAGGGCGGTCACGTCGACTTCCTCGACGTAGCTGAAATGGGCGGCGCGTTGGGTGGCTTCCTGCATGCGCTGGGCGATCTTGCGGCGCATGCCGATCACCGGGATCTGCTGTTCGTCGTGACGTTCGGCATAACCCGAGCCAGCCTTGGCCTGGGCCGACGGTCCCTGGGCCAGATAGGCTTCCAGGTCTTCATGCAGAATCCGCCCGGCGGGGCCGCTGCCCTGGACCAGGCGCAGCTGGATGCCCAGGTCCAATGCGTGTTTGCGCACGGCCGGCGAGGCCAGTGGACGCTCTTCAGGGGCGCGGGCCACCGGGGCTTGCGGGGCGCAGCGTGGCGCGACGGTTTTTTCCACCACCGGTTCAGGCGTGGCCACTGGCGCTGGCTTTGGCGCCTTTACAGCCGCCGCAGCTGGAGCCGGTTGTGCCGATTCTTTCAAATTGCCCGCGCCTTCGACTTCGATGCGGATCAGCTCGCTGCCCACCGCCATGACTTCACCGGGCTCGCCACCCAGGGCAATGACCCGGCCATGCACCGGTGAAGGGATGTCCACCATCGCCTTGTCGGTCATGACGTCGGCCAATACCTGGTCCTCGACCACCATGTCGCCAACCTTGACGTGCCACACCGACAGCTCAACTTCCGCGATGCCTTCGCCGATGTCCGGCATCTTGATAACGTGCGTGCCCATTCAGACCTCCATGACCCGTTTCAACGCCGCGCCCACACGGGACGGCCCAGGGAAATACGCCCACTCCTGCGCGTGCGGGTAGGGGGTGTCCCAACCGGTGACGCGCTCGATGGGCGCTTCCAGGTGGTGGAAGCAATGTTCTTGTACCAATGACACCAGCTCGGCGCCGAAACCGCAGGTGCGGGTGGCTTCGTGGACCACCACGCAGCGGCCGGTCTTCTTCACGGATTTGACGATGGTTTCAAGGTCCAGCGGCCAGAGGCTGCGCAGGTCGATGACTTCGGCGTCGATGCCGGTTTCTTCGGCCGCCACTTGGGAGACGTAGACCGTGGTGCCATAGGTGAGAACGGTCACATCCTTGCCAGGACGGGTGATGGCGGCGACATCCAGCGGCACCGTGTAGTAGCCATCCGGCACTTGTGCCGAAGGGTGCTTAGACCACGGCGTCACCGGGCGGTCGTGGTGGCCGTCGAACGGGCCGTTATACAGGCGCTTGGGTTCGAGGAAGATCACCGGGTCATCGTTTTCGATGGAAGCGATCAGCAGGCCCTTGGCGTCGTAGGGGTTGGACGGCATGACGGTGCGCAGCCCGCAAACCTGGGTGAACATCGCCTCGATGCTCTGGCTGTGGGTCTGGCCGCCATAGATACCACCGCCGCAAGGCATGCGTAGGGTCATCGGCGCGGTGAACTCGCCGGCCGAGCGATAGCGCAGGCGCGCGGCTTCGGAAATGATCTGGTCCGAGGCGGGGTAGACGTAGTCGGCGAACTGGATCTCGGCCACCGGCCGCAGTCCATAGGCGCCCATGCCCACCGCCACGCCGACGATGCCGCTTTCGGAAATCGGTGCGTCGAACACCCGCGAGGTGCCGTACTTGTTCTGCAGGCCTTCGGTGCAGCGGAACACGCCGCCGAAGTAACCGACGTCCTGGCCGAACACCACGACGTTGTCGTCGCGCTCGAGCATCACGTCCATGGCCGAGCGCAGGGCCTGGATCATGGTCATGGTGGTAGTGGTCATGGCGGTGTCCAACGCAATAGTGTTGTTGTGATCGTTCATGTCAGATCCCCAACTGCTGACGCTGGCGCTTCAAGTGCTCCGGCATCTCTTTGTAGACGTCTTCGAACATGGTCGCGGCGCTTGGGATCTGCCCGCCGGCGAGGGTGCCGTACTGCTCGGCTTCCTTTTGCGCGGCGATCACCTCGGCTTCGAGTTCGGCGGTGACGGCGGCATGTTCCTCTTCGGACCACTGGCCGATCTTCACCATGTGCTGCTTGAGGCGGGCAATCGGATCGCCCAGCGGGAAATGGCTCCAGTCATCGGCGGGACGGTATTTCGAGGGATCATCGGACGTGGAGTGCGGGCCGGCGCGGTAGGTGACCCATTCGATCAGCGCCGGGCCGAGATTGCGGCGGGCGCGTTCGGCGGCCCAACGCGAGGCGGCATAGACCGCCATGAAATCGTTGCCATCGACACGCAGGGAGGCGATGCCGCAGCCGACGCCGCGTCCGGCGAACGTGGTGGCTTCACCGCCGGCAATGGCCTGGAACGTCGAAATGGCCCATTGGTTGTTGACCACATTGAGGATCACCGGCGCCCGGTAGACGTGGGCGAAGGTGAGGGCGGTGTGGAAGTCCGATTCGGCGGTGGCGCCGTCACCGATCCAGGCCGAGGCGATCTTGGTATCGCCCTTGATCGCCGAGGCCATGCCCCAGCCCACGCCTTGGATGAACTGGGTGGCGAGGTTGCCGGAAATGGTAAAGAAACCGGCGTCCTTGACCGAGTACATGATCGGCAATTGCCGGCCCTTGAGCGGGTCGCGCTCGTTGGACAGCAGTTGGCAGATCAGGTCCACCAGCGGCACTTCGCGGGCCATCAGGATGCTTTGCTGGCGGTAGGTGGGGAAGCACATGTCGTCGATGTTCAAGGCCAGGGCCTGGGCGCTGCCGATGGCTTCTTCGCCAAGGCTTTGCATGTAGAACGACATTTTTTTCTGACGCTGGGCGACGACCATGCGGTTGTCGTAGATGCGCGTCTTGAGCATGGCACGCATGCCCTTGCGCAGGATCTCGACGGGAATGTCCGCGGCCCAGTCGCCCAAGGCATTGCCCTGGTCGTCGAGCACGCGGATCAGGCTGCGGGCCAGGTCGGCGGTGTCGGCGGGTTCGACGTCGATGGGTGGTTTGCGCACCGTGCCGGCATCGGACAGATGCAGGTAGGAGAAGTCGGTCTTGCAGCCGGGACGGCCCGAGGGTTCTGGGACGTGCAGGCGTAGCGGTTCGTACGCTGGGTTCATGGCTTTCTACGCTCGATCTTGTGAATTTCTTGTAGTGGGCGCGCTAGCTGACGAATTTCCCCGGGTACGGGAAATTGTCCTGCAACAATCATAGGCTCGACGAAGAAGAATATTTTTCTCTGTTAGCTTGCTGTTCAGATCATTTGCAGATAAAAAATCTGCACAACGATAAAAATCAGGATTATTTGTCTCATGCGTAAATTGGATCGCACCGACATCGGCATTCTGAACAGCCTTCAGGAAAACGCCCGCATCACCAACGCCGATCTCGCCCGTTCGGTCAATCTGTCGCCGACGCCGTGCTTCAACCGCGTCCGGGCCATGGAGGAGCTGGGGGTGATCCGCGAGCAGGTCACGCTGCTGGATGCCGACCTGCTGGGGTTGCACGTCAACGTGTTCATCCATGTCAGCCTGGAGAAGCAGGTGGAGGAGGCGCTGCAGCATTTCGAGGAGGCCATCTCCGACCGGCCGGAGGTGATGGAGTGCTACTTGATGGCCGGCGATCCGGACTATCTGATCCGCGTGCTGGTGCCGACGATCCAGTCGTTGGAGCGGTTCATGATGGATTTTCTGACCAAGGTGCCGGGCGTGGCGAACATCCGCTCAAGCTTTGCCCTCAAGCAGGTGCGCTACAAGACCGCGTTGCCGTTGCCGGCGAATGGGTTGACGTTGGGTACGTAAAAGCTTCTAAAGCTGATTGATCGGAATCTTCAGATAGGTCACGCCATTGCCCTCGGCCGGCGGCATGTGGCCGGCCCGCACATTCACCTGAATCGCTGGCAACAGCAGCGTTGGCATGCCCAATGTCTTGTCGCGCTGGGTACGCATGGCCACGAACGCGGCTTCGTCGATGCCGTCGCGAACATGAATGTTGTCCCGGCGTTGTTCGCCCACGGGGCTCATGCATTGGGGCTCGCGATCTTCCGGCGGATAGTCGTGGCACACGTACAGGCGCACGCTGGCGGGAAAGGCCAGCAACTTTTGAATCGAGGCGTAGAGCTGATGGGCATTGCCACCGGGAAAGTCGCAACGGGCGGTGCCGACGTCTGGCATGAACAGCGTGTCACCCACCATGATCACGTCGCCATCGATCAGGTAGGCCATGTCCGCCGGGGTGTGGCCAGGCACGTGCAGGGCGGTGGCCTTGAGGTTGCCGATGAAAAAAGATTCGTCCGCCGTGAACAGGTGATCGAACTGTGAACCATCCACCGCAAAATGCGGTTCGAGGTTGAACAGCGCCTTGAAGACACGCTGAACCTGGTGGATCGATTCGCCGATGGCGATCTTGCCTCCCAGTTTCCCTCGCAAGTAAGGCGCGGCGGACAAGTGGTCGGCATGGGCGTGGGTTTCCAGCAGCCATTGCACCGTCAGTTGGTGTTCCGTCACGAAAGCGATTACCCGATCAGCCTGTTCGGTGCCGCTGCGGCCCGAAGCCGGGTCATAGTCAAGCACCGGGTCGATTACCGCGCATTGCCCGCCATCGTGCTCATAAACCACGTACGTGTAGGTCTTCGAGGCGGGGTCGAGGAAGCTCTGGATCTGCGCAGGCATGGTGACGGACCTGTAGGAAGAGTCTATTGCGGTGCGTAGGATTTTCAACATAAGGTCCGCAGCTTAAGTGAGGGCCACCGAGTCCTGCAAATGCGATCACGCCTGACATCAGGCGTGCGCGGCTTGAGAGACTTTTATGTTGCTGGCAAGTTTTCTGGGTGTGGTCATGGGGCTGGTCCTGGGCCTGACGGGCGCGGGCGGTGGCATTCTTGCGGTGCCGGCCCTGGTGTTGGGCCTGGGTTGGACGATGACCCAAGCCGCCCCCGTGGCATTGCTGGCGGTGGGCAGTGCAGCGGCGGTCGGCGCCATCGATGGGCTGCGCCACGGCCTGGTGCGTTATCGCGCGGCGTTGCTCATCGCGCTGTTGGGCGCGGTGTTCTCGCCGGTGGGTATTTATTTTGCCCACCGGCTTCCGGAAAAAATCCTGATGATGCTGTTCAGCTTGCTAATGGTGCTGGTGGCGGCACGCATGTTGCGTCGAGAGACCGCACAACCGGGCCCCAGCGATCATGGCGCGGCCAGTTGGGGCCAGAAAAACTGCATGCTCGACCGCGAGACCGGGCGCCTGGCCTGGACCGCCCGTTGCACCGCCACCTTGTCGGCGTTGGGTGCGGTAACCGGCATGGTCTCGGGACTGCTGGGCGTGGGCGGCGGTTTCCTGATCGTCCCGGCGTTCAAGCAACTGACCGACGTGCAGATGCGCGGGATCGTCGCGACCTCGTTGATGGTCATCAGCCTGATTTCGTTGATTGGCGTGGTGGGTGCGTTTCATGCCGGCGTGAGCATCGACCGGGTCGGGGCGGCGTTCATTGTGGCGAGCATCGTCGGGATGATGCTTGGCCGGCATTTATCAGCCAAGGTTCCGGCCCGGGCGTTGCAGGTGGGGTTCGCCGGGGTGTGCCTGGGGGTGGCGGTGTTCATGCTGCTGCGGGCTTAGCTGCTCTACGCAGATCCTTTGTGGCGAGCACCACAGGGATATGGGCGCTAGAGCAACCGACACTGCATCGAAAACCCCAACGCCACCGATTGCCCTTGCTCCAGCAAACGCAACCCCGGCCGCCCGGGCAAGTGATGGGCATTGACCGGGTGGCTGACCGGTTCGATGCAGAAAAAATCCAGCCCGACGGGGCAGTACAGCAGGAAGTATTTGCTGCCGCTGGCGCGGCATTCCAACTCATAGCCCAAGTCCGGTTGCTGGATCAGGCACTGCCCGTCCCAGCCGCCAAATCCATTGTCGACGAGGGTATCGGGCAGGGCGCTAATCTCCTGGAAATCCCATTCGGCAGGAATGTCGCTAAGCTCGGTCGGCAACTTCGAGGCGTCGCATTTCCAGACTTCGCTCGCCCGGGTTTGCAGGCGCGTGCGGGCGGTGCGTGGAAAATACGGATGCAAGCCCAGCCCATGCCAGGCAGGCTGTTTGGCTGTGTGGGTAACGAGCATGGCGATCTGCAGTTGGCCGCCACTGAGGCGAATCCGCAAGCTGGCGCAGTAGGCGAACGGGTGCAGGCTGTCGAGTTGCAGCAATGCTTCCTGGCCGCTTTGCTCGATCACTTGCCACGGTTGTTGCCAGGCGCTGCCATGAATCGGAAACGGGTCGTTGGGGCTGTTGGCTTCCAGGGCCAGCCAGCCACCGGGGCAGTCGAAACCGCCCTGGGCGATCCGGTTCGACCAGGGAGTCAAGGGGAAACAACCCAGCTTGCCCGGCAGGCCATTTTCCAGCGCATGCGGGGCGGGCGGACGCAGCAGCGGGGCGCCGGTGCTGCGCAAGGTCCATTCAACGAGACTGGCGCCCAGGTGCGGGGCCAGGGTCAGGCGGGTGAGTTCGTCTTCGAGGTACAGGAGGGGCTGCGTCATGGTAGTCGCTTCTGTTCGGAAGGGGGGGCAGATAACTTTTGGGAAGGGCAGATAGCTCTTGTGGCGAGGGAGCTTGCTCCCGCTGGACTGCGTAGCAGGCCCATCCGGTCTGGACCCGGGCGTCTGCTTCGCAGCCGAGCGGGAGCAAGCTCCCTCGCCACAAGGGGGCTTGCTCGCTTACAGGGTTACAACACCAGGTTCGGCAACCACAGCGAAATGGCGGGGATGTAGGTCACGAGCATCAGCACCACGAACAGCATGGCGTAGAACGGCAGCAGCGCCTTCACAGTACTTTCGATGCTGACCTTGCCGATGGCGGAGCCGACGAACAACACCGCGCCCACCGGTGGCGTTATCAGCCCGATACCCAGGTTCACCAACATGATCATGCCGAACTGCACCGGGTCCACGCCGATGCCCACGATGACAGGCATCAGGATCGGCGTCAGGATCAGGATCAGCGGCGCCATGTCCATCACGGTGCCCAACAGCAGCAACATCACGTTGATGCACATCAGGATCACGTAACGGTTGTCCGACAGTGTCAGGAACGCGGTGGTGATCTTCGCCGGGATTTCCATCAGCGTCATGATGTAGCCGAAGCTGGCGGCGAAGCCGATCAGGATCATCACGATGGAGATGGTGCGTACTGTACGGTGCATCAGTTTCGGCAACTCGCTCCACTTATAGTCGCGATAGATGCACATGGTCACGAAGAACGCCCACACCACGGCAATGGCGGCCGATTCGGTGGCGGTGAACACACCCGAGAGAATGCCGCCAAGGATGATGAACAGGGTCATCATGCCCCACATGGCTTCCCGGCAGATCTTCAACGCTTGCTTGAGCGGAATCACTTCGCCTTTGGGGTAATTGCGCTTTTTCGCGAAGACCAGGCACAGCGCCATCAGGCAGAGGTTCATCATGATGCCGGGGACGATGCCGGCCATGAACAGCGAACCAATGGAGACGGTGCCGCCAGCGGCGAGGGAGTACAGCACCGCGTTGTGGCTGGGCGGTGTCAGCAGCGCTTGTACCGAACCACTGACGGTGACGGCGGTGGCGTATTCACGCGGATAGCCCTGGCGTGTCATTTCCGGGATCAGCACCGAGCCGACCGAGGCGGTATCGGCCACCGAGGAGCCGGAGATCGCGCCAAAAAAACTCGAGGCCACAAGGTTGACCAAAGACAGGCCACCGCGCACGAAGCCCACCAGCACACTGGCGAACGCCACCAGTCGGCGGGACATGCCGCCTTCGGCCATGATCGCACCGGCCAGCACGAAGAACGGAATGGCCAGCAACGAAAATTTGTTCACCCCGCCCGTTACCTGGATCATCATGGCCTGGAACGGAATATCGATCCACCACGCCCCGATCAGGGCGGCAGCGCCCAGCGCATAGGCGACCGGCATGCCGATCAGGATCAACAACAAAAAACTGCCCAGCAGAATCAGCGCGTCCATTAAGCGGCACCTTCGTTTTCTTCAACCAGGTCGAACTGCACGACCCGACGCTTGCTTTGATCACCCAGCAAGAGTTTTTCCAGGACAAAAATCAGGGTCAGGAAACCACCGATCGGGATCGGCATGTAGGTGATGCCGACGCGCAGGGTGGGGATGGCGCTCATGAATTGATTCCAGGTGGTCATGCACAGCTTGGTGCCCCAGACGGTCATGAAAATGCACACCGCCGCCATCAATAGCTGCGTGAAAACCGAAGCCAGGGTTTGCCAGTGCGGGGGCATGCGGCTGGTGACCATGTCCACGGCCATGTGCGAGCCGGAGCGGTAGCTGGCGGCGGCACCGATGAAGGTAAATACGATCATCAGCAAGATGGCGGTGGGCTCCGGCCAGCTTGAGCCGGTACCGAGTACGTAGCGGGCGAACACCCCCCACGGAATCATCAGCGCAACGGCGAGGACAGAAAGGCCGGCCACCCAGATGCAAGTCATGTAAATCGTGTCGTTGATACGCAGCAGCAAATTCTTCATCGGGTTCCACCGTAACTGGGCGCGCCTTCACCTGCGGCGCGCCCAGCCTTTTCATGAGTACAGATTCAGAGGTGTTACTTGACGGCTTCGATACGCTTGATCAGGTCGGCATACGGCGCACCGTATTTGGCCCGGATCGGCGCGGTGGCGTCATAGAAGGGTTTTTTGTCGACGGTGATGAACTCGACGCCAGCGGCCTTGAGTTTTTCTTCACTGGCGGCGGACTTCTCGTCCCACAGCTTGCGCTCCTCCATTTGGGCAGCCTTAGCGTGTTTTTTCACCATCTCTTGCTGCTCTGGCGTGAGCTTGTTCCAGGTGATCTTCGACATCACGATCGGCTCAGGCAGGATCAGGTGACCGGTGAGGCTATAGAACTTGGCGTTCTGGTAATGGTTGTGCTCAAGCATGGTCGGCGGGTTGTTTTCCGCGCCGTCCACCACGCCGGTCTGCAGGGCGCTATAGATCTCGCCGGTGTCCATGGCGATGCCGTTGGCGCCCATGGCGTTGAAGGTCTCGATGAACATCGGATTGCCCATTACCCGAAGTTTCATGCCTTTCATGTCTTCGAGCGTGCGCACCGGTTTCTTGCTGTAGACGTTGCGGGTGCCGCCGTCCATCCAGGCCAATGCCACCAGGCCGAACTCGGAATTGGTGATCCGGCTGAGGATTTCATCGCCGACTTCTCCGTCGATGACCGCGCGCATGTGGGCCTGGTCGCGGAAGATGAATGGCATGTTGAAGACGTTCACGTCCGGCACCACAGGACCGACGATGCCGAGGCTGACGCGAGACATTTGGATCGCGCCGGCTTGCATCTGCTCGATGACTTCTTTTTCGGAACCCAGTACGCCGCCTGGGAAGTACCTGAACTTCAATTCGCCGTTGCTTTCTTTTTCCAGGGCTTTACCCATGGACTCCTCCGCAACCACGGTCGGGTAGCCTTTGGGGTGGATGTCGGCGATCTTGATGTCCAGCGCTTGTGCCGCCTGCGCCAGGAAGGCCAGGGGCAGGGCCGCGATCAGAAGCGTGCGTTTAAAATTCATGGTCAATCTCCAATGTTGTTGTTTTTATGTCTATCGATGTGAAGCGGCAAAGCAGATCAGTTCGCGGAGTGTTTCCGTCCTCCGAAAGCAGGTTCGGCCAGGCCCTTGACGCCGGGCTTGAGGGCGAACACGCCACCGGCCAAGGATTGCGGATCGTTGTCGTCACCTGGGCGGATCGAGGTGACGAAAAGGGTGTCCAGGCCACTGCCGCCAAAGGCGCACATGGTCGGTTTTTTCACCGGCACTTCCAGCGAGCGGTCGAGGCGTCCATCCGGGGTGAAGCGGTGGATCAGGCCTGCATCGTTGGCGCAGATCCAATAGCAACCGTCGGCATCCACCGCCGCGCCGTCCGGGCGACCGGCCAGAGGCATCATGTCGACGAACAGCCGGCGGTTGGACGGCGTGCCGCTGTCGATGTCGTAGTCGAAGGCCCAGATCTGCTGGATCAACGGGTGCGAATCGGAAAGGTACATCGTCCGGCCGTCCGGGCTGAAGCCCAGGCCATTGGGCACAATGAAACCGCTCAGTTGCGCCTCGACCGGGCTACGTTGACCAGCCTCATAACGGTACATTCGGCCCTCGTCGGCGTTGGCGCCCATGTTCAGCACCATGCTGCCGGCCCAGAAACGGCCCTGGCGATCGCAGCGGCCGTCGTTGAGGCGCATGTCAGTGCGACTGTGCTCGACGCTCGCGCACAATTCGCTGTCCAAGCTGCCGTCGTCATGGGGATGCAGGCGGAAGAAACCGCTCTCCATCCCCGCGACCCAGCCACCGTCCTGGTGCCGGGTGATGCAGGCGAGCATTTCGGGGGCTTCCCAGCCCTGGATTTTTCCGCTGCTGGCGTTCCAGCGTTGCAGGCCGCCGCTGGGGATGTTCACCCAATAGAGGGCGTTTTCCTCGGGGACCCACACCGGGCTTTCCCCGACGGCATTGCGTGCATCGACAATCAATTCGGCTTGCATGGCGATTCCTTGGTTCGTTCGTATCCCATGTAAAACAGGCGAATCAGTCGTCGAACGGGCCGGTCGCTACAAAAGCGCCGCCCTGGTAGACCATGGCCGGGTCATCGGCGGCCGGCATCGGCTGCGCTTCGACTTTGGCGCGGAAGATTTCCGAAGTGTCCTTGGGCTGGTAGCCCAGGTGCGCGGCGTGGCTGTTGTCCCACCAGACGTCGCGGTTGGCGGACACGCCGTAGACCACGGTATGGCCGACTTTGGGGGTATAGAGCGAGCATTCGATCAGTTGGGTGAGGTCGTCGAAACTCAGCCAGGTGCTCATCATCCGGCGGTTCTGTGGTTCCGGGAACGACGAGCCGATGCGGATGCTCACGGTCTCGATGCCGTAGCGATCGAAGTAGAAATTGGCGACGTCTTCGCCGTAGGACTTGGACAGGCCGTAGTAGCCATCCGGACGGCGAAGGCAATGAGCGTCGAGGGTCTGGTCCTGCTTGTAGAAGCCGATGACGTGGTTGGAACTGGCGAAAATCACGCGCTTGACGCCGTGCTTGCGCGCAGCCTCATAAATATAGAAAACGCCGCTGATATTGGCGCCGAGGATCTCTTCGAACGGACGCTCTACCGAAACACCACCGAAATGCAGGATGGCATCAACGCCCTCCACCAGTTGGTGCACGGCCTGTTTATCCGACAGGTCGCATGGCACCACTTCCTCACTTTCATCAATGGCCGGAGCCATGTTGGCGATGTCCGACAGGCGAATCTGGCGGGCGTAAGGCTTGAGGCGTTCGCGCAAGACTTTACCCAGGCCGCCGGCAGCGCCGGTCAACAGCAGGCGATTGAAGGGTTGGCGAATCTGTGTAGTGGTCATGGCATTACCTGAGCAAACAATGAGAGGTACAGTTGTTATAAGTTGTCGTACGACCGAGAGGGAATATCCTTATCCTTCCGCTACCTTGTCAACGTTTGATCGACGAACCGCTCTAGGTCGGCATCCTTGCCGGGGCTTGCCATGGCGCTGGCAGGCGCACATGGCAAGGGTTCCTCGGTGTTACAGGAGCGAAAGCGGATAGTTGAAGATGATTCGGTTTTCGTCGAATTCGTTGGTGCTGAAGTCACGACGAAGCGACGAGTTACGCCATTTCACGTTGAGGCTCTTCAGTACACCGCTCTGTACGGTGTAAGCCAGCTCACTTTCACGGCCCCATTCCTTGCCGTCGTCGACGGTGGCGGTGTGCACGTTGTCGCCGCTGATGTAGCGGTTCATCAGGGTCAGGCCCGGCACGCCGACAGCA
>NZ_JABWQY010000017.1:0-133852 GCF_014268685.1 Pseudomonas sp. SWRI92
CACTCCGGCATTGCTCCGTGGGCCCGCCGCGAAGGGCCATCCATGGCCCAGCGCGGCTATCCCGGCATCCATGCCGGGATGCCCACTGCGCAATACCTGCGTTCGGCCAGCGTGGTTAACGGGGCGCCGAAATCAACGTCCACCGCGAGGCGGCCTGATAGCCGACCTGTTTCTTGATGGAATCGCGTTTCTCCTGTGAGAGCTTGCCCAGGATAACGATGGGTCAACTGGCATGGATGACGAAAGTACCTTGGTACTTCATTCCCACGGGAAATGCCGCTTTCTAGAGCACACCAAAACTCGTGGCGAGGGAGCTTGCTCCCGCTCGGCTGCGCAGCAGTCGTAAAAAACCACCCTGCGGTTTTCCAGATACACCTTGCTGAATGGTTTTGGGTCTGCTGCGCAGCCCAGCGGGAGCAAGCTCCCTCGCCACGGGGGTATCGTTTTCCTTAAGTGCAGCAGCAACGCTGCGGACTCGTCGCAAGCAGACTCACTCACAGGGGAAACGCGGACTCACCAAGAACCAGGTCGGCTCTAAGGCCGCCTCGTGGCGGACGTTGATCTCGGCGCCCCATTAACCACGCTGGCCGAACGCAGGCATTGCGCAGTGGGCATCCCGGCATGGATGCCGGGATAGCCGCGCTGGGCCATGGATGGCCCTTCGCGGCGGGCCCACGGAGCAATGCCGGAGTGCGGGCACACCGAGCCTAAGCGAGGGGCCGAGTGGTGGGGCAAAAGCGTTTTGCTTACTTTTACGCTTCATAAAAGTGAGTCGCTGTAAGAGCGAAACCGCCAGCAGCCGTGGCCGCAGCAATGGATATGTACTCAGTCAACAACGTCCCGCGAGCTGTCAGGCCGCCATCACGAGCAGGCTCGCACAAGATTTGTAGCCGGTCTGACAGACGCGGCGATTTTTCCGACGATGTTTTAAGGTTGCTGCTCGGAAGCGGTATCTCTAGCTTGTTCGTGTCGCTGCCCATTCAGCGATCGGGACTGCAAGCCCGCCGAATTTGTTAGGCGCCTAGCCGCGCCCCTATAATCCATGGCGCTTTTTGGTGCCATCGTTTTATGGTGGCTGTGTGCGGGAGACCTTCGGGTCTGCCGAGGTTGCCTAACGACTCGGTCTTGCAGACCCGCATACAGCTGCCACCTATCATCTGCAAGTGATGCTGGCGGTTCACATTTTCGTTAGGAGCACCACCATGATCAAAGAAACACCAAATCCCCCAACGCCTGGATCCACCTTCCCCTACAACGACCCCGATCCAGAAAAGCTCCAAGAGGCCGCAGACCGAGCACTCGATTACCACCTGGGCACCACTCCCGACCCCAAACCCAAGACCTCATCCACTCAAGTTTTCACCGTCATCGATACCCTCGACACCGAATGCCTACTCGCAAATCTCAGCGAAACCCTGGCCTCAGCCAGTGCCATGGTCAACGACCTGGCGTTCGATCTGGAAGGCTCTCGGCGACATGTCGCGCTAGGCGTGGTGCAGATGATCGACTTGAGTGAGTTGTTGGCCAATCGAGCGCTGGATCTCGTCGATCCCCGTTAGCTTAATCGGACCGTATTGTGGCGAGGGGATTTATCCCCGTTGGGCTGCGTAGCAGCCCCTCATACGCCCGCCGCCTCGGTTCATCATATTTTCGCATCGAGCCTTTTTGGGGTTGCTGCGCAACCCAGCGGGGATAAATCCCCTCGCCACAGAGTTGTGCGTTGAACTCGGAGACTTATTAATCCTTAAAAACAAAAAGCCCACCTTCCGGTGGGCTTCGTGTTCAGCGTTCAAGCATCCATCAAAACAGCTTCGTCTCTGGCGCTTTCTCCGCGATCGGCTCGTGCTTGCCGGTCTCGGTATTCCAACCGCCGCCCAGTGCCTTGTACAAATTGACCTCGCTGGTCAGCTGCGAAAGGCGGTCAGTGATCAGCGATTGTTGCGCGCTGAACAACTGGCGCTGGGCGTCGAGGAAGGTCAGGTTGCTATCGACACCGATGCGGTAGCGCCGCTCGGCCAGGCGGTAGTAGTCCTGGTTGGCGGCGACGAAGTCGGTCTGCGCCTGCAACTGCTCGTTGTAGGTTTGGCGCGCGGCCAGGCCGTCGGAGACTTCCTGGAATGCCGTCTGAATCGACTTCTCGTAGTTGGCCACGTTGATGTCTTTCTGGATCTTGGCGTAATCCAGGCTTGCCCGCAGGCTGCCGGCGTTGAAGATCGGCAGGTTGATTTGCGGAGCGAAGGTCCAGGTGCCCGAGCCGCCCTTGAACAGGCCGGACAGGTCCGGACTCAGGGTGCCGGCGTTGGCCGTCAGGCTGATGCTCGGGAAGAACGCGGCCCGCGCGGCGCCGATGTTGGCGTTGGCGGCCAGCAGGTTGCGTTCGGCCTGGAGGATGTCCGGGCGACGTTGCAGCAGGTCCGACGGCAACCCGGCCGGCACTTCGCTGAGCAGGTCATCGCTCAGCGGTTGGGTGCGCAGGTTGGCCGGCAGGCCGGTGCCCAGCAGCAGGGTCAGGCTGTTTTCATCCTGGGCCACCTGGCGGGTGTAGCGGGCCAATTGCACCCGGGCGTTTTCCACCGCCGTACGTGCCTGGCTCAAGTCCAGGGCCGAGGCCACGCCGACTTCGGCGCTACGCGAGGTCAGCTTCAGGCTTTGCTCGTAAGTGCCCAGGGTGTCCTGGGTCAGCTTGAGCAGTTCCTTGTCGGCCTGCCAGGTCAGATAGGCGTTGGCGACGTTGGCCACCAAGCTGATCTGCGTGCTGCGGCGGGCTTCTTCGGTGGCGAAGTAGTTTTGCAGCGCTTGCTCGCTCAGGCTGCGGACGCGGCCGAACAAATCCAGCTCATAGGCGCTGATGCCCAGTGTCGCCGAGTAGGAACTGGTGATTGCTGCTTCACCTGTTTGCGAGGCCCGTGCCGGCACCCGCTGACGGTTGCCGGAACCCGTGGCCGAGACCGCCGGGAACAGGTCCGCCCGCTGGATGCGGTATTGTGCGGCGTAGGCATCGATGTTCAGCGCCGCGACACGCAGGTCGCGATTGTTTTCCAGGGCGACCTGGATCAGCTGCTGCAACGCCGGGTCATGGAAGAACTGTTTCCAGCCTTGCTCGGCAGCGGCTTGGCCGGGTGCCTTGGCCGGCTCGTAGGCCGGACCTTGCGGGTACTGGGCCGCGACCGGTGCTTCGGGCCGCTGGTAGTCGGGAATCAGCGAGCAACCGCTGAGCACGACGGCGGCGATGGTCAGGGAAAGTAGCGACTTGCTCATTGGCCAGCCTCTTTAGAAGTTTCAGGAGTGTTGTCCTGGTCGATATTTTTGCGACGACCCATCGACGACACCGTCACGAAGAACAAGGGCACCCAGAAGATTGCCAGGATGGTCGCGGTGAGCATACCGCCAATCACGCCGGTACCGATGGCGTGCTGGCTGCCCGAGCCGGCACCGGTGGAGATCGCCAGCGGGACCACACCAAGGACGAACGCCAGGGACGTCATGATGATCGGTCGCAGACGCATCCTACAGGCTTCGATGGCGGCTTCCGTCAAGGTCTTGCCCTGTTCATGGAGCTCCTTGGCGAATTCCACGATCAGGATGGCGTTTTTCGCCGCCAGCCCGATGGTCGTCAACAAGCCCACCTGGAAGTACACGTCGTTGGACAAACCGCGCAGGCTTGTGGCCAGCAGGGCACCGATGATCCCCAGTGGTACCACGAGCATGACCGCGATCGGAATCGACCAGCTTTCATACAGCGCCGCCAGGCACAGGAACACCATAAGCAGCGACAACGCATACAACGCCGGCGCCTGGGACCCCGACAGGCGTTCCTCGTACGACAGGCCAGTCCAGGAAATACCGACACCGGCCGGCAGTTTCTTGGCGATGGCTTCCACTTCGGCCATGGCTTCACCCGTGGAGTAACCCGGAGCCGGGGCACCGAGGATTTCCATCGCTTCCACGCCGTTGTAACGGGCCAGTTTTGGCGAGCCGTAGATCCATTCACCCTTGGCAAACGCGGTGAACGGCACCATGGTCCCGGCGCTGTTGCGCACGTACCACTTCTTCAGGTCTTCCGGGCTCATGCGGGCGCCCGGCTGGCCTTGTATGTACACCTTCTTCACCCGGCCACGGTCGATGAAGTCGTTCACATAGCTACTGCCCAGGGCAATCGATAGCGTGTTGTTGATGTCCGAGAGGGTAATGCCCAGTGCGCTGGCTTTCTCGTCGTCGATTTCCAGTTGATATTGCGGTTCATCGTTCAAGCCGTTCGGACGCACCTGGGACAGGATCTTGCTTTGCGAAGCCATGCCCAGGAACTGGTTGCGGGCTTCCATCAACTTGTCGTGGCCGATACCGGCGCGGTCCTGCAGGAACACGTCGAAACCGGTAGCGTTACCCAGCTCCAATACCGCCGGCGGGGCGAAGGCGAACACCATGGCGTCGCGGAAGGAGAAGAAGTGCTGCTGCGCGCGCGCGGCGATTTTCGACACGCTGTTGTCGGCGTTCCGCTCGTCCCACGGACGCAGCATGATGAAGGCCATGCCGGAGCTCTGGCCACGACCGGCAAAGTTGAAGCCGGTCACGGTGAACACCGAAGCCACGCCGTCGCCTTCACCGCCATCCTTGCTCGGACGCAGCAGGAACTCACGCATCTTGTCCACCACCACCTGGGTGCGTTCGGCGCTGGAGCCGGCCGGTGTCTGCACCTGGGCGAACAGTACGCCCTGGTCTTCTTCCGGCAGGAACGCCGTCGGGATGCGGGTGAACAGCCAGACCATGCCGACCACGATGATCAGGTAAGCCAGCAGGTACGGCGCCTTGTGCTTGAGCATATTGCCCACGCCGCGCTCGTAGCTGCGGACGCTGCGGTCGAAATTGCGATTGAACCAGCCGAAGAAGCCGCGTTTCGGAGTGCCGTGCTCACCCTTCGGAATGGCCTTGAGCATGGTGGCGCACAGGGCCGGGGTGAAGATCAGGGCAACCAGCACCGACAGGGCCATGGCCGAGACGATGGTGATGGAGAACTGCTTGTAGATCACGCCGGTGGAACCGCTGAAGAATGCCATCGGCAGCAGTACCGCCGAGAGCACCAGGGCAATGCCCACCAAGGCGCCCTGGATCTGGCCCATGGATTTCTTGGTGGCTTCCTTGGGCGACAGGCCTTCTTCACTCATCACCCGTTCGACGTTCTCCACCACGACAATGGCATCGTCCACCAGCAAGCCGATGGCCAGCACCATGCCGAACATGGTCAGGGTGTTGATGCTGAAGCCAAACGCCGCGAGGATCCCAAAGGTACCCAGCAATACCACCGGCACCGTCATCGTAGTGATGATGGTGGCGCGGAAGTTTTGCAGGAAAAGGAACATCACCAGGAATACCAGCACGACCGCTTCGACCAGGGTTTCAACCACACCCTTGATCGATTCGCTCACCACCGGCGTGGTGTCATACGGGAACACCACTTCCATGCCTTGCGGGAAGAACGGCTTGAGATCGTCGATGGTTTTGCGCAGGGCCTTTGCCGTGTCGAGGGCGTTGGCGCCGTTGGCCAGTTTCACCGCCAGGCCGGATGCCGGGGAACCGTTGAACTGGGCGCTGATGCTGTAGTTTTCACCGCCCAGGCCCACATCGGCCACGTCGCCGACGCGCACTTGCGAACCGTCCGGGTTGACCTTGAGCAGGATCGCCTTGAACTGTTCGGCGGTCTGCAGACGGGTCTTGCCGATGATGGTGGCGTTCAGTTGTTGGCCGGGCAGGGCGGGCAAGCCGCCGAGTTGGCCGGATGAAACCTGCACGTTCTGCGCGGCGATGGCGGTTCTCACGTCCACCGGGGTCAGGCTGAAATTGTTCAACTTGGCCGGGTCGAGCCAGATCCGCATCGCGTACTGGGCGCCGAAGACTTGGAAGTCACCGACACCCGCGGTGCGCGAGATCGGGTCCTGCATGTTGGACACGATGTAGTTGGACAGGTCGTCCTTGGACATGCTGCCGTCGCGCGACACCACGCCGATCACCATCAGGAAGTTCTTCACCGCCTTGGTCACGCGGATGCCCTGTTGTTGCACTTCTTGCGGCAGCAGCGGGGTGGCCAGGTTCAGCTTGTTCTGCACCTGGACCTGCGCAGTATCGGAGTTGGTGCCCTGCTCGAAGGTCGCGGTAATGGTCATGCTGCCGTCGGAGTTACTTTCCGACGATACATAACGCAGGTTGTCGATGCCGTTGAGCTGTTGCTCAATGACCTGGACCACGGTGTCCTGCACGGTTTGTGCGGACGCGCCTGGGTAAGTCACCTGGATCGCAATGGCTGGCGGCGCGATGCTCGGGTATTGGTTGATCGGCAACTTGAGGATAGATAGAGCACCGACCAGCATGATCACCAGGGCGATCACCCAGGCGAAAATCGGACGGTCGATAAAGAATTTCGACATGGTTTACTCCCCTTTGCCGCCGGCGGCTTTGTCAGCTGCCTGAGCGGGGGCCGGGTTCTTTGCGCCAACGTTGGTGGCTTCGGTGGCTTTGACTTCCACCCCTGGCCGCACGTACTGCAATCCTTCGGTAATCAAGCGATCGCCGGCCTTGAGGCCGTCTTCGATCAGCCACTGACTGCCCACGGTACGGCTGGCCTTGAGCTGGCGCAGCTCGACCTTGTTGTCCGCACCCACGACCAATGCGGTCGGCATGCCCTTGAGGTCGCGGGTCACGCCTTGCTGCGGCGCGAGGATCGCCGCGCTGTTCACGCCGGCCTGCAGTTGCGCATGAACGAACATGCCTGGCAGCAGCGTGTGGTCAGGGTTTGGGAACACGGCGCGCAAGGTCACCGAACCGGTGGTCTGGTCAACCGACACCTCGGAAAATTCCAGCTTGCCCTCGTGCGGGTACTGGCTGCCGTCTTCCAGGGTCAGCTTGACCATGGCGGCGTTGTCGCCAGCCTTTTGCAGGCGGCCGCTTTCGAGTTCACGGCGCAGTTGCAACAGCTCGACGGAGCTCTGCGTTACGTCGACGTAGATTGGGTCCAACTGCTGGATAGTCGCCAGCGCATCGGCTTGGCCGTTACTGACCAGCGCACCCTCGGTGACCGAGGAGCGACCGATACGACCGGAGATCGGTGCATAGACCTTGGTGTAGCGCACGTTGATCTGGGCCGTCTGCAGATTGGCTTCCGACTCCAGGCGATTGGCCACGGCGGTGTCGTATTCCTGGCGGCTGACGGCCTGTTCGTCCACCAACTGCTTGTAGCGGTCGGAAATCGACTTGGTGGAACGCAGGTTCGCCTCGGCGCTCTTGAGGGTAGCTTCATAGACGGCTGGGTCGATCTGGTACAGCTGTTGGCCGGCCTTGACGTCGGCGCCTTCCTTGAACAGGCGCTTGAGAATGATCCCGTTGACCTGTGGCCGTACTTCCGCGACGCGGAACGCGCTGGTGCGGCCCGGCAGTTCCGAGGTCAAGGTAAAGGGTTGGGTCTTGAGGGTTACAACGCCGACCTGAGGGGGCGGTGCGGCAGGTGCCGCCTCTTCCTTTTTACATCCGCTGAGCAGCGATGCCAGGGCGATGGCAGTAACCAGAGCGGTAACAGCTGGCTTGAATTGCATGGAAATCCTCGGGTCCAGGCGCGTAACGGGCGCGCTCGAAAGTGAAAGATGAAAAAAGAGCGAGATACGCAATTAGTAGGATGCTAAGAAATATACTTACGTACACGGTTGTTTGTAAACAGCCAAATTGCGTACCATCCGAATTTACAAAAGCCTGACAAAGGCTGATGCAGACCGGGGACGCGTTCCGACAGACGCTGCCTCATAGAGTGTCCTGCTGATCCTTACGCATTGCTTACGCATCCTGATTGAGGTGTTTACTGCCATGGTTCGTCGTACCAAAGAGGAGGCCCTGGAGACTCGCAGCCAGATACTCGAGGCGGCTGAAAAAGCGTTTTTCGAACGAGGCGTGGCGCGTACGACGCTGGCCGATATTGCCACGCTCGCCGGTGTGACGCGCGGCGCGATCTACTGGCATTTCAGCAACAAGGCGGACTTGCTCCAGGCCATGCTCGATACCTTGCATGAGCCGCTCGATGAATTGGCCCGCGCCAGTGAAAACGAAGAGGAGCTTGACCCTCTGGGGTGTGTGCGCAAGCTGCTGGTGCGGTTGTTCCAACAGGTGGCCCTGGACCCGAAAACCCGACGCATTAATGAGATCCTGTTCCATAAGTGCGAGTTCACCGATGAAATGTGTGACTTGCGACAGCAGCGACGAGAGGTCAGCCTCGATTGCAATGTGCGAATTGCGCTGTCGTTGCGCAATGCAATGAAACGCGGCCAGCTGCCCCATGACCTGGACCCGGAAAGGGCCGCCGTGGCGATACACGCCTACATCGACGGCATCCTCTACCAATGGCTGTTGGCCCCCGACAGCTTCGCATTGGCGGGCGAGGCCGAGCGCTGGGTGGAAATCGGGCTGGATATGCTGCACCTGAGCCCCAGCCTGCGCAAATGAAACAAAATGGGTAAATGAGTCGGTTTGTGTCAACGCTGCGCGCGAAGGTGCTTTTATAAACCGACGCTGGCGCAGTTAACAGACAATCGACCGCCAATTTTGTAGGAAATTTGTTTCATCCACGAAAGACCATTCGACCAGGCATCCCGAACGAGTAGGCGGGCGCCGCGCCAGCCTGTCCGGCGAGGCGGTTTTTTCTTCAGGTCAACGCAAGTTCCACGGTGAAACGATAAGGTTCGTCACTCTGCGCGTATGTGATGCGCTTCGCGCAGGTGATTGGGGTCGCGCCAGTGGACACGACTGTCGTTGTCCGGAGGGGCGTCAGTGTCGGTGAAAAGACGCCAAAAGACGTAGCGACGCGCAAGCCAACGTCTAAACGGAAACCATGTGTGCTGTCACCGAATCCAATAAAGTGTCGGTAGATATCTTTAGTGCGGCTTCCCAGTTCCCTGATGTAGTTAAAGTCGAGTTTGAACGTCAGGAAACTCCATGGGCGTATCCCAATATAATCTCGCATGTCGGCATTTAAGTTGAGATTGTCTTTGTTCGCTGCAAAGGCATGCTGGGTATAGTTGTTGATCCTTATAACCAGGCGGGTTTGTTTTTGGCGAAGACTTTCTCTTTCCCATATCTCGACCTGGTTGTCTGCTTCATCTTTTTCCCGTGCCTGTTTTGCCAATGCCCGGAGCACCTCCATGTGATCATCCGTGCCAAGGGAGGCGGCGTATTTGCGCAAGATTTCCAGAGGCGCGTAGTTGAAATTTTTGAGTAGCTCATCAAGAGGGCCGGCGTCGGCCTGATGCGCGCTTTTAGTGGAGAGATTCATGTCGAGTTCCGTCTCAATATGGAATGAAATTGTGCGCTGATAAAAATCGTTTGATCTTGCCTGCGGAATAAATATGGTTAATCCAAAGGCTTTTGAATAGCCTGGAAACTTGACCGGATGTTAAATCAAATAAAAAAGCCCTGACGCTTGGCGTCAGGGCTTTTTGTCGTTGCGGCCGCTTATTAAAGCACTGGGTAGTCGATATAACCCACCGGGCCTTTCCCATAGAATGTTTCCGGGTGCGGCTCGTTCAACGGGGCATCAGCTTTCAAGCGCGCCGGCAGGTCCGGGTTGGCAATGAACGGCACACCGAAGGCCACGGCGTCGGCCTTGCCTTCGGCCAGCCAGGCATTGGCGCTCTCTTTGGTAAAGCGTTCGTTGGCGATGTACGGGCCGCCGAATGCTTGCTTGAGTTGTGGGCCGATGCTGTCTTCGCCTTCTTTTTCCCGGGAGCAGATGAAGGCAATGCCACGCTTGCCCAATTCACGAGCCACGTAGCTGAAGGTTTCCAGGCGGTTCTCGTCGCCCATGTCATGGGAGTCGGCACGCGGTGCCAAGTGCACGCCAACCCGGCCCGCGCCCCAGACTTCGATGGCGGCGTCGGTCACTTCCAGCAGCAGGCGCGCACGGTTTTCCAGGGAACCGCCGTAGTTGTCGGTGCGCTGGTTGGTGCTGCTTTGCAGGAACTGGTCGAGCAGATAGCCGTTGGCGCCGTGGATTTCCACACCGTCGAAACCGGCGGCCTTGGCGTTCTCGGCACCTACTCGGTAGGCGTCGACGATGTCGGCGATTTCAGCGGTTTCCAGTGCGCGCGGCGTTGGGTAGTCGGCCAGGGGACGGACCAGGCTCACATGGCCCTTGGGTTGGATCGCGCTAGGCGCTACCGGCAGTTCGCCGTTCAGGTACGAAGGGTGGGAGATCCGACCCACGTGCCACAGTTGCAGGAAGATCTTGCCGCCCGCGCCGTGGACCGCTTTGGTGATGTTGCTCCAGCCACGCACCTGGTCATTGGACCAGATGCCGGGGGTGTCCGGGTAACCCACGCCCATCGGCGTCACCGAAGTGGCTTCGCTGAGGATCAATCCGGCGGAGGCACGCTGCACGTAGTATTCGGCCATCAGCGCGTTGGGCACACGGCCCGCGTCAGCGCGGCAGCGAGTCAGCGGAGCCATGATGATGCGGTTCTTCAACTCGATGTCGCCGAGTTTGATAGGGTCGAAAATTGTCGCCATGAATCAAAACCTCATGAATGAATGGGTAAACAGTCAGTGGGTAGCAGGCGCCAGGTCGGCATTGCCGCCCTGGCGGAAAGTAATCAAGGTCACCAGCAGCGCCAGCACGGCGAGCGCGCCAGCAGCCAGGGGCACGGCGGTCAGGCCCAGGCCATGGGCGATGACGCTGCCGCCGACCCAGGCGCCCAAGGCGTTGCCGATGTTGAAGGCGCCGATGTTCAAGGTGGAAACCAGGTTCGGTGCATCTTTGCCGAAGGTCACCACGTTGACTTGCAGCGCCGGCACCGCGGCGAAGCACGCCGTGGCCCAAAGGAACAGGGTGATTTCAGTCGGGATCAGCGCCACGCTGGTCCAGCTCAGTACGGTGGACACCACGGCCATGGTGATGAAGACACCCATCAAGGTGTTCGCCAGGCTCTTGTCCGCCAGCTTGCCGCCGATGATGTTGCCCAGGGTCAGGCCCAGGCCGATCAGCACCAAGGTCCAGGTCACGCCACGGGGCGATACGCCGGTCACTTCACCCAGCAGCGGCGCGACATAGGTGAACAGGGTGAACACCGAGGCTGAGAACAGCGCGGTCATGCTCAGGGACAGCCACAGACCTGCACCCTTGAGCGCCACCAGCTCCGAACGCATGTCGAGTTTTTCCTCGTCGCGCTTGGCCGGCAGGAAGCGGATCAGGCCGATCAATGCCACGACGCCAATGACGGTCACCGCCCAGAAGGTCGAGCGCCAACCGGCTTCCTGGCCCAGGGCGGTGCCCAACGGTACGCCGAGCACGTTGGCCAGGGTCAGGCCGGTGAACATCAGGGCCACCGCCGAAGCACGCTTGTTAGGCGCTACCAGCCCGGCTGCCACCACCGAACCGATGCCGAAGAACGCACCGTGGCACAGCGCGGTAACGACCCGGGCGAACATCAACACGTTGTAGTCACTGGCGATGGCGCAAAGCAGGTTGCCAACGATGAATATCCCCATCAACACCACCAGCGCGGCCTTGCGCGGCAGTCGCGCAGTGGCCAGGGCCATGAACGGCGCTCCGATGGCCACGCCGAGGGCGTAGCCGGTCACCAGCCAGCCGGCGCCGGGAATCGAGACGCCCAGGTCCGCCGCGACATCGGGCAACAGGCCCATGATGACGAATTCCGTCGTGCCGATGGCGAAGGCGCTCAGCGCCAGGATGATGAGTGAAAGGGGCATGTCGAATCCTTGTCAGGTCAGAGCTCTTGGCTCATTTGCTTGAGGAACTGCTGGATAACGTCCTCGTTGCGTTTGAAGAAGTGCCATTGACCGACCTTCTGGCTGGTAATCAGCCCCGCCCGTTGCAATACCGCCAAGTGCGCAGACACCGTGGATTGCGACAGGCCGCAACGCTGGTCGATCTGCCCGGCGCAAATGCCAAACTCGTGGTTGTGCAACTGTTCGGGGAACTGGACCTTGGGGTCCTTGAGCCAGTTGAGGATGTCTCGCCGTACTGGGTGCGCCAGGGCTTTTATTATTTCGTCGAGGTCGAGGGTCATGGGCTGCTCATTTGAATAACGCTATATCGCGATGAGGCGAACCTTAAATCGTTACTTCGCGATATACCAATATGTATTTGATCTGAATACCAAACAAATCGCTATATCGGGTTATAACGATACAGGCGCAGCGATGCTAAGCTGCCCGCCATGAACTATCTCGCACACCTGCACCTCGGCGGCCCCGGCCGGGAACAACTGCTCGGCAGCCTCTATGGCGATTTCGTCAAAGGGCCCCTGCAAGGGCAATACCCTGCGCAGATCGAAGCGGCGATTGCCCTGCATCGACGCATCGATATGTACACCGATCGCCATCCGCTGGTGGACATCGCCTTATCGCGCTTCTCCACGGTGCGGCGGCGTTATGCCGGGATCGTGCTGGACGTGTTTTTCGATCATTGCCTGGCGCGGGATTGGACGCTGTACGGCGAAGGGCAGTTGGTTGACTTCACTTCCCGGGTCTACCAGGTCCTCGCCGCCGAACCCCAACTGCCAGGACGCTTGGCGCAAATCGCGCCTTTCATGGCAGCGGATGACTGGTTGGGGTCCTATCAGCAATTTCAGGTGCTGGGACAGGTGTTGCGCGGCATCTCGCGACGCTTGTCCCGGCCCGAAGAACTGGCCGGGGCGATGGAGGAGTTGGTCAGGCTTTATGAGCCGTTAAGCGAGGACTTCCGGTTGTTCTACCCGCAGCTTCAGGATTTTGTGCAGAACCACTCGGCAGCGCAAGACTGAAGGGATCAGGCCGCAATCGCAGGCCGCATCGGCACGTGTTGCTTCTCGGGTATCGCGCCAAACAATGCCTTGTGTACCGCCTGCTGCGCCTGGAATGCCAGCGCTGCTCGTTCCTGGCCGTGGCAGGCGATAGGTTCGAGCAAATGGATTTCCACGTCGCCACGATCGTTGGCAAACAGACGCATCAGGTGCGATAGCAGATCGTCATCGCCCACAAACGGTGCCAGCAAGTCGATTTCGCCATCGCGCAGGTAACGGATCGCCACCGGTTGCAAGGCGACGTCGGCGTCGATGGCCGCCGACAACAGGCGCCCATGAAAGGTGCGCAGGGTCCGGCCGTCAGTGGTGGTACCTTCCGGGAACATCAGTAGCGGATGGGCTTGTTCCAGGTGTCGGCTCATCTGCTTGCGGATCAACTGGCTGTCGCCGGAACCACGACGGATGAACAGGCTGCCAGCCTTGGCGGCCAGCCATCCGGCCACCGGCCAGGTGCGCACTTCAGCCTTGGACAAAAACGATAACGGAGCGAGCATGCCCAGCAACGGGATGTCGGTCCATGACACATGGTTGCTGACCCACAGCATCGGCTGTTTCGGCAGATGCCCGTGAACGGTCACGCGAAAGGGCAGGGCATTGCTCAGCCGCGCCATGAAAAACCGCGACCAGCGCTGGCGGCGCACCATCGAATGAGCGAGCCCCAGGCGTTCCAGCAAGCCGAACACGCTGGCCATGGCCAGGCCCAGGGCGACCACCAATAACACTCGCGCGATTCGCGCGTAGATCCGCAGCCGGCTCATCAGACCGCCGCCTTGAAGTGACGGGCATAGCGCGGGCAGAGTTCGTCGCGCTTGAGCAGGATGAACACGTCCGCCACTTGGAAGTCCTCGTCCCAGCACGGCTCGCCGCAGATTTTCGCGCCCAGGCGCATATAGGCCTTGAGCAATGGCGGCATCTCGGCGATGACGTTGGACGGCACGTCCAGGGCCGGCAAGGGTTTTTTCGGCACCGCTTGCAGGTGTTCGGTGCACAGGTAGCGTTCGCGCAGGCGCTGCATGATCGCCTGGGCCTGGATGCCGCCGTCCTGCATCGGAATGCTCGCGCAGCCCATCAAATAGCTGTAGCCGCCTTCGTTGAGGACTTCGGCCAATTCGCCCCAGAGCACCGCGATGGTGCCGCCGTTGCGGTACGCCGGGTCGACGCAGGTGCGGCCGATTTCCAGGATCGGGCCCTTGAGCTGGACCAGCCCGTGGAGGCTGAACTCTTCTTCGCTGTAGAACCGGCCCAGGCTGCTGGCCGCCTGGTGATCGAGCAAGCGGGTAGTCGCCACGAGGCGGCCGGTGTTCAAATCGCGTACGCCGATGTGGGCGCAGTGAACATCATAGTCATCCATGTCCAGACCCATCTCCGCGCCCTTGAGCTTGGCGTTGAATTCGCCGCTGAAGACGTTGAAGCGCAGGGCCTGGGCTTCTTGCAAGGCGTGGGCGCCAATCAGGCGTTCGGCTTGCAGGCGGCGTTCATTGCCGGTGTCGCTGATGCGGGCGATCTGAGTCATAGCGAATCTCCGTGCGGGCTGTGGACCCGTCTTGGGTGGCAGCCAATCGACTTTCTTTATGCAGCCATGTTGTGCAAAGTCAGGCTATGTAGCCCCGGTGTCATCGCCATGAAGCTTTGGTGATGCTTATATGACAGCCCTCCAAGGAGGCCCTTATGCCCTGGCAAACCCTGATCGAACGCGGCGAGCGGCTGGCTGCTTTTCCCGACCTGGCGGACGGTTATTCGACCTTGCTGCAGCGCCTGGGGCCTGTCACGCCGTTCGAGTTGGCCGTGACCGGCGCACGATTGATGGCCACGCCGGGGTTGGCTTTCCTGGTGGGCTATCAAGCGGCGCTGCGGGTGCTCTGGCCGAGCGCTCCGCACAGCCTCGGTGCTTTGTGCGCCACCGAACGGCGCAGCCTGCGCCCGGCGGACATGCAGACCCGTCTCGTCGACTTGCGCTTGAATGGGCGCAAGGATTTCGTCACCGCTGGCGACGCCGCCGAATGGCTATTGATCGCGGCGCGAAGCGAGGCGCCCGGCGCAGCGCCTCGGTTGAGCCTGGCGGTGGTTTATCCCGGCGAGCCCGGCGTGACGCTGGAAACGCTCCCCGCCATTGCCCTGATGCCGGACATCAGCCACGGCCGGGTTTTGCTCGATGGCGCGTTATGCGAGTTGCTGGCGGGAGACGGCTGGGACGCCTACGTCAAACCCTTCCGGACCCTGGAAGACCTTTATGTTCTCAGCGCAATGACCGCGTGGCTGTATGGCGTGGGCCAGGAATGCGCCTGGCCCCAGGTCTTGCAACTGCGTCTGTTGGCGTTATTGGCCGGTTGCGCCGAGGTGAGCCGCCATAACCCGTCCAGCGCCCCCGGGCACGTGCTGCTCGGCGGGTTGTTCGCCCAGTTCGAAGGGCTCGACAGCGAACTCAACGATGCCCTGGCCGCCGGGCCTGCGACGTGGCGCGAGATGTGGGCGCGAGACAAAGGGGTGATGGCGATTGCAGCGGGGGCACGGACCAAGCGGCTGGCCAAGGCGCTGGGATAGGCAGCCGAGCGAAACATCTGCTGCTGGGGAATATCCAAACTGTCATCGAGCCTGATTAGGCTTTGCAGGTTCAACCCCGCGAGCGCCCAAGCATGTCCAAAGGCTGGTTGCTGATCCTGTTGCTGCTGCTCAACCTGAATGCCCACGCCGAAGACTGGCCCGGCGAGCAGTGGCCGACCGCTCCGATGCCCACCGGGCCGGCCATCGAAGCCTTGGAGCACTACGCCTTCGCGCCTCGGGACGATGCGACCCGCCAAGGCATCCGCACCGATGCGCTGCTGGTGATCCACGATGGTCGGCTGGTCTACGAACGCTATGCGGGGGCCACTCGCGCGGACACTGCGCACCTGGCCTGGTCGATCAGCAAAAGCCTGCTGGCGACGGTCTACGGCGTCGCCTATGGCGAAAAGCTGTTTGCCTTGGAGGATCCGGCAGCCAACTACTATCCGCCATTGAACCGGCTGGCGCGCATGACCCTGGCCGACCTGTTCCACTGGGCGTCCGGCCTGGACTGGCAAGAAGACTACGAATACGCGCCGCTCAATTCCTCGGTGGTGGCGATGCTCTACACCCGTGGACGCCACGACATGGCGGCATTTACCGCCGGGCACGACAGCTTCAGCCCGCCCGGGCTGGCGTTCCGTTACTCCAGTGGCGACAGCAACCTGCTGGCGGCGGCGCTGAAAAACATCGTCGGTCCGGCGCGATATGCCGATTATCCGTGGACGGCCTTGTTCGAGCCGCTGGGCATTCGTCACGCGACGTGGGAAACCGACCCCAGCGGCACGTTCGTTGGTTCGTCCTATGCCTATCTCACCGCGCGCGACCTGGCGCGGGTCGGATTGTTGATGCAGCGCGAAGGCCGCTGGGGCGGGCGGCAACTGATTCCCAAGGATTGGATCGCGTTCAACCGCGAGCCTTTCGCGCACTTTCAGGCCGGCCAGGACGAAGCCGTGCCGGGCGGGCACTGGTGGCTCAACCGCGCCGTCGATCCGACGATCCACCCCTGGCCCGATGCGCCGCCGGATACCTTCGCCGCGCTGGGCCATTGGGGCCAGGCGCTGTACGTCATCCCCAGCGCCCGATTGGTGATCGTGCGCTACGGCGATGACCGCGACGGCAGCTATCGCCATAACGAACTGCTCAAGCGCGCCATGGCGGCGTTCGCCGGGACGGTGCAACCATGAGGCGCAGCGTATTGCTGACCTTGCTGTCGGTGCTGCTCATCGCGCTGTTCGGCTGGATGTGGCTGGAGCGGGTGGCGTTGCGGGCCTTTCCCGACATCATCAGCGCCTACACCGCCAAGGAATATTGCTCGTGCCGCTATGTGATGCAGCAACCGGCCGAATATTGCCGGGGCTATGTGAAGCAATCGGTGCCCACCAGCGAATTCCTCGAAACGGCGCAAGCGAAACGCATCACCGTCAGCGGCTTGGGGCGTAGCCACAGTGCACGGTGGATAGGCGAGCGGCAGGGGTGTCGGTTGGAGTAAATCCAGAAACGACTCCTGCTGTTGTCGAAACAGACAGTTTGCAAGCGCCCTCGGCCCGGTTAAGGTTCGCCACAGGTTTATCTGCCCCCCGAGTGTGTATGTTCAAGTGGTTTCTCCCTCACGCTGTCGCGAGCTTGCTGCTGGCCTGCATCGCGCTGCCGGCCCAGGCCGACTGGTACCTGGACGGCGAGTCGTCACGGCTATCGTTTATCAGCAGCAAGAACGGCAACGTCTCCGAGGTCCAGCGGTTTCTCGTGCTTCACGGCCAAGTCCAGCCCAAGGGGCTGGCGCGGTTGGAAGTGGAGCTGGAATCGATCAACAGCGGCATTGCGCTGCGGGACGAGCGCATGCGCGCCGATCTTTTCGAGGTCAAGCAATTTGCCGAAGCCACGGTCACCGCGCAGCTCGACCTGATGCCGATCCAAGACCTGGCCAACGGTGCGCAACTGGAACTGCGCTTGCCGGTGACGGTGGACTTGCATGGCAAGCAGCATGAATACACCGTCGAATTGCTGGCGACGCGCCTGGACGAACGCCGTTTCCAAGTCGTGACCCTGGAGCCGCTCGTGCTCAATGCGGCGGATTTCGGCCTGGCGCCGGGTCTGGAAAAGCTTCGCGGACTGGCCGGGTTGTCGGCCATCAGCCTCTCGGTGCCGGTAAACGCGGTGCTGATTTTTACGGCGCGCTGACGTGAGCGGCCCGGTATTTCCCTGGCGCGAAGGCAACCGTTTCGAGCTGTTGATCGACGGTCCACAGTTCTTCCCACGCATGCTGGTGGAAATCGCCCGTGCCCAAGAGCAAGTCGAGCTGGAATTGTATCTGGTGGAGGCGGGTGCCTGTGCCGAGGCGATGGTCCAAGCCCTTGTCCAGGCCGCCCAACGTGGCGTTCGCGTGCGTTGCCTGTTCGATGACTACGGCAGCCTGGCGTTTACCCTGAGCTTGCGCAATCGCCTGGTCGAGGCCGGGGTCGAGCTGCGTTTCTACAATCGCCTCAGCTGGCGTCGCTGGGTGCGCAACCTTTACCGGGATCATCGCAAGTTGCTCTTGGTCGATCAGCGCCTGGCGGTGGTAGGCGGCACCGGGGTGACCGATGAATTCTGGAATCCCCTGGATGATCGCAGCGACTGGCACGAGGTGATGGTGGAAATCGTCGGCCCGCTGGTGCTCGACTGGCAGTTGCTGTTCGACCGTCAGTGGCTCGCCAACCGCCATCGCCAAGCCTGGAAACCCGCTTCCAATTTCGGCTTGCCGCGTCTGCCCCGCGTTCCGCCGATGGGTGAGGGCATGGGCCGGGTAGCCTATGCCGACGCCCGCCAGCACCGTGACATCTTGCAATCACTTTCCCGGGCGCTGAACAGCGGCCAGAAACGCATCTGGATGGCCACGCCGTATTTCCTGCCGACGTGGAACGTGCGCCGTTCGTTGCGCAAGGCCGCCGCCCGGGGCATCGATGTGCGCCTGCTGCTGACTGGCCCGCGCACCGATCACCCGTCCGTGCGCTACGCCGGACATCGTTATTACCCGCGCCTGCTCAGGGCTGGCGTGAAGATCTACGAATACCAGCCATGCTTCCTGCATCTGAAGATGGTGCTGGTGGACGATTGGGTCAGCATCGGCTCGTGCAACTTTGACCACTGGAACCTGCGCTTCAATCTGGAAGCCAATCTGGAGGCGCTGGATTGCGGACTCAGCAAGGCCGTGGCGGCGAGTTTCGAACGGGACTTCGAACAGAGCCTGCAAGTGAGCCTCGACGCCTGGCAGCGTCGGCCATTGTGGAAGCGCTTCAAGCAGCGACTGTGGGGGCTGGTGGATCGGGTGGTGGTGAATCTGCTGGATCGGCGGGGTTAAGCGTCCGTCGATAAACCTGGGGCGCGAGCGGGCTCGCTCCCCAGGGTCAGCGGCATGGATGAGTCAGAGCAACTCAAAGCTCTGCTGCTTCACGTCCTGGGAGTCCAGGCCGATCTGCACGTTGAACTTGCCCGGCTCGGCGGCGTACTTGAGCTGGGCATTGAAGAACTTCAGGTCGTCTTCGGTGATGGTGAAGTGGATGACCTTCTTTTCGCCGGCCTTGAGCATGACCTTGCGGAAGTTCTTCAGCTCTTTCACCGGACGAATGATCGAGCCGGTCACGTCCTGCAGGTATAACTGCACCACGGTTTCACCGTCACGTTCGCCGGTATTTTCCACGGTGATGCTGGCATCGAGCTTGCCGGTCTTGTTCAGCGTGGTGGACGACAACGCCATGTCCGACAGGCTGAACGTGGTGTAGCTCAAGCCGTAGCCAAACGGATAGAGCGGGCCAGTGGTGTCATCGAAGTACTGCGACGTGTAGTTGCCCGGCTTGCCCGGCGTGAACGGCCGGCCGATGCTGAGGTGGTTGTAGTAGGTCGGAATCTGCCCGACCGAGCGCGGGAAGGTGATCGGCAGCTTGCCCGACGGGTTGTAGTCGCCGAACAGCACGTCAGCGATGGCGTTACCGCCCTCGGTGCCGCTGAACCAGGTTTCCAGGATCGCATCGGCCTGTTGCTTTTCTTCGAGCAACGACAGCGGACGGCCATTCATCAGCACCAATACCAGCGGTTTGCCGGTGGCTTTCAGCGCCTTGATCAGCTCGCGCTGGCTGGCCGGGATGTTCAGTTCGGTGCGGCTCGACGATTCATGGGACATGCCACGGGACTCGCCCACGGCGGCCACGACCACGTCCGCTTCCTTGGCGGCTTTCACCGCTTCATCGATCAACACTTGGGCCGGGCGCGGGTCGTCCACCACTTCTGGCGCGTCGAAATTCAGGAAGTTGAGGTAATCGAGCACCTTCTTGTCGCCGGTGATATTGGCGCCACGGGCATAGATCAGCTTCGACTCGCCGCCCAACGCGCGGGTCATGCCGTCGTACACGGTGACCGATTGCGCAGGCCGGCCAGCGGCTGCCCAACTGCCCATCATGTCGATCGGCGCCTTGGCCAGCGGACCGACCAGGGCGATTTTCGCGGTTTTCTTCAGCGGCAGGGTCTGGTTGCGGTTTTCCAGCAGGACCAGGCTGCGGCGCGCCACGTCACGGGCATCGGCGCGGTGCATGCGGCTGTCGGCGTAGACGTCGGCCGGGTCATCTTCGGCCTTGCCGATGCGCAGGTACGGGTCCTTGAACAGGCCCATGTCGTACTTGGCGGCGAGCACTTCGCGCACGGCGTTGTCGATGTCGCTCTGCTCGATTTCGCCGGCCTTGAGCAGCCCTGGCAGCTCCTTGCCGTAGAGCGAATCGTTCATGCTCATGTCGATGCCGGCCTTGATCGCCAGTTTTGCCGCTTCGCGACCGTCCCGGGCGACGCCGTGCTTGATCAACTCGAAAATCGCGCCGTGATCGCTGACCGCCAGGCCCTTGAAGCCCCATTCCTTGCGCAACAAGTCATTCATCAGCCAGGTATTGGCGGTGGCCGGCACGCCATTGATCGAGTTCAGTGCGACCATTACCCCGCCCGCGCCGGCGTCGATGGCGGCGCGATAGGGCGGCAGGTAGTCCTGGTACATTTTCACCGGGCTCATGTCCACGGTGTTGTAGTCCCGGCCGCCTTCCACCGCGCCATACAGGGCGAAGTGCTTGACGCTGGCCATGATGCTGTCGGCGGCGTTGGCGCCGCTGCCCTGGAACGCCTTGACCATCACCGCGGCAATGCGCGATACCAGGTAAGTGTCCTCGCCAAAGCCTTCAGAGGTCCGGCCCCAACGCGGGTCGCGGGAAATATCGACCATGGGCGCGAAGGTAATGTCCAGGCTGTCAGCCGCCGCTTCCTTGGCCGCGACACGACCGGAGCGGTAGATGGCGTCCATGTCCCAGCTCGAGGCCAGGGCCAGGGGAATCGGGAAAATGGTGCGATGGCCGTGGATCACGTCATAGGCGAAGAACATCGGGATCTTCAGCCGGCTGCGCATGGCCGCGTCCTGCATCGGACGGTTCTCATCACGGGTGATGGAATTGAACGTGCCGCCAATGTTGCCGGCGGCGATTTCCTTGCGGATCATCTCCCGGGGCATTTCCGGGCCGATGCTGATCAGGCGCAGTTGACCGATCTTTTCCTCAAGGGTCATTTGCTTCATCAGGTTGCTGACGAAAGCGTCCTTGTTCTCTATGGGGGCTGGCACGTTGTCGGCTAATACGGATTGACTGGCCAGGGTGACAAACAGGCCCAGCAAACACAGCTTCTTCATGAATAGTTTTCTCGCAAGCCTAAAGGGCGGTGATCAGTACGCGCCGGTCAGCCTAAATGTGAGGAGCGGCTATTGTTGTTCGGGTGTTATCCAGCTAAATGCAGCACACTTTCGAACCTGTGCCGATGAACTTAGTTTCGCACCGCGCATCTTTTAGCCCATACACCTGATTCGATCCAGTGCGGCGGCGATTATGCCCCAGACGCCGGTAAGATAGGTGGCGGTGTTTTTTTAATGCAATGCAAGGGAGAGCTTCACCTGATGAATCCACGACTGAATCACCGCAGCGCGCTGCAGATGCTGGCCCTGATGCTGTTCACCACGCTACTGGCCGGTTGCGGCATCAATAATATTCCGACGCTGGATGAACAGGCGAAGGCGGCTTGGGGCCAGGTGCAGAACCAGTATCAGCGCCGCGCCGACTTGATCCCCAATCTGGTGGCGACCGTCAAGGGCTACGCCCAGCATGAGCAGGAGACCCTGACCGCTGTGGTTGAAGCGCGTGCCAAGGCCACGTCGATCCAGGTCGATGCCAGCACCTTGGACAATCCGGAAAAACTCAAGCAGTTCCAACAGGCCCAGGACCAACTGAGCGGCGCGTTGAGCCGACTGATGGTGGTGGTCGAGCGCTACCCGGACCTGAAGGCCAACCAGAACTTCCTGGCGTTGCAATCGCAACTCGAAGGCACCGAGAACCGTATCGCCGTGGCGCGCCGCGACTTTATCCTGGCGGTGCAGAAGTACAACACCGAAATCCGTACCTTCCCCGGGCGCCTGTGGCACAGCGTGATGTACAGCGACTTGCCGGTTCGCGAGACCTTCGAGGCCACCAGCCCGAACGCTGAAAAAGCGCCTGAGGTGAAGTTTTGATGGAGCAGCTTCAAGTTCCAAGCTGCAAGCTTCAAGCTCAGGCAACGGGTACTGCTTGCAGCTTGAGGCTTGCAGCTCAATGCTTGTTTGCGCTGTTGCTCTGGGTATTTGCAGTCACGGCCCAGGCCGATTTGAAATTCCCGGCGCTGACCGGGCGGGTGGTGGACAGCGCCCAGATGCTCGAACCGTCGGTTCGTACGCAACTCGATGCGCAGCTCAAGGCCCATGAACAGGCCTCTGGCGAACAGCTGGTGGTGGTTACCCTGCCGGATCTGCAAGGCGCGACTATTGAAGATTTCGGCTATCAATTGGGCCGCCATTGGGGCATCGGGCAGAAAGACAAAAACAACGGCGCGCTGCTGATCGTGGCGCGCGATGACCGTAAACTGCGGATCGAAGTGGGCTACGGCCTGGAGGATCGGCTGACCGATGCCCAGAGCTCGGTAATCATCAACCAGGTGATCACCCCGGCGTTCAAGACCGGCAACTTCAACAAGGGCATCAGTGACGGCGTCGCGGCGATGCTCGTGGTCTTGGGCGGCAGCCCGCTGGACGAGCCGGCCCCGGTATACAGCGCGGACGGGCAGGATGAGGGCGACTTCATCGAGCGCCATCCGGGGCTGTTCATCTTTCTGGCGATGCTGTTCATCCTGACCATATTCGTTTGCCAGGTACTCGGTATCCTGCCGAGCGGCGGCGGCTCCGGCGGCGGCTCCCGAAGCAGCGGTGGCGGTTTCGGTGGCGGAGGGGGCGGCGGCTTCAGCGGTGGCGGTGGCAGTTTCGGAGGCGGCGGTTCGTCGGGCGGCTGGTGACAATCATAATGAGCAGGCATTTTTAACCATGGCATTACTGACTGAACACGAACAACGCAAAGTGGCCGAGGCCATCGCCCGGGTCGAGTGCGACACCGATGCCGAACTGGTCACGGTGCTTGCTGCCCGCGCCGACGATTACGCCTACATCCCGCTGCTGTGGGCCAGCTTGCTGGCGCTGGTGGTACCCGGAGTGCTGCATTACCTGACGGGATGGCTGAGCATGCACAGTTTGTTGTGGGTGCAATGGAGCAGCTTCATCGTGTTGTGCCTGCTGTTTCGGATTCCCTTCATCACCACGCGCCTGATCCCGCGCTCCGTGCGCCATTGGCGAGCCTCCAACCTGGCGCGCCGGCAATTTCTCGAGCAGAACCTGCACCACACCGTGGGCGGCACCGGCATGCTGATCTTCGTCTGCGAGGCCGAGCGGTATGTGGAAATCCTGGTGGACGAAGGCATTTCCAAGCGACTCGACAACCAGCACTGGGATGCCATAGTCGCGGCGTTTACCCAGCAGGTTCGCCAGGGGCAGACCTTGGAGGGCTTCGTGACGTGTATCGAAGCCTGCGGCGAGCTGCTCAAGGCGCATGTGCCGGTAACGCATGCGCGCAATGAACTGCCGAATCGGTTGGTGGTGTTGGGCTAACAAAACCTCTGTCGAACACCGTTGTGGCGAGGGGATTTATCCCCGATGGGGGCGCAGCCCCCTTTAGCCGATAACCGGTTACGGCAGCGAGACCTATTACCTGTTTTGGGTCTGCTGCGCAGCCCAACGGGGATAAATCCCCTCGCCACAGGAAATTCCCCGTGCCCTGGCATCCCATCCCCCCTAAAATACCCGCCATTCCCGATTCGCCTGCCCCGAGGCCGCTTTTCCATGTCTGTCACCGCCACGCCAGTCCGCCCCGCGCCGGATCATCACGCCCAGTTCATCGAGCTGCTGCAAACCAGCCTCGAACAGAACGCGTTCATCAAGCTGGTGCTGGCCAAGTACTGCGGTGACGAACCCGATCTGCAGCGGCTGATCATCAAGCAGCTGATGGTCAAGGATCAGCCGTGCCTGTCCTTCGTCTATCGCTACAAGACCCGCGATATCACCAAGAACTTTGCCCTCGCCGAAGGTGTGCAAACCGTTGCCGCACTGCTGCCGGCGTCGTTCAAAAACGCGCATCTGCTGGCGGTTACCGATGAGGCGCAGCTGGAATACAGCAAGAAGGGCAAGAGCTCGCTGTTCAAGAGCAAGCCCCAGCAACTGCGGGAAGTGCCGTCTGCCGGGCACAACCGTGAGAAGAACCGTTTCCTCGACCTGAACCGGCCATTCCTCGCCGACCTGGGCGTGACCAACCACAAGCACGAGCTGATCCCGGCGATGTCGCGCAAGTGGAAACAGATCAACAAGTTCATCGAAGTCTTCAGCCATGCGCTGACGTCTTCGCCACTGGCGCTCGACAAACCGGTACGGGTCTCGGATTTCGGCTCGGGCAAGGGTTACCTGACTTTCGCCATCCACGATTACCTGCGCAACACCTTGCAGGCCGAGGGGCTGGTCACTGGCGTGGAGCTGCGCGAGGACATGGTCAAGCTGTGCAACGAAGCTGCCGCGCGGCTCGAGCACCCAGGTCTGGACTTCCAACACGGTGACGTGCGCAGCGTGGCGCCGCGTGCGGTGGACGTGATGATCGCCCTGCATGCCTGCGACATTGCCACCGATTATGCGATCCACATGGGCATCCGCTCGGGCGCCTCGATCATCATGTGCTCGCCGTGCTGTCACAAGCAGATCCGCCTACAAATCCAGAGCCCGGCGCTGCTCAAGCCGATGCTGCAATATGGCCTGCATCTGGGGCAGCAGGCCGAAATGGTTACCGACAGCCTGCGGGCGCTGTTCCTGGAAGCCTGTGGCTACGAGACCAAGGTGTTCGAGTTCATTTCCCTGGACCACACCAACAAAAACAAGATGATCCTCGCGGTCAAACGCGCCGAACCGGTAGACGCTACCGAGCTTTTGGCCAAGATCCAGGAACTGAAGGCGTTCTATCACATCACCGAGCATTGCCTCGAAACGCTGCTGCGGGCTGACGGTTACCTCGTCTGAATCCGCACTGCGCCGTTCCTTGAAGTGCAGCCCGTCAGTTAGTGACGGGGCAGCGCTCGCTCGCCGATACCGCGGGCTACCTTTAATGCGTTCACTTCTCACGCATTTCAAAGGAGCCCATTCCATGGCGGCCAAGAAAATCCTCATGCTGGTTGGCGACTATGTCGAAGATTATGAAGTCATGGTGCCATTCCAGGCCTTGCAGATGATCGGCCACACGGTGCACGCCGTGTGTCCAGACAAAACGTCAGGGCAGACCGTGCGCACGGCGATTCATGACTTTGAAGGTGACCAGACCTACAGCGAGAAACCTGGCCATCAGTTCGCCCTCAATCAAGACTTTGCCAACGTCCAGGCGGCCGACTACGACGCACTGCTGGTACCTGGCGGACGCGCGCCGGAATACCTGCGACTGAATGAAACGGTCCTGCAACTGGTCCGCGATTTCGACTTCGCGGGCAAGCCGATTGCCGCGGTCTGCCACGGTGCGCAATTGCTGGCGGCGGCGGGCATCCTGGAGGGGCGCGAATGCAGTGCGTATCCAGCGTGTGCTCCGGAAGTACGCTTGGCGGGTGGGACGTTTGTCGATATTCCGGTGACCGAAGCGCATGTCCAGGGCAACCTTGCCACGGCACCGGCGTGGCCGGCGCACCCGAACTGGCTGGCAGGCTTCCTGACTCTGTTGGGCACGGCGATTACCCTGTAGGGCCAGCGCCACGTGCCGGACGGGGAGCCCGGATTGCGAATCTAGACCTCCACCGGCACCGTCAACTTCGGATCGCCCAGCGGATGGCTCTTGGCGTCGAAGAAGCGCAACTCGGTGTCCAGTCCCTCGAATACTTTGGCGTAATGGCGCTTCTGATGTTGGATAAACGCCTGGCTGCGCGGGTAGATCGAGATCGCCACGGTCCTCGGCGCTGCAAGGCGCAAGGCATGGGCGATATGACTGTCCTGTTCGCCCAAGGCATGGCCAAACAGACACAGGTTGTCGCGGTGGTGGAGCAGCTGTTCGTAGCAGAACGACAGATAGTCACTGCTGCGGATGGTCTTGAGTTTGTCCTGGCTCGGCCCCTCGTTGACGAACAGCGGTACGTCGTCGAGAGTCTTGAGCGTGTTGTTGATGGCGAAACTGCCCAGCAGCGTGCCTTCGGTGGAGATGAGCTTGCGCGCCGTGCCGTCCTGGTTACGCACCAGGTGCAGGCCGCCGTGCAGATACAGCAGGCGAGGTTTGTCGGAGTTGGCCTGGCTCAGGTCGAAGCTATGGTCCGCACCGAGGAACAGGTCGGTGACAGTTTCGGGTGAATGCTGGATCGCCCAATAGCTCAGCAGGTCGTAGTTGGTGGTGAACACGGTGCGGTAGCGGCCCAGTTCCTGGTTGAGGCTCGCCAGGGTCGAGGGCTGCACCAGCCGCCACGGGATGTGCACGGTGTGGACGGTGTTGATCAGCGCTTCCTTGATCGCGTAGTAGCGGTTACGCGGTGCGGCGGAGCTGACGGCCAGGGCCTTGTTGACCCGGCTGGTGGTTTTCAAGGCGCCGAGCACCTGTTCGAAACTGCGCGTCTGCATCGCGTCGAACACGCTGAGTTCCGACGGGCTCAAGGGTTTCTCCTCGACGGTGCGGGCGTTCTCGAACAACGAGTCATAGCCGAAATCGTCCCACACGGCGCGGCTGGCGCCATTGCCCACCAGCAAGCCACTGAAGGCGGTGTTGGTGCGCAACGTCTGCCAATCTTCGAGCCGGGCGTCGTATTCCTGGAAATCGGTCATCACTAAAGTCATCTCAACACGTGGCAAAGGCAGGACGTGACTTTATCACGACCCAGTCTTGAGCCAGATCAAGATACGTTGTGACCAGTCGGTCAATGCTGTACGCCCCTGCCGATCCGGCCTCTATCAGGAGCGTGTCCCATGAGCAGCACTTTTTTCATTCCCGCCGTGAACATCATGGGCCTGGGTTGCCTCGACGAAGCGATGATCGCTATCCGCAACTACGGGTTTCGCAAGGCCCTGATCGTCACCGACGCGGGACTGGCGAAGGCCGGGGTCGCCAGCAAAGTGGCCCAGCTGCTGGCGCTACAAGACGTCGATTCGGTGGTTTTCGACGGTGCCAAGCCCAATCCGAGCATCGCTAATGTCGAATTGGGGTTGGGCTTGCTGAAAGAGAGCCAGTGCGACTTTGTCGTGTCGCTGGGCGGTGGTTCTCCCCATGATTGCGCCAAGGGCATCGCGCTGTGCGCAACCAATGGCGGCCAGATCCACGACTATGAAGGGGTCGACCGTTCGAGCAAGCCGCAACTGCCGCTGATCGCCATCAACACCACGGCAGGCACCGCCAGCGAGATGACCCGTTTCTGCATCATCACCGACGAAACCCGTCATGTGAAAATGGCGATTGTCGACCGCAACGTCACGCCGCTGATGTCGGTCAACGACCCGGCGCTGATGGTGGCGATGCCCAAGGGCCTGACCGCCGCCACTGGCATGGATGCATTGACCCACGCGATCGAGGCCTATGTCTCGACCGCCGCCACGCCGATTACCGATGCCTGCGCCCTGAAAGCCATTACCCTCATCAGCAACAACCTGCGCCTGGCCGTGCGCGATGGTAACGATCTGGCGGCGCGGGAGAACATGGCCTACGCGCAGTTCCTGGCGGGCATGGCGTTCAACAACGCCTCACTGGGTTTCGTGCATGCCATGGCGCATCAACTGGGCGGTTTCTACGACTTGCCTCATGGTGTATGCAACGCGGTGCTGTTGCCTCATGTGCAGAGTTTCAACGCCATGGTATGCGCCACCCGGCTGACCGACGTGGCTGTTGCCATGGGGGCCGATGCGCACGGTTCCAGCCCGGAAGAAGGCGCGCAGGTCGCCATCGCCGCGATCCGCAGCCTGGCCTTGGACGTGGAGATCCCCGCAGGCCTGCGCGAGTTGGGCGTGCGTCTCAACGACGTGCCAGTCCTGGCGGCCAACGCCATGAAAGACGCATGCGGGCTTACCAATCCACGGGCGGCGGACCAGCGGCAGATCGAAGAAATTTTCCGCAGCGCATTCTAGGCGGTCCGCGGTGGCGTGAACCTGGTACAGAGCATTGCCGCCGCCGCCAATAACGTGCATAGCACCGCCAGTGGCCAGGCCTGTTGACTCAATAACAGGCTGGCCATGGCGCCGATCAAGGAGGCCATCAGTTGGTGCAGGAAACCGCTCAACGCCATCGCATAAGCGCCGGCGATTGGCGATCCCTCGTTCGCCAAAGACAGGCTGATGGGGTAGTTCAACGACTGGCCGAACACCGCGAAGCAGTAAGGCAGCCAGAACAGCAGGGCGACGCTGCTCAGTGAAACACTGCCCGCCAGCATGGTTATGCTGCCACCCAAAACCAGGGCGATGCCCCAGCCCATCAGCCGCCGCTGGCCCGTGCGCAATACAAACGCATTCACCGCAAGCGCGCCCAACAAATACGCCGCACTGATCGGCCAACCCAACAGACCGTATTCTATCGCTGACCAGTGAAAGCTTTCCTGCAGGATCAGGGGCGCAGCCGTGTTGAAAGCGATGATCACGCCATAGCCCAATCCTCCTGCCAGCGCTGGCAACAGGAATCCGCGATGGCGCAGTATCCGCCCGTACACCCACCACGCCGATTGCCCGTTGCTTGCCTCGGTCAGGACCGGGAAGCGGGCCCTGGACACTGCCGCTGCCATGGCGAGGCTGGCCGCGCCCAATCCCAGGAAGATCGCCTCCCATCCGAACGCCGCCTGGATCAGCGAGCCCAGGTACTGGCCGATGCCGAGGGCCACCACGAAGGCGATCGATATCCAGGACAGGGCCTTGGCCAGCAGATCGCCACTGAAACTGTCGCGTATCAGCACTCGCGCCATGACGGAAATGCCGCTGGCGCCGATACCCTGGATCAACCTGAGCGTCAGGAACGCCTCTATGGACGTGCCCAACGGCAAGGCCAGGTTGCCCAGGCCGTAAAGCGCCAAGGCTGCCAGCAGGACAGGCTTGCGCCCGAGCCGCTGGCTCAGGCTGCCCCATAACAGCATTGGTAACGCCATGCCAATCAGGTACACCGGCAAACCCCACGACACCCGCGCCGCGTCGGCTCCCAGGTCTTGGGCGATATCAGGCAGGGCCGGCAAGTAGATGCTCATGCCCAGTTGGGCCAGGAAGACGGTGGCGCAGGTGACGATCAGGGTTGTGCTGTTCTTCATCAGGGGCTCGTTTCAAGGGCGAATGTCACGCCCATGGGCCAGCAGCCGGTCAATGACCCGCTCGCAGAACGAACGAATCACGTCCGCCTCCATGTCGGCACGCAGGGTGATGCGGATTGCGGCCTTGTCTTGCGGTACCACGGGGAAAAAAACCGCTGAAGTGAAATACCCCAGGTCGGCCAGTTCGACCGCCAGGCGGGTGGCCACGGCCGCCTCGCCGCAGTTCACCAGGCGGATTGCCATGGGGCTGGCGTACTGTTCGGTTCGGATGAGGCTGTCGAAGAAGCGGATATTAGCCTGCAAACGCTCCTGCAAGGTCTGGAATTCGCGGCTGCGATGCAAACGGATCGAGGCCATGCCGGCGCCGATCGCCGCCGAATTCAGGCTTTGCGACCAGTTGCTGGGGCCGCCGTAACGCTGCACCAGCGTCTTGTGCCGTTCATTGCCGAACATGGCCAGCCCGCCGCTGGCGCCGAATGACTTGGCCAGCGAGGCGACGATCAAGGTGCGCTCATCCACCGTGTGCACCCGCGAGCGCATCAGGCCGATGCCGGATTTCCCTACAGTGGACAGCGCGTGGGAATCGTCCACATAAAGAAACAGGTCATAGCGTTGCTTGAGGTATAGCAAGCTGTCCAGGTCCGCCATGCCGCCCATGCTGTAGGCGCTGTCGGCCACGTAGGCTACGTTGCCCTGGCGTTTGCACACGTCTTCGAGAAAATCCATGTCGTTGTGCGGGCAGGTGAGGACTTGGGTTTCGTCGGCGCACGCGGCCTTGATGTGGTTCATCGAGTAATGGGCCTGCTTGTCGAACACCATCACCGGCGGACGGTTGCCCGTCAGCGCGCCGCTGGCCAGCAGCGGCAGGATCCCCGCGCTCGCCGCGCTGCAGGACAGCGCACTGAGGCAACTGGCGCCAAACAATTCCGACAGTTGGTTTTCGTATTGGTCCAGGATCGCCAGCCGGCAGCGATTTCTCGAATTGGCGATGCGCAGGGTCCCGGTTTCCCACAGCATGGTCATGGCGCCATCCAGCAGGGCAGGGTGGTAATCCAGGCCCAGGTAGGACGTCGTGCCAAAGTGTTGCAGGGTGCGGCCGTATTGGTCGACGAGAACATTGGGCGTCTTGACCTCGACATTCAGCCCTGTGACTTTTGCGGTTTCGGCGCGTTGCCAATCCTGATCTGCCAGGGAAACGATTTTGCGATAGTTGCTGAAGTGATGAGTCGGTTGCGAAGTCTGGTTCATGGGTTATTACATTCCTTGGTTAAGCATGCTGTCCGTAGGGGCGTTTCATCATCTGTGTGTTTCCAGACTTTACAGATTGGCGGGTGGGGCTTTGAATCGGCCGTTTCCGGTGTGTTTGAGTGTTACCGGAGACTTCTATGTAGGACCTTGCCTAAGGGCTTGGACGGGGAATCCATTTACAGCGTCGGAGCTGCGTCTTGACCCCCGTATCTGTTGGGCTTGCTTGTTCCGGTGCACGGGCAACCCACTGCTTAACGAATCTTGAATATCTTCAGCGTCGCTTCCGATGTGATGCGACCAGGTGCAGCTCGGGCATCTGATTCACGCCACCGTTCGTCGTGGCGCCAGTGTTTTTCCCAAACCTTGAGTCTTTGATCGTTTCGAATGAAATACGGGGTAAGCATGCCCCTTTACTCATGAATACGGAGGGCTGGACCATGCGAGGGTCGAGCAACATTTATCCGGGAAACATCGCTCACGATCGAACGAAGGTGTCTGAAACGGGTCGCAAAAGTGGGAGAACCACCATCATGAGCGTCGACAGGCACCCGGCGAAAGGCGAAATTGGCCGCCATCCGGGTCGGACGTCTCGCTGAATATCCACCGGTGGTTCTGATTCAGCGGCGGGCAAATTCCGTCGAAATTTCTTATCAGAGGAGCGCGCGACCATGAGCCGGATGGCCACCTTTTTACGCACCACCAGCGTTGTCGTGCTGATGGGCCTGGGTGCCAGCAGCGCCTGGGCCCAATCGCCAGCCGAATTCATCAACGACGCATCCGCCAAAGGCATGGCTGACATCGAAGCCAGCCGCGAGGCGCATTCGAAAGCCGAATCACGTGAGGTCAAGGATTACACCATCATGGTGATCAACGACCGCACCACCGCGAATCAACACCTGGCGAAAATCGCCAAGAAACTCGATTTGCCTGTTGCCCCAAGAGAAGAGGTGGCTGACAAGGCCAAGGCCCTCATGCCAAAAGTCGCCGAGGGCGAGTCGTTCGAAGCGGCTTATGCCGCCAGTCAGGTCAAGGCCACTGAGGAAGCCATCGAGCAGATCCAGCAGCAGGCCCAGACCACCGAAGTGCCGGAAATCAAGGCATTCGCTGACGAAACCCTGCCCAAGTTACAGACCCATCTCGAAATGGCCAGGGCGCTGCAGGCCAGCCGCTGATCCGCTGCACCTGCTTTTACGTACCGGACCGGGGCGCCCGCGTCCCGGCTTGTTTTGCCCGCAGAAAAGGAGACCCTCGATGTCTACACGCCGAGAACCCAACCAATACGCGATGCAGAATCCACTGACCCAATACCCTCGTCCGGAGTTTCCCGACCAGCCGCAGTCGCCGCCGGGCATCGACCAGGACATGGAGCCGAAACCCGATCATGGCGAAAAAACCTATCAAGGCTTCGGTCGCCTGGAAGGTCGCAAGGCGCTGATCACGGGAGGCGACTCGGGTATTGGTCGCGCAGCGGCTATCGCCTATGCCCGTGAAGGCGCCGATGTAGCGATCAATTATTTGCCTAGCGAAGAGCGCGACGCGCAGCAAGTCATCGAGCTCATCAAGGCTGAAGGCCGCAAGGCCATCGCGATTCCTGGCGATCTCAAGGACGAAGCGTTCTGCGTGCAACTGGTAAAAATGGCGCAACAGCAACTTGATGGACTGGATATCCTGGTGAACGTCGCCGGCAAGCAGGAGGCGCAAAAAGACATCGCCGACATCACCACCGCGCAATTCGACGACACCATGAAGACCAACATCTATGCGATGTTCTGGATCTGCAAGGCTGCGGTGCCGCTGATGCCAGCCGGGGCGACTATTATCAATACCGCGTCGATCCAATCCTACGATCCGTCCGCGACGCTGCTGGATTACGCCACCACCAAGGCGGCTATCGTTGCATTCACCAAGGCGCTGGCCGGACAAGTCATCAGCAAGGGGATTCGGGTCAACGCCGTCGCACCGGGCCCGATCTGGACCGTGTTGCAACCCAGCGGCGGACAACCTCGCGAGAAGATTCCTACGTTTGGCTCCCAAGTACCGATGAAACGTCCGGGACAGCCTGCGGAGTGCGCGCCGCTCTACGTACTGCTCGCCTCGCAGGAATCGAGTTATATCACCGGGGAAGTGTTCGGCGTTACGGGTGGTAACCCGTTGCCCTGATCATTTGACCAACCGTTGCATGGGCGAGCTGCGCCCATGCAATGCCGGTCAGCACTGGTTCAGATCAACCTTGTTTTTTTCTTCCAGCCCTTCGAGGTGCTTGGCCTCACCCTCTCCCATGGACTGATAGTGCTTTCTGAGTGCCTCTAGCTGCTTGAGATCCAGCGATTCGAGCCCAAGCATGGCGTTTTGTGCGCTTTTGCTGGCGCGCAGCAATTCGTCGACTTTCAAATGCAGGATATCGGTATCGCGGTTTTGCGTGTTCTGGATGAGGAACACCATCAGGAAGGTGATGATCGTGGTCGAGGTATTGATGATCAATTGCCAAGTGTCGTTGAAACCGAAGAACGGTCCGCTGGCAGCCCAGAGCGCCAATAACACGATGGCTCCCAGAAAGGTCTTGGGACTCCCCGCCCAGAGGGACAGTTTTTGAGCAATTTTTGCGAACGTCATTGCCGTGTTCCTTATTGGATGCACCTGTCTGGTGTGACAGCAACGAGGCGGCGAAAATTCTACTTACATTTCAATCTGAAACGTCTGTCGGTATTCATCATCCAGGACCAACACTGTCGCAACCATCTGCTTCATCCAAGGGTCACTCTTTAAAGCCTTAATCTACGGAGTACGCCATGAATATCACTCGCACCTTTTGCCTCGCCTGCTGCCTGTTCGCCCTGCAAGGCTGTTTCGACAACTCCAACAACGAGACCAAGGACAACACCGACGGTACCAAGTCGTCGGTGCAGATGCAGGAGTCCAAGTCGGAAAACAAGTAGATGGCATAGCCCAAGCTTGGCTATGGAAGACCTGGGGGCGCAAGCTTGCCCCCAGGTTGTGGCTGTTCTCACCGGCCCTGCTGCAACACCTTCAGCGCTGCCGAAGCAAGGAAGCCGGAGCGGCTCTTCTCTTCAGGATGGTGCAACACATATTCATCAATACGATTGAGCAGGTAGCCGGGCAACGTAATGTTGAGCTTCTGTGCCTTGCCCAGGTATTTGGTCACATCGATATCCACCAGCGCCCATGTACATCCGGCATATTTCGGGTCGGCCGCGTGCAGCGTGACCGTATTGGCCGGCGGAATGGGCGAGCCATCCTCGGCGAGAATTTCGAAGTGCCCCTCGATGGCCTCGCGCGCCATGGCCATGGCCTCATCGAGATCGTCGCCAGCGGAAAAACAACCGGGAATATCCGGCACTTCGACACCCCAGGCGTGGTGCTCATCGCCCAAGGAAATCGCAATCGGGTAAAGCATTCAATCGTCCTCCGGAAAAGCTTGGCAACTGGTTTCCTGAAGCAGGGCCTGTTGCAAAATACTGATGGCCGTTTTCTTGAGCAGGTCTTTCTTTGGATGAGGAACCGTGACCAGTCCCGGTTTGGTTGGGTGCTTGAAATGATGGTGACTGCCTCGAATCCGCACCAGGTACCAACCATCCGCAACAATTTGGCCTATCAAGAATCGGCTGTTCACAACACCTCCGTGTGGTGCGCTTGGTGGGTACTATACCCACCTCATAATAATGATCAACACTATAACCACCGCAGGGCGAGGATCGGGCCCAGTGGTATGTCGTAACCAAGTCTAGAAGGCGCGCCGGACAAGGCGGCGGGGGGGCGGATCGGGTTTATTTCCGGATGTGAGGTCGCGTGACGCGTGGCGAGGGAGATCTGGGGTTGCTGTGGACTGAATGAGAGAAGGACATAAAAAAGAAGGACATAAAAAACCGGTCACGTTGGACCGGTTCTTTTAATCTGCAGTGCTGCTACGGAGCCGTCGTGGAGTCTGCATAAGTTTATGCAACGTCTGCCAACAGACTCTCGTAAGGAATCCGCAGTCCGTCATGCAGGCGTTTAATCATCGCCAGACTTAGCTTGCGTTTGCGGTTCAGAACTTCAGACACACGTCCGCTTGAACCAAGGTACGGTTCCAAGTCGCGCGGAGTCAGCCCTTGTTGATCCATCCTGAATTTAATCGCTTCAATTGGATCAGAGGGGGGCATCGGGTAGTGCTCGTCCTCGTATTTTTCGATCAACAAGGCAAGGATTTCTAGCTCATCGCCGTTAGCCGAACCGACTTCTGCCCCCCAAAGCTGTTCGATGCGCGTAAAAGCTGCATTCAAATCATCTTGGTTGCGAATGGGTTTGATGTTCATCATACGGTCTCCGCATTGATTTGGTCGTATTGGGCATGGGTGCCGACGAATCTTACAAAACCAAGCTGGCGCTGATAGTCGACTGCGAGAATTACTCGGTATTTATTGCCGCCAATGTTGAATACAACCCTGGCTGCTTTGAGGATACTGGCCGTTTTCAGTTCAGCCTTAATCTCTTGAGGCGTCCGATAGGTCGCTTTTTCCATGTGTCGATACCATTCAACCAGTGGCGTCTGGGAATCCGCGTAAGCCGGATTGCTTTCCCAGAACTCCCGTAAGGTTCCTCTCGCGATAATTCGCACCTACGTCCTCCCGTTTTGGGAGGAGTCTAGTCTGACTGGGCTGACGATGCAATTGGGTTTAGCTGAAGAGGCAATAAAACTGCTCGGCCCCTAGCACCCCATGCTAGTGCGCTAACCGGAAGCTAGGCAGATCCATTACGGCCGTTGGGGCTATAGCCAGTTTTGATGGCGAAGCAGCCGTCTTCTACGACTGCTGCACAAACGTCAGCCGCACCGCAAACCCAATCAGCAGGCCACCAAACAACCACTGCTGCACCCGCTGCGCCGTAGGCGATCGTTGAAGCCAGCGCCCGAGCGCTACTCCAGCGAGGGCATAGAGCACGTCGAACAACAAACCGACGCAGACCAATATCACCCCCAACGTTGCAAACTGCGCCAACACCGGCCCGTCCTGTGGGTCGATGAACTGCGGCAGCAACACTGAGCAAAACAGCAGCGCCTTGGGATTGAGCAGGTTGGTCAGCAGGCCGCGCTGTATCGCTTGGTGCCACTGTCGCCTTCCGAACTCAGCGTCAGAGCCTTCAAAGCTTGGCAACAACGTGGTCCGCAAACACTGAAACCCGATCCAGGCCAGATAAGCAGCCCCGGCCAGGCGCACCACATCAAACGTCCAGGGTGCCGTCTTGAACAGCACCGAGAGTCCCATCGCCGCCAGCGCGACATGACATGCCCGGGCAATCCCCAAGCCTACCGCCGTCGCCAGCGCCGCAGCCTTGCCCTGACGGGCACCGGTTTGCAGCACCAGGATCATGTCCGGCCCGGGCAGTAGATACGCCACCGTCAACGCCATGACAAACAACCAGAGCCCTGTCATCCCAAACCCCTCATTCGATGAATTAGTGGTGCCAGTCTATGGCCGAAGGGCAGGGCAGGTGGTTGCGTAGTCAGCTTCTAATGCTTAATAAATTGGCATAACCTGCCAAGCATTCGAACAATTCAATCGGAAGATGCCAATACATGAAACTAGACGCCTTCGACCGCAAAATCCTCGCCGCACTGCAACGGGACGGCCGGCTGAGCAACGTGCAACTGGCAGAAGAAATAGGCCTGTCTCCCTCGCCGTGCCTGCGTCGCGTGCGGATGCTTGAGGAAGCCGGAGTGATTCGCGGCTACCAGGCCATCCTCGATCGTGATGAAGTTGGCCTCGGGATGACGATCTTCGTCGGCGTCAAGGTCGAGCGGCACAATGACGAACGAGCCGAGGCGTTTCGCCAGGCGGTAACGGCTTTGCCTGAGGTGATCTCGGCGTTCCTGGTATCAGGCGAGTCGGATTTTTTGCTGCAAGTGGTGGTGCCGGACCTGCGGGCCTATGACCGTTTTGTCACTGGGCATCTGCTGAAACTGCCGGGGATCAGGGATATCCGCAGCAATTTTGCGATTAACACTGTGAAAGCGCCGGTGCCGTTGCCGTTGGGGCATTTGGCTGGAGGGTGAAGCACGATATGAAAAGCCCCGACGCCGATGGCTGGGGGCTTTTTTTGATCCGTTCACGGATTACTGGTGGAATCCTCGTATAACGGTAGTTTTACCAAGAGATCATAAACGACCCCAATAGGGTATTATTTCCTTATAACTGGTCGAATATAGCCATTTTGAAAAGTTAGAGGGTAATCATGTCGTTTATGCATTTGCTCCATTCGCCAGCAGAAATCGCCAGGAATGTCGGAGAGAACGCGAAGATACTCCGCCTTTCAAAAAACCTCTCCCGCAAGACGCTCGCCGAGAAGTCGGGGGTGTCGGAGTCCACCATCAAGCGATTTGAGACGACGGGTGTGGTGACCTTGGAGGCTCTGGTCCTCATGGCCACAGCGCTTGATGAGCTGGCTTGCGTGACCAGACTCTTCAAGCCTGAGCATCCGAATTCAGTGGATGAACTCAAGAATGCCAAACGTAAGCGAGGGATGAGGTGATGACGAAGGCGTTCAAACGCACCGAAGCGCTAACCGTCTTGAAAAGTGGCGTCAAGGTCGGGGAACTCTTGAAAGCCGAAGGGAAGGGGATTTACTTCGCTTACGATCAGGGGTGGCTCGCCACTGGCTACAATCTTTCGCCGCTTACGATGACTTGGGACGAAAAACCACAGCTGGCCAAAGACGCTAGCCTCTTCGAAGGGCTCCATGGGCCGTTCGCTGATTCCCTGCCAGATGGCTGGGGCATGCTGCTGATGGACCGATACTTCAACAGCACCTTCGGTGACGGCACTCACCTCACCGTCACCGCCCTGGATCGCCTTGCCTACATGGACGACCGAAGCATGGGAGCTTTTGAGTATCAGCCCACGGCTGAAAAAACAGTGCTGATTGGCCCTGTTGATCTCTGCCAGCTGTACGAGGCCTCTATCGAGGTTCAAGAGGGCGAGACCCAAGCGGTGCTCACCAAACTGCGGCTCGCCGGTGGCTCACCGGGTGGTGCTCGTCCAAAGGCGATTGTGGCTCTCTCCGCAGATTGCGCTAACGCAACCTCGGCCTTCGGTGCTCTGCCAGAGGGCTATGCACACTGGATCGTCAAGTTCAGAGCGCTGTACGAGCCGGTGGAGACCGGGGGCATCGAGTTCGCCTATGCAGAGATGGCCAGGGCAGCCGGAGTCACCATGGCTGAGTCGACTCTCTTGGATATGCAGATGCCTGACGGTCAGGTTGAGCATTTTTTCGCGACCAGGCGTTTCGACCGAGAGGGCGAACGCAAGATACACATGATGACCGTAGCGGCACTGATGTATGCGAATTACCGCGCTCTGTCATCCATCGATTATCCCAATCTGCTGAAGCTCACCCAGATGCTGACCAAAAGCTCTGTCGAAGTAGAAAAGATGGCCAGGTTAATGATCTTCAACGCTCTGTCACACAACCATGACGACCACGCAAAGAACTTTGCTTTCCTTTGCCACGATCCCGCAAAGCAGGGAGATAAGGAGACCTGGACGCTTTCCCCCGCTTACGACGTTACGTTCGCAAACGCTATGGGTGAACACACGACTGACTTTGGTGGCCGCACTCCCGGCAAACCGACGAGGAAGAGAATCATGGAGATCTGCAGGGACTACAAATATCTCAAGGCCGAGGCGTACATCGAGCAGACCCTCGCCGCGTTATCAGACTGGAAGGATGTGTTCACTCGTTTGAAGATTCCACATAAAGCAGGGGAGCCAATCTTCAATGTCCTGGCGAAGCTGCACCAGGACTTTGAGAGGTAGTGCGAACCTGCTTTGGTCATACCCCAGACCAAAAAAAACCGGCCACCAAGAGCCGGTTTTTTTCATCCTCCGTCAAAACCACACGACGCAGGATCAGAATTCGATTGGAGCGGGTGAAGGGAATCGAACCCTCGTTATCAGCTTGGGAAGCTGGAGTAATGCCATTATACGACACCCGCTCAGAGCGGCTGACTTTGTACCAGATGTCGCCTGGGATTTGAAGTTTTTCTTTCCGGACGGTGAGGTCATCCGTCTACGCAAGCCTCCAACCAGAGCGGTCTTTCGCAAGCGAGCCCCATGCTTGAGGCCCGCTCGCGAGGACTTTTTTCAGATGGCCAGCGCATGGTAATCCTGTACGTAGCTGTAGCGCGGTCGGCTTTCATGGTGGGTCGGTTTCAAGAAGCTCAGCAAGGCGTCGCGACTGTCGCGGCAGGCGGCCTTGTGTTCCATGTCCAGGAAATGCCCGGTGGCTTGCAGCGTGGTGAAGGTGCTGTGCTGGACATGGTTGCCGAAGAGCCTGGCGTCGGTGGCCGAGGTGTACTCGTCCCATTCGCCGTTCAGGAACAGTACCGGCACGTCGATTTGTTTCGCCGCGTTGACGTAGCACTGCTGGTCGCTGTGGAGCACGTCATTGATGTGAAAGTGCATCTGCCCGTATTCATGCTCGGCCAGGTTGCTGACGTGGCGATAGTTGAAGCGCTTGAACAGCGGCGGCAGGTGCTTGCCAATGGTGCTGTTGACCAAGTGCCCCACACGGTGGCCGTCCAGGCTGCCCAGGTAGTCCACGCCGCGTTCGAGGTAGTCGCGCATCGGCGCGTTGAGCACCGGTGAGAACGAGCTGATCACGGCCTTTTCGATGCGGCGCGGGCGTTGGGCCAGTGCGGTGAGTGCCGCGGCGCCGCCCCACGAGAATGACAATACGTGCTCGGCAGCGAAGTGGTCGATCAGCTCCAGCAGGATCTGTCCTTCGATTTCCTTCGTCAGCATTTGCTCGTGGAGGTTGTGGGGCTTGGATTTGCCCGCGTAGGGCTGGTCGTACAGCACGACGTTGAATTGCGGATAGAGGTTTTTGGCGGTCTGTGCAAACGACGCGGTGGTAGCCATCGAGCCGTTGACCAGGATGATGGTCTTTTGTGCGGCGTCTGCGCGATAGAACTCCGTGTAAACCCGATACTGACCCTGTATATCCAGCACAGCGATTTCTGGCCTCATGTCATAAGACTCCTGGCAAGCGGGTATGCGCGCAATGAGATTGCACGGGCAATGTGACAGGTAGGCATACGCCTGGAAGATAAGGCCCATGTCGATCCAGGAAAGCCGGTCGACGGGTATTGTTATGGCGGGCAGTTTGCCGGTGGATATGGCGGAACCTGAGGGTTCCAGCCGGCAAAAAGTTTCTTAGAGGTATGAGGTGACCAGTCGGTCACATTTCGGCCGACGGTTTGATTCAAGCAGGGGGTCGACCGTTGCGCAAGTGCTCTTTGAAAAATGTTCGACACTTCTGCCCAGCGGTCATCGGGCTCAGATCAGGCGGATTTCATCTGGGCTCAGGGCGCGGTATCGGCCCGGTTCCAGATCGAGGTCCAGCACCAGCGGCCCCATGCGCTCGCGGTGCAGGCGCAACACCTTGTTATTGAAGTGCCCGAACATGCGCTTGACCTGGTGATAGCGTCCTTCAACGATGCTCAATCGCGCCGAAGTCGGCCCGAGCAACGTCAGCTCCGCCGGTTGGGTGGTGAGGTCTTCGAAAGCGAAGTACAGGCCTTGGGCGAACGTGGCGGCGTATTCGGCGGTAATGGTCTGTTCGGTCTCGACGTAGTAGACCTTGGGCAGCTTGGTCTGCGGCTGGGTCAGGCGCCGCGACCAGCTGCCGTCGTTGGTGATCAACATCAGTCCGGTGCTGTTGAAATCCAGGCGGCCGGCAATGTGCAGGTCGTCCTTGTCCGGTTCGTCGAGCAAGTCGAGCACGGTGCGATGCTGCGGGTCGCGCGTGGCACTGACGCAGCCTTGCGGTTTGTGCAGCATGAAGTACCGGGCCATTCGGCCTGCCTGCAACACCTCACCGTCTACTTCGACGTGGCTGAATTCGCGCACCTGCGCGTGTGGATCGTTGACGGTCTGGCCATCGATCCGCACTCGACGTTCCACCAATAGCAGTCGGACCTGTTGGCGATTGAAACGCGGCAGATTACTGAGGAAACGGTCAACGCGCATGGGCAGTTCGGGCAAGGAGGCGGAGGGCGGGCATCTTACGTGATCGGTTGGGGCTTGGCGCGCAACTGGTCGTCCACTCGCGCGCATTGCGGGCAAAGGCAGGATTTATCGCGCAATTGCGCCGGCAGGGCCTCGAGCACAGCCGGGTCGATACTCACGCCATAGCACCAGCAGGCGCGGTCGGCGGTTTTCGGGTTGGCCAGGGTGCAGTCGTTGGCGGCGCCGCAGGCGGGGCAGAGGTCAGGTTTATTCATAACTCGAATGAGGCATTTCCACGCAGGTTCTGTTGCTGCCGGTGTGTCGGGCGCGTTGCAGCGCATGATCGGCCCGGGACAGCAGGCTGTGCAAGGTGTCTTCGTCCTGCAAGGTGGTCAGGCCGATGCTGATAGTGACGCGCAATTGTTTCCCGCTGCAAAAGTAGCGCTGTTGCTCAATGCGCTGGCGAATTTTCTCGGCGATCTTCAGACCGTTCTGTCCATCGGTGTCCTTGAGCAGCAAGGCGAAAGCGTCGGCGCTCCAGCGGCACACAATGTCTGAATGCCGCACGTTATCGGTCAAGTCGCGAGCGAATCCGCCCAACAACTGATCGCTGGCGATGTGGCCATGGGTGGAATCCAGTTGCTTGAAATTGTCCACTTCCAGCAGCAGCGCGCTCAACGGCTTGGGTTCGCGTTGGGCTTCGTGCAGGGCCTGTACCGCCAGCAAGTCGAAGCCCCGGCGGTTGGGCAGTTCGGTGAGGCCGTCAAGAATGGCTTGGGCATCGATCCGACGTTGATAGCTGACCACCAGCCGATAAAGCAGCGCCAGTACGGCCACCGTCACCAGCAGGCCGATCAATAGATTGAGGTACAAAGCCTTGAGAATAGTGTCCCGCAGCAAGGTGCTGGCGGCGTAATACCCCAGCAGCGAGGTCGCCAGGAAGCCGGCACTCAACAAAATAGCCAGTACCAGCATTGGCGAGCGCGGGGAATACAACGGCGAACGAAGCGACATGGCGATTCCCTTGGATTGACCCGATGGAATCAGTTTAGTGGCCTTGTGGGAAAAGGTGCCTGGATTTGTAGTTCGTGAAGCTGTGGCGAGGGAGCAAGCCCCTCGCCACCGGGGGGCTGCGCGATTACAGGCTACGCAGGTAACTCCGCCATCCGCCCAAATGACTGATGTCCTGTGCGCCGTCCAGGCCATAGGGTTCGCAGATGAACCCGCTTTCCCAGCGACCGTCGGCCAGTTGAACCTTGCCTAGCCCCAGTGGCGCGGGGATGCCGGTCAAGAACGAGCCCAACTCATGGCTCGGCAGTTCCCAGACCTCCACTTCAATCGCGACGCCGCCATCGCTGACCCGCAGCATGCCCGGGCGCAATGGTGGTCCACCGGCCAACGCATAGAGGCGATAGTCCGATGAGCTGTGGGTGGCTTCGACCAAACGCGCGCCGCGTTGCTTGAGCTGCCAGTTCAATGCCAGCCCATCCAGATGTGCGCCGCACACCACCAGGCGGGCCCGGTCGTGGCGCGCCAGGTTGGCAGGGGCTGGCAGGTCCGGGTCGTGCTGGCGTTGCAAGGCATCGGCGACGCCCAGCAGGTATTGATCGGTGAAGGCGCGGCCGAACAGCGTCACGCCCCAGGGCAGACCGTTGGCCATGAACGCACTGGGAACGGCGACGGCGGCGTAGTCCAGCAGGTTCATGAAGTTGGTGTAATAACCCAGTTCCGAATTGCGCAGGACCGGCTCGGCGGCCAGTTCGGCGAGGGTCACCGGACGCCCGATGGTCGGCGTCAGCACACAATCAAGCGCGTCCATAACACGGTCGCATTGCGCTTTGAGTGCCTGCAAACGGTACTGGGCGCGGAAGGTTTGTACGCCATTCACCGTAGGCGCTTTCGCCAATACAGCGCGGATTACCGGCAATACCGCGTCAGGTTCGCGCTCCATCAATTCCCCGGCAACGCTGTAGCGCTCTGCTACCCACGGCCCTTCATACAGCAGGCGAGCGGCCTCCAGGAAGGGCGACAAGTCCAGCTCGACCGCCTCGCCGCCGATGCGTTCGAGTCGCTCGATGGCGTCGCTGAACAACTTTGGGCCTTCGTCGCAGCCGAAAAATTCGAGGTCTTGTCGACGAGGCACGCCAAAGCGAAAGCGTCGTGGCGCACCGAACGCCGAGCCGTCGTTCCACTGTGGGTTGCTGCGACTGTATTCATCGCGTGCGTCGAGGCGGGCGGTCAGCGCCAACAGTTGGCTGGCTTCGCGTGCCGTGGCGGTGAATGTCGTCACGCAGTCCAACGTACGGCAAGCCGGCACCACGCCAGCGGTGGAGATCAGGCCTTTGGTGGCTTTCAAACCTACCAGATTGTTCAGCGCCGCCGGCACCCGGCCTGACCCCGCGGTATCGGTGCCCAAGGCAAAGCTCGCCACGCCGAGGGCCACCGCCAGCGGCGAGCCGGCACTCGAACCGCCCGACGGATAACCGGGCAATACGCTGTTGCGGCAAGCGCCGTAGGGCGTGCGGGTACCGTTGAGGCCGGTGGCGAACTGGTCGAGGTTGGTCTTGCCCAGGGGGATCGCGCCCAGCGCCAGGAGCTGCTCGACAATGGTCGCCGAACGTTGCGGCACGTAGGCGAATGCCGGGCACGCGGCGGTCGTCGGAATGCCGGCCAGGTCGATGTTGTCCTTGATGGCGAACGGCACGCCATACAGCGGCAGGCTTTCCAGGTCGCGGCTTTCCAGACCGGCCAGGTAAGGCTCCAGTTCTTCAAGCGACAGCAAATGAATAAACACGTGATAGTCGGGGTTGAGGGCAGCGGCTTTTTCCCGCAGCGCCTGCAGCAATCGGCGCGGCGTCAGTTCACCGCTGCGGTAAATGCTGCGCAGGTCGTCCAGGCGAAGAGAGAGGTTCATGGCGTTGATTCCTTGATTGAGTTCAGTCACGTTCCAGCACCACCACGCGTTGCCCGGCGCGCACCGCCGAACCTGGCTGGACGCGTACCTCGCGCACCACCCCGGCCACAGGCGCGAGCAGCGGGATTTCCATTTTCATCGACTCCAGAATCACCAGTACGTCCCCGGCGGCGACGTGCGTCCCCGCCTCCACCTGGACCTGCCAGAGATTGCCGGCGATGTGGCTGTCGACGCTCAATTGCCGCGCGCTCAGCGGCGAATCTTCGCTCGGCGCGATGGCCGGTTCTTCACTGTCGAAGTGCGCCTGGCCGCTGGCGATCCAGCGCTCGCGCTCGGCATTGAAGGCGCCTTGTTGCTGCTGGCGGAACGCGGCGATGCTGTCCGCTTCCGCTGCCAGGAAGCGCTGATAATCAGCGAGGTTGAGCTGGCTGTGTTCGATGTTCAGGTCGAAGCGGCCCAGGGGGAAATCACGGCGGATGCGCAACAATTCATCGGCACTGACCGGGTAAAAACGGATCTGGTCGAAGAATCGCAACAGCCAGGGTTTGCCGTCGAACGCGGCGACGTCCCGATAACGGTTCCACATCTGCAGGGTGCGCCCGACAAACTGATAACCGCCTGGGCCTTCCATGCCGTACACGCACATATAGGCACCGCCGATGCCCACCGAGTTCTCGGCGGTCCAGGTGCGGGCCGGGTTGTATTTGGTGGTCACCAGCCGATGCCGAGGGTCCAGCGGCGTGGCAACTGGCGCGCCGAGGTAGACATCACCCAGGCCCATCACCAGGTAACTGGCGTCGAACACCGTGCGCTGCACTTCGTCGAGGTTGGGCAGGTCGTTGATGCGACGGATGAACTCCAGGTTGCTGGGGCACCAGGGGGCGTCCTTGCGCACCGTGGTCATGTATTTTTCGATGGCCAGCTGGCAGGCCGGATCGTCCCAGGACAGCGGCAGATGGACGATGCGTGACGGCACTTGCAGGTCTTGCGCGGCACACACCGCATCCCATTCGCCAGCGACGATCGCCAGCAACTCGGCCAGGGGCAATTGCTCGGGTTGGTAGTGCACTTGCAGCGAGCGAATGCCCGGCGTCAGGTCGATCACGCCGTGCAGCTGTTTTTGCTCCAGCGCCTGCATCAGGGCGTGGGCTCGAAAGCGCAGCACCAGGTCCAGCTCGGGGGCGCCGATTTCCAGCAGCAGGTGGGTGTCGCCCGAGAGGCGAGCGACCAGTCGGGTGTCGTCCTGGCCGATGTTCAGCACGACAGGCGAGATCAGTGTTTGGGTATCCACAGAACCTGTGGGTCGCGTGGCCAGTGATCGTGCGGTCGATAAATCCACCGGCACAAAGCGCACCTTGTCCCCGGCCTTGAGTTGCCCCAGTTGCCAGAGATCTGCTTCGATCACCGTCACCGGGCAGACGAATCCGCCCAGGCTCGGGCCGTCGGGGCCAAGGATGACGGGCATGTCGCCGGTAAAATCCACCGCGCCGATGGCGTAGGGATTGTCATGGATGTTGGAAGGATGCAACCCCGCTTCGCCGCCGTCGGCACGCACCCATTCAGGCTTGGGGCCGATCAGTCGCACGCCGGTGCGGCTGGAGTTGAAATGCACTTCCCAGTGCGTGTCGAAAAAGGTCTGCATGTAGCGCTCGGTGAAATATTCCGGCGCGCCATGGGGGCCATAAATCACCCGAATCTGCCGCACGTCAGGCAGCGCCAGGGTCGGTTGGTGCTGGTCCGGCAGTACCGCGTGCGGATCCAGCGCTGCCAGGTGCAACACGTCACCGGTGCACAGCGCCCGCCCGCCGTGGCCGCCGAACTGGCCGAGGGTGAAGGTGCTTTTGCTGCCCAGGTAATCCGGCACTTGCACGCCGCCCTGCAGGCACAGGTAACTGCGCGCGCCGGCGCCGGATATCGTGCCGATGGAGAGGGTGGCACCGGCCTTGATCGACAGCGGCGTGTTCATTGGAACGGTATCGCCATCGAGGCTCAGCGCAATCGGCGCGCCGGTCACGGCCACTCGAGCGTCGCAGTTGAAGCGCAGCAGCGGCCCGCTCATGGTGATTTCCAGCGCCGCGGCGCCTTCATCGTTGCCCAGCAGGCGATTGCCTTGGCGCAGCGAGCGGCTGTCCATCGGCCCCGACGGGGGAACGCCCACCGCCCAATAACCGAGGCGGCCGGGGTAGTCCTGCACACTGGTCTGGGTGCCGGGGCTGAGCACCTCGACGGTGTTGGCGCGATAGACCAGCGCTTCCAGACACCGCGTCCATGGCTGGCCGCTGGCGAAGGGCGCATCGAGCAGGATCTGTTGCAAATAGACGCGGTTGGTTTCCACGCCATACAACAAGCTTTGATCCAGCGCCTGGTGCAAGCCCAGGCGGGCTTGCTCGCGGGTCGGCGCCCAACGGATGACCTTGGCGATCATCGGATCAAAGTACGGTGGGATCTGGCATCCGGCCTCGACCCAAGTGTCGATGCGCAAATGCTTGCCGTCGGCTTCGGGAAATTGCACGGCGGTCAGCAAGCCTGGGCTCGGCTGGAAATCCCGGCCCGGATCCTCGGCGTATACGCGCGCTTGAATCGCATGGCCCTCGGCTTTCAAACCCTGGCTCAGCTCATTCAGCGGCGGCAGGTCACCGGCGGCCAGTTGCACCATCCAGCGCACCAGGTCGATGCCCCATACTTGTTCGGTGACGCCGTGCTCCACTTGCAGGCGAGTGTTCACCTCCAGGAAATAAAAGCGCCCGGCGTCGCTGTCGAACACGAATTCCACGGTGCCGGCGCTGCGGTAGTTCACAGCCTGGGCCAGTTTGATCGCCGCCGCGCAGAGCGCATCGGCCATGCCCTCGGGCAGGTTCGGTGCCGGGGTCTCTTCAATGACTTTCTGGTTGCGCCGTTGCACCGAGCAATCGCGCACGCCGAGCGCGATCACTTGGCCCTGGCCGTCGCCGAACACCTGCACCTCCAAGTGCCGCGCGCGTTCGATGTATTTCTCGATGAACACGCCGGCATCGCTGAAGTTGTTCTGTCCGAGGCGCTTGACCGCCTCAAACGACTCACTCAATTCGGCGGCGCTGCGACACACGCGCATGCCGATGCCGCCACCGCCTGCCGTGCTCTTAAGCATCACCGGGTAGCCGACCCGAGTGCCGGCCAGCAGCGCATCGTCGAGGCTGTCGAGTAGTTCGGTGCCTTCGAGCAGCGGCACGCCGTGTTGCCGGGCCAGGTCACGTGCGGTGTGCTTGAGACCGAACACCCGCAGCTGCTCTGGCGTTGGGCCGATGAAGGCAATGTCGGCGGCCTCGCAGGCCTCGGCGAAAGCGGCGTTTTCCGAGAGAAAACCATAGCCGGGATGAATCGCCGTCGCGCCGCTGCTTTTGGCAATCGCCAAGAGCTTGTCCACCGCCAAGTAGGTGCCAGCCGCCGCGCCTTCGCCCAGGCAGTGCGCTTGATCGGCTTGCAGAATGTGCAGGCTGGCGGCATCGGCCTGGGAATACACCGCGACACCTTCGACCTTCAGCTCGCGCAAAGTCCGCAGGATGCGGCAGGCGATGGCGCCACGGTTGGCAATGAGGATTTTTTCGAACATGGCATGACCCCTCAGGCATGCGTGCTGCCTGAACTGGGAGGCGGGCCGTCCCGCAGTTTTCGATGGCCGTCGAGGTCGTCCCCGGCGGCGAAGCTTTCAAACACCTGCCCGATAGGGATCAAGTGTTACTTGATGCACTGCCCCGATCGGCTCTGGCACAGCGCGTACAGCCAGCGTCGCAGGCGGATGAGTTTCAGTTCCATATCAGCAGCTCCGCAGGAGTGGGGTTGTAGGCGTTGCACGGGTTATTCAGTTGCGGGCAATTGGAGATCAACACGATCACGTCCATTTCGGCCCGCAGGTCGACGTATTTGCCCGGGGCCGAGATCCCGTCTTCGAACGTCAGGCCACCGTCGACGGTGACCGGCACGTTCATGAAGAAATTGATGTTCGGCCCGATGTCGCCCTTGCCCAACCGGCCATCATGGGCGCAGGCCCGCAGGTAGTTGTCGCGGCAGCTGTGCATGTGGCGTTTTTCCAGGGCGTAGCGCACGGTGTTGCTTTCCTGGGCGCAGGCGCCGCCTAGGGTGTCGTGGCGACCGCAGGTGTCTTCGACGATGGTCAGCATCGGCCGACCGAGGTTGGAATACAGTACGCTGCCGGTGCTCAGGTAAACGCTGTTCTGCCGACGCAGGGTGTGCTGCACGTCATAGCGTTCCTTGGGATTGGCCAGGCTGTAGAACAGCGTATCGACTGCCTGGTTGCCCTCCAGGTCGAGGATGCGCAGGGTCTGGCCCGCCTTGACCTCCGTCAGCCAAGGTTCCCCGGCGGGGATCGTGGCGCGGTAGACGGCGGTGTCGGGTTGCTTGTGGGCGGTGGCGATGGCAAGTGACATGGGACGATCCTCAGGCGAACAGGCGATCGGTATTGATGAAGCCGCGCTGGTTTTCCGGGCGCGAATGACGGCAGTGTTCGGCGACGCTGGGGTTGGCGTTCATCCAACTGAGCTTGAGCGGCTGCGGCGCGTATTGCGGGTTCGGGTCCATCGGGTGTTGCAGCGCCGTCAGTACCACCAGCGTGTCCATCGGTGCGTACAGCTCGATGTAGTCGCCGGCCTTGGAATTGCCTTCGACGAAGTGAAAATATCCAGCCTCGTCGACATTCACCCGGCTGAACAGGTTGAGGGTCATCAGCAGGTCGGACAGGCCCAGCCCCCATTTGCCCAGTTCCACCAGCAAGTTGTCGGTGCCGTTGCGAAAGAAGCCGTTGCGCAGTTCCTGATAGCGGCCCTGACCGTATTTTTCAGCGACCTCCTCAGCGCAGAGCACGCCGCCGAGGCTGTCGCTCCAGCCGCAGGTGTCAGCGGTGATCGCCGCCAGCACCCGGCCCATGTCCGAATACAGGCAATGGCCGGCGGTGAGCTTGGCGGTGTGTTGGCATTTCAGGCTGTCCGGCAGGTTCAGGCGTTCGGTTTTCTCGTTGGCATTGAGCATCGTCAGGCTCACATTGGCGCCGCCGCGCAGATCGGTCAGGCGCAGCAACTGGCCGCGCTTGAGCACGAACGAACGGTGACCGCCACCGGGCAGCAATTCTTCGGCGAAGGGCGCAAACAGCTGGATCGAATCGGTCATGGAAAAACTCCTTTCAAGCGATACGCAACGTGCCAGCCAGTTCGGCGGGCAGGGCGTCGACGGCGGCACGGGCGGTGCGGCGGTCGCTGTTCAATGGGATGTCGTAGGTGATGCGTGCGCCATAGGCGCCAGGGGCGTGTGGATCGACGCGAACCTTGTCGAACACCAGCAGGCGCGTGCCAAGGCTGAAACCTTCGGACAGGTCGTGAGTGACCATGAACACCGTCAGCCGGGTTTCGCGCCACAGCGCCAGCAGCAGCTCATGCATGTCTTTGCGGATGCCGGGGTCGAGGGCGCCGAAGGGTTCATCGAGCAACAGGACGCGGGGCTTCATGATCAGTGCCTGGGCAATCGCCAGGCGCTGTTGCATGCCGCCGGAAAGCTGCGCGGGGTATTTTTCCGACGCATGGCCCAGGCCGACTTTGTCCAGCAGTTGTGCGGCCTCTTCGCGAGCCTGGCGTTTGGCGCTGCCGAACAGACGCCCCAGCAGCGGCGAGCGCGGCAGCTCCAGGCCCAGGGCGACGTTGTCCAGCACCGTCAGGTGCGGGAACACCGAGTAGCGCTGGAACACCACGCCCCGGCTGGCATCCGGTTCGCCGGCCAAGGGGTTGCCATCCAGCAGGATCTGTCCGCGACTGGCGCGTTCCTGGCCTAGCAGTAGCCGCAGGAAAGTCGACTTGCCGCAACCCGACGCGCCCACCAGCGTGCAGAACTCGCCCTCGGCGACGCTCAGGTTCAATCGTTCGAGCACCACTTGGTCGGCATACTGCTGCCAGACGTTGTTGACTTGGATGAAACTCATGCCTTCGCCCCCTCGTACCAGGGGAACGCTTGGCGGGTGAGGCGCTTGAGGCCCCAGTCCATCAGCCAGGCGAGCAGAGTGATCCAGGCCACGTAAGGCAAGATCACATCCATCGCCAAGTACCGACGCACGAGGAAAATCCGATAGCCCAGCCCATCGGTGGAGGCGATGGCTTCGGCGGCGATCAGAAACAGCCAGGCCGAACCCAGCATCAGCCGCAAGGAGATCAACAGGCGCGGCAGCAATTGCGGCAGCACCACGCGCAGCATCAGGGTCCAGGTTGAAGCCCCGAGGGTCTGCGCCTTGATCAGCAGTTCCAGCGGAATCTCCCGGGCGCGCTGTTCCAGGTCGCGCGCCAGGCACGGCGTGATGCCAATCACGATCAGCATCACTTTCGACAACTCCCCCAAGCCGAAGACGATGAAGAGAATCGGCAGGATGGCCAGTGGCGGCACCATCGAAAGCACGGTGAGCAAAGGCGACAGCGGTGCGCCGAACAGTGGCAGGGTACCGGCGGCGATGCCCAGGCACAGCCCGGCGGCGGCGCTGATGCCCAGGCCAATCGCCAATCGGCGCAGGCTGGAAGCGGTGTCCTGCCAAAGCAGGTAATCACCGCTGCGGGCATCGGCGGTGAAAGCTAGTCGTTTGACCGCATCGCTCATTTGCACGGCGCTGGGCAGCAGCTTGTCGTTGGGGTTGTCCGTCAACCGTTCGGCCGAGCCCATGAAGTAGGCGAACAACACCAGCGCGAATGGCAGGATCACCAACAGCAAGCGGCTGGGACGATCCGGGTGGCGGTTGATCAGGCGCATGCCAGGTCCTCCGTTCTACAGCTTGCCGTCGGTGGCCAGCTGTACATAGGTGGGATCGAAGCGCAGCTTCAGGTTGGCCTTGTCGCCACGGGTCACGCCATTGGCGAACGCCATGCCGACCGCGTCCGCATTCTTGGCGCCTTCACCCAGCAAACCGTGCTGGAACGAAAATTCGGCCACCTTGCCCATGGTGGCGGGCAGTTGTTCGCTGGTGGCGAAGGTGAGCGCTTCCTTGGGCGTGGCGAACAACTTGGTGGTGTCCAGTTGCGCCTGGAAACCTTTGAGGTCAGTGCCCGATGCCTTGGCCATGTGTTCCAGTGCGGCCTTGGCGGCTGCGTTCTTGGCGTTCATCAGCGCGACCACTTCAAACCAGGCACCGGTCAGTGCCTTGCCCAAGGCCGGGTTGTCCTGAAGGGTCTGGGTGTTGACCACCATCATGTCCATGATCTCGCCGGGGATCTGACTGGAGTTGAACACCTCGCTGACGCCGGGCTGGGCCTTGATGTCCGACAGCATGGGGTTCCAGGTGGTGACAGCCTTGACCTCATCGGTGTTGAAGGCTGCGGAGATATCGGCATCGGAGGTGTTGACGACTTTCAGGTCTTTCTCGGTGAGGCCCACCGAATCCAGGGCGCGGGCCAGCAGGTAATGGGACACCGACAGTTCCACCAGATTGACGTCCATGCCCTTGAGGTCGGCGACTTTCTTGCTTTCGCCCTTGAGGACGACGCCGTCGTTGCCATTGGAGAAATCACTGATGATCAGCGCGGTGCTGTCCACTCCGCCAGCGGCGGGAATGGTCAGGGCGTCCATGTTGGTCATGGTGCAGCCGTCGAACTGACCGGCGGTGTATTGGTTGATGGATTCAACGTAGTCGTTGAGCTGCACGACATCGATCTTGATGCCGTATTTTTTCGCCCATTTATCGACGATGCCTTGGCTACCGGCGTATTCCCAGGGCATCCAGCCGGCGTAAATGGTCCAGCAGACGCTGAAGTGGTCTTTCTGGGCTGCGACGGACGAGAAGCTCATGAGGGCCGAGAGCGCGGCGAGGAGCAGGGCGGACAGACGAAGCTTGAACATGGTGGTTCTCCAGTTGATCAAGGGCGGACAGGAGCAACGCGGCACCGCGAACGGTGGCTTGTCTCCCGGGCTTTTGTCCCGCCGTGTAACCTCAACTGGAGGTCGCCAACTCTCGGACCAGCCACTCGCCAGAGGCGAGCCGGAACCCTAGTCAGCCATTGCAAATTGTGGTGCCGCGAACCTGTGATGACTCCTGCACGAGATTCGTTAAAGCGAGAGCCGTGCCAAGTCCGTGCAATGGCCGAGCTAGAGCGGTTTGGCTATTTTTGGTGCGGGCCAGAGGGTTGGTTCATGCGTTGTTGTGGTGCCATTCGCGCACCGGAATAAAGCAAAAGGCTACATGTTTCGAGTTATTGCCGCGTCGCACCAGATTCCGATTTCACTGTCAGATTAATCGTCAGTCATCTCAATAGATGACTGCCGCCCGTCAGCGTCGCTGACGTGGCCCATTCGCGGTCCAGGAGGCCGCCATGTATCGACGACTGCTGTTCATTGCGTTTCTCGGTTTATCTCTTTCAGCCTGCGTGCCTTACGAGGGAGGAGGTTCGAACTATTACCGTTCCGAGGTCTACACCTCGCCAGCGCCGGTCTATTACGGTGGCGGGAGTTATTATTCGGCCCCACGTGGCTACTACGCGCCACGGTACTATCAGCCGGCACCACGTTATTACTCGGCACCGCGTTATTACCAGCATGGGCCTCGTTATTACTCGCCCCCGCGAGCAGCGTACCGACCTTATCCACACCGGGGCGGCTGGGATGGCCGTGATCGGGGCGGCTGGAACGACGATCGCGGTGGTCGAGGCGGTCGTGATCGCGGACGCGATCACCGGGGACGCGGCGGTCATGATGGGCGGGGCGGCCATCGCTGACAGAATGGCAGCATAAAGCGGCGCATTGAGCGCCGCTTTTTTTATACGTGCGCTTTTTATATGTGCCCAGGTACCACTCCCTCTATTGCCGCTCGCCCGTTTGTTCGAAGACTACTGGCTAAAAGCGGCAGAAAAGCGGCAGCCAGCGGAAGCCGATTGCCGCTTTTCTGGCATTGCCGTCGTGCCGATATCCCGCAAAGCCCCGGTTTACGGGGCTTTCTGCACATGGCACGACGCTTGCTAAAGCCATCGTAAGTACATTTCTGGTCACCCAAAGGTTTCCGACATGAGCATCAGCTTCGATAAAGCGCTCGGTATCCACGAACAGGCCCTGAGCTTCCGCGCCCAGCGTGCCGAAGTCCTGGCCAACAACATCGCCAACGCCGACACCCCGAACTACAAGGCGCGTGACCTGGACTTCTCCAAGGTGCTCGCCGAGCAGAACGAAAAGACCAAGAACGGCCACTTCGCCTTGAACATGACCAACAACCGTCATATCGAAGCCGAAGGCCTGGGCAGTGGCGACGAATCGCTGATGTACCGCACGCCGATGCAGCCGTCGATCGACCAGAACACCGTGGACGCTCAACTGGAACAGTCCAACTACGCGGAAAACTCCGTGAACTTCCAGGCCAGCTTCACCCTGCTCAACAGTAAATTCAAAGGGCTGGTATCAGCCCTGCGTGGAGAGTAAGCCATGTCGATCGCGAGCGTATTCAACATCGCCGGCAGTGCCATGAGTGCCCAGACCACTCGCCTGAACACCGTCGCCAGTAACATCGCCAACGCCGAGACTGTTTCGTCGAGCATCGACCAGACCTACCGCGCCCGTCACCCGGTCTTCGCCACCATGTTCCAGGGCGGCCAGTCTGGCGGCAGCGACTCGCTGTTCCAGGACCAGGACGCAGCCGGGCAGGGCGTACAGGTGCTTGGCGTGGTCGAAGACCAGAGCAACCTCGACGCTCGTTATGAACCAAACCATCCGGCCGCGGACGCCAAGGGTTATGTCTATTACCCGAACGTCAACGTCGTCGAAGAAATGGCCGACATGATTTCCGCCAGTCGTTCGTTCCAGACCAACGTCGAAATGATGAACACCGCCAAAACCATGATGCAGAAGGTCCTGACCCTCGGTCAGTGATAAGGGGCGATTCACATGAGCGTCACCAACACCACCAGCGGTTTGAGCCTCAACGAGATTCTGGCCAACTCCTCGGTCAAGACCAACACCACGACCGATGGCCTGGGTGCGGCGACCACCGCTGCCGCCGGCAAGAAAGAGCTGGGCAAGGATGCGTTCCTGCAACTGCTCGTGACCCAGCTGAAAAACCAGAACCCGCTGGAGCCTCAGGACAACGGTGAGTTCGTTGCCCAGCTGGCTCAATTCAGCAGCCTGGAAGGCATCACCACCCTCAACCAAACCGTGAGCGGCATCGCCGGCAACTACAACTCGTCCCAGGCCTTGCAGGCTTCGTCGCTGGTCGGTCGCTCGGTCATCGCGCCCGGTGACAAGGCCGTGGTCGATACCTCCAAGAGCCTCAACGGCACGGTGGTGGTACCGGCATCGGTGTCCTCCGTCGCCGTCAAGATCGTGGACAAGGACGGCAAGACCGTCCGCACCATCGACCTGGGCAGCCAGAACGCCGGCAACTCGGCGTTCATCTGGGATGGCAAGAACGATGCGGGCGCGACCGTCGAGTCGGGCACGTACACCTTCGCGGCATCGACCACCATCGATGGCAAGGCCACGTCGCTGATCACCAACCTGCCGGCCACGGTCAGCAGCGTAACGATCAGCCAGACGGGCGGTGAGCTGATGCTCAACCTGGCCGGGCTGGGCAGCATTGCCCTGTCCAAAGTACAAACTATTGGTATGTAGAGCCGACTAACCGGCAAAAGGAGTCAACATGTCTTTTAACATCGGCCTTAGCGGTCTCTATGCTGCCAACAAACAGCTGGACGTGACCGGCAACAACATCGCCAACGTGGCGACCACCGGTTTCAAATCGTCCCGTGCGGAATTCGAAGATGTCTACTCGGCCACCAAGCTGGGTTCGGGCTCCAAGACCGTCGGCAACGGCGTGCGCCTGGCCAACGTTTCCCAACAGTTCGGCCAGGGTGACGTGAACAACACCGGCAACGTGTTGGACATGGGTATCCAGGGCCAGGGCTTTTTTGTCCTGAGCAACGACGGCTCGCTGAGCTACACCCGTGCCGGTACCTTCAAGACCGACAAGGAAGGCTACGTCACCAACAGCGATGGCACTGCACGCTTGCAGGGTTATGGCGTGGATGCCAACGGCAAGATCCAGAACGGTATCCTGACCGACCTGCGCATCGACACCTCGAACCTGCCGCCGAGCGCCACCAGCCTGGTTTCGTCGACGATCAACCTGAACTCCACGGCGACGCCGATCACCGCCGCGTTCAATCCGACCGACACGGCCACGTTCACCAAGCAGTTCACTACCCCGGTCTATGATAGCCAGGGTAACCAGCACTCCATGGACCAGTACATGGTCAAGACGGGCTCCAACACCTGGAACGTCTATACCTTGATCGACGGCCGCAACCTCAACGGTAGCTTGCCAACCACGACCGGTGCGACCGCGCCTGTTCCGTCGACCATGAACTTCGATGCGAACGGCAAGTTGACCACGGTCACCACTCCGCCAGCGACGGTCAATAGCGATCTGGTATTGACTGGTTGGGTTCCTGGCACCGTGACCAACGGGACATGGACCGCCAACGGCGCCGCGAGTGCACCGACCATCACGATCTCCATGGGCACCACCACCCAGTTCAACGCCGACACCGCACGTTCGATCCCGGCCCAGAACGGCTACGCCACTGGCCAGATCACTAACCTGACCATCGACGGCAGCGGTGTATTGCTGGCCAACTTCAGCAACAACCAGACCAAGCCGATCGGCCAGCTCGCGCTCGCCAGCTTCACCAACGAGCAAGGCCTGCAGCCGGTAGGCGGCACCAGCTGGAAGGAAACATTCGCTTCGGGTATCCCGGGCTACGATGCTCCGCAAACCGGCACCTTGGGCTCGATCGTCTCCAACTCCCTGGAAGAGTCCAACGTCAACCTGACCAACGAACTGGTCGAGCTGATCAAGGCACAAAGCAACTACCAGGCGAACGCCAAGACCATCTCCACCCAGAGCACCATCATGCAGACCATCATTCAGATGGCTTGATAACGCTGGTTGCTTGAAGGCTGCATGAAGAGCCCCTCGCAAGAGGGGCTTTTTTGTGAGCGGCTATTCGATCGTTCCCATGCTCTGCGTGGGAATGCCGCCACGGACGCTCCGCGTTCCGTCTCTGAAGGGGGACGCAGAGCGTCACGGGATGCATTCCCACGCAGAGCGTAGGAACGATCAAGTCCAGGCTCTGGCTTTCTCCAGGCAAAAGAAAACCCCCGATAAACCAGCGGTCTATCGGAGGCTTCTTCAGCAGGCGCCTTGCAGCGCCTACCCGCTCAGCTTATTGGCAAGCTTCGCAATCCGGCTCGTCGATGGCGCAGGCCTTTGGCACTGGCGCAGGTCCGGCTGGAGCAGCCAGGACCGAATCGTCACCGTGGTTGCCGCCGCTGGAAACCGCGTTCAGCTTGCCGGTGTTGATGGTCGACTTCTCGGTGCTGGTGGCGGCCAGGGCACGGAGGTAGTAAGTGGTTTTCAGACCACGGTACCAGGCCATGCGGTAGGTCACGTCGAGCTTCTTGCCCGAGGCGCCGGCAATGTACAGGTTCAGCGACTGGGCCTGGTCGATCCACTTCTGGCGACGGCTGGCGGCGTCGACGATCCACTTGGTGTCCACTTCGAACGCAGTAGCGTAGAGCTCCTTGAGCTCCTGCGGGATGCGTTCGATCTGCTGCACCGAACCGTCGTAGTACTTCAGGTCGTTGATCATGACCGAGTCCCACAGGCCGCGAGCCTTGAGGTCGCGAACCAGGTACGGGTTGATCACGGTGAATTCGCCCGACAGGTTCGATTTCACGTACAGGTTCTGATAGGTCGGTTCGATCGATTGCGACACGCCGGTGATGTTGGCGATGGTCGCGGTCGGTGCGATGGCCATGATGTTGGAGTTACGGATACCTTTCTGTACACGGGCGCGAACCGGTGCCCAGTCCAGGGATTCGTTCAGGTCGACATCGATGTACTTCTGGCCGCGCTGGGCGATCAGGATCTGTTGCGAGTCCAGCGGCAGGATGCCCTGGGACCACAGCGAACCCTGGAACGTCTCGTAGGCGCCACGCTCGTCGGCCAGGTCGCAGGAAGCCTGGATCGCGTAGTAGCTGACCGCTTCCATGGACTTGTCGGCGAACTCGACGGCAGCGTCCGAACCGTACGGGATGTGCTGCAGGTACAGCGCGTCCTGGAAGCCCATGATGCCCAGGCCGACCGGACGGTGCTTGAAGTTGGAGTTCTTCGCTTGCGGCACCGAGTAGTAGTTGATGTCGATCACGTTGTCGAGCATGCGCACGGCGGTGTTCACGGTGCGTTGCAGCTTGGCGTTGTCCAGCTTGCCGTCCTTGATGTGGTTCGGCAGGTTGATCGAGCCCAGGTTGCAGACCGCAATCTCGTCCTTGTTGGTGTTCAGGGTGATCTCGGTGCACAGGTTCGAGCTGTGGACCACGCCCACGTGCTGCTGCGGGCTGCGCAGGTTGCACGGGTCCTTGAAGGTCAGCCATGGGTGGCCGGTTTCGAACAGCATCGACAGCATCTTGCGCCACAGGTCTTTGGCCTGTACGACTTTGAACAGCTTGATCTTGTTGTACTCGGTCAGGGCTTCGTAGTACTCGTAGCGCTCTTCGAAGGCCTTGCCGGTCAGGTCGTGCAGGTCCGGCACTTCGGATGGCGAGAACAGGGTCCACTTGCCGTCATCGAAGACGCGCTTCATGAACAGGTCCGGGATCCAGTTGGCGGTGTTCATGTCGTGGGTACGACGACGATCATCACCGGTGTTCTTGCGCAGCTCGATGAACTCTTCGATGTCCATGTGCCAGGTTTCCAGGTAGGCACAGACCGCGCCCTTGCGCTTGCCGCCCTGGTTGACCGCTACGGCGGTGTCGTTGACCACTTTGAGGAACGGCACGACGCCCTGGGATTTGCCGTTGGTGCCCTTGATGTACGAGCCCAATGCGCGAACCGGAGTCCAGTCGTTGCCCAGGCCGCCGGCGAATTTCGACAACATGGCGTTGTCGTGGATCGCGCCGTAGATGCCCGACAGGTCATCCGGAACGGTGGTCAGGTAGCAGCTCGACAGCTGCGGACGCAGGGTGCCGGCGTTGAACAGGGTCGGGGTCGACGCCATGTAGTCGAACGACGACAACAGGTTGTAGAACTCGATCGCACGGTCTTCGCGCTGCTTCTCTTCGATCGCCAGGCCCATGGCCACGCGCATGAAGAATATCTGCGGCAGTTCGAAACGGATGCCATCCTTGTGGATGAAGTAACGGTCGTAGAGGGTTTGCAGGCCCAGGTAGGTGAACTGCTGGTCGCGCTCGTGGTTGATCGCCTTGCCGAGTTTTTCCAGGTCGAACTCGGCCAGGACAGGGTTCAGCAATTCGAACTCGATACCTTTGGCGACGTAGGCCGGCAGGGCCTTGGCGTACAGGTCGACCATTTCGTGGTGGGTCGCGCTCTCGGCGACTTCCAGGAAGCTCAGGCCTTCGGCGCGCAAGGTGTCCATCAGCAGGCGGGCAGTGACGAACGAGTAGTTCGGCTCGCGTTCCACCAGGGTCCGCGCGGTCATCACCAGGGCGGTGTTGACGTCCTTGAGCGCGACGCCGTCATAGAGGTTCTTCAGGGTTTCGCGCTGGATCAGGTCGCCGTCGACTTCTTCCAGGCCTTCGCAGGCTTCGGTGACGATAGTGTTCAGGCGACCCATGTCCAGCGGCGCCAGGCTGCCGTCGGCGCGGGCGATGCGGATCGAAGGGTGAGCCTGGACCGGTGCGTCGGCCGGGGTGCGGATAGCACGTTCCTTGGCGCGCGAGTCACGGTAGATCACGTAGTCGCGAGCGACTTTCTGCTCGCCGGCACGCATCAGGGCCAGTTCGACCTGGTCCTGGATTTCTTCGATGTGGATGGTGCCGCCCGAAGGCATGCGACGCTTGAAGGTCGCGGTGACTTGCTCGGTCAGGCGGGCCACGGTGTCATGGATTCGCGACGAAGCGGCAGCGGTGCCGCCCTCAACTGCGAGAAACGCTTTGGTGATGGCGACGGTGATCTTGTCATCGGTATAAGGAACGACAGTCCCGTTACGCTTGATCACGCGCAGCTGGCCAGGCGCGGTGGCGGACAGATCCGGGTTCGAATCGGCGGCCAGCGGCGCGGTGCCCTGCGGGTTCTCGCGAGTTGTGTCGGTGTGCATGGGTGTCTCCACGTTCTCTATGTTTATTTGGGCACCATCACGGTGCCCACCGTTCCGTCCTGAAGCACTACAACCGACTGGCGCCGGGTATAACAACTTCGGGACAGTAGGAAACGGGCCTGTGGCGCCGCTTCCATCCGAAGTTCTTGGGTCGCGAGCCTGGGCTCGAAACCGGGTTTGCAGGGGTGGCAGCAAAGGACTGCAACACCCGTACCGTTTCGGTCGTTCCAGACCCTGAAACAGTCGCCATCCGCAGGGGCGGTCTGGACTTGGGAAAACTGTTGTGTTGCAGCAAGACAGAGGCAAGAAAAGCGCTTGAATTCTCTATCCAACTTGTGTTTGGTTTTTGGCCTGAAACCCTACATGTAGGGTTTTTTGCGCGGCGGGCTACAAGATAATGCGTTTTGGGGGATGAATCAACGTGCTACCTGTGGATAAGCCTGTGCGTAATTTGTGTGCGAAACGTGGAACTGCTCTGTAGGCCGCGACCTTGCTGGAGCGCGGCTTTTTTCGTCGATTTTGACGACTTGAAAACAGCCAGGGGTTTTTTCGGGCGCGGACGGTATCACACAAATCCAGCCCGACCGAACGCATTTGTCCGCTTGTTTTCTGTACAGCCGGCGTTTATACAATCGGCCGGTGCATGGGCGTGTTTATCCTCCTTTGATATGACAAAAAGACGGGAGGATCTGGGTTTCAAGCGGGCACCGTTGTGGCGAGGGGATTTATCCCCGCTGGGTCGCGAAGCGGCCCCCTGCATACTGTCTGACACACCATAGCTATCCAATTGGGGCCACTGCGTAGCCCAGCGGGGATAAATCCCCTCGCCACAGGGTTTTGTGCTGATCCTTCTTTTTATATCTACAACAAGACGAGGCCCCACGTGGAACAAGAAGCCTGGCAGATATTGATCGTCGAGGATGACCAGCGTCTGGCCGAACTGACCCGCGAATACCTGGAAAGCAACGGCCTGCGCGTCGCCATCGAAGGCAACGGCGCGGTGGCGGCGCAGCGGATTATCAGCGAGCAGCCGGACTTGGTGATCCTCGACCTCATGTTGCCCGGCGAAGATGGCCTGAGTATCTGCCGCAAAGTGCGCGAGCAGTATGACGGACCCATCCTGATACTCACCGCCCGTTCCGATGACACCGATCAGATCCAGGGCCTGGACCTGGGCGCCGACGACTACGTCTGCAAGCCGGTGCGCCCGCGTCTGCTATTGGCGCGCATCCAGGCGTTGTTGCGCCGCAGCGAGCCGGAGCCGTCCGTGCCGCAGAAACAGCGGCGCCTGGAGTTCGGTCCGTTGGTGGTGGACAACGCCTTGCGCGAAGCCTGGTTGCAGGGCAACGGTATCGAACTGACCAGCGCCGAATTCGACCTGCTCTGGCTACTGGTGTCCAACGCCGGGCGCATCCTGTCCCGTGAAGAGATCTTCACCGCCCTGCGCGGCATCGGCTACGACGGCCAGGACCGCTCGATCGATGTGCGTATCTCGCGCATCCGCCCCAAGATCGGCGACGACCCCGAGCATCCACGGCTGATCAAGACCATTCGCAGCAAAGGCTACCTGTTCGTCCCCGAAGCCTGCGTAGACGCGGCTTCGTGAACTCGATTTTCCTGCGCATCTACGGTGGCATGTGCGCGGCACTGGTGCTGGTGGCGGTGCTTGGCGTGCTGGCCCTGCATCTGCTCAACCAGACGCGTGGCGAGCAATACCGCGAGCGCCTGGCCCATGGCACGTTTTCCCTGATGGCCGATAACCTGCGGCCGATGAACGACACCGAGCGTCGCCGGGCGCTGGCGGTGTGGGAACGCCTGTTGGGCATTCCGCTGGAGCTGAGGACTTTCAATCAGACCGACCTCGACCTGGGGCAGCGCACCCGCGTGCTGCGCGGTCAAGCCCTGGTGGAGCAGACCGGCCCGCACGCGGCGAAGGTCTATCGGCTGGTCAGTGATGGTGAACAGTTGACGCTGGTGGGCGAGGTTCGCCAGATCAGCGAGCAACTGGCCCGGGCGACTATCTATCTGCTGGCCGATGAACTGGTGCGTTACCCGGTGGCCGAGCAGCCCGGACGGCTCGCGCAACTGAAGCAGGAGAAAGGTTTCGGTTTCGACCTGCGGCTGATGAAGGTCGAGCAGGCGGACATGGACGACGATCAGCGTCGGCGAGTGTCGGAGGGCGATACGGTGATGGCGCTGGGCAAGGGCGGTGACTCGATCCGGGTCTTTGCCGGGATGGTCGGCACGCCGTGGGTTCTGGAGATCGGCCCGTTGTACCAAATGAATCCGTACCCGCCCGAATGGCTGGTGCTGATCGCCGCGTTGGGGCTGAGCCTGATCGGTTTGATCGTCTATCTATTGGTGCGCCAGTTGGAGCGACGCCTGCGCGGCCTCGAGTCGGCCGCCACTCAAATCGCCCAGGGCAGCCTGGAGACCCGCGTCCCCGCCCGGGGCGCCGACTCGGTGGGGCGCCTGGCCGCTGCGTTCAACGGCATGGCCGAGCATTTGCAGCAATTGCTGGCGATCCAGCGAGAACTGGTGCGCGCGGTCTCCCATGAGTTGCGCACGCCGGTGGCACGCCTGCGTTTCGGCCTGGAAATGCTCGGCAGCGCCAGCACGCCCGAGGCCCGGGACAAGTACCTGGCGGGCATGGACCACGACATCGAAGATCTGGACCGGCTGGTGGATGAAATGTTGACCTACGCCCGACTGGAACAAGGATCGCCGGCGTTGAATTTTCAGCGAGTGGACCTGGATGCTTTGGTCAATCAGGTCATCGAAGAACTAGGCCCCTTGCGCGTCGGGATTACCGTAGAGCGCGGCCTGTGCCTGTCCGCCGCTGATTGCGATGGTGCCTGGGTCGAGGCCGAGCCGCGGTTCCTGCATCGTGCCTTGCAGAATCTGGTGGGCAATGCCATGCGCCATGCCAAATCGCGGGTCACAGTGAGTTACCAGGTGGGGCAGCTGCGCTGCCGCGTCGACGTCGAAGATGATGGGCCGGGTGTGCCGGAGGCGGCATGGGAACGGGTGTTCAAGCCGTTCCTGCGCCTGGACGACAGCCGTGCGCGGGCGTCGGGCGGCCACGGATTGGGGCTGTCGATCGTGCGGCGGATCATCCACTGGCATGACGGCCGGGCGTTGATCAGTAGGAGCAAAAGCCTCGCAGGAGCCTGTTTCAGCTTGAGTTGGCCGAGGCACCAGGACCGGTCTTGAGGGATGGGGCCCAATCTCAGGCCTTGATCCCCACCAGACTCAGCAATTGCCCATTCTTCACAGCAAATTGTCCGTGCAGCTCACTGCCATGACGCCACTCGGGCGACAGGTCGATCAACAAGCGCAATCGCACGTGCCCATCGTGCGCCCACTCCAGGACCTCAGCGTGTTCGAAGTAAAAACGCTGCCTGACGATCGGGTACAGCGCTTTGAACAGGCTTTCCTTCATGGAAAAGGTCAGGGTCACCAGCAGCGCCCGGTCATCTCGCGAGGCAGTGGCCAGGCGCAGCAGCTCGGGGGGCGTTAGGATTTCACCGGCCAGGCGCTCGGCGCGCTCAGGGTCGAGCAGGTTTTCCAGATCCATGCCCAGCCCTTGCCAATGTTGTTTTTGCGCGACAATCGCCGCCGCCCGGCCTGTGCTGTGGGTGATCGAGCCGCTGACATGGGCCGGCCACACGGGCGCGCGATCTTCGCCGATGGGCGGCACGCAGGCTTGGCCGTCAAGGCGCAGCAAGGCCGCTCGGGCGCAGACTCGCCCGGCGAGGAACTCCGCCTGCCGCTTGGCCACCGAGCGCTGGATGCTCGCCGGCGGCTCGATGGCGCTGTTGGGAAAATCGTCAGCGACGAGCAACAGTGGATTGAAGCGAGTGCTGACCAGCACCGTATCGGGCAAGGCGTCGGGCAGCAGCCAGTGTTCATCCAGAGGCGAACAGCAGGCGGGCAGGGCGGGGAGTCGGTTCATGCCGGGCATTTTGCCGGGTTGGCTTGAGGCTGGGTAGTGGCGTGACGTTTGTATGGGTATGGCTGGCTTTTGTGGCGAGGGGATAAATCCCCTCGCCACAGGAGGGTATCTGCTAGAAAACTTTTTTGAAGAACTTCTGCATATCCGCCCACGACTTCTCATCGGCCGCCTTGTTGTAGCCGATGTCCGGCCCGCCATGTTCGCCGTGGCTCAGGCGGTCGGCGTCCGGGTTGCTGAAGCCGTGCTTGGCGCCGTCGAGGCTGACGAATTTATAGTCGGCGCCGGCCTTGTCCATCTCGCTCTTGAACGCGGTCACGTTGTCGCCGGTGACCATGCTGTCCAGCGCGCCGTGTTCCACCAGGATCTTGGCCTTGACGCTGCCAGGCGTCGCCGGGGTATTGGTGACCAGGGCACCGTGGAAACTCACCACGCCGGCCAGCGGCAGGCCCTGGCGCGCTGCGTCCAGCACCACCTTGCCGCCGAAGCAGTAACCGATGGCGGCGATTTTGTCCGGGTCGGTCTGGGGTTGTTTCTTCAACAGGTCGAGCCCGGCCTGGAAGCGCGCACTGGCCGCCTTGCCGTCCTTGAGCGCCGCCTGCATGAAGGCCATGGCGTCCTTGGGGTGCTCGGTGTTCTTGCCGTCGCCGTACATGTCGATGGCCAGGGCGCTGTAGCCAAGCCCAGCGAGGTCACGGGCGCGGCGCTTGGCGTAATCGTTCAGCCCCCACCACTCATGCACCAACGCCACGCCGGGGCGCGGGCCTTTGACCGCGTCGTCATAGGCGTAGTAACCGATCAGCTTCGTGCCGTCGGCACTGGTGTAGGGGATCTCCTGGGTCTGGATGGCGGCGTGGCTTGCGCCGCTCAAGGCCAGAAGTACAACAGCAAGCAACCTGCGCATGATGGATCTCCTTAAAAAGTTGTTGGGACAGACTAGCCGATTCATTCAGCCCAGGTTCAGAGAACGTTCAAGAGGGGTTCAGGGACCATTGGATAACGTGGCTGCGACTTCACACAACCACGGCTTCAAAAGGAACCTGATCATGACTCATATGAAAAAACTGCTGTTGGCCTTCACCGTTCTGAGTGCCAGCGCCCTGGCTCACGCCGACGATAACTTTGCCAGCCTGACGCTCGGCCAGACCAGCGACAAGGTCAAGAAATCCAACGCCTTGAACAGCGCGCTGAACAACCCCAACGCCGACGGTATCATCGCCAAGGACAGCACCTATGGCCTGCGCCTGGGCCGGCAAAACGACCAGGGTCGCTACTACGCCACCTACGATAACGTCTCGGGCAGCCACAACGGCATCAAGTTGCGCCAGGAAAACCTGCTGGGCAGCTACGACCTGTTCTATCCGGTCACCAGCAGCACTAAACTGTTTGGTGGCGGCACGGCGGGCCTGACCAAGCTGACCCAGGATTCCCCAGGCTTCAGCCGCGACACCGACATCGGCTATGCCGTCGGCCTGCAAGGGGGCGTATTGCAACAAATTTCGCAAAACACCTCGGTGGAACTCGGGTACCGTTACCTGCGCAGCAATGCGAGCACCGAGATGAGCCCGCACGGCGGTAACAAAGTCGGTTCGCTGGACTTGACCAGCAGCGCCCAGACCTACCTGTCCGCCAACTACACGTTCTAGGCCGCCTGGGAATGAGCATGTCCAGCCGGATCGGCCCGAGCCGATCCGGCGCCTTTTGTTTGAAATTGGCTGTTTTGATTGGCCTGGGAGCGGTTCATGAAACTACTGGTTGTCGAAGACGAAGCGTTGTTGCGTCATCACTTGCAAACCCGTCTCACCGACAGCGGCCACGTGGTGCAGGCCGTGGCCAATGCCGAAGAAGCCTTGTACCAGGTGCGCGAGTTCAATCATGACCTGGCGGTGATCGACCTGGGCCTGCCGGGCATCAGCGGCCTGGAACTGATTCGTCGGCTGCGTTCACAGGACAAGACCTTTCCGATCCTGATCCTGACTGCCCGCGGCAACTGGCAGGACAAAGTCGAAGGCCTGGCCGCCGGGGCCGACGACTACGTGGTCAAGCCGTTTCAGTTCGAAGAGTTGGAAGCGCGGCTCAATGCCCTGCTGCGTCGCTCCAGCGGCTTTACCCAGTCCACCATCGTCGCCGGTCCGCTGTTGCTGGACCTCAACCGCAAGCAGGCGTCCCTGGGCGACGAGCCGTTGGCCTTGACGGCCTACGAATACCGCATCCTTGAATACCTGATGCGCCATCACCAGCAAGTCGTCGCCAAGGACCGCCTGATGGAACAACTCTACCCGGACGACGATGAGCGCGACCCGAATGTCATCGAAGTATTGGTAGGACGCCTGCGTCGCAAACTCGAAGCGCCGGCCGGCTTTAAACCGATCGATACCGTGCGTGGCCTGGGTTATCTGTTCAACGAGCGCTGCCAGTGATTCGTTCGCTGCGGCTGCGGCTGATGCTGGCCGCGATGACGCTGTCAGCGCTGTTCATGCTGGCGTTGCTGCCGGCGATGCAAGGCGCGTTCAGCCTGGCCTTGCAGGAGTCGATCGAACAACGCCTGGCCTCGGACGTGACCACGCTGATTTCCGCCGCCCGGGTGGATAACAATCGATTGAAGATGCCCACGCAGTTGCCCGACGAGCGATTCAACCTCGCCGATGCTCGCCTGCTGGGCTACATCTATGATCGCGAGGGGCGCTTGGTCTGGCGTTCGAAGGCGACCCAGGAAGAACACATCAATTACACGCCGCGCTATGACGGGCAGGGCAACCAGTTCGCGCGTATCCGCGAGGACAACGGCCAGGAGTTCTTCGTCTACGACGTCGAGGTCAAGTTGCTGGGCGGCCAGAGCGCCGCGTTCAGTATCGTCACCCTGCAGCCGGTGCATGATTATGAGCTGACCCTGCAAGGCCTGCGGGAAAACCTCTACCTGGGGTTCGGCGCCGCACTGGCGGTGCTGCTGGCGCTTTTGTGGATCGGCCTGACCTGGGGCTTGCGAGCCCTGCGGCGCCTGAGCCAGGAACTCGATGAAATCGAAGCCGGCACCCGCGAAAGCCTCAGCACTGCGCACCCTCGGGAGCTGTTGCGCTTGACCGGCTCCCTAAATCGCCTGCTGCACAGCGAGCGCGAGCAGCGCAGCCGTTATCGCGATTCCCTCGATGATCTGGCCCACAGCCTGAAAACACCGCTGGCGGTGTTGCAAGGTGTCAGCGAAGACATGGCCCGGCGCCCCGAGGACCGTGGCCAGGCCTGGGTGCTGCAGACCCAGATCGAACGCATGAGCCAACAGATCGGCTATCAGTTGCAGCGTGCCAGCCTGCGCAAAAGCGGCCTGGTGCGCCACCAGGTGCGCTTGCGCCCCGTCCTGCAAAGCCTGTGCGACACGCTCGACAAGGTGTACCGCGACAAGCGCGTGCACGTCGAATTCGACCTGCCGGAGCACTGCCAGGTGCCCATCGAACAGGGCGCGCTGCTGGAAATGCTCGGCAATCTGTTGGAAAACGCCTATCGGCTATGCCTGGGGGTGGTGCGGGTCAGCGTGCACCAGACCCTCGGCGGTACGGAGTTGAGTATCGAGGATGATGGTCCGGGCGTGCCGCCGGACCAGCGTGCGCGGATCCTTGAGCGTGGCGAAAGGCTGGATCGCCAGCATCCGGGGCAGGGGATTGGCCTGGCAGTGGTCAAGGACATCATTGAAAGCTATGACGCGAAATTGGCCCTGGGTGATTCAGAGCTGGGTGGGGCGGCGTTTCGGATTCATTTTCCGATGGCTTGAAACTAAAAAATCAATTTTCCAGCTCCCGATAAGCCCCCGGCGTCACCCCCGTCCACTTCTTGAACGCCCGGTGAAACGCCGATGGCTCGGAAAACCCGAGCTGTTCGGCAATCTGCTGCAACGACAGATCGGCCCTTCCCAAATGGTAGATGGCGATATCCCGCCGCAGCTGATCCTTGAGCTCCTGGAAGCTGGTGCCTTCCTCGCGAAGGTGCCGGCGCAGCGTCTGGGCGCTGATGTGCAAATGCGCGGCGACGCTGTCCAGGTCCGGCCAGCGCGCCGTGTCACGGCTGAGCAGGCGGCGCAATTGGCTGGTCAGGCTGTGGCCATCGTCCGGGCGTGACAGCAGGTCAGCGGGGGAGCGTTCGAGAAAACGCTTGAGGGTTCGCTCGTCCTGCAGCAGCAGCATCTCCAGGTAGCGGCCATGAAACAACAGGCTGCTGCGTTGCGCCTCGAACACCAGCGGGCAGGGGAACAGCAGGTCGTATTCGGCGCCGTGGGGCGGCTTGGCATAGCTGAACGTCGCCTGTTCCAGACCGATCCGCTGGCCGATCAGCCAACTGCCGAGGCGATGCCAGATGACCAGCAGGCTTTCGGCCAGGAAATGCTCGGGGTCACGCAGCGTCGACTCATCCAGGCTCAACCGTACCCGGTCTCCTTCAGCTTCCAGCGTCAGGCGCGGGGCGTCGGCAAACAGGCTGTAGAACAACAAACCGCGTTGCAGGGCTTTGCCCAGCGTCCGACAGTGGATCAACGTGTGACACATCATGGCAAACGTCCCGGGTTTACTCGTCACCCGGCCGAATCCCAGATATTCATCCTCCAGCGCCAACCACAGCGCCTGCAACAGGCGGGCGAATTGCTCTGGCGCGATGCGCGCACGCGGTTCGTCCAGCAGCTCGGGGCTGATGCCCAGCTGTTGCAGCAGGGGAAGGCAGTCGAAACCTTGCCGGCGTGCGCCACCGAGGGCTGCACGGGCGAAGTGACTGGCGATGGTGCGTTGGCGCATGGGCACTGATCCGTCCGTTAAGCGAGGCGATGTTAGCAGGGACTTCAGGCTCGACAAGGCGGATATCCGCCAAATCCAGGAGTGGTAAGCGGTGGGTTGGCGGATATCCGCCACGTTTAGGCTTGTGTTCAATCCTTCAGAAATACACAAACACCGTCTGCAATGGCGCTTGTAGGGCGTTTCGCAAAAATGGCACGCGCCTTGCGATGCAGTACGCAGGTCTGCAGCGTGCAGCCGACAAAAACAAATCCCTCCAGTGCAGGAGGGTTCGCAATTGAGGTGCCGTGGACAACAGGCGGATGTTGTCACACGGGACTCTTGAGGAAGGTTTTGCCATGACGACTCGTCAGCCACTGTACAAATCCCTGTATTTCCAGGTGATCGTAGCCATTGCCATCGGCATTTTGCTCGGCCACTTCTACCCGCAGACCGGCGTTGCCCTCAAGCCCTTCGGTGACGGGTTCATCAAACTGATCAAGATGGTCATCGCCCCGATCATCTTCTGTACCGTCGTCAGCGGCATCGGCGGCATGCAGAACATGAAATCGGTGGGCAAGACCGGCGGCTATGCGCTGCTGTACTTCGAAATCGTTTCCACCCTTGCCTTGCTGATCGGCCTGGTCGTGGTCAACGTCGTGCAACCGGGCGCCGGCATGCACATCGACGTATCGACCCTGGACACCAGCAAGATCGCCGGTTTCATCAATGCCAGTAAAGACCAGAGCATCATCGCCTTCATCCTCAACGTGATCCCGAACACCATCGTCGGTGCGTTCGCTAACGGCGATATCCTGCAAGTGCTGATGTTCTCGGTGCTCTTCGGTTTCGCCCTGCATCGCCTGGGTGCCTACGGCAAGCCGGTGCTGGACTTCATCGATCGCTTCGCCCACGTGATGTTCATCATCATCAACATGATCATGAAGCTGGCGCCAATCGGTGCGTTCGGTGCCATGGCCTTCACCATCGGCGCCTACGGTGTCGGTTCGCTGGTGCAACTGGGCCAGCTGATGATCTGCTTCTACATCACCTGCGTGGTGTTCGTGCTGGTGGTATTGGGTGCCATCTGCCGCGCCCACGGCTTCAGCGTCGTCAAGCTGATCCGCTACATCCGTGAAGAACTGCTGATCGTGCTGGGTACTTCCTCGTCGGAATCGGCCCTGCCGCGCATGCTGATCAAGATGGAACGCCTGGGTGCCAAGAAGTCTGTCGTAGGCCTGGTCATCCCGACTGGCTACTCGTTCAACCTCGACGGTACTTCGATCTACCTGACCATGGCGGCGGTGTTCATCGCCCAGGCCACCGACACCCCAATGGACCTGACTCACCAGATCACCCTGCTGCTGGTGCTGTTGCTGTCGTCCAAAGGTGCGGCTGGCGTGACCGGTAGCGGCTTCATCGTACTGGCGGCCACCCTGTCGGCCGTGGGCACCTTGCCGGTGGCTGGCCTGGCGCTGATCCTGGGTATCGACCGCTTCATGTCCGAAGCCCGCGCCCTGACCAATCTGGTGGGCAACGCCGTTGCCACGATCGTGGTTGCCAAGTGGGTCAATGAACTGGACGAAGACCAGTTGCAGACCGAGCTGGCTTCCGGTGGTCGCGGTATTTCCGATGTTCGTGAAGATGACGAGCAGATCGCGGCGGCGCAGATTGCAGCGGCTGAATCCTCTGCTCCCGGCACTGTAAGGTAATCTTCAGGCTGCAATGAAAAACCCGCTTCGGCGGGTTTTTTTGCGCTCAATTTCAAGACGGACATGCTTTTTGTGGCGAGGGGATTTATCCCCGCTGGGTTGCGCAGCAGCCCCCTGCGTCTGGTCTGACACACTAGGTGGCAGATGAATCCTGGGGCCGCTTCGCAGCCCAACGGGGATAAATCCCCTCGCCACAAATATAAGATTCCGTGCCAGTCGTGAGCACAATCGTCATTCGAAGTAGCACCTGCGGTAATTGCCCCGCCGCCCACTCCTGCCTAGTCTTCAACCATCATCCCCTCGGAGTTCTTCCATGCAAGGCCCACTGGCATCGCTCAAGGTTCTGGATTTCTCGACCCTGCTGCCCGGCCCGTTCGCCTCACTGTTGCTGGCGGACATGGGGGCGGAGGTGTTGCGCATCGAATCGCCGACCCGTCAGGACCTGCTGCGGATACTGCCGCCCCATGACCAAGGCGTATCGGCCAGCCATGCCTACCTCAACCGCAACAAGCGCAGCCTGGCCCTGGACCTCAAGCAGCCGGAAGCGTTGGAGGTGGTCACGCGGTTGCTGGGGGACTACGACATCCTGCTGGAACAGTTCCGCCCCGGCGTGATGGAGCGGCTGGGCCTGGGCTACGAGGCCTTGAAAGCCATCAATCCACGGCTGATCTACGTGTCGATCACCGGCTACGGCCAGACCGGGCCCTATAAGGACCGCGCCGGCCATGACATCAATTACCTGGCCCTGGCGGGGCTGGCCAGCCACACCGGCCGGGCCGACAGCGGGCCGTTACCGCTGGGCATCCAGGCGGCGGACATTGCCGGTGGTTCGTTGCACGGGGTGATCGGGCTGTTGGCGGCGGTCATTGCCCGTCAGCAGACCGGGCAGGGCCAGCACGTGGACGTGAGCATGACCGACTGTGTGTTCAGCCTCAACGCCATGGCCGGTGCCGGTTACCTGGCCTGCGGTGTGGAACCGGGATGGGAGGAGCAGATGCTCAACGGCGGCAGCTTCTATGACTATTACCGCACCCGCGATGGTCGCTGGATGTCGGTGGGCAGTCTGGAACCGGCCTTCATGCAGGCGCTGTGCGACGCCTTGGGACGGCCGGAGCTGGCGGCCTTGGGGCTGGCGCCTGAACCTGCGGAGCAGCAGAAGCTCAAGCAGCAACTTCAAGCCGAGTTCGAGAAACATGACTTTGCCGAGCTGTGCAGCTTGTTTGCAGGCGTCGATGCTTGCGTCGAACCGGTGCTGAGCCTGGAAGAAGCTGTGCGGCATCCGCAGTTACAGGCTCGGGAGCTGGTGACACAAGTGCCCCGTGGGGAGGGGGCGACTCAAGCGCAGATGGCCTGTCCGTTGAAGTTTTCCGCAGGGTTGCCCGAGTCTCGGCATATAGGGGCGAGACTGGGGGCGCATACGGATCAGGTATTGGGTGCGTTGGGGTTCAGTGTTGAGCGGATCGCTCAATTGCGGGGTGCCAAGGTGATTTTGTAATGCCCTTTTGGGCCCCTTCGCGAGCAAGCCCGCTATTCCACCCTGGTCTCCCCACTGAACACCAAGGTATTGCGACAGCTTCGGCACAAATACCGCCGCCCCTGGCGTACCAGGCTGTGGCGCTGGGCCGTGAACGGGAAATCGCTGCCGTCGCAAGGGCATTTGTAGATGTAGCGGGTGGCGGTGCGGCGCTTGATCTCATAGGTGTGGCAGCGGTTGGGCGGCAGTTCGTAGACCCCGCGCATGATCAATTGCCATTCTTCGCCGTGGGCCTGGATGCGGTCGCCGAACAATTGGTGGGCGATCAGGTGCGCGACTTCATGGGCGACCGTCTGTTTGAGGAAATCCTCGGCGTTTTCCCGATACAACTGTGGATTGAAGCGCAGCAGGTTTTCATGCAGGTGCGCGACGCCGGCCTTCTGGCCGCGCAATTTGAGGCTGACGACCGGGCGCTTGAAAGGACGTTTGAAAAAGGATTCGGCTTGTTGGTAACACTCTTCGACGCGGGTATTGAGTTGCTCGAGCATGCTTTACGGGTCTCCAGAAAGCCGAGTATGCCGCAAGCGTCCGCCGTTGCGAATCGCCCAGGCGCCCAATGGTCGTTTCGGCAGTTCCGGACGCAGAAAGGCCGCCTTGCGGCGGCCTGTGTTGGCAGATTCTTTTTTATGGAAGAGCTTCAAATCTTCAGTTGGTATAGACCGGACCAACGCCCAGCCCCCAGACAATCACCGTGAACGCCATGATGGCTACCAGCACGACCAGGCCGACGGCGAGCACCGAACTGGAAAACAGAAAGCCTTCATCCTGGGGAATGTTCATGAACGTCGGCAAGCCCACGTACAACAGGTAGACCGTGTAGCAGATCGCTGCAGTGCCGACGATCATCCCCAGCCACATATGCGGATAGAGTGCTGCCAGGCCGCCGATGAACAGGGGCGTCGCGGTGTAAGTGGCGAACGCGACGCAACGGGCCAGGCTCGGGTTGGCGTCGTAGGTGCGGGCCATCCAGTGGATGAAGGCGCCCATCACCGCCACGCCGCCCAACATGGCCAGGTACGACATGACGGTCATCCACAGCGCGCTTTCCTGGGTGAGCATGACCGGTGGACGATTGCCGATGACCCATCCCACCTGCGTGGTGCCGATGAACGCCGATACGGCGGGGATCGCCGCCAGGATCAGCGTGTGGGTGAGGTACATGTGGCTGATGCTTTCCTCCTGATCGCCACGGATTTCCTTCCATTCTTGACCAGGGTGGGTAAAGAGCCCCACGACATGATGGATCATAGTCAGTCACTCCTTTGTTATTGCCATCGCCCCCCAACGGAGCGCCTACGGGCCAAATGGCCGGGTAAGTGAAGGTCTGTAAGTGTGTGCGACCTTATGTCGCAGTATAGAAAGGAGTCGCCGCGAGGGGGATGGGCGGCTTAGAGCAAATCGCGCTGTAACGAAGCGGGTTAATCGCGGCTTGATCTGTGGAAGAAATCGTAGGTGTGGCGAATTCCCTCGCCACAAAGGGCCGTGCCACATTCGGTTTTTTTTGCGTAAAATGCCGGCCTTTCGTCACACCTCACGGATTTCGCGTCATGGGCACTCTTACGGTCAATCAGAACAAACTGCAAAAGCGCCTGCGCCGCCTGGCCGGTGAGGCGGTCGCCGATTTCAACATGATCGAGGATGGCGACAAGGTCATGGTCTGCCTGTCCGGCGGCAAGGACAGCTACACTTTGCTCGACGTGCTGATGCATTTGCAGAAGGTTGCCCCGATCAAGTTCGACATCGTTGCCGTGAACATGGACCAGAAGCAGCCCGGTTTTCCCGAGCATGTGCTGCCGGCCTACCTCGAGTCGCTCGGCGTTGAATACCACATCGTCGAGAAAGACACCTATTCGGTGGTCAAGGAGCTGATTCCCGAGGGCAAGACCACTTGTTCGCTGTGTTCGCGCCTGCGCCGTGGCACGCTCTACACCTTTGCCGACCAGATCGGCGCGACCAAGATGGCCCTGGGGCATCACCGCGACGACATCGTCGAGACCTTCTTCCTGAACATGTTCTACAACGGCTCGCTAAAGGCCATGCCGCCCAAGCTGCGCGCCGATGACGGACGCAACGTGGTCATTCGCCCGCTGGCTTATTGCAACGAGAAAGACATCCAGGCCTATTCGGATTTCAAGCAATTCCCGATCATTCCCTGCAACCTGTGCGGCTCCCAGGAAAACCTGCAGCGCCAAGTGGTCAAGGAGATGCTCCAGGAATGGGAACGCAAGACCCCAGGCCGTACCGAGAGCATCTTCCGCGGTTTGCAGAACGTCATTCCGTCGCAACTGGCGGACCGCAACCTGTTCGACTTCACCAACCTGCGTATCGACGAAAGCGCCACGCCGCGGTTCGTCAATGTGGTGAACCTCTGACGGTCCCAACGGCTTTTATTCACGGCGCTCGCGAGCGCCGTTTTCATTTTTAAACCAGGAGAGGGCATGCGCGATTACAAGTGGCTGCACGAGTATTGTCTGAACCGCTTTGGTTCAGCGGCTGAACTGGAAGCCCACCTGCCGATTCCCAAGACCCCGGCGCAACTGCGCAAGATCAGCGACGACCGCTACCTCTCGACCATGGCGCTGCGGGTGTTTCGCGCCGGGCTCAAGCACAGCCTGGTGGACGCTAAATGGCCGGCATTCGAAGAGGTGTTTTTCAAGTTCGACCCGGAAAAAGTCGTGCTGATGAGCGCCGAGCACCTGGAACGGCTGATGCAGGACGCGCGGATCATTCGCCACTTGGGCAAGCTCAAGAGCGTGCCGCGCAATGCGCAGCTCGTATTGGATGTGGCCCATGAAAAGGGCAGTTTCGGCGCGTTGATCGCCGACTGGCCAGTGACCGACATTGTCGGCCTGTGGACCTACCTGAAAAAACACGGCCATCAGCTCGGCGGTCTGTCGGCGCCGCGTTTCCTGCGGATGATGGGCAAGGACACCTTCGTGCCCAGCTATGACGTGGTGGCGGCGCTCAACGCCCAGGAAATCGTCGATAAAGTCCCGACCAGCCTGCGGGACCTGGCGACGGTGCAGAACGCGTTCAACCAGTGGCATGAAGAAAGCGGCGGGCGGCCGATGAGCCAGATCTCCATGATGCTGGCTTACACCGTCAACCATTGACCCTGCATTGCGAAGGCGTGTTTCAGGCAGCCGAAGGCTCACCCTCGCCAGCCAACCGCCGGTTCAACTGGAACCGCCATCGCACATACAGCAAGGCTGAGCAGAACAGCGCCACACTCGCGGCCATTTCCAGCATGCCGAACAGCTGTCGGTTCGGGTCGTAGGCCGCCAGCGCGCCCTTGATGAAGTACAGGTTCACCACGAAGCACATCCACGAATGCCCGCGCGCGCTGCCGCTGAGCATGCCCGGCGCCAGAATCAACAGCGGCACCAGCTCGATCGACAGGATCACCCAGGGACGCGCGCCGTGCAGGTCGGCGATCAGCAGGTAATACGCGCTGAGCAGCCCCACCAGGCCGAAAAAGCACAGCAGGCTCAGGTTGCGAGCGATGCGTACACGCGGCTCCAGCCACTGGATCGGCGGCAGGATCTTCGGCTTTTTAGCCACGGCCGTTCTCCAGCAGCAGAGCGGTTTTCGCCAGGCGCAAGCCCAAGGCACGGCACAGGGCGACTTCATGTTCGTTCAAGCCGCTCTTGCCGTCGGTGCCAGCATGGTGGCTCGGGCCGTAGGGCGTACCGCCACCTTGGGTGTCGATCAGGGCCGATTCGCTGTAGGGCAGGCCGGTAATCAACATGCCGTGATGCAGCAAGGGCAGCATCATCGACAGCAGGGTGGTTTCCTGGCCGCCGTGCAGGCTCGCGGTGGAGGTGAACACGCCGGCCGGCTTGCCCACCAGCGCTCCCGTCAGCCAGAGATTGCTCGTGCCGTCGAGGAAGTATTTGAGCGGTGCGGCCATGTTGCCGAAACGGGTCGGGCTGCCCAAGGCCAGGCCGGCGCAGTTCTTCAGGTCATCGAGGCTGGCGTAGAGCGGACCTTGTTCCGGGATGTCCGGCGACACGGCCTCGCACTCGGTGGAAATCGCCGGCACGGTGCGCAGCCTGGCTTCCAGGCCGGCCTGCTCGACGCCTCGGGCGATCTGCCGGGCCATTTCGTTGGTGGAACCACTGCGGCTGTAATACAACACCAGGATGTACGGCGTACTCACGGCAGGATCTCCAGGATCTTTTCCGGTGGGCGACCGATCACGGCCTTGTCGCCGGCCTCAAGGATCGGTCGCTCCATGAGTTTCGGGTGGTCGGCGATCGCGGCGATCAACTGCGCCTGGCTCAGGCTTTGGTCTGCCAGGTTCAAGGTCTTGTACTCATCTTCGCCAGTGCGCAGCAATTGCCGGGCCTCGATGCCGAGCTTGCCCAGCAGGCGCTCAAGTTGCGCGGCATCCAGCGGGGTTTCGAGGTAGCGGACCACCGTTGGTGACAGGCCACGGGCCTCCAACAGTTCCAGCGCGCCGCGGGATTTTGAGCAACGCGGGTTGTGATAAAGCGTCAGATCAGTCATGAGCGGGTCGCATCTTGCGTAAGGTGGCGGCTATTCTACTGTGCTGCGAAGTCCCTAGCACCTCAGACAAGGATCGACACATGGCAAGGCGATTGGCGGCGGCACTGACTTTCATCGGTATTTTGATGCTCGCCGGCTGCGGCAACGATTACGGAGTGGACCAGAACGGCCAGCCGATTGCGTCGCAGCGGCTGGACAAACACTGGGTGGTGCTCAATTACTGGGCCGAATGGTGTGCGCCATGCCGCACGGAAATTCCCGAGTTCAATGCCTTGGCCGACCAGCTCAAGGAGCGAAACGTCGGCGTGTTCGGGGTCAATTTCGACCAAGTGCAGGGCGAGGAACTCAAGAGCGCCAGCGAAAAAATGGGCATTCGTTTCACCGTCCTGGCCCAGGACCCGGCTGAGTTCTTCGATATCCCGCGCAGTGAAGGGCTGCCCGTCACTTACATCATCGATACCCAGGGCAAGGTCCGCGAACAACTGCTGGGGGAGCAGACGGCGGCGGGGGTGATGGCGAAGCTTGAGGCGTTGCAGGCGCTCAAGTGATGATCGTTCCCACGCTCCGCGTGGGCAATGCAGGCCGGGACGCTCTGCGTCCCAGAAGCGGAACGCGGAGCGTCCCAAGAGGCATTCCCACGCGGAGCATGGGAACGATCAAGCAGGACAGTGCTCAGCCTTCCTCTAACCACCAACGCAGCGGCTTGCCCTGGGCTGGCCAGAAGCGCGTCTGTTCGATCGGCGAGATGTCCCAGCGCTCGACCTTCTCCAGCGCCTGCAAAAAGCGCGTTTCCTGCTCCATCACCGCCGGACCGCAGAGTTTGCGGGTGCTGCCGATCTTGCCGAAACTCAGCCGGTCGCCTTCCAGCGTGTACGGCGCGAACCAATGGTTGCAGCCTGCGTTACCATAGGCGCGACCGTCATCGCCGAGGGTGATGGTCAGGTGGCTGTAGTCCATCAACGGCCGTTCACCGATCCATTCGAGAATGTAGCTGCGGTTCTGTTGCAGTTGCACCGGCTCGGCGGCGCAACCCATCAGGCCGGCGCCGATCAGCGCGGACAGGACCAGGCGTCTCATCAAGCGGCTTCCTGGCATTGAGGGCATACGTGCTTTTCACCGACAGTCGTCCAACCCAACTCGGCGATGCGCGCGGTGGCGGCCGGTTTCTGGGCCTTGGTGCCGAGCTTGGCATCGACGGCGAATTCGAAGCTCAGCGCCTTGGCGCAGCGGTCGCAATTGACCTGCCAGGTGTGGATCGCCAGCTCGCCGAACACCGGGCCGGTGGTCATGGCGGTCCATTGCCCCATCGGCTTGAGCAGATGCCGAACGGTGTCCACGGTCAGTCGCATGGACAAGTCCTTGCTGCCCTTGAGGGTCACGAGCAGAACGTCGTTGGCCTGGATCGAACCGCCGTTGCCGGTGACTTGGTAACGGCCCGGCGCCAGCGCGCGGACCTCGGTCAAGGTGTGCTGCGGGTTCATCAGGGTGTAGCGGAAATCGTGTTCGGCCATGGGTCCTCCAAATAGGCGCGACATGCTAGCACGGGGCAGGGCTGCCCATGGTCCGCATGCGACGAACTTCCACTGCCGGGAGAGGGCGCAGGCGTTCAGCCTTCCACCAGATTGCGTGGCGCACCCTCGGCCCAGGCCGCGATATTGTCCAGTGTGGTAACGGCGATCGCCGCCAAGGCTTCCCGAGTCAAAAACGCCTGGTGCGCCGTGACCACCACGTTGGGAAAGGTCAGCAGCCGCGCCAATACATCGTCCTGCAAGGGCAGGTCGGAGCGGTCTTCGAAAAACAGTTGGGCCTCTTCCTCATAGACGTCGAGGCCCAAGTAGCCCAGTTGGCCGCTTTTCAACGCGTCGATCAGCGCCGGCGTGTCCACCAGACCGCCGCGCCCGGTGTTGATCAGCATGGCGCCGCGCTGCATCGAGCTTAGGGAATCAGCGTTGATAAGGTGCCGGCTCTGTTCATTGAGTGGGCAGTGCAGGCTGATGATCTGCGCTTGTACCAACAAATCGGCCAAGGGCAAATAGCGGGCACCCAAGGCCTCGACCTGTGGATTGGGGTAAGGGTCGTATGCCAGCAATTGGCAGCCGAAGCCGGCCATGATCCGGGCGAAAGTCGCGCCGATCTGGCCGGTGCCGATCACGCCGACGGTCTTGCCCACCAAGTCGAAGCCCGTCAGCCCGTGGAGGCTGAAATTGCCGTCCCGGGTGCGGTTGTAGGCGCGGTGCAGGCATCGGTTGAGCGCCATGATCAACGCCACGGCGTGTTCGGCGACGGCGTGGGGCGAATAGGCCGGCACCCGGACGATGCTCAACCCCAGGCGTTTGGCCGCGGGCAGGTCGACATGGTTGTAGCCCGCCGAGCGCAGGGCGATCAGCCGCGTGCCGCCCTCGGCCAACCGTTCCAGCACCGGGGCGCTCAGGTCGTCGTTGATGAATGCGCAGACCACCTCATGCCGTTCGGCCAGGGCCACGGTGTCCAGGTTCAGCCGCGCCGGCTGGAACTGCAACTCAAGGCCTGCCGGTAGTGGGGCCTTGCTGAAACTGTCGCGGTCGTAGGTCTGGCTGCTGAAAAGAATGGCGCGCATGACGGCCTCCTGGCATTGGGATGAGCCCAGCCTAGCAGCGATCGCGCCGATGACCCTTGCGCTGGGTCAGGCGCTGATGCGTGCCTCGTTGGCCAGGCGATTGATGGCGTGTTCCAGTTCTTGCAAGGCGGCTGCGGCTTTTGGGTCCTGCTGCTTGAGCAGGGTTTCGCTGCGCTGGCAGGCCGCGCGCAGTTGCGGTACGCCGCAGTAGCGTGTGGCCCCGTGCAGGCGATGGACCCGTTCAATCAGGGCGTTGTGATCGTTGGCCTCGCTGGCCTGGCGAATCGCTTCACGGTCGGCCTCCAGGGATGCCAATAGCATCGCCAGCATGTCTGCCGCCAGATCGGCCTTGCCAGCGGCCAGGCGCAGGCCTTCCTCATGATCGAGGACCAGTAGCTCACTGCCGCCATGGGCCTCGACCGCCCGATCCGGCGCCTGGTTACGCAACGCCAGGCCGGTCCATTTGAGTACCACTTGGGCCAGTTGGCGCTCGCTGATGGGTTTGGTCAGGTAGTCATCCATGCCACTTTGCAGCAACGCGCGCTTCTCGTTGGCCATGGCATGGGCGGTGAGGGCGACGATGGGCAGCGGCGTGCAATGGCGTTCGCTTTCCCACTGGCGGATCGTCTCGGTGCTCTGTCGACCGTCCATGCCGGGCATCTGCACGTCCATCAAGACGAGGTCGAAGGTTTCCTTTTGCACAGCCTGGACCGCCGCGTATCCGCTTTCCACCGCCAGCACCCGGGCGCCCATGTCTTCGAGCAGCGTCTGCACCAGCAGCAGGTTGGCCGGGTTGTCGTCTACGCACAACACTTTCGGCGCGCGGCTGGCCACCGGTTCGTTGGGTTCGTTGCGTGGCGGGCGTGGGTTGACCAGGTCGGACAGCGCCCGGCGCAGCTTGCGGGTGCAGGCCGGCTTGGCTTGCAGTTGGCTATGAGGATTGGGTACCGAGAGGTGGTACAGCGTCTGTTCGGTGGTCGGGCATAGCACGAGCACCTTGCAGCCCAAGTGTTCCAAGTCCCAGATATGCTGGTTGAGACGTTCCGGTGGCATGTCATTGCTGGTGATGCCGAGCACGGCCAGGTCGATCGCCTGATCGGTCTGGTGGGCGACCGTGACGCCGTTGGTCAGGTTCTCCAGCGTATTGAATGGCGTGACTTGCAGTCCGCAGTCCTCGAGCTGATGTTGCAAGGCCTGGCGGGCCAGCTCGTGATTTTCCATAACGGCCACGCGCCGGCCGAGCAACGGAGGACCTGGCAAGTCTTCGACGTCGTCACGAGCCTTGGGCAGGCGCAGGCTGATCCAGAATTCGGAACCCTCGCCCGGTGTGCTGTCGACACCGATTTCCCCGCCCATCTGTTCCACCAGCCGCTTGGAAATCACCAGGCCCAGTCCGGTGCCGCCGGGTTGCCGGGACAAGGAATTGTCGGCCTGGCTGAAGGCCTGGAACAGCGCTCGCACGTCCTGGCTAGAGAGGCCGATGCCGGTGTCCTGGATGCTGATGCGCAGTTGAACGCTGTCTTCGTGTTCGTCCTCGAGCATGGCCCGGGCAACGATGGTGCCTTCGCGGGTGAACTTGATGGCGTTGCTCACCAGGTTGGTGAGGATCTGCTTGAGGCGCAGCGGGTCGCCCACCAGCGACAGCGGTGTGTCCCGGTAGACCAGGCTCACCAGTTCCAATTGCTTGGCGTGGGCGGCGGGGGCGAGGATGGTCAGGGTGTCCTGCAACAGGTCCCGCAGGTTGAACGGAATGCTGTCGAGCACCAGCTTGCCGGCCTCGATCTTCGAAAAATCGAGGATTTCGTTGATGATGCCCAGCAGGCTGTCGGCGGATTTTTCAATGGTGCCCAGGTAGTCGAGCTGGCGCGGGGTCAGTTCGCTTTTTTGCAATAAATGCGTGAAGCCGAGGATGCCGTTGAGCGGCGTGCGGATTTCATGGCTCATGTTCGCCAGGAATTCGGATTTGATCCGGCTCGCTTCCAGCGCTTCCTTGCGGGCCAGGTCCAGCTCGATGTTCTGGATCTCGATGGTTTCGAGGTTCTGGCGCACGTCTTCGGTGGCTTGGTCGATGCTGTGCTGCAACTCTTCCTGGGCATTCTGCAAAGTGCCGGCCATGCGATTGATACCCGACGCCAATTCGTCCAGCTCCTGGCTGCCCAGCGGCGGCAGGCGGGTTTCCAGGTGACCGTCCTTGAGTTGCGCCACGGCCTGCTTGATCTGGCTCAGCGGGCGATTGATCGTGCGCCCCATGCGCAAGGCCAACAGGGCGGTGCAGCCCAGGCCAGCGGCGATCAGCAGCAGGCTGGCGAACAGGCTGCGATAACCGCGCAGCAACATGCCGCTGTGGGACAACTCCAACTCGACCCAGCCCAGCAGGCGGTCGGCTTCTTCGGGAACCAATTCACCGGCCAGGTTGCGGTGCTTGCCGAACACCGGCAGCAAATAACGGGTGGCGTCGTTGCCGGTGCGTTGCAGCAACTGGCTGCTGTTGCCCTCCGGCGCGCGGTTGAGCATGGTCGGGCCGGCATGGGCCATGGGCGTGCGGTCGGGCGCCAGGAAGGTTACGGCGCGTACGTCCGTCTGTTCAAGGGATTGGGTGGCGACGCGCTCCAGCAGTTCGGTGTCCTGGCGGCTCATGGCCGGCGCGACCAGCGGGGCCAGCTGTTCGGCGATCATCTCACCGCGTTGCAGCAACTGGGCGTGCAGGTCCGATTGCTGCATCCAGGTGAAATAACCACCCAGGACCAATGCCATCAGGCTGGTCGGCAACAGCGTCAGCAACAACACACGGCCTTTGATTCCCAGTTTCTTGAGCACGCTTGTCTCCTGCATCCAGCGGTCTGATTGAGCTTTGCGCGCATCCGGCACGCAACACCTGCGCAGTGTAGCGATTTGCAGGCGGGGGATCTTTGTAAAATTCGTGTCGACCGAGGGCAACAAAGATCGGTGGGTACTTCAGATCTTCTTTAAGGCAGGCAGCGACGCAGGATTAATTCACTACTATCGTAAGGGGCTGGGGGAACACAGCTTCCTCGCCCGGCCGATAAGGGCGATTGTGTCCGCGTATTTTAAGCGGATGCAATTACCCCTGGCTTCAGGATCACCATGTGCCGATGTAAGTAATCAGCCCCTGATCAAGGTCGTTCGTGGGGGGGGGCGCACCCGTTGCCAGCAGATCGATGCCCCGACGAAGCCCAGAGTGCTGATCACTAGAAGTTTAGCTCCGTACAAACCGCAGACGTGGCACGAAGTGTACGCAGCCCCAAAAGCACGATCACCACCATGGCCAGGCCCGCGACAATCGCGACGCCGAACCCTGCCTGCGCGCCATAGACGTCGATGACCAGTCCTGCCAATACGCCACCGAGCGCTACGCCGATGCTGATGCCTGTAGTCATCCACGTAAGTCCTTCGGTGATCCTTGACGGTGGAACAATGATCGAGCCGAGATTCATGACGACGACCATCGTTGGCGCAAATGACATACCTGCAACAAATAACATCCCGGAAAGGATGTAGACGTTCGGTGAAAGAATGGGCAACACGGCAGTGACTGCCGTTATCAGCACCCCGATAAAGAACTGCTTTTCAATTGGCAAGGAAATCCTTAAAGCGCCGAACGTCAGACCCGCGATCATTGAACCGAGCGCATAGGCTGCCAGGATGAAACTGGCAGCCGCCGGCCAGCCTTGTACGTTGGCGAAGGCCACAACCGCCACGTCGATTGATCCGCCAATCACACCCATTGCCAAGAGCGCTAGCACGATGGTACGAACGCCGGGGATAAGCAGGGTCGAGCGTGCGTTCCTTCTTATGCCCACGATCACCTTCGGTTCTGTCTGCCGCTGCATAAGAAAAGCCGTCACGCCGACAACCAGCAGCAAAACGGCTACAAGAGGCCCGGCTTCCGCGAAAAAGCTGACACTCAAACCAATGGCAAGTGGTGGGCCGATGATAAAGGCGAGTTCAGTTAGAACCGTGTCCAAGGAGAACGCCGTGTGTAACTCAGGCTTGCCACGGAAAAGCTGCGTCCAGCGTGCTCTTATCATGGCGGGCATGCTCGGCATCGTGCCCGCCAATGCCGCAAGAATAAACAGCAGTGTGGCTGGAGCGCTCATGTAGACGGCAACGATCAGCGCGAGCAACATACCAATGCTGAAGGCCGTCACCAAGGGCAGAACCCGACGTTGCCCCCGCTGATCAACAAGTTTCGATACTTGCGGACCGATAAGTGCATTCGCCAAGGTAAAAGTACCGGCGACCGCGCCCGCTAGCCAATAAAGGCCTGTCTGCTGCACCAGCATGGTGATGATGCCGATGCCGATCATTGCCTGTGGTAGCCGGGCAATGGAACTCGCGATCACTAACCCCATGACGCCCGGGGTAGTGAAAAGTTCGCGGTAGGGATTTGCCATGATCGGCGCCTAAGTGGGTGGTTGAGAAAATATGCAAGTGGGCAGTAACAAATCCACTTGCAGAGGAGGGGACTCACGAGGATGGTTTGAAGTAAACATCCATTTGCGTCTGGCCTCAGCCCCGCCGATGTTAAAAGCGACATCAGGTCATCCGTTTGTTTGCGTTTTTTCGCGGACACCTTGCGGCAGCCACTTCCTCAGTAACAGGCGTATGTCCCTCAGGTCGGAATGGGATGGTGCTTTCATCAGGGATGTGTTCGAGGCCTAATCCCTTCTGTTCTAGCTCCCGATGTATGTCTCGTGCCCGCTCGCCTTCCCCCGTCACCAGCCACACTTCACTGACACTCAGCAAACGTGCCAACTGCGCCATCCACAACCGAGGCACACCCCGTACGCTCCAGTTCGTCAGGCATTGAGGGCTAACACGCAGCACCTCGGCGAATGCCGAGGGGGCGATGTCGTATTCTTCCAATAGGTTGCGCAAGCGTTGCCCAGAAGCCTGTCGGGCGCTGAGCTGCGAATCTTTTTGTTTCCACCAAGCGTTGACCATCGTTTTGCTCTGCATCCTGCTCGTACGTTGTAGCGGTACTACCTTAAACAGCACGGTGCGAAGCCCGGTAGCCATGAATGCTTGCTCATTTATATAAAAGGAACGAACCCACAAGCAGGCGGGAAGAATATGACGGACAGTGCTTACAGCTGGTATGCATGCGCGATCCGAGCGCTCGGCTCTGTAGGGAAGGGCTACCTCCACCCAGCAGCGCACGCAGCTTTCGCCTCGCTTATTCCCATAAGCCATAACCCCCTTACTTTGCGTGATATGGCCTCGCCGGGTTTGCCGGTATGATAGGCGCCCCCGCAGTCCGGATTGCGAATACGCCATGACTCTGCAGTACCCAACCATCGCCGATTGCGTCGGCAACACTCCGCTGGTCCGCTTGCAGCGCTTGCCCGGCGAGACCACTAATACGCTTTTGCTCAAGCTCGAAGGGAACAACCCGGCGGGTTCGGTCAAGGACCGGCCGGCGTTGTCGATGATCACCCGTGGCGAATTGCGCGGGCAGATCCGGCCCGGCGATACGCTGATCGAGGCGACGTCCGGCAACACCGGTATTGCTCTGGCGATGGCGGCGGCGATCAAGGGCTACAGGATGATCCTGATCATGCCCGACAACTCCAGCGCCGAGCGCAAGGCGGCGATGACTGCCTATGGCGCCGAGCTGATCCTGGTCACCCAGGAGGAGGGCATGGAAGGTGCCCGGGACCTGGCCGAGCGCATGCAGGCCGAAGGCCGGGGCAAGGTGCTCGATCAGTTCGCCAACGGTGACAATCCCGAGGCCCACTACACCACCACCGGTCCTGAGATCTGGCGCCAGACCGACGGCACGATCACTCATTTCGTCAGCTCGATGGGCACCACCGGCACCATCATGGGCACCTCGCGCTACTTGAAAGAACAAAATCCGAACGTGCAGATCATCGGCCTGCAACCGATGGAAGGCTCGGCCATCCCCGGCATCCGACGCTGGCCCGAAGAGTATCTGCCAAAGATCTACCAGGCCGACCGCGTGGACCGGATCATCGACATGGCCCAGAGCGAAGCCGAGGACGTGACCCGTCGCCTGGCGCGTGAGGAAGGCATTTTCTGCGGCGTGTCGTCGGGCGGTGCCGTGGCGGGGATGCTGCGTCTGTCGAAAGAAGTCGAGAACGCGGTGATCGTCGCGATCATCTGTGACCGTGGCGACCGTTATCTGTCGACCGGCATTTTCGACGCGCCCAACTGATGGCCAAGCATGAAAGAGGCTTGCGCTTCCAGCCCAGCGGCGGAAGCCGGGCCCCGCAGGTGCCCACCGGTAAAAAGCAGCGCTTGACCATTGAACGCCTGGCCAATGATGGCCGGGGAATTGCGTTTGTCGAGGGTCGGACCTGGTTCGTCATCGGCGCGCTGGCCGGTGAAGAGGTCGAGGCGCGCGTGCTCGGTGCCCACGGCAAAGTGGTCGAGGCGCGCACCGAGCGGGTGTTTTCGCCCAGCGAACTGCGTCGTCCGGCACCGTGCATCCATGCCGGTCGTTGCGGTGGCTGCAGCGTCCAGCATTTGCCCCATGCCGAACAGCTTGCCCTGAAACAGCGCATGCTCGCCGAGCAACTGTCCCGAGTTGCAGGCGTTGAGCCAGACGAATGGGCCGAGCCTTTGAGTGGGCCTGAGTTCGGTTATCGACGTCGCGCCCGCGTGGCCGTCCGTTGGGACCAGAAGGCGAAAAAGCTTGAAGTCGGTTTCCGTGCGGTCGGCAGCCAGGACATCGTCGCCATCGATCAATGCCCGGTGCTGGTACAGCCCTTGCAACCGATCATGAGCCGCTTGCCGGAGATGCTGCGACGCTTGAGCAAACCCCAGGCGTTGGGTCATGTGGAGTTGTTCGCCGGCTCGTCCCTCGCGGTATTGCTGCGCCACATGGCGCCGTTGTCTGAGGCCGACCAGACGATTCTCAAGGATTTCTGCGCGTTTCATGAGGCCCAGTTGTGGCTTCACGGTGAAGGCGAGCCGCAACCGGTCGAGCCCGGCCAAGCCTTGGGGTTTCGCCTGGATAGCTGGGATCTGGAACTGGCGTACCGGCCGGGGGATTTCATCCAGGTCAACGCCGCCGTCAACGAAGCGATGATCGCCCAGGCCCTGCAATGGCTGGCGCCTCAATCGGATGAGCGCGTGCTGGACCTGTTCTGCGGCCTGGGCAACTTTGCCTTGCCGCTGGCCAGGAAGGTGCGCGAGGTGGTGGCCGTGGAAGGTGTACAGACTATGGTGGACCGCGCGGCCGCTAACGCCGTCAGCAACAATTTGAATAACACTGCCTTTTTTCAGGCCGATTTATCCCAGCCATTGGCGGATGCCGAATGGATCGGCGAAGGCTTTTCTGCGGTACTCTTGGACCCACCCCGTGACGGTGCTTTCGAGGTGGTACGCAAGCTGGCGTCCCTCGGTGCCAGACGGTTGGTTTATGTGTCGTGCAACCCGGCAACTTTGGCTCGGGACACGGTCGAATTGATCAAGCAGGGCTACCGGTTAAAACGTGCCGGGATTCTCGATATGTTTCCTCAAACGGCGCATGTCGAGGCCATGGCGTTATTTGAAGCGAGCCAGGATGGCTTGTCCGATTGACCCGTTCGTGCCAACCCACCACAGCCTTGGGTGGAAACACGAGCAACGAAGGTCAGCGATGTTGACGCATTGAATCTGCGTCGTAGGGAAGGTAAGTAAAGATGGTACAGGTGAGAGCACACCAGCCGATCAACACCGACGGCAGTATCAATCTCGAGGCTTGGCTCGATCACGCGGTCAGTATCGACGCGGCACTGGATCGCGAAGCCTTGAAGGCCGCTTGCGAGTTCGCTCGCGAGGCGGAACAGCAACACAACGCGGCGAAGAACCTCTGGTCCGAAGGCACGTCGAGTTTCCAGACGGGCCTTGAAATCGCCGAAATCCTCGCCGACCTCAAGCTCGACCAGGACTCGCTGGTGGCGGCGGTGCTGTACCGCGGCGTGCGCGAAGGGCAGATCCAGCTTCCGATGGTCAGCCAGCGCTTTGGCACCGTGGTCGCCAAGTTGATTGATGGCGTGCTGCGCATGGCCGCTATCAGCGCCAGCCTCAGCCCGCGCCAGTCGATGGTGCTGGGAACCCAGGGCCAGGTGGAAAACCTGCGCAAGATGCTGGTGGCCATGGTCGACGACGTGCGCGTCGCGCTGATCAAGCTGGCCGAGCGCACCTGCGCAATCCGCGCGGTGAAATCCGCCGACGACGAGAAGCGCAATCGCGTGGCCCGGGAAGTCTTCGACATCTACGCGCCGCTGGCCCACCGCCTGGGTATCGGTCACATCAAATGGGAGCTGGAGGATTTGTCCTTCCGCTACCTGGAGCCCGACCAGTACAAGCAGATAGCCAAGCTGCTGCACGAGCGCCGCCTGGATCGAGAACGGTTCATCACCGACGTCATGACCCAATTGCGCGAAGAGTTGCAGGCCACCGGCGTCGAAGCCGACATCAGTGGCCGGGCCAAGCACATCTATTCGATCTGGCGAAAAATGCAGCGCAAGGGCCTGGAATTCAGCCAGATCTACGACGTTCGCGCCGTTCGCGTACTGGTCCCGGAAATGCGCGACTGCTACACCGCGCTCGGCATCGTCCATACCCTGTGGCGGCACATTCCGAAGGAGTTCGACGACTACATCGCCAACCCGAAGGAAAACGGCTACCGCTCACTGCACACCGCGGTCATCGGCCCCGAAGGCAAGGTGCTGGAAGTGCAGATTCGCACCCACGCCATGCACGAGGAAGCCGAGCTGGGCGTTTGCGCCCACTGGAAATACAAGGGCACCGACGTCAAGTCCGGGTCCAACCACTACGAAGAGAAAATCTCCTGGTTGCGCCAAGTGCTCGAATGGCACGAGGAGCTGGGTGACATCGGCGGCCTGGCCGAACAGCTGCGGGTCGATATCGAACCGGACCGGGTCTATATCTTCACCCCCGATGGCCATGCCATCGACCTGCCCAAGGGCGCGACGCCGCTGGACTTCGCCTATCGGGTGCATACCGAGATCGGCCACAACTGCCGTGGCGCGAAGATCAACGGGCGGATCGTGCCGCTCAACTACAGCCTGCAGACCGGCGAGCAGGTCGAAATCATTACCAGCAAGCACGGCACGCCGAGCCGCGACTGGCTGAACCCGAACCTGGGTTACATCACCACTTCCCGTGCGCGGGCGAAGATCGTCCATTGGTTCAAGTTGCAGGCCCGCGACCAGAACGTCGCGGCGGGCAAGACCTTGCTCGAGCGCGAGCTGAGTCGTCTCGGCCTGCCGCAGGTGGATTTCGACAAGCTGGCCGAAAAAGCCAACATGAAGACCGCCGAGGACATGTTCGCGGCCCTCGGTGCCGGCGACTTGCGCCTGGCGCAACTGGTCAACCTGGCCCAGCAACTGGTGGAGCCGGAGCGCGGCAACGAGCAACTGGAGCTGATCCCGCGCAAGGCCACCGGCTACAAGCCCGGCAAGCGCGGCGACATCCAGATCCAGGGCGTGGGCAACCTGATGACACAGATGGCCGGCTGTTGCCAGCCGTTGCCGGGCGATGCAATCGTCGGCTACATCACCCAGGGACGTGGCGTGAGCATTCACCGCCAGGACTGCGCCTCGGTGCTGCAACTGGCCGGTCGCGAGCCCGAGCGCATCATCCAGGTCAGTTGGGGCCCGGTGCCGGTGCTCACTTATCCAGTGGACATCATCATTCGCGCCTACGACCGCTCCGGTCTGCTGCGTGACGTGTCCCAGGTGTTGCTCAACGAGCGCATCAACGTGTTGGCGGTCAACACCCGCTCGAACAAGGAGGACAACACGGCGCTGATGTCCCTGACCATCGAGATCCCGGGCCTGGACGCGCTGGGGCGGCTGCTGGGACGGATTTCCCAGCTGCCGAACATCATCGAGACCCGGCGTAACCGTACGCCGGGATGATCCGTGAGCCAATTGTGGGAGCGGGCAATCTCGCTCCCACAGAGTTTCGTGTGATGAGACGGATTAATGTATAGCCTCGAAGATCTGCTCCACTTGATGAACCGCCTGCGGGACCCGCAGTACGGTTGCCCCTGGGACATCAAGCAAACCTACGCCACCATCGTCCCGCATACGCTTGAAGAAGCCTACGAGGTCGCCGATGCGATCGAGCGTGGCGATTTCGATCACCTGCAGGACGAGTTGGGCGACCTGCTGTTCCAGGTGGTGTATTACAGCCAGTTGGCCCGGGAAGAAAACCGCTTCGAATTCGCCGGTGTGGTCGACAGCATCACCCGCAAGCTGATCCGCCGCCATCCCCATGTGTTTCCTACCGGCGACTTGTATGCGCCCGTGGATATCCCGCGCCTGAGCGAAGAGCAGGTCAAGCAGCGCTGGGAGGAAATCAAGGCCGAGGAGCGGGCCGAGAAAGCCTCGGTGCCCGAGCAATTGTCGCTGCTCGACGATGTGCCGGCGGCCCTGCCGGCGTTGTCCCGTTCGGCGAAATTGCAGAAGCGTGCCGGTCAGGTCGGTTTCGACTGGCCTGGCCCGTTGCCGGTGCTCGACAAGGTCCGCGAGGAACTGGATGAAGTGCTTGAGGCGATGGCGGATAACGACCCTGCGGCCATCAGCGATGAGGTCGGCGACTTGCTGTTCAGCGTGGTCAATCTGGCCCGGCACCTCAAGGTCGACCCCGAAGCCGCCCTGCGTGGCGCCAATGCAAAGTTCGAGCGACGTTTCCGATTTATCGAACAGGCATTGCGCGACACCCACCGTCCCATGGAAGATTGCACCCTCGAAGAGTTGGACGCCTTGTGGGGCGAAGCCAAACGTCAGGAAAAGAATTTGCCCAGCTGTGGCTGAGGCCGTTGCCTAAGTGAGTAAGCACCATGAGCCTTTCCCTTCGCGACCAGTTGCTCAAAGCAGGGCTGGTCAACCAAAAGCAGGCCAAACAGGTCGGCAAAGAGAAACAGAAGCAGCAGCGCCTGGCCCATAAAGGCCAGATCGAACTGGATGATTCCCAGCAGCGCGCGGCCCAGGAAGCCATGGCCGAGAAGGTCAAGCGCGACCAGGAACTCAACCGACAGCAGCAGGAAAAGGCCGAACAGAAGGCTCGGGCCGCGCAGGTCAAGCAACTGATCGAAGTCTCGCGCTTGCCGAAGCTGACCACCGACGACTATTACAACTTTGTCGACGACAAGAAGGTCAAGCGTATCTCGGTCAACGCCCTGATGCGCAACAAGCTGAGCAGCGGTTCCCTGGCGATCGTCCATCATGGCGGTGGCTATGAAGTGATTCCTCGTGAAGCGGCCTTGAAGATCCAGGAGCGCGATCCCCAGCGCATCGTCCAGCTCAATACCCAGACCGAAGAAGTGGACGCCGATGATCCGTACGCGGCGTATCAGATTCCTGACGATCTGATGTGGTAAGCAGGGCAGCAAGCTAAGCACAGGCCCAATGTGGGGGCGGGAAAGCCCGCCCCCACAGGTGTTCCTGTCTTCAGGATTCTGCCATTTCACGCGAGCGCAACCGTTCTTCGCGCTCCAGCTCGGCCCGGTAGTTCTGAGCGTCCGTCTCGGAATGGAACATTCCCACCAGTAGATCCTGTTGATGCACATCCCAGATCCGGATGCCGGCAGCAATGCCTTCATGGGACATATGGGCGTCGTCGCGTTCAGTTACTTTCACAGTCATCTTGCAAGCTCCAATCTCTGTTATCTGCAGCAAGGCGTGTGCAGGACTTTGTTATAGATTTTGGTAGCCAGCTAAGTAAATGCTTCGGCGCGTTAAGAAACTTTCATAAAAATCGCCACAATCGCGCAGGCCAGGCAGGGCGCGGCATTCGGTCGCAGTTGGGTACGTTTCATGAAGAAGGTTTCATGTTGGAGCGATGACGCATGCGGACGATAGCGGACATGGGGTGAGCAATTGCGGGCAACAAAAAGCCCCGCATTGGCGAGGCTTCTTTTGTATCGGGTTAATCAGCTGCCTTTCACAGCCTTGCCGTTGACCGTACCGTCCTGGAGCATGATGTTGTACTCCTTGCCGTCGGTCTCGACCTGTTGCAGGCGCACCAGCAAGTAATCCCAATCCTTGGCGAACCAGAGCACGGTGATGCGCTTGCTTTGCGTCGGGTCACGCACGCGCTCGACTTTGATGGCTTCGATCTGGCCGGCCTTGGTGGCGACCTTTTCCGAACCGAGCACGCGGAAGTCGTAGGTGTCGATCTCACCATCATCGACCACCTGGTAGCTCATGCTTTTCTTGCCAGCCGCCACGTCGTGTTGCAGGGCCAGTTGATAAGTGGATTTATCGACCATGCCCCGGTTCAGCGTCAGCTTGACCGGGTCGCCGCGATCGGTACCGGTGACCATCTTGGTGTTCCAGTCGAAATCCAGGTCAGCCTTCTTGGCTTTGCCCAGGCCGCCGCGTTCGAAATGGTAGGACTGTGGCAACAAGGTGTCCTTGTCCACGGTCAGGGTGCTTTCTTCGGTCAGGCTGGCGATCATCATCGACGCCTTGAAGCTCAGCTTCCAGGTGCCGTTGGCCTCTTTGGTCAGGCTACGCTCGGCGGTGCCGCTCATGGGCAGCTGTTTCCAATCGGCGGTGTAGCTGGCGGAGAACGGTTGAAGGTCTGCGGCCTGTGCCAGGGGCAAGGCGAGCAGAGCGCAAGCGAAGAGCAGGGCGCGACGCATAAAATCTCCTAGTATCGAATCAAATGGCCGCTGGCGGCGAGCAACTGGCCGTCCAGTGAGGCCCCGCGATCGTCGAGGGTCAGCCGGCCTTCGGCAAACCAGCGCACGGCCATCGGGTAGATCTGGTGCTCGCGGGCGTGGACCCGTTGCGCCAGGCTTTGCGGCGTGTCGTGCAACTCTACCGGTATTACTGCCTGTACGACCAGTGGTCCGCCATCGAGTTCCTCGGTGACGAAGTGCACGGAGCAGCCGTGCTCCGTGTCGCCGGCCTCCAGCGCGCGCTGGTGAGTGTGTAACCCTTTGTATTTGGGCAGCAGCGACGGATGGATATTGAACAGGCGGCCCTGGTAGTGACGCACGAAGCCGGCGCTGAGGATGCGCATGAAGCCAGCGAGCACCACCAACTGTGGATCGAACGCGTCGATTTGTTCGATCAGCGCGGCGTCGAAGGCTTCGCGACCGTCGAACGCCTTGTGATCAAGGACGCGGGTATCGATCCCCGCGTCCTCGGCACGTTGCAGGCCGTAGGCATCGGCGCGGTTGGATATCACCGCGCGGATACGGACCGGGCTGTTGCCGGTCCGCGTACTGTCGATCAGGGCCTGCAGGTTACTGCCGGTGCCAGACAACAACACCACGACGTTACAGGTGGCAGGCGGCTGCTCGTGCATCAATGTGCCTTAAGGTTTTTCAGCTCGACTTGCGCAGCGCCTTCGGCGGCGGTGGCGATCTGGCCGATGACCCAAGGCTGCTCGCCGGCTTCACGCAGGACGTTCAGGGCGGTCTCGACGTGCTCCTGGGCTACGCAGATGACCATGCCCACGCCACAGTTCAGCACGCGGTGCATTTCGGATTCGTCGACGTTGCCTTTCTCTTGCAGCCAGTCGAACACCGCAGGGCGGGTCCAGCTCGCCACGTCGACCACCGCCTGGGCACCTTTTGGCAGCACGCGCGGGATGTTGTCCAGCAGCCCGCCGCCAGTGATGTGGGCCATGGCCTTGACGGCGCCGGTGTCCTTGATCAGCTTGAGCAGTGGCTTGACGTAGATGCGCGTCGGCGCCATCAGCAGGTCGGCCAGCGGCTTGCCGTCGAGCTGCGTGTTCTCGATGTCGGCACCCGAGACTTCGATGATCTTGCGGATCAGTGAGTAGCCGTTGGAGTGCGGGCCGGAGGACGGCAGCGCGAGCAGGGCATCGCCAGCAGCGACTTTCGAGCCGTCGATGATCTCGGCTTTTTCCACGACGCCGACGCAGAAGCCCGCCAGGTCGTAGTCTTCGCCTTCGTACATGCCTGGCATTTCAGCGGTTTCGCCGCCAACCAGGGAGCAGCCGGACAGTTCGCAGCCGGCGCCGATGCCGGTCACGACCTGGGCGGCGGTGTCGACGTTCAGTTTGCCGGTGGCGTAGTAGTCGAGGAAGAACAGCGGCTCTGCGCCGCAGACCACCAGGTCATTCACGCACATGGCCACCAGGTCGATGCCGATGGTGTCGTGTTTGTTCAGGTTCAGGGCCAGGCGCAGCTTGGTGCCCACGCCGTCAGTGCCGGAGACCAGCACCGGTTGCTTGTAGCCGGCCGGGATTTCGCAGAGGGCGCCGAAACCGCCCAGGCCGCCCATGACTTCCGGGCGCGCGGTGCGCTTGGCGACGCTCTTGATGCGTTCGACCAATGCTTCACCGGCGTCGATGTCTACACCGGCGTCCTTGTAGCTCAGGGAGGGTTGCTTGCTCATGATCCAGGCCTTTAAAGGGGGGATTTCTGGGTAACGACCGATCGCCGGGGCCGTGGAATAACCGTTGTACGAATTATTCCGGATGCCCAGCCATTGCCAGTCTGCGAAGGCGCGCGATTTTATCAGGCTTGTGCAGCAGCGGCCATCCTCGTGCCGACGGGCAGGGACATATCCACCAAAAAAAACCGATATTTGTTGTGATGGTACTGCACGGCACGTCTGTATAAGGTGTAGCGGTAAGCGACTATGGCGATGACCGTGGGAAACTTGCATCGGGTGGCTGAATGTTTTGCCCGGTGTCGTGTCACAGCCATGCTCAATCTTCTCCACACGGCCGCTGCCAGCCGTTTTGTCCGGGAATTTTCCATGCGTTTGTTCAAATTCTTGTCTGTGGGCTGCTTGTCGCTGATCAGCCTGGCGAGCCATGCCGAAACCCTCAATAGCCTTTATCAGGTGCGTGAACCGGTCAGCAGCCAGGCGCCGGATGAGCGTAACCAGGCGACGTTGCGTGCCCTGGACACCTTGGTGCTGCGGCTGACCGGTGACGCCAAGGCCGCCCAGAGCCCCGGCCTGGCGGCGATCCGCAAGGACCCGCAACAGATCATTCTTCAATATGGCTACGAGGCCGGCCCTCCGGAAAGCCTGCAGGTGGACTTCGATCCAGCCAGCACCGACCGGGCGTTGCGTTCGGCGGGGTTGTCGCTTTGGGGGGCGAATCGCCCATCGATCCTGGGCTGGTGGCTGAACGATTCGGCGGAGGGTTCCAGCCTGGTCGGCGATGGCCAGGCCAGCGCCACGCCGTTGCGCCGGGCTGCCCAGCACCGGGGTTTGCCGCTGCATCTGCCCCTGGCGGACTTGAGCGAGCAGATTGTCGCCACGGCGCCGACCCTGCAAGGCAACGACCCGGCACCCTTGCGCGAGGTGTCGGAGCGCTACGGTTCCGACGCGTTACTGGCGGTCCATGCCAAGGAAGAGGGCGGCCAATGGCAAGCGAGCTGGCGCCTGTGGCTGGGCGACCAGCGCGAACAGGGCAGCGTCCAAGGCGCCGATCCTGCTGCATTGGCTGATGCCGTGATGCTGGCGGTGAGCCAACGCTTGGCGCCGCGTTTCGTGGCCAAGCCGGGTGTCGCCACCGAACAATTGCTGGAAGTGCAAGGTGTGAACCTTGAGCGTTACGCGGCGTTGGGGCGGTTGCTTGAACCGTTCGGTGGGCAAGTGCAACGGGTCGAAGGCGACGTGATCGTCTACAAGGTCAGCGCAAGCGCAGAGCAGTTGAAGGCGCAGTTGGCCCTGGCGAAGCTGCAGGAGATACCCGTCGGGGAGGCCATCGCGCCGACGCCTGCGGTCCAGCCCGCCGCCGATGGCGCGATTTCGCCTGTGCAGCCAGCGCCAGCGCCCGTCGCCAATCTGCGGTTCCGCTGGTAGGTTTTCTTCTTTATATAGAGTCAGGAGTGGTTCATGGGCGACACGCGGCGTTGGTTCTGGTTGGGTGGGGTCGCCCTGCTGATTGTGTTCATCTGGTTGTTGCACCCGATCCTCACGCCTTTCCTGGTTGCGCTGTTGCTGGCCTACCTGTTCGATCCGGTCGTGGATCGCCTGGAAAAACTCGGGCTGTCCAGAACCTGGGGCGTGGTAGCGGTGTTTGCGCTGTTCACGCTGATCGTGAGCGCTCTGTTGCTGGTGCTGATACCAATGCTCGCCAAGCAACTGGTGCGCCTGTACGAACTGGCGCCGCAGATGCTCGATTGGTTGCAGCACAGCGCGGTGCCATGGGTGCAGTCGAAGCTGGGGTTGTCCGACGGTTTCTGGAAGTTCGACAAGGTCAAGGCGGCCATCAGCGAACATATGGGCCAGACCACCGATATCGTCGGCGTGGTCTTGAGCCAGGCCACGGCGTCGAGCCTGGCGCTGATCGGCTGGCTGGCGAACCTGGTGTTGATCCCGGTGGTGGCTTTCTATCTGCTGCGTGACTGGGATCTGATGATGGCCAAGATCCGCAGCCTGCTGCCGCGTCATCGTGAAGAACGCATCATGACGTTGACCGGCGAATGCCACGAAGTACTCGGTGCATTCGTCCGGGGCCAATTGCTGGTGATGGTCGCGTTGGGTTTCATTTATGCCGCAGGGCTGATGCTGGTCGGGCTGGAACTGGGGTTGTTGATCGGCCTGATCGCCGGACTGGCGGCCATCGTGCCTTACATGGGGTTTGTCATTGGGATTGGTGCGGCGTTGGTCGCCGGGCTGTTCCAGTTCGGTGGGGATTTGTATCCCATGGTTGGCATCGTCGCGGTGTTCATGGTTGGGCAGGCGCTGGAGGGCATGGTGCTGACGCCGCTGCTGGTGGGCGATCGCATCGGCCTGCATCCGGTTGCGGTGATCTTCGCGATCCTGGCAGGCGGCGAGTTGTTCGGCTTCACCGGGGTCCTGCTGGCGTTGCCGGTGGCGGCGGTGATCATGGTGCTGGTGCGCCATGTGCACGATCTGTACAAGGATTCGGACATCTACAGTGGCGTCGAAGACCCTGATCTGTAAGGCGAATGATCGGTGGAGTGTCAGGGAAACTGATGCTCCGCGCCCTTGCCGCTGCAAACCTTTGATTTTGCTCGTGGTCCGGCGCATTGTGCGGTCCGCGTCACGGGTATAAACTTTGCGCACTTTACACAGAGGCCACTAACGGTTCCCGTGGAACTGTTCAGTCAGCATGAAACCGATTCAGCTGCCCCTAGGTGTGCGTCTGCGTGATGACGCCACCTTTATCAACTACTACCCAGGCGCCAATGCCGCTGCACTCGGCTATGTCGAGCGGCTTTGCGAAGCCGACGCCGGCTGGACCGAGAGCCTGATTTATCTGTGGGGCAAGGACGGGGTAGGGCGCACGCATCTGTTGCAGGCTGCTTGCTTGCGGTTCGAGCAATTGGGCGAGCCGGCGGTGTATCTACCGTTGGCCGAGTTGCTGGATCGCGGCGTTGATATCCTCGACAACCTCGAGCAGTACGAACTGGTCTGCCTGGATGACCTCCAGGCCGTGGCCGGCAAGGCCGATTGGGAAGAGGCGTTGTTCCACTTGTTCAATCGGCTTCGCGACAGTGGTCGGCGCTTGCTGATTGCCGCCTCGACATCGCCGCGAGAGCTGCCAGTGAAACTGGCGGACCTCAAGTCTCGTCTCACCCTGGCGCTGATTTTCCAGATGCGCCCGCTTTCCGATGAAGACAAGCTGCGCGCATTGCAACTGCGGGCCTCGCGCCGTGGCCTGCACCTGACCGACGAAGTCGGGCATTTCATCCTCACCCGTGGCACCCGCAGCATGAGCGCTTTGTTCGAATTGCTCGAACGTCTCGATCAGGCCTCACTCCAGGCCCAGCGCAAGCTGACCATTCCTTTTTTAAAAGAAACTTTAGGCTGGTAAAACTGTCGCCAGATGATGGCTTAAAGCCTCTTATTAACCCGGCGAAGCCCGCGGTTTTACTGGGCTGGAGGCCTGAACCCCGCTCAATACGGGCTTAAGCGCTTAGATGTAAACGAGAAATCAAGAAGTCACATTTGCATCGATTGAATTTGCAAATGAGGATGATAGAAGGCATAGTCTCGCCATCTTTACTACTTCAGCCACGGTCGTGCCCATGCTAAGTCGCTTCGCACCCCTCGTGCCTCTCGCACTCGTTACCCTGTTGTTCGGTTGCGCTGCCCACTCTCCAGTGACCCAGCAAGCGCCACAACCACAGGTCAAGAATTCCGTTACCGCCCAGTCTTCCTCCGTTGCGTTCCAGGAAGAAATGGCCTCCGATAAAGAGCTGGCGGACTTTGCCGGCAGCAAGCCTTATCAGCTTCCGGTGCTGGCAGACAGCATCCTGGAACGGGGCATGTCCTTGATCGGCACGCGTTATCGTTTTGGCGGCACCTCCGAAGCGGGCTTCGACTGCAGCGGTTTCATCGGTTATCTGTTTCGTGAAGAGGCGGGCATGAACCTGCCGCGCTCCACTCGCGAAATGATCAACGTAAAAGCCCCTCTGGTAGCCCGCAATCAACTTGAACCCGGTGACCTGTTGTTCTTCAGCACCAATGGTCGTCGCGGTCGCGTCAGCCACGCCGGTATCTACTTGGGCGACAACCAGTTCATCCACTCCAGCAGCCGCCGCAGCGGTGGAGTGCGAATCGACAGCCTGGGCGACAGCTACTGGAGCAAGACCTTCATCGAAGCCAAGCGCGCCCTCGCCATGGCACCGACTGTCGTCACCGCTCGCAAGTAAGCACACAGTTTGTGAGGCAAACTTAAAGTCTTACTTGAAGTTTGCCTCATAGCCGCTAGAATCCATGATCATTGATTGATGGCAATCCGCCTGCGTTCTACGCAGGCGGCTTTGTTTCCATCTCCACGGCAGAAAAGCCGCATCCAGATCAGGATTGTTCTGCTTATGTCGACGTCGGCCCGCCTCGCTGTTCTTTTCGTTGCCGCGCTGCTCAGCGCTTGCGCAAGCCGCACCCCACCGCCTGCGCCAGTGCGGGCCCCGGTGGTTTTTGCGCCTTCCCAAACTTTTTCTCCTGCCGCCGAAGACGTGCTTTTTCGAGCGCTGGGCCTGGTGGGCACACCCTATCGCTGGGGCGGCAACACGCCCGATTCAGGTTTTGATTGCAGTGGCTTGATCGGCTACGTGTACCGTGACGCCGCCGGCATTTCCTTGCCGCGTTCCACTCGCGAAATGATCAGCATGCGCGCGCCACAGGTTGGCAAGGACGCGTTGCAGAGCGGTGACCTGGTGTTCTTCGCCACCAATGGCGGCTCCCAGGTCAGCCATGCCGGGATTTACGTAGGAGAAGGGCGTTTCGTCCATGCGCCGGCCACCGGCGGGACGGTCAAGCTCGACAGTCTTTCCAAGGCGTATTGGCAAAAAGCCTATCTGGGCGCCAAGCGTGTATTGCAGCCGGAACACCTGGCGCGTAATCCCTGACCAGGATTTTTACTGAAGGCTCTTGTGGCGAGGGAGCTTGCTCCCGCTGGGCCGGTCCGACGCCTCGGGCGCAGCAGCCCCAAGCTTTTAGCGGTCGCTACGCAACCGAGCGGGAGCAAGCTCCCTCGCCACGGGGAACGGTTTCAGCTCTAGTTTTTTGACACCCGCCAAATCTTGTTCCCCACATCGTCAGCCACCAACAACCCTCCCTGCTTATCGATCACCACACCCACCGGCCGGCCCTGGGCCTTTTCGTCTGCGTTGAGGAAGCCAGTCAGCACGTCTACGGGCTGTCCCACCGGCTTGCCGCCATTGAACGGGACGAAGATCACTTTGTAGCCACTGTGGGGTTTGCGGTTCCAGGAGCCGTGCTGCCCAATGAATGCACCTTGGGTAAAGGGTTCGGGCAACTTGCTGCCCTCGGCGAAAGTCAGGCCCAGAGAGGCGGTGTGAGGACCGACGGCATAATCCGGAGCGATAGCCTTGGCCACCAGGTCGGGGTTCTGCGGCTCGACCCGGACGTCGATGTTCTGCCCGTAATAACTGTAGGGCCAGCCATAAAAGCCGCCGTCTTTCACCGAAGTGATGTAGTCCGGTACCAGGTCGCTGCCGATCTCGTCCCGTTCGTTGACCGCCGTCCACAGCGCCCCGCTGCGTGGTTCCCACGCCAGGCCGTTGGGGTTGCGCAGGCCCGAGGCGAAGATGCGGTGCTTGCCCGTGGCTCGGTCCACTTCCCATATCGCCGCGCGCCCTTCCTCAACCCCCATGCCATTTTCCGCGACGTTGCTGTTGGAGCCGGTAGTGACATACAGCTTGCTGCCGTCCCGGCTGGCGATCACGTTTTTGGTCCAGTGGTGGTTGAGGGTGCCGCCCGGCAAATCGACGACCGTGGTGGGCTGCGCCTTGATCTGCGTATCACCCTCTTTGTAAGGGAAGCGGATCAACCGGTCGGTGTCGGCGACGTACAGGTCATTCCCTACCAGGGTCATGCCGAACGGCGAATTGAGATTTTCCAGGAAGATCGTCCGGGTTTCGGCGATGCCGTCGTGATTGGCGTCTCGCAGCAATGTGATGCGGTTGGGACTGGGCACGCCAGCGCCGGCACGCCCCATGACTTTTTTCATCACCCAGCCCCGAATGCCCTTGGCGTCGTCGGGCTTGGGTGGCGCGTTGGTTTCCGCCACCAACACATCGCCATTGGGCAAGACGAACAGCCAGCGCGGATGGTCCAGGCCCTCGGCGAACGCGGCCACTTGCAGGCCCTGGGCCGGGGTTGGCTTGGCGCCATCCGGCCAGCCGACGGCTTCGGCGATGTTCACCGTGGGAATCAGGGTCTTGTTCGGTTCGGGCAGTTTCGGCGACGGGCCGAAACCGTCGGACACCTGCAAAGTGGAAGACTCGCCACAAGCAGCAAGCCCAGTAGCAAGGGCGACGATTAAAAGATGCGGTGGCTTGAGCATGCGGGCTTCCCTATGAATGCATGTGGTTATTCATAGAGAAGCGTAGCCGTGGGATGGTTCAACCGTCAGCCGTGAGCCTGTTTCAACAGCAAGGCGATGCCAGGGTGATAATGGCCGGCCTCGTTGCGCAACTTGCGGTAGGCGTAGGGGAAGTACCAAGCCACGGCGCAGGTGTTTTCTTTCTGCAAGTCGTCGATCATGTCCTGCAGTTCTTCGGGCGTGGCGCTTTGCTGGACTTTTTGCGGGGCGACGAACAGGCAGCCCACCTTCAAGTCGCTGGCATAACTGATACGTTTGGCGTCGCTGGCGGCTTCCTGCAACGGTTGGGTCAGGTTCAGGTTGTTGACCTTGGGCCAGCGTTGAGTAGCCTGGATGAAAACGCGTTCTTCGCTGCTGGCGATCAGCAGGTCGGCGCTGGCGTTACGCTCGCCTTCTTCATTCTGTTTGCGGGTCGGTGCGTTTTGCAGCGTGACCATTTCAGCCATCCAGGCTGCTGCTGCCAGCAGTCCGAGGTTGGCTTTCTCATCGTGCCAGTAGGGTGTGTCGTTATCGCCGCGCACGGCGTTGTAACGGTCGATGCAGTCGAACCAGCGTTCCAGCACCGGGCGCAGGAATTCCAGCTTCGGATTGCTGATGATCATGCCTTGCATGTATTTGCCCTCTTGTTCTTGTGATATCGGGTCGTAGTGTCTCTTTGATATCACTTGCCGCAGATTCACACAAGATTGGCGTCAATTTATTGATCGGGGCCAATTAACGAACCGAAACAGCTGGCGGCTTTAATTGACGCTCCACCCCCAACCCTCTAACCTTCGCGGCTTGTTTCAGGTGCTCTATGGCCGTGGCCGATAGGGTGAAACAGGGAAGCCGGTGAGCGAATGCAAGCCCGGCGCTGCCCCCGCAACGGTAAATGAGTCAACGCTGTGTACAGGGCCACTGTGTCGCAAGACATGGGAAGGCGCGCAGCCCGGCACCACGCCGCTCATGAGCCCGGAGACCGGCCTGATTCATCCAACGGCATCACGGTGGGCGATGCCAGGCTCCTTGCCGTCTTTTTTGTGCCCGCCCGCCGTTATCCAGTCCCAACGGAGAGCTCCCCATGACCGACATGCCTGATCGCGACGAACGCCACCTGGCGCGCATGCTGCGCAAAAAAGCCGTGATCGATGAGCGCATTGCCAATTCACCGAACGAGTGCGGTCTGCTGTTGGTGTTGACCGGCAACGGCAAGGGCAAGAGCAGCTCGGCGTTCGGTATGTTGGCCCGGGCCATGGGACATGGCATGCAGTGCGGCGTGGTGCAGTTCATCAAAGGGCGCAACAGCACTGGCGAAGAGCTGTTTTTCCGCCGCTTCCCCGAGCAGGTGCGCTTCCATGTGATGGGCGAGGGCTTTACCTGGGAAACCCAGGATCGCCAGCGCGACATCGCCGCAGCCGAAGCGGCCTGGGCCGTCTCGCGGCAACTGCTCGGCGACCCATCGATTGGCCTGGTGGTGCTCGATGAACTGAACATCGCGCTCAAGCACGGTTACCTCGACCTCGATCAAGTCCTTGGCGACCTGCAGGCCCGCCCGCCAATGCAGCATGTAGTCGTGACCGGCCGTGGCGCCAAGCCCGAGATGATCGAGCTGGCCGACACCGTCACCGAAATGGGCATGATCAAGCACGCGTTCCAGGCAGGCATCAAGGCGCAGAAGGGCGTCGAACTGTGAGCGATGCTTCGATGACCAGCCGCCATTGCCCGGCGGTGTTGATCGCCGCCCCGGCTTCCGGCCAGGGCAAGACCACCGTCACCGCCGCCCTGGCCCGCTTGCATCGCAACCAGGGACGCAAGGTGCGCGTATTCAAATGCGGTCCGGATTTTCTCGACCCGATGATTCTCGAGCGTGCGAGTGGCGCGCCGGTCTATCAGCTGGATATGTGGATGGTCGGCGAGCAGGAGAGCCGGCGACTGCTGTGGGAAGCCGCCGCCGAAGCGGACCTGATCCTGATCGAAGGCGTCATGGGATTATTCGACGGCACCCCGTCCAGCGCCGACCTGGCGCGGCATTTCGGCGTGCCGGTGCTGGCAGTGATCGATGTCACCGCCATGGCCCAGACCTTCGGCGCCCTGGCCTTGGGCCTGGCCCGCTATCAACCGGACTTGCCGTTTGCCGGCGTGTTGGCCAACCGGGTCGGCACCTTGCGTCATGCCCAGTTGCTCGAAGGCAGCCTCACCGAAGGCCTGCGCTGGTACGGCGCGCTCTCGCGGGAAACCGGCATCGAATTGCCCAGCCGTCACCTTGGCCTTGTCCAGGCCAGCGAGTTGAACGACCTGGATGTTCGCCTCGACGCCGCCGCCGAGGCGTTGGCCAGCAGTTGTGAAGTCGCGCTGCCGCCCAGGGTCGAATTCGCGGCGCCCGAACCGGTCGCAGTTGAGCCATGGCTCGACGGCGTGCGCATTGCCGTGGCCCGGGATGAAGCGTTTGCCTTCACCTACGGCGCAAGCCTGGATCTGCTGCGGGCCATGGGCGCCGAGCTGCGCTTCTTTTCGCCGATTCATGACACCTCGCTGCCTGAGACGGACAGTCTTTATCTACCCGGCGGTTATCCGGAACTGCATCACGTTGCCCTGGCCGGCAACGCGCCGATGCTGGCGGCGATCCGTGCGCACCATGAAGCCGGCAAACCGTTGCTCGCCGAATGCGGCGGCATGCTGTATCTGCTCGATTCATTGACCGACGTCGAAGGCGCCCGCGCCGAGCTGCTCGGCCTGTTGCGCGGTGATGCGCAGATGCAGACGCGCCTGGCGGCCTTGGCGCTGCAATCGGTTGAACTGCCGGAAGGCACCCTGCGCGGGCATACCTATCATCACTCCCTGACCAGCACCGAGCTGGCGCCCATTGCCCGTGGTCACAGCCCTAACGGTGGGCGTGGGGCTGAAGCGGTTTTCCGGCAAGGACGGATGACGGCTTCCTACGTGCATTTTTATTTCCCGTCCAATCCGAGGGCCGTTGCCGCGCTGTTTGCGCCGGATCTTGAGCCCGTTGCCGCGAGCAGGCCATGACCGACAACGCCTTCTCCGAGGCCGAACGCGAAGCCGTCTACCGCGCTATCGCCGAACGCCGTGACATGCGCCACTTCACCGGCGGCACGGTCGAACCGGCGTTACTGCGCCGACTGCTGGAAGCGGCGCATCAGGCGCCCAGCGTCGGGTTGATGCAACCTTGGCGGTTTATCCGCATCAGTGACCGCGCCGTGCGCGGGCAGATCCGCGATCTGGTGGAGCAGGAACGCATCCGCACCGCCGAGGCCTTGGGCGAGCGCAGCGATGAATTCATGAAACTCAAGGTCGAAGGCATCAACGACAGTGCCGAGGTGCTGGTGGCGGCCTTGATGGACGATCGCGAGCGGCACATCTTCGGCCGCCGGACGTTGCCGGAAATGGACTTGGCCTCGCTGTCCTGCGCCATCCAGAATCTGTGGCTGGCGGCCCGCGTCGAAGGGCTGGGAATGGGCTGGGTGTCGCTGTTCGAGCCCCAGGCGCTGGCCGACCTGCTGGGCCTGCCCGCCGGGGCCAAGCCGTTGGCCATACTTTGCCTGGGCCCGGTAGAGGGTTTTTACCCGGCGCCCATGCTCGCCCTGGAAGGCTGGGCGCAACCGCGTCCGCTCAACGAATTGCTGTATGAAAACCGTTGGGGCGTGCGGCCATGAGCGTGGCGTTGCTCAGTGCCGCCGCGGTCGCGCTGGATGCGCTGTTGGGCGAGCCTCGGCGCGGGCATCCGCTGGTCGCGTTCGGCCGTTTCGCCAACCGTATCGAACAACGTTTCAATTCCGGCGGGCGCGGCTGGCGCAGCCATGGCGTTACGGCGTGGATCATTGCGGTATTGCCGTTGACCTTGTTGGCAACGGCCCTGTCCTGGGCGCCCATGATTGGCTGGTTGGTGGATATTCTGGCGCTGTACTGCGCCCTCGGCCTGCGCAGCCTCGGCGAGCACGTCGAGCCGGTGGCGCGGGCGCTGCGCAAAGGCGATCTGGATGAAGCGCGCCAGCGTGTCGGCTATCTGGTCAGCCGCGAAACCGCTGGGCTGGATGAAACCGCCGTGGCCCGCGCCGCGACTGAGTCGGTACTGGAAAACGGCAGCGACGCGGTATTCGCCGCGCTGTTCTGGTTCGCCGTGGCCGGTGCGCCCGGTGTGGTGTTGTACCGGTTGAGCAATACCCTCGACGCCATGTGGGGCTATCGCAATGAGCGCTTCGAGCGTTTCGGCTGGGCGGCGGCGAAGATCGATGATGTGCTGAACTATATCCCCGCGCGCCTGGTGGCGCTGACCTACGCCGTGCTCGGCCAGACCCGTTTGGCGCTCAAATGCTGGCGTACCCAGGGACCGACCTGGGACAGCCCCAATGCCGGGCCGGTGATGGCTGCCGGTGCCGGGGCGTTGGGCGTCGAGCTGGGCGGCGCGGCGGTGTATCACGGCGAACTGCATCAACGCCCACCGTTGGGCGAAGGCGTGCCGGCGAGCGCCGATTCCATCGATCGTGGCTGGCAATTGGTCCAGCGCGGCGTATGGTTATGGCTGCTGATTCTCTGCCTCGGAGCCGAGTTTTATGCTTGAACACGGTGGACGACTGCGCAACGCGGCCCGGCAATACGGCATTGCCGAGGCCGACTGGCTCGACCTGTCCAGCGGCCTGGCGCCCTGGCCGTTCGATATTCCGACTATTCCACTGCGCGTCTGGGCGCGCCTGCCCGAAACCGATGATGGCTTGGAGCAGGCTGCTTGCGATTACTACGAGGCAGCGCATGTGCTGCCGGTGGCAGGCTCGCAAATGGCGATCCAACTGCTGCCGCGACTGCGCCGGATCGGCAAGGTTGGCGTCTTGTCGCCCTGTTACGCCGAGCACGCCGAAGCCTGGCGCCGCAGTGGCTACATCGTGCGTGAAGTGCTGGAGGCGGAAGTGGACTTCTTTCTCGACAGCCTCGACGTGCTGGTGGTCGTCAACCCCAACAACCCCACCGGCCTGAGCCTGTGCCCCGAACGCCTGCTGGACTGGCACGCCCGCCTGGCCCAGCGCGGCGGCTGGCTGGTGGTGGATGAAGCGTTCATGGACGTCACTCCGCAGCTGAGCCTTGCCGCCTATGCGCATCAGGTCGGGTTGATCGTGTTGCGATCGTTCGGCAAGTTTTTCGGCCTGGCCGGGGTTCGCCTGGGGTTCGTCCTGGCCGAGCGGCGCTTGCTCAAGCTGCTCGCCGAACAGGTCGGGCCGTGGGCCATCAGCGGACCGACCCGGGTGCTGGGCCAGGCGTGCCTGCTGGACACTGAGGCGCACGCGCGACAACGACTGCGTTGCGAGCAGACCAGTCAACGCTTGGCATTGACGCTGGAGCGCCATGGCTTCAAGCCGCAGGGCGGCTGCGGGTTGTTCCAGTGGCTGATCACCGAGCATGCCCAGGCGCTTCACGACTTCATGGCCCATCGCGGCATTCTCCTGCGATTGTTCACCCACACCAGCAGCCTGCGCTTCGGGCTTCCTGCCGATGACGCTGAATTCTCGCGCCTCGAACAGGCGTTCGAGGCCTACGCCAAGGACATTCGATGACCACCTTGATGGTGCAGGGCACCACCTCCGATGCCGGCAAAAGTACCTTGGTCACGGCGCTGTGCCGCTGGGTCAGGCGTCAAGGGGTGAGTGTGGTGCCGTTCAAGCCGCAGAACATGGCCCTCAACAGCGCGGTGACCGCCGATGGTGGCGAAATCGGCCGGGCCCAGGCCGTCCAGGCCCAGGCCTGCGGCCTCGAACCGCATACCGACATGAACCCGGTCCTGCTCAAGCCCAACAGCGACACTGGCGCCCAGGTCATCATCCATGGCCGCGCCGTGACCACCATGAACGCCGTGGCCTATCACGATTACAAGGCCATCGCGATGCAAGCGGTGCTGGCTTCCCATGAACGTTTGAGCGCCGCGTATCCGGTCGTCATGGTGGAGGGCGCCGGGTCGCCGGCCGAGATCAATCTGCGGGCCGGCGACATTGCCAACATGGGTTTCGCCGAGGCGGTGGACTGCCCGGTGTTGCTCATTGCCGACATCAATCGCGGCGGGGTATTCGCTCATTTGGTCGGCACCCTGGAATTGCTTTCGCCCAGCGAACAGGCGCGGGTCAAGGGCTTTGTCATTAACCGCTTTCGCGGTGATCTGGCCTTGCTGCAGCCTGGCCTGGATTGGTTGCAAGCGCGCACCGGCAAACCGGTGATCGGCGTATTGCCCTACGTGATGGACCTGCATCTGGAAGCGGAGGACGGTCTCGACCAGCGCCAAACCGACAAAGCCGAACACGTGCTCAAGGTGGTGGTGCCGGTCTTGCCGCGCATCAGCAATCACACGGATTTCGATCCGCTGCGCCTGCACCCGCAGGTCGACTTGCAATTCATCGGCCCCGGCCAAGCCATCCCGCCGGCGGATCTGATCATCCTGCCCGGTTCGAAAAGCGTGCGCAGCGACTTGGCCTACCTGCGGGCCAACGGTTGGAAAACGGCGATCCATCGGCATCTGCGCTACGGCGGCAAATTGCTGGGCATTTGTGGCGGTTTGCAGATGCTTGGCCAGCAGGTCCACGATCCGCTCGGCCTGGAAGGTGCACCGGGTTCCAGCGCCGGGCTGGGGCTGCTGGAGTTCGAAACAACGCTGGAGCGCGAGAAGCAACTGCGCAATGTACGTGGGCGACTGGCCTTGGAAGATGCCGAGGTCAGCGGGTACGAAATCCATGCCGGCGTGACCACCGGCGCCGGGCTGGAATACGCCGCTGTCTATCTGGAAGACGGCCGCTGCGATGGCGCCCAGAGCCTTGATGGACAGGTTTTTGGTACGTATCTGCACGGACTGTTCGAATCAGCGGCGGCCAGCAGCGCCTTGTTGCGTTGGGCCGGCGTGCAAGATGTGCAAACGGTGGATTACCACGGATTACGCGAGCGGGACATTGAGCGGTTGGCGGATCTGGTAGAGCGGCATCTGGATACCCGGCTGTTGCGTGAGCTGTGTGGGATCCATGGCGCGCCGGCAGCAACTTCGCCTATTTGAAGGGTAAAAAACATGCTGCAACTGATCCTCGGCGGTGCCCGCTCCGGTAAGAGTCGCCTGGCTGAAAAACTCGCCACGGACACAGGATTGCCGGTGACTTACATCGCCACCAGCCAACCGCTGGACGGCGAGATGAACGAGCGTGTCGCCCAGCACCGCGCCCGGCGTCCGGTGGAATGGGCGTTGCTGGAAGAGCCGTTGGCGCTGGCGGGGGTATTGCGCGATAACGCCGCCAGCGATCGATGCCTGCTGGTGGATTGCCTGACCCTTTGGCTGACCAATCTATTGATGCTCGACAATCTCGAGCAACTGAACGCCGAGCGCGAAGCACTGTTGGACTGCCTCGACTCGCTGCCCGGTGAAATCATTTTTGTCAGCAACGAAACCGGAATGGGTGTCGTGCCGCTGGGCGAATTGACTCGCCGTTACGTCGATGAAGCCGGTTGGCTGCATCAAGCCCTGGCCGAACGTTGTCAGCGCGTCGTGCTGACCGTTGCTGGCCTGCCCCTGACTCTCAAAGGTACTGCGTTATGAATCACCGGTGGTGGCTGGAACCGTGCAAGCCTGTTGATACCCAAGCGCTGGAGCAGGCCGCAGCCCGTCAGCAACAACTGACCAAACCGGCCGGTTCCCTGGGACGGCTGGAGTCGGTGGCGGTGCAACTGGCGGGCCTGCAAGGGCAGGTCAAGCCGAGCCTGGACCGGCTGTGGATCGCGATTTTTGCCGGGGACCACGGTGTGGTGGCTGAGGGCGTATCGGCCTTTCCCCAGGAAGTGACCGGGCAGATGCTGCTCAATTTCGTCAGCGGCGGCGCGGCCATCAGTGTCCTGGCTCGGCAATTGGGCGCCTCGCTGGAAGTGGTCGACTTGGGCACCGTCACGCCCTCGTTGGACCTGCCCGGCGTGCGCCATTTGAACGTGGGGCCTGGCACCGCCAATTTCGCCCAGGGCCCGGCCATGACCTTTGCCCAAGGTGAACAGGCCTTGCAAGCTGGGCGCGACAGCGCAATGCGCGCCTTGGCGACCGGGACGCAATTGTTCATCGGCGGCGAGATGGGCATCGGCAACACCACGGCGGCCAGCGCCCTGGCCTGTGCCTTGCTCGAATGCCCGGTAGCACATCTGGTCGGGCCGGGCACAGGGTTGGATGCGGCGGGTATCAGCCGCAAGACTCAGGTGATCGAACGGGCGCTGGCGCTGCACAAGGCCCAGAGCGAGGATCCGTTGCAGACCTTGTTCAACCTCGGCGGATTTGAGATCGCAGCATTGGTCGGTGCGTATCTGGCCTGTGCCCAGCAGGGCATCGCCGTGCTGGTGGATGGGTTCATCTGCAGCGTCGCGGCCCTGGTGGCGGTGCGGCTCAATCCCGCATGCCGGCCGTGGTTGCTGTTCGCTCATCGCGGTGGCGAGCCAGGTCATCGCCATGTGCTGGAAACCCTCGGCGCTGAACCGCTGCTAGACCTCGGTTTGCGCCTGGGCGAGGGCAGTGGTGCGGCGTTGGCGGTGCCACTGTTACGCCTGGCTTGTGACCTTCACGGGCAAATGGCGACGTTTGCCGAAGCGGCCGTGGCGGATCGTCCGGCATGACCTTGCGCCTGGACCTGCTGCGTCACGGTGAAACCGAGCTGGGCGGCGGCTTGCGCGGCAGCCTCGACGATGCGTTGACGGCCAGGGGCTGGGAGCAGATGCACGCGGCGGTCGCACAAGGCGGGCCGTGGGATCGCTTGGTGAGTTCGCCTTTGCAGCGCTGCGCTCGTTTCGCTGAGCAGCTCGGCAGTCGGCTCGGCGTGCCGGTGCAAGTGGACAAAGACCTGCAAGAGCTGCATTTCGGCGCCTGGGAAGGCCGCAGCGCGGCGGCTTTGATGGAGACCGACGCCGAAGCCCTCGGCCGCTTCTGGGCCGATCCTTATGCCTTCACGCCGCCCGAAGGCGAGCCGGTGCTCGAATTTTCGACGCGTGTCTTGCTGGCGATCGAACGCTTGCACCAGGCCTACGCCGGGCAGCGTGTCTTGCTGGTCAGCCACGGCGGCGTGATGCGCCTGCTGCTGGCTCGGGCACGTGGCCTGCCGCGCGAGCAGTTGCTCAATGTCGAAGTCGGCCACGGCGCGCTGTTTTCCCTTTCAGTGTCGGCCGGCTCCGTGCTTGAAGAGGTGGATTGACGATGTTGCCCTTCTGGATCGCCTTGCAATTTCTGAGCAGCGTGCCGGTTCGCCTGCCCGGCATGCCCGAGCCTGAACAACTGGGCCGTTCACTGCTGTTTTACCCCTTGGTAGGGCTGCTGTTCGGTGGCGTGCTGTGGTTGCTCGATGCGCTGTTGCTCGGCGCGCCCCTGCTGCTTCATGCCGCGCTGTTGCTGGCGGCATGGGTGTTGCTCAGCGGCGGGCTGCATTTGGATGGCCTGGCCGACAGCGCCGATGCCTGGGCCGGCGGTTTCGGCGATCGCGAGCGCACGTTGCTGATCATGAAAGATCCTCGCAGCGGGCCGATTGCGGTCGTGACGCTGGTGCTGGTGCTGCTGCTCAAATGGGCCGCGCTGGTGGCGTTGATCGAGCAGGAGCAGACGTTGGCGCTGCTTATCGTGCCGGTGGTAGGGCGTGGCGCACTGCTGGGGTTGTTCCTGACGACGCGCTATGTGCGCGCCGGTGGTTTAGGCCAGGCGCTTGCCGATCATCTTCCGCGGCGCCTGGGCTGGCAGGTGTTGGCCGCCTGGGCGCTGGGTTGTGTGGGGGTGGCGGGCTGGGCGGGGCTATGGTCGCTGGCGGTGGCCGCGCTGGCATTTTTCGGGTTGCGACAGCTGATGCTGCGCAGGTTGCAGGGATGCACCGGCGATACCGCCGGCGCCATGCTGGAGCTGTTGGAAATGGTCGCTCTGGTGATGCTGGCGTTGGGCTGAATCCGGCCCTTGCCGGCACGCAACCGTTGATTTAAATTTGCATTCATTCAGTCGCGGGTATATACACGCATCATGCTTCCTTCCCAATGTCTGTGCATCAACCTGCGTCGTGCCGCTCGTGGCGTCAGCAGGTATTACGACGGCGCTCTCGACGGCTTCGGGATCAACGTCGCCCAGTATTCTTTGCTCAATAACCTGGTGCGCCTGGACCAGCCGAGCATTTCCTCGCTGGCCGAGGCCATGGGCCTGGACCGCAGCACCCTGGGGCGCAACCTGCGGGTGCTGGAAGGCGAGGGGTTGGTGACCCTGGCCGAGGGCGACGACCTGCGCAACCGTATCGTCGTGCTCACCGAGGCAGGGCATGCGCGGTTGGCGGCGGCATTGCCGGCCTGGGAAGCGGCGCAACAGAAACTGATCGACAAGCTTGGCGCCGAGAAACGCGCGACCTTGCTGGCCTTGCTGGATGAACTGGCGTGACGCCGCTTCGTCCGATGATAAGTGGGTATATACCCGCGACCGGAGAATAACAATGACATCGATGTGGCGTACCTGTGGTTGGGTCCTGGTCGGCAGTGCGCTGATCCTGGCGTTGTCGTTGGGTGTGCGGCATGGCTTCGGCCTGTTCCTCGCGCCCATGAGCGCCGAATTCGGCTGGGGCCGCGAGGTGTTCGCCTTCGCCATTGCCCTGCAGAACCTGATTTGGGGCTTGGCGCAACCGTTCACCGGCGCGCTGGCCGATCGCTTCGGTGCGGCGAAAGTGGTGTTGATCGGTGGCGTTCTCTACGCACTCGGGTTGGTGTTGATGGGCATGGCCGATTCGCCATGGTCGCTGTCGTTGAGCGCTGGCCTGTTGATCGGCATCGGCCTGTCTGGCACGTCGTTCTCGGTAATCCTCGGCGTGGTCGGGCGGGCCGTGCCGCCGGAAAAACGCAGCATGGGCATGGGCATCGCCAGTGCCGCCGGCTCGTTTGGCCAGTTCGCCATGTTGCCGGGCACGCTGGGTTTGATCGGTTGGCTCGGCTGGTCCGCCGCGCTGCTGGCGCTGGGGCTGCTGGTGGCGTTGATCGTGCCGTTGGTGAGCATGTTGAAGGATGCGCCGGCGCCACTGAGCGGCAACGAACAAACCCTCTCCGAAGCGTTGCGCGAGGCGTGCGGCCACTCAGGGTTCTGGCTGTTGGCCGTGGGCTTTTTTGTCTGCGGCTTCCAGGTGGTGTTCATCGGCATACACCTGCCGGCCTATCTGGTGGACCAACACCTGCCGGCCAGCGTCGGCACCACCGTGCTGGCCCTGGTCGGGCTGTTCAATATCTTTGGTACCTACACCGCCGGTTGGCTCGGCGGGCGCATGTCCAAGCCGCGCTTGCTGACCGGGCTTTACCTGGCGCGAGCGGTGGTGATCGGCCTGTTCCTGTGGCTGCCGGTGACGACCACCACGGCCTACGTGTTCGGAATGGCGATGGGCTTCTTGTGGTTGTCGACGGTGCCGTTGACCAATGGCACGGTGGCGACCCTGTTTGGTGTACGAAATCTCTCGATGTTGGGTGGGATCGTGTTCCTGTTCCACCAGTTGGGATCATTCCTCGGCGGCTGGCTGGGCGGCGTGGTGTATGACCGCACCGGCAGTTACGATTTGATCTGGCAAGTGTCGATCCTGCTAAGCCTGCTGGCGGCGGCGCTGAACTGGCCGGTGCGTGAACGTCCGGTGGCGCGTCTGCAAGTCCAGGCCGGTGCGGCATGAGTCGCGTCGGCCCATGGTTGCTCGCGGCCGGTGCGGCTCTGCTGCTGGCGTTCGCTTGGTGGGGCTGGCACCAGGGCGGGCTGGCCTTGATGCAACTGGGCATGGGTAGCTGCTGATTGATGGACGGCACCTGTCGCGGCGGAGTAACGTCTTGGTCTGACAGGCTTACAAGGAAAATCCGACATGCTGATGCGTTGGCTTGCTGTTCCCGCCCTGCTGCTGGCTGTGTCCGGGCACGTATGGGCGGCTGATTGCCCGCCGTTGCTGGAAGGCTCATTGCCGAAGTTGAGGGCCAAGGAAACCGTCGATCTGTGCCAGCGTTTCGCCGGCAAGCCCTTGGTGGTGGTCAACACCGCCAGCTTCTGTGGGTTCGCTCCACAGTTCAAGGGACTGGAAGCGCTGAACCAGCGCTACAAGGGCGAAGGGCTGGAGGTGCTGGGCGTACCGTCCAATGATTTCAAACAGGAGTCCAAGGATGGCGCGGAGACGGCCAAGGTCTGCTACGTCAACTATGGCGTAACCTTCACCATGACCGAGCCGCAACCGGTACGGGGCTCGGACGCGATTCCGTTGTTCAGGCACTTGGCCGAACAATCCAGCGCGCCGAAATGGAATTTCTACAAGTACGTCGTGGACCGCCAGGGCAACGTGGTCGGCAGTTTTTCCAGCCGGGTCAAGCCAGACGATCCTGATTTCATCAAGGCAGTGGAAACAGCCATCGCTTCCAAACCCTGACCGCCAGCCACGAAAAAGCCCCGCCTCTTTGCAGGAAGCGGGGCTTTTTTTCGCTTCAAGTGACGAGCGGCTGCCTGGTTACAGTCAGCCTCGCCGTGAATATCAGAAGCGGTAGGTTGCACCGACACCGAAGCCGTTGGCGCTGTTTTCGTATTCAGCGTTGTAGGCCTGGCCCAGAGCGTTGCTGCTGTTGACGCTGACTTTTTCTTCCTTGAGGTAGGAATAAGCCACGTCGATGGTCAGGTCTTCGGTTGGGCTCCAGCCGGCACCCAGGCTGAAGATGGTCCGGTCGCCGGTAGGAATGCGTGGCGAGCGGTCGGTGTTGTTGGCAGGCGACTGGTCGAAGGTCAGGCCGGTGCGCAGTACCCACTGTTTGTTCAACTGGTAGGAGGTACCGATGGCGTAGGCCCAGGTGTCATGCCAGTTCTGTTCTTCGGTGATGGTGCCGAAGAGGGTTGGGTTCAGGGCGCCGCCGCTCGTTACGTCATTATTTACGGTGATTTCTTTCAGGCGGCTCCAGCGGGTCCAGGTGCTGCCGGCGTAGACAGTCCAGGCGTCATTGATTTGCTGGGTGACCGAGAAATCCAACGATTCAGGGGTGGTGATGTCCAGCGAGGCGTCATAACGATCACCGCTCAACAGGAAGCCAGGCGTACCAGCGCCCGGGCTCACTTCGGTGTGGCCTTCAAGCTTGTACTTGACCTTGGAGTGGTAGGTCAGGCCGACACGGGTGGTGTCGGTGGCCTGGACCAGCAAGCCAATGTTATAGCCGTAGCCAATGTCGTCGCCCTTGATCTGGACATTACCGTCGTTAGGCGAGAATGGCGTAGTCAGCGCCGACTCCAACGAACCAGAAATCCGGTTGATGGTCGGGCCAAAACCAATCGACACCTTGTCGTTGAAGGCGTAGCTGATGGTTGGCTGGAAGGTCACGACCTTCACTTCGCTCTTGCTGCCGAAATTGCGGCCCTGGAAGCTGTTTTCATAGTCGGTGATCAGGCCAAACGGGGCGTAGACGCCCAGGCCGAACGCCCATTGATCATCGATAGGCTTGACGTAGTAGCCCATCGGAACGCCAGTGAACGGGACCATGTCGCCATCGTTGGTGCCGGACTGGGTGCCGCTGGTGTCGCTGAGATCGGTGGACGCGTCGATGACAGCGAAACCACCGGTAACTTGTTGGCGCTTGAGGCGCGACATGCCGGCAGGGTTGCCGAACACAGTGCTCGCATCATCGGCAGAAGAAGAACGACCCGCGAAGCCAGTGCCCATGCCACTGATGCTTTGTTCGTTCAAGGCAAAGCCACTGGCGAAAATTTGGGTGGATGCCAAGGTAACGGCAAGGCCAAGGGTGGTTTTGAGCATCATTTTTTTCATTGTTAGAACTCCAGGTGATCACCGGGGCGAAAATTACCAACATTTTTGGTCAAGCGCTATAGCTTGTATGGCTTGATTTAGAGGGGTTTTGTAGGACAATCCGACCAAAGTCAGCGCTTTTGTAGGAACTTTCCTTTTTTCCATTCAGCAAGCGACCTGATTCAGCGGTGAAACACAGTTTTGCCAGGCGCAGGTGAAATCTCGCAGACGACCTTGAGGGTGAAAAGTCTGCCGCCAGATCCGGGCCATACCCAGCAAGTCGTCGGCGCTGGGCAATGGGGCGGCTTGTTCTTCGACCAACAACCAGGCGATGGCGGTGGCGTAGCGCAGGTTGACGGTCAATTCCAGATGGGGGCTGCTGAGGAAGGCATGTTGGCTGGCCAGGCCGCGAACCAGGCTGGCACGTTCCGGATCCAGCGCCAGATAATCGTCCCACAGCGCTTGGTGGCGAGGTTCGGTAATGCGGTACAAACCGTGTCCGCGGCGATCATGTAGGGCAGCGCCCAGGCCGGACTGGCTGGCGGCAATACCCAGCAACAAGGTTTCCGCGGTAGTGCTGTGACGCCCAAGATACAGGAGCGTCGGGCGGATCACGTATCTACACAGTTCGCTGGCGGCGATACCCATAAAACCCTCGAGATGGGAAATGGGCGAAGCCTGACGGTAAGGGCTTGGCAGCGAGTGGATCGGATCAGGCTTCGCCGAAAGCGGATCATGCCGCTCGAGTTGAAGTGTAGTGTCATATCTGCGCTGTAAAGGCCTGTTTTTAAACCAAGTTCGTCGAACGGTTATGACTGTTATAGCGGTTTGTGCTTAAGCCGTTGCGCTTTATCGAGAAACGTTGGGCAATAAAAAGCCCCGCGTTTTGGGCGGGGCCTTTGAAGTTTCAGCTGTCTGGCGTCTCAGGCAACCAGTGCCTGACGGGTACGCTCGATCACGGCCTGCAGCGGTTCCGCGCTGGAGTACTGGTCGGGATACAAGCGTTCGCTATGACGAGCGATGCCGTGTTCGTTGACCAGCGTGAAGCTGAAGCAGCCTTTGCGAGCGGCCATGATCAGGCAGTTCATTGGGGCAAAAGCGTTGGTTAGGGTGCGGATCGCATCCTGTGTGTGGATTTGAGTAGACATGTTATGGGTGTTCCTACAAATGACACGGTTAAGAACCGTGCAACGTTAAAACGTTCCAGTAACGTCGACCACCGTTGGTCGAACGAAGAACCCGACTGGAACAAAGCAGCCAGTTTGAGCGCTATATGAGTGCGCGCTTGGGCTGGCAGGTAGGTACTTAGGAGGGCAGGCAGCACATCAAGGGCAAAGGTTCTGGGCCCAGGGTGAAGATCCTGATCAATTTTGCAGGTTGGTTCGGTCAGAGTAGTGAGCCTGGCAGCACGCTTCGCATTCGTTCGAAGTGTATTGGCGCAAGGATTACCTGGAAACCATCGAGGGGGGCGGTCTCTTTTTTCGGTAAGGCGTCCTTTTGAGGATGGCTGACCGCAGAGATGTTTCCGACCCAGAATTGACTTTCAGCTTGGTACTAACGCCGCGGATACTAACGGATCGAATCGTGGAAGGGAAGGGCTCTGGTCAAAAAAGATCCAGTGCGGTCCAGATGCGACGAAAATAATGGCCCGATGCCAGAGATCTGTGGATGTCCACAGGGTTTTCTGCGCCCGATGTGCCAATAAAGCGCGGCGATATAACCACTTCGGATGTTACTTGTACACACTCCCGGTGTGGGCTGTCACCGTATTGTCATGTGGGGACAATCGGGGGTGGGTGCCTGTATCCAAAATTTAAGTCAATGAAAAACATCGCTTTTTTTGACTGGTGAAAAAATCGTCAGTTTGAGCGCAGGCCCCGTTCCACAGGGCTTGCGGACAGTTCAGGGTAGGTTGTCCACTGAGTTATCCACAGCTTCTGTGGATTGTCCCAAGCGCTTGCTCTAGCACGGGCGTGCTGGTTTTTTTCGACTTTACCCGGACGAAAAAAGGAGTAGAGTGGCGCGCCTTCCGATCTGTCCCGTAGTGCGTCATGAAGTTTCGCTCAGTATCAAATCCTGTTACCTCCGCACCCTCGGGTGTTACCCCACCCAAGCGCATGTCGATGCGAGTCGCCGAGTGGCTATTGGATAGCCCACGCCTGGGAGAACGCCCCAGCGTCAAGCATCTGGCCGGCCGTTTGCTCAAGCAACCGGCCCGAGAAGGGGTGGTGGCCGCACAAAGTCGCCTCGGGCAACTGATGTGTCGCGAGTGCGGTAATGCGCGGGACCGGCGCATCGGTCACGACTTGTTACGCCAGGCCGCCCGGGCCGGCGATCACCGCGCCCGCTTGGCGTTGGGTGAAATCGAAGACTGAGCTGGGCAACGCCTGGCTGCTTGGTTAACCTTCGGGCTTTATTTGATCGGCAGGGACTGTCATGGCTTTGGATTTGACCAGCCTGTTGCTAGGCCTGGCGGGCGCAGCAATGCCGTTGCTGGCGCTGGCCTGGCACCTGCAACGTCGGGCCACTGCCGCGCAGACTGAGCTGGCATTGCTCGAAGAGCGCCTGAGCACGGCCCACATGGCCCACGATGGGCTGAACGCCCAACTCGACGCCTGCCGTGACGAAATCAGTGACCTGAGCCAGGCCAATGCCGCCAAGCAAGCCGAACTTGCCGCCGCCTGTCGCGAGGTCGAGTTGCTGCAGGTCGAGCGCGACAATGCCAGGGACGCGGCCCATGCCTGGAACCTGGAGCGCGCCAATAAAGAAGCGGAACTGCGACGCCTCGATGCCCACGCGGCTTCGTTGCAGGCCGAATTGCGCGAGCAGCAGGAAAGCCATCAGCAGCGCCTGGACGACCTGCAAGGTTCGCGAGATGCGTTGCGGGCCCAGTTCGCCGAACTGGCCGGGAAGATCTTCGATGAGCGTGAACAGCGTTTCGCCGAAACCAGCCAGCAGCGCCTGGGGCAATTGCTCGATCCGTTGAAGGAACGCATCCAGTCCTTCGAAAAACGTGTCGAGGAAAGTTATCAGGCCGAGGCGCGCGAACGGTTCTCCTTGGGCAAAGAGCTGGAGCGGCTGCAGCAGCTGAACCTGCGCCTGAGCGATGAAGCCACCAACCTGACCCGTGCCCTCAAGGGACAAAAGACCCAGGGCAACTGGGGCGAGCTGATTCTGGAGCGAGTGCTCGAACATGCCGGCTTGGAAAAGGGCCGCGAATACCAGACTCAGGTCAGTCTCAAAGGCCCGGACGGCGAACGTTTCCAGCCCGACGTGCTGATTTACCTGCCCGGCGACAAACAAGTGGTGGTCGACTCCAAGGTCAGCCTGACCGCCTATCAGCAATACGTCGCCGCCGAAGACGATGCCATCGGCCAGCTTGCCCTCAAGCAACATGTCGTATCGTTGCGCGCTCACGTCAAAGGCTTGGCTGGCAAGGATTACAAGCGCCTGGACGGGTTGCACAGCCTGGATTTTGTGTTGCTGTTCGTGCCGATCGAAGCGGCATTTTCTGCCGCGCTGCAAGCCGAGCCGAACCTGTTCCAGGAGGCGTTCGATCGCAACATCGTGATTGTCAGCCCGACCACCTTGCTGGCGACGTTGCGGGTGATCGACAGCTTGTGGAAGCAAGAGCGCCAGAGTCAGAACGCCCGGGAAATCGCCGAGCGGGCGGGATGGCTTTACGACAAATTCGTCCTGTTCATTCAAGACCTGGACGAAATCGGCAGCCGCTTGCAGCAGTTGGACAAAGCCTACAGCGCCGCACGCAACAAGCTGACAGAAGGGCGCGGCAACCTGATCAGCCGCAGCGAACAGCTGAAATTGCTCGGTGCCCGGGCCAGCAAGAGCTTACCGCCCGAGTTGCTTGAGAGAGCGATGGCGGATGTGGATGGGTTGCCTGAGTTGCCGGAAGAAAGGCCCACGAAAGTACAAGAGTGATTCCGGTGACTGTGCACACTGCGAACCTGTGGCGAGGGGTTTTATCCCCGTTCGGCTGCGCAGCAGCCGCAAATCGGCTAACAAGGTTCGTCTGGTGAACTGCGGTCTGGCCATGGGGATTGCTGCGCAACCCAGCGGGGATAAATCCCCTCGCCACAGGGGGACCGTGCCCCCGTTATTACAACGGCAAATGCCGACTCAACAACGCCCGCAACGCCGCCGGCTTGACCGGTTTGGCCAGGTAATCCAGGCCCGCCGCATGCACCTGCGCCACTGTCTCGGGCCGGCCGTCGGCGCTGATCACCACCCCCGGCACCGGTTCGCCCATGCGCGTGCGCAGCCAGGCCATCAGCTCGGTACCGGTCTCGCCGTCGTCCAGATGAAAATCCACCAGGGCCAATTGCGGGCGGACCCCCTGGGCGAGCCAGCGTTCGCATTCTTCACGGTTGCGCGCCGTCCGTACCTGGCAGCCCCAGCGGGTCAGCAGACTGTTCATGCCGATCAGGATGCTGTCTTCGTTATCGACACACAGCACCTGCGCGCCGCTGGGCAATTGGCCGTTGGGTTCGGGCGCGATGTGGGGCTCGACGGCTTGCGTTCGGGCTAACGGCACGCTGACGCTGAACACACTGCCGCGCCCCGGCCAAGAGCGGACCCGTAACGAGTGGCTGAGGACGCGGCACAGCCCGTCGGCAATCGCCAGGCCCAGGCCCAACCCTTTCTCGGCGCGGGTCTGATGGCTGTCGAGGCGTTTGAATTCTTCGAAGATGACCTGCAGTTTGTCTTGGGCAATGCCCGGCCCGCGATCCCAGACCTCCAGGCACAGCTCGCCGTCGCGGCGGCGTACGCCCAGCAGCACCGGTCCCTTGGCGTAGCGGAAGGCGTTGGTGAGGAAGTTCTGCAAGACCCGCCGTAGCAACTTGATGTCGCTGTCTACCCGCAGCCGTGAACCGCGAACCCGGAATTTAAGGCCTTGCTCGCGCGCCAGCACCGTGAACTCGGCGCCAAGGGTGTCGAACAGGTCGTTGAGGGCGAACGGTTTGCGGTCAGGGTTGATCTTGCCGTTTTCCAGTCGGGAGATGTCCAGCAGGTCGGTGATCAGATCTTCGGCTGAGCGCAACGAACTGTCCAAATGCTGCACTAATTGCTGGGCTTCGCTCGGCAAGCCTTCGTGCTGATGGGACAGCGCCGCGGAGAACAGGCGCGCGGCGTTGAGGGGTTGCATCAGGTCATGGCTGACGGCGGCGAGGAAGCGGGTCTTGGATTGATAGGCCGCTTCGGCCGTGCCTTTGGCGTCGGTCAGCGCCAGGTTCAGTTGCGACAGCTCGCGGGTACGTTCGGCGACCCGCTGCTCGAGCCCTTCGTTGGCGTCGGTCAAGGCTTTTTCAGCTTCGCGGAACGCGGTGATGTCGGTAAAACTCATGACAAATCCGCCACCGGGCATCGGGTTGCCGATCAACTCGATCACCCGGCCGTTGGGGAACAACCGTTCCGAGGTGTGCGCACGCCCCTGGCGCATCCAGTGCAGGCGCCGGGCAACATGGACTTCAGCCTCGCCAGGACCGCAAAGGCCGCGCTCGGCGTTGTAGCGGATGATGTCGGCAATCGGCCGGCCGACACTGATAAGGCCGTCGGGATAATTGAACAGCTCCAGATAGCGACGGTTCCACGCCACCAGCCTGAGGGACTGGTCCACCACGCTGATGCCCTGCGTGATGTTTTCGATCGCGCCTTGCAGCAGCGCGCGGTTGAATTGCAACACCTCGGACGCTTCGTCGGCGATCCGCACGACGTCTTCCAGTTGCATCTCGCGGCCTTCGATCGCCGCTTTCACCACAGCCCGCGTCGAAGAAGCCCCCAGCACACCGGCCAGCAGGCGCTCGGTGTGGGCGATCCATTCGCTGTCGGCGTTCTGGCTCGGGTTGAAGCCTTTGCCTTGGCGATAGGCGAACCGGATAAAGCTCTGGCGCGCCCGTTCTTCGCCGACGAAGCGAGCGGCCAGTTGCAACAGGTCATCGATTTGCACCGCCAGCATCGAGCGCGGGTTGGGGCGAGCGTTGATCTCCTGGCCGATAAACCGTCCGGCCTGCCAATGTTCCGACACGCGAGTGCGCGACAACACCGAGACCCAGGCGAACAGAATGAAGTTGCCGGCCAACGACAAGACCACGCCTTGCGTCAATGGGGTGATCGGCAGGTCCAGTGGATTGCTGTGCAGCCAGGCCAGGCCGGGGAAACTGCCGAGCGACCAGCCCAGGCTGTGGGCGGCGATCGGCAGCACCAGCGTGTAGAACCAGAGGAAAATCCCGGTGGCGAGGCCGGCGAACACACCGCGTCGGTTCGCCTGCTTCCAGTACAGCGCACCGAGCATGGCGGGCGCCAGTTGCGTCACGGCGGCGAAGGCGATCTGGCCGATGGTCGCCAGGCTCGCCGTCGAACCGAGCAGTCGATAGCTGACGTAGGCCAGCAGCAGGATCACGACAATGCTTACCCGACGTACCGACAGCATCCACTGGCGGAACACTTCGAAGGGCCGCTCGGCGTTGTTGCGGCGCAACAGCCAGGGCAGCAGCATGTCGTTGGAAACCATGGTCGACAGGGCGACGCTCGCGACGATGACCATGCCGGTGGCGGCCGAGGCGCCGCCAATGAATGCCAGCACCGCCAGGGCAGGATGAGCCTGGGCCAGTGGCAGGCTGATGACGAACGAATCCGGCAGCACCGAGCTGGGCAGCAGCATTTGTCCGGCAAGTGCGATCGGCACCACGAATAGCGCGGCCAGGGCCAGGTAGGCGGGAAACACCCACTTGGCCAGGCGCAGGTCCTGAGGGTCGATGTTTTCCACCACGGTGACGTGGAATTGCCGGGGCAGGCAAATGATCGCCATCATCGCCACCCCGGTTTGCACCACCATGGACGGCCAGTTGATGGTTTCTTTCCAGTATTGCTCCAGGCGAGGCGCGAGCATCGCCTGGTTGAACAGATCGTCGAAGCCGTCGTAGAGGCCGTACGTGACGAACGCGCCAACCGCCAGGAAAGCGAACAGCTTGACCAGCGATTCGAAGGCAATCGCCAGCACCATGCCGCGGTGGTGTTCGGTGGCATCCAGGTTGCGTGTGCCAAACACGATGGTGAACAGCGCCAGGATCAGCGAGACGATCAGTGCCGTGTCCTGGGCGCGGGTGCCCATTGCATCGGCACCCGCGCCGATCAGCAGGTTCACTCCCAGCACGATGCCCTTGAGTTGCAAGGCAATGTAGGGCAACACGCCGACCAGGCAGATCAGCGCGACCACAATTGCCAGTGACTGGGATTTGCCATAGCGGGCGGCGATGAAGTCGGCGATGGAGGTGATGTTCTCCTGCTTGCTGATCATCACCATTTTCTGCAGGACCCACGGCGCAAACACCAGCAGCAGGATTGGCCCGAGGTAGATCGGCAGGAATGACCAGAGCTGTTCGGCGGCCTGGCCCACGGCGCCAAAGAACGTCCAGCTGGTGCAATACACCGCCAGCGACAAGCTATAGACCCAGGCCCGCACGCGCGGTGGCAACGGCGTGCTGCGCCGATCCCCGTAGAAGGCGATGGCAAACATGATGGCCATATAGGCCAGGGCAACGATGGCGATCAGCCCGCTGGACAGCGACATGGAAACTCCCAGACAAATACGCCCGGGCTTGAGCCCGGCACGACAGTCTCGCACGCCCGCTCGGGTTCGTCAGTGTCGACCAAGGTCGAGGCGTGAGGGTGGTCTTGGTGCCCAAGCCTTTTCCCGGACGTCCTCTTGAAAATCATTCGCAGCAAGTCCATTTTCTACGCATCCGTGGCACCGAGCATGTGGCCAGTCCTAGGGGTGAAGCGAGAACTCTGGTAATCGAGACTGAGGGCAGCGTTTGAGGTGTTATCTGGCGAATAGATAACCCATACAGAAATTACCCGTTATATAGATATTCTCTTCGGCTCTAGCATGGCCTCACCTCATCCGAGGAGAGGAAATGACCATGCCGTGCCGTGCCGAAAAATATCCCTTGCGACCCCTTAGCCACCTGCCCAGGCCAATGGAGGTGATTCGACAATTCACCCCGAACTGGTTTGCCGCGACCATGGGCACCGGCGTGCTGGCCCTGGCCCTGGCGCAACTGCCAGGGCCCAACCCCGGTTTGCACGCGCTGGCCGAAGGGCTGTGGTTGTTCAACATTCTCCTCTTCGTTTTGTTCACGGGACTTTATGCCGCTCGCTGGGTGCTTTTCTTCGATGAGGCCCGGCGGATTTTCGGACATTCAACCGTGTCGATGTTCTTCGGCACCATCCCCATGGGGCTGGCGACGATCATCAATGGTTTCCTGGTGTTCGGCGTGCCGCGCTTGGGCGAGGGTGTGTTGCCGTTGATCGAGGGGTTGTGGTGGGTCGACGTGGCGATGTCGCTGGCCTGCGGCGCGCTGATTCCGTTCCTGATGTTTACCCGCCAGGAACACCGCATCGACCAGATGACTGCCGTGTGGCTGCTGCCCGTAGTCGCCGCCGAAGTCGCTGCTGCCAGCGGCGGGCTGTTGGCGCCGCACCTTGCCGATGTTCATTCACAACTGGTCATGCTGGTGACCAGCTACGTGCTCTGGGCCTTTTCCCTGCCGGTGGCGTTCAGCATCCTGACCATTCTGCTGTTGCGCATGGCCTTGCACAAACTGCCCCACGAGAACATGGCCGCTTCGAGCTGGCTGGCCCTCGGTCCCATCGGAACCGGCGCCCTGGGGATGTTGCTGCTGGGGGGCGATGCGCCGACTATTTTTGCCGCCAATGGCCTGTCCGGCGTGGGCGAGGTCGCCTCCGGGCTAGGATTGATTGCCGGCGTCACCCTGTGGGGCTTCGGGTTCTGGTGGATGTTGATGGCGCTGCTGATCACCGCGCGCTACTTGCGCGAGGGCATCCCGTTCAATCTCGGCTGGTGGGGCTTCACCTTTCCGCTGGGTGTATTCGCCCTGACGACGCTGAAGCTGGCGAGCCTGCTGGGCCTGGTTTTTTTCAATGTGTTCGGTTGCGCGCTGGTGGCGCTGCTGGCGGTGATGTGGCTGATCGTTGGCTGGCGCACGTTACTGGGCGCCTGGCACGGTGAGTTGTTTGTGTCGCCCTGCATTGCGGGGCTGGCGAAATAATCGTTAAAGACAGGTAATGTGTGGCCTGGATTGAAAAAGCGTCATTCCAATAAGCGTCCACGCCACTCAGGAACATGGAAGATGGGTCACCCTTCGCAGTTCACCTTGCTTCGCACGCGGCGCTTCCTGCCGTTTTTCATCACGCAGTCCCTCGGGGCGTTCAACGACAATATTTTCAAGCAGTCGCTGATCCTCGCCATCCTCTACAAGCTGACCATCGAGGGCGACCGCTCAATCTGGGTCAACCTTTGCGCGCTGCTGTTCATCCTGCCGTTCTTCCTGTTTTCCGCGCTGGCGGGTCAATTCGGAGAAAAGTTCGCCAAGGACGCGCTGATTCGCCTGATCAAGCTCGGCGAAATCGCGATCATGGCGGTCGGCGCGCTGGGTTTCCTGTTCGATCATTTGTGGCTGATGCTGGCGGCGCTGTTTGCCATGGGCACGCATTCGGCGCTGTTTGGGCCGGTAAAATATTCGATCCTGCCGCAAGCGTTGCGCGAGGATGAACTGGTCGGCGGCAATGGCCTGGTGGAAATGGGCACGTTCCTGGCGATTCTTGCGGGCACCATCGGCGCGGGGATCATGATGTCGTCGGCGCACTACGCGCCGGTGGTGTCGGTGGCCATCGTCGGCATCGCCGTGGCCGGTTACCTGGCCAGCCGCGGCATTCCACGGGCGGCGGCGGCCTCGCCGCAGATGCGCTTGAACTGGAACATCTTCAGCCAGTCCTGGGCCACGTTGAAGCTCGGCCTGGGACAGACCCCGGCGGTTTCCCGCTCCATTGTCGGCAACTCGTGGTTCTGGTTTGTCGGGGCGATCTACCTCACGCAGATCCCCGCGTATGCCAAGGAGTGGATGCACGGCGACGAAACCGTGGTGACGTTGATCCTTACCGTGTTTTCGGTGGGGATCGCCCTGGGTTCGATGCTCTGTGAAAAACTCTCGGGGCGCAAAGTGGAGATTGGCCTGGTGCCGTTCGGCTCCTTCGGGTTGACCGTGTTCGGGCTGCTCTTGTGGTGGCATTCCGGCGCAATCCCCGACAGTGTGGACGGCCACGGCTGGCTGCAGATCCTGGGGTTCGGGCATGCCTGGCTGGTGCTGATCGACATTCTTGGCCTAGGGATTTTTGGCGGTTTTTACATCGTGCCGCTCTACGCCCTCATTCAGTCGCGTACCGTGGAGAACGAGCGGGCGCGGGTGATTGCCGCCAACAACATTCTCAACGCACTGTTCATGGTGGTCTCGGCGATCGTTTCCATCGTCTTGCTGAGCCTGGCCAAACTGTCGATCCCGCAGCTGTTCCTGGTGGTGTCGCTGCTGAACATTGGCGTCAATGCCTACATCTTCAAGATCGTTCCCGAGTTCAGCATGCGTTTCATGATCTGGCTGCTGAGCCATTCCATGTACCGCGTGGAGCATCGCAACCTCGAAGCGATTCCTGATGAGGGCGCGGCGCTGTTGGTATGCAATCACGTGTCCTTTGTCGATGCCTTACTGATCGGCGGCGCGGTGCGTAGGCCGATTCGTTTTGTGATGTATTACAAGATCTACAACCTGCCGGTCCTGAACTTTATCTTTCGCACCGCGGGCACAATTCCGATCGCCGGGCGCCAGGAAGATATCCAGATCTATGAAAAGGCCTTCAGCCGAATCGCCCAATACCTGAAGGACGGCGAGCTGGTGTGCATCTTTCCTGAAGGAAAATTGACCGCCAACGGTGAGATCAATGAGTTCAAGAGCGGACTGACACGCATCCTCCAGGAAACCCCGGTGCCAGTGATTCCCTTGGCGTTGCAGGGCTTGTGGGGCAGCTTCTTCAGCCGCGATCCGGACAAGGGGCTTTTTCGCCGGTTCTGGTCGCGAGTGACCCTGGTGGCGGGTTCGGCGGTTACGGTCGAGACGGCTGAGCCTGCGAAGTTGCAGGCGATGGTGGGAGAACTGCGCGGCGCGGTCCGATAACGCAAGACGATGCAGGAACCGGCAAGTCCGGCTCCTGCATTCGGTTCAGGTGCTGACCTTGAGGCCGATCAACCCGGCAATGATCAACGCCACGCTGGCCAACCGAATCAACGCCATCGACTCGCCAAACAGAATGATCCCGGCGATCACCGTGCCCACGGCACCGACGCCGGTCCAGATTGCATAGGCGGTGCCCAGCGGCAGCTCTTTCATGGCAAGGCCCAGCAGGCCAAGGCTGATCACCATGGCCGCAACGGTCAATGCAGTGGGGAGGGGACGGGAAAAGCCGTCGGTGTATTTCAGGCCCACAGCCCAACCGACTTCAAACAAGCCAGCGAAAAACAGAATGATCCAGGACATCACACACCTCATCGATGGATGGGGTCGTCCCCGGATAAAACGCTGTGCAGTTGCGGGGTCGTCCCCGCATTGGGCGAAGAATGCCCAATGCTGACTATTCGGTCAAGTCTCCCGGTCAGTCCGCCGCTTGGCGGGCAAGCAGCTCGCGGTCCTGCTTTTCACTCATGCGCCGGAAGTAGGTTGCCAGTAACGCGCCGGAAATATTGTGCCAGACGCTGAACAGTGCACTGGGGACCGCCGCCAGCGGCGAAAAATGCGCACTGGCCAGGGCCGCGCCGAGGCCGGAGTTCTGCATGCCCACCTCCAGCGACAAGGTTTTGCGCTGGGCCAGTGGCAATCCGAACAGGCGCCCGGTGAAATACCCCAACAAGTAGCCAAAGCTGTTGTGCAGCATCACGATCGCCATGATCAGCAGGCCGGATTCGGCGATCTTCGCCTGACTGGCCGCTACCACTGCTGCGACGATGATCACGATGCTCACCACCGACACCAACGGCAACACATCGACGGCGAGACGAACCCGTTCACCCAGCAAACGTTGGGCGACGACGCCAAGGAAGATTGGCAACAGGACTATTTGCAAGATAGACCAGAACAGCGCCGAGAACGACACCGGCAACCAGGCCGAGGCCAATAGCCAGATCAGCGCCGGGGTAATCACCGGGGCGAGCAGGGTAGTGATGGCCGAGATCGACACGGCCAAGGCCAGGTCACCGCGACCCAGCCAGGTCATGACGTTGGAGGATGTGCCGCTCGGGCAGCAGCCTACGAGGATCACCCCCACGGCAATTTCCGGCGGCAGGCTGAATAGCTGGCAAAGCAGCCACGCGGTGCCTGGCATGATCACGAACTGAGCTGCAACTCCCAGGGCGACGCGTCCCGGATGGCGGGCCACCTCGGCAAAATCCTCGGTCTTCAGGGCCAGGCCCATGCCGAACATCACCAGGCCAAGCAACGGCACAATGGCTACTTTCAGATCGACAAACCATTGTGGAAATAGAAACGCCACTATCGCAAACAACAGTACCCAGTAAGCGAAGGTGTTGCCGACAAAACGACTCAATGCAACCAGTGCGCGCATGACCTGATCCTTATTATTAGTTGCAGCACAACCCGACATGAAAGCGAGCCTGCTTAAGATAACGGATTGTCGGCCCACATTTCTGTGGATCATCGACCGTCATCGCGAGCGGGCTTGCTCCCAAAGGACAACTTCTGCCGTTAGATTCCCTGCGGAATCTCTTCACCGCCCAACGCTTCAACCAGCGCCGGCAGGAACTCACCGAATGTCAGCATCATCAGGGTGAAGCTGGCGTCCAACTGGCCCAAGGCTTCGTCGCCGCCGTCCTGTTCCGCCTGGTCCTGCAGCAAGTCCTCGAACTTCAGGCGCTTGACTACCATTTTGTCGTCGAGCACGAAGGACAACTTGTCCTGCCAGGCCAGCGACAGCTGCGTCACGACCTTGCCAGTGCTCAGGTGCAGTTGGATTTCGTCGCTGGTGAGGTCCTGGCGCTTGCAACGAACGATGCCGCCGTCTTCATGGGTGTCGCGCAGTTCACATTCGTCCAGCACGAAGAAATCGTCTGCGGCTTTCTGAGTCTTGACCCAGTCGGTCATGATCGCGGTCGGCGCCGTCTTCACGGTGAGCGGGCGTACCGGCAGCGTGCCGATGACTTCGCGCAGGGTGGAAAGCAGGTCTTCGGCGCGTTTCGGGCTGGCGGAGTTGACCAGGATCAGGCCCTGTTTCGGCGCGATGGCGGCGAACGTGGACGAGCGACGGATGAATGCACGAGGCAGGAACGCCTGGATGATTTCATCCTTGATCTGGTCCCGTTCCTTTTTATAGACCTTGCGCATTTGTTCGGCTTCGATCTCTTCGACCTTTTCCTTCACGGCGTCGCGCACGACGCTGCCGGGCAGGATGCGTTCTTCCTTGCGTGCGGCGATCAGCAGGAAATCCTGGCTGACATGCACCAAGGGCGCGTCTTCGCCTTTACCGAAGGGCGCGACGAAACCGTAAGTGGTCAACTCCTGGCTTGCACATGGGCGTGCCAGTTTGGTCGCCAGTGCAGTTTCCAACGCCTCGGCATCAACAGGCAGATCTTGGGTCAGGCGATAGATAAGCAGGTTCTTGAACCACATGGGGTGAGTCTCTCCTTTATACAAAGGGGGGCATTATTCTCTTCGCGGCGCCATAGGCCAACCCTTAGCTAAGCCTTTGGAAGGCCTGAGAAAATTAATTTAAAAAGTGCTTGCCAGCTTAGGGAGTGCTCCGTAGAATGCGCGCCACACCGAAAGCGAAGGGTGATTAGCTCAGCTGGGAGAGCGTCTGCCTTACAAGCAGAATGTCGGCGGTTCGATCCCGTCATCACCCACCATTCGTTTCAAGTGTTACGCGCAGCGGTAGTTCAGTCGGTTAGAATACCGGCCTGTCACGCCGGGGGTCGCGGGTTCGAGTCCCGTCCGCTGCGCCATATTTGGTAACCTGGAACACTGAACGCCAGGTCACCAAAAGAAGCCCGCTAACGCGGGCTTTTTGCTGTTTGCAATTTACCCGCGGTACGCATGAATCTTTTTTTTTGCTGTTTTTTTCAATTAAATCAGCGCGTTATAAAAAACTGTGAGAGAATGCGCACCGCATCGAAAGTGAAGGGTGATTAGCTCAGCTGGGAGAGCGTCTGCCTTACAAGCAGAATGTCGGCGGTTCGATCCCGTCATCACCCACCAAACTTTCAATGTTACGCGCAGCGGTAGTTCAGTCGGTTAGAATACCGGCCTGTCACGCCGGGGGTCGCGGGTTCGAGTCCCGTCCGCTGCGCCATATTCGGTCACCTGGAATGCTGAACGCCAGGTTGCCAACAAAAAGCCCGCTCATTTGAGCGGGCTTTTTGTTGGCTGGCATTTGCCTCTCTCTACTGCTCGGCATTACGGCTATGACGATAATCACTGACCGCCTCATACACGGCCTTGCGCAAACGGTTGATACCGCCAATAGGCCGATGAGCCTCGATGCCGAACCAAGGGTTGAAGGACTGATTATCACAAGCCAGGTTCAGCTTGGGCGTGTCGAAGTCCTGAGCCGGCACCTTGATCCGCGCCACCGTCTCGAACGGTGCATCGTCTTCCTGCCATTCAATGCTGGTGTCTTCGATGGGCATGTACTTGCTCGGATCCTGACGCTGGATCTGCAAGACAAAACAGGCCGGCACGCGATCTGTGGATAACTGCTGGTTCAATGCGCTGCGCAAGAAATTCGGCAGGTCCTGGTTCTGCGCAGGCAAGGCGTAGCTTGGGCAGCTGTCCGGGTCCGGTGCGACGCGAAACTTGGCATTGGCCGCGCCGAATTTGTAAGGCGATACCGAGAAGTAGGTGGTCTGGGTCGGACTGGTTGGGGGCGGCGAGAGTGTCGACAGGGCGATGAATAGATGACGGATCTGCCAAGTGCGCGGATCCAGGCTCGGGAAGAACGCCATTGCCTTCTTTCCGTCAGCCTGAGCGGCCACATTCTGACGATACTCGGCGACATCACTGACGAAGAAGTTCGGATGATTGAACATCACGAAGTCCTGCTCGCCTTGTGATTGCCGACCCGCGAGCAGTTGCTTGCCGGGCACGTCCAGCAACTTGATCGCCATCCCCCGCGCGTCGCGCAAGCTGTCGAATTGCGGATAGGCGTTACCGTTGGATAGGCGGATTGTTGCCTGCCAGGTCTTGCCCGGTTCGGCAAATACCCCTTGGCGCAGAGGCGCTGGCAGATCGTTCGGCACTTGGACTTCGGCCATGACACAACCGTGAGCCTTGGCGTGGGCATCGCGCAGGTAGCGGGTGCCTTCGCGGTGCTGATCGACGATGCGGATGGCCGTCTGGATGATGTCCTGGGTCATGGCGCTTTCGCCCGGGGGGATCTGCTCCTTGTCCGAGACCGAGCCGCTGTGTTGCCAGGCAAACCAAGCGGTGGACAAGGCCCAGCCGAGCAGCCCGATGCCCAGCAGCCACAAGAGCGTCTTGCCCAAAAAGGCGCCGAGGCGCAGCCAGAGCGTGATCAACATGCAAACATCCTTTTACCTGTGGGGTTCATCATTACAGTTGCGACTCCAGCGGCCCGCCCAATACTTTCAAATACTCCAGCAAGGCCCAGCGTTCCTGCGGTTGCAGCAAGCGGCCAATGACGCCGTTGCCTCGCTCGCCTGAGCGGAATTCGTGGCCGCTGTTGTGGTTGCCGGTGATCTTGGTATCGAAAAGAAAACCGTTGGCAAAGGCTTCGGTGCGATAGCCCAAATGGCGCGGGTCATATTCGAAGCTGCCTTTATAGAAGGTCGTTGCCCGCTCGGCCTGGGGGGACAACAGTTGATAAATCGTCGGCACCGAGCCGTTGTGCAGGAACGGTGGAGTGGCCCAGACACCTGCTAGTGGCCGGGCCTTGTAGGCGCGCAACTCGCGTACCCCGATGGGCAGTCCGAAACCGTCCAGGGCCGGGCGCTCGACCGGCGTCACGCCGGCGTCGCGATAAGCACGGTTTTCGACAAATGCGGTGACATAGGCCAGGCCCTTGGCAACCGAAACCTGGCTGAGATCCAGTGGCTCTGTCGGCGTCGGGTGCAGTTGCACGTCCAGCTTCGCCAGCTCGGCCGGGTCCCATTGCAGACTGGTCAGGTTGAAGCGATGGTCAGCGATATTATTGGCGGTGCCGGGGTCGGTGCCGATCACTTTCACCGGCAGCATGTGCAATTGCTGGACCGGTCTGTCGGGCCCCTGAACCACTTTTTGGACATGGCAGCCGGCGCAGTTCTCGGCGAACAGCACCCGGCCTTTGGCGGCCAAAGGCTTGTCGATCGAGCCCAGCAGCGCCTCCGGCCATGCCGGAGGCTTGAGCAGTTGCAAGGTTTCTTCAATCTTGTTCAGGTCGCGCACGCGCACGCTGGAAGGGTAGCGCGCATCGCCCTGCAGCGGCTTGCCCTGGGCGTCGAAGAAATTCAGCGTGGCGCCGACTCCCAAGGCCTCGCCGACATTGCGCGCCATCGGTTGCTGGGCCGAGCCGTTCCACTGCACCCAGTCAAATGTCCACATTTCCCACAGCTGAGGGTAATCCACCGGCGCGTTGGCGACCCGGTAGTTTTCCTCCGAGATGGCGTCGCCGAAGCTGGCGTTGGCGATGCGACCAAAGGCGTCGGTACGGCCCGGACCTTCCTCGGTGGGATAGAGGCCACGATGAGTGTCGTTCCAGGCCGTGCGCAGGAACGTGTCCAGGGAAACCTTGAAGGCCTTGCGCAGTTCTTCATGGCGGGCGTCGTAGTCCTTGCCCAGCACTTGGCGGGCGAAGCGCTCGAATTTCCAGGGGTTGTAGTAGGTCGAGGCGAGGCTTGCGACCAATGCCTGTCCGAAACTGCCTCCGCGCAATGTCGGAACAGTCGACGGCAATACGTGTTGGGCGGAGCCGCCGTCGATCCGTATTGCCTGGCCTTTGAAGTGCAGCTCGCCGGTGTGGCAGGCGGCGCACGTAATATCCAGATATTGTTCGTTGCTGCCCGCATTTTGGTGACGGGTGAAACCTACCGGCAAGTTGCCGGGGTTTTCCGGCGTGGCTTTCTGTGCCGGATCGACCAGGAACCCGAAGCGCGCCAGATATTGCGGTGAAGAGAAACGCTGTTGCGAGAACGGCAATTCGAGGGCCGTGAACCACTCGTAATGCAGGCCCTTGACCTGGGTGCCCTGGGGGGTGAAATAGTAAGTCTGGCGCTCTGCCGCGCTCCATTGGTCCAGGTAATGCACCTGCTCCACGGGTGTATAGGCCGGCAAGCGCGGGTTGGCGACGTAATAAAGCACGACGGCCACGGCAATGATGAGCAGGGCGAGTAACAGCAAGAGAATGCGAGAGAGGAGGCGCACGGTAACGTCCTTGTTTTTTTGATATGTCCTTATGCCTCAGTGCCGGCTGGCCGGCAAGTGGCCATTATCTTGGGCCGTATGGGGCGGCAATGTGTCTCTGTACGTAATAGATGACAGATGCTTCATCTGCCCAGGATCAAAAAGCGTTTGCCGGCCTGAACTTATCATCGCTTTGTGGCTCACATGCCGGTAGCCATTGGTCGTGGCCGCCTGATAAGCTCGCGGCTTTACTCGATTGCCCTTTAGGCGCATGAACAAGGAAATAGCATGAAACAGCATCGGTTGGCGGCGGCGGTAGCCCTGGTTGGCCTGGTACTCGCGGGTTGTGACTCGCAGACCAGCGTAGAGCTGAAAACCCCGGCGCAGAAAGCTTCCTACGGCATTGGCCTGAACATGGGCAAGAGCCTGGCTCAGGAAGGTATGGATGACCTGGACTCCAAAGCAGTCGCCCAGGGCATCGAAGATGCCGTCGGCAAGAAAGAACAGAAGCTGAAAGACGAAGAACTGGTCGAAGCCTTCGCCGCCCTGCAAAAGCGTGCCGAAGAACGCATGGCCAAGATGAGTGAAGAGTCGGCAGCGGCCGGCAAGAAATTCCTCGAAGAAAATGGCAAGAAGGCGGGTGTTACTACCACCGCTTCCGGCCTGCAGTATGAAGTGGTCAAGAAAGCCGACGGCGCACAGCCCAAGCCGACCGACGTGGTGACCGTTCACTACACCGGCAAGTTGACCAACGGCACTGTGTTCGACAGCTCCGTGGAGCGTGGCAGCCCGATTGACCTGCCGGTCAGCGGCGTGATCCCGGGTTGGGTCGAAGGCCTGCAACTGATGCACGTCGGCGAGAAGTACAAGCTGTACATCCCGAGCGAGCTGGCCTACGGTGCCCAGAGCCCGAGCCCGGCCATCCCTGCCAATTCGGTCCTGGTGTTTGACCTGGAACTGCTGGCAATCAAGGATCCGGCAAAAGAAGACGCAGCCAAGTAATCGCGTCTGCTATAACGACAACGCCTCGCTTATGCGGGGCGTTGTTGCATCTGGCGGTCGGTGAATGACAAAAAAACCGAACGCTCGGGGTGGGCTACAGTCATAGGCAATACAGGCGCTGCGCTAGACGCAGTTGGCCGATCAAGTCAATGAAATATTGGGTTTTTTTATGTGAGTAAAAAACGCCCGATCTAAGCCGGGCCCTTATTAAACGGGGGCTTCAGCGGTGAAATGCAGCTCTGTTCACAAGGTTATCCACAATTTGTGTGGATAACATTTCAGTGGGAGAAAAAATGAAGGCCCCGTGGAATTTCACCCGGTTTCTACCTCTGGCGGGACGGCTGCTGGCCCGCGGTAGACTGCCGACGTTGCTGTTCGCCGTTGCCAGCAAAGGGGCGCGTGAGGGCGGCCGGCTGGGCAAGCTCAAGGAAGACCTGCGCTTGTTGCAGGCGTTGTGCCTGGCCTACTGGCGTGGCGACTACCGGGCGGTCAGTGCCAAGTCGTTATTGTCGGTCGTGGCGGGGCTCATGTATTTCCTCAGCCCGCTGGACGCAATTCCAGACCTGCTGCCGATGTTCGGCATGTTCGACGACATCGCCGTGCTGGCGTGGATCATGAAAACACTCGACGACGAACTCAGTGCCTTCCGCGCCTGGCGTGACCAGCAGTCACCCGAGAAGCTCGCGCTGGTCGAAAGACTTCCCGATACCCCAGAACAACTCCTGCTCCAAGGTCCGAAAAAGACCTGATCCCGCCTGTTTGCCCCAGAACATCATCGCCCCGCGACCTCGGCTGCTATTTAGGATTACACTTCCAAGGAAAAAAGCTGACTCGCTAAGTGTTGTTGTCCTACGGGGTAGACATGGATATTCAAATAATCACACGCGACGGAGAGCCCGAATACGCGGTTTTGCCGTGGGATCAGTACCAGTCGTTATTGAAGGCAGCAGGTCTCAATCAAGCTCCGCCGCGGGAGGCAAAAGCCCAGGATGCGGCGGCACCCGATCAGGTCCTTCCTGGTCTGGATCAGTTGCGCAGCTTGCGCGAAGGGAAGGGCATCGCCATCGAGGCGCTGGCCCGCACGGTAGGCATCAGCCCGTCTTATCTGGCCATGATCGAAAGCGGCGAGCGTCAGCCTGATGCCGCGATCAAGCGCAGCCTGGCCTGGGAACTGACGGTGCCGGGTTGGAGGGATGAATTGTGAGTGTACGCATCAGTCGACAACATTGGGATGGGTTGTTGGGGGAGTTGGACCAGGCGCGTCGCCAGCGCCATTTGCTGACATACCGCGCCTTGCTGGAACGCTTGCAGCTTCCAAGCCCGGCGATGCAGACCTTGACCGCCGCGCTCGAACACCTGGCCGCGCTGGACGCCCGGGCTGAACAGCCGCTGCGCAGTTCGCTGGTCATCAGCCAGGGTGCCAGCCGATTGCCGCGCACCGGTTTCTTCGAATGTGTCGAGCGCCTCGGTCGTTTTTCCGGTCCGTCCGACGGCGTCGCCGCTGCGTCCTGGCATGCTTCGGAAGTGGTTCGGGTATTCGAATACGAGTACCCCGAATCGGCGGAGGCCTGAGTGCTCTGGCGCGTCAAGGCGCGGGCCGGCTATTGGCTGGCGCGGCGGTTGTTTCATTGGTCATGGTTCGTCCGACAGCCGCGTGGCTGGGCCTGGCTCGAAGGTCAGTTTGCACGCATGGCGAACCTGGGTGATGTCGGTGCCCAGAGTTTCTACGGGCATATCCTGACGTTTCGCGGCCAGGGGCTGGGCGCGCGCGAGGAGGGCATTCGCCTGCTGCGATTGGCCGCACTGGCCGGTGATGGCAAGGCCGCCTATCAGGTCGGCGTCATCAGCCTCGCCGGCACCGCCACTAAAGCGCCGGACCCGGCCGAAGCGGCACGCTGGTGGACCCTCGCCGCAAAGGCCGGGCATCCGTTGGCCGAGATCAAGCTCAAGGCGCTCGAAGGCCAGGCCCCTTAGTTGTTATCCATAGGCGGTGTCTTTGTTCTTCGCTAATGGGGCATCTCCTTTAGGGCAAATCTCAGAATCGTCCTACGCTATCCGTCTCCTTATCTGACTTATTTCCCCTGCCTTCCCCGGCACAGTCTCGCGCTTCCCGATTCCTCGCGAGACGCCTGCCCATGCCCGATCGATTTTTCCTGTTGGCCTCTGATCGAGCGCTGCCCTGATGGATCAGGTGCGCCGCATCGAGGATGCACTCGACAGTTTCAAAGAGACCCTTCCCCTTTACCGCGAGCAGCTCGAGAGCTGGTACAGCCGCGCGGCGGACGGCGCCAGCCAGTTAGCCGACCTGCCTTCATTGATGGGCATGGAGCGGGTGATCCGTTTCGGTGACAGCACCACGGCGGTCAGCATCCAGGACACGGATTTTCTCTCCACCGTCGCCCAGTGCCCCAAGGGCGGCGTCTTGACGATCGAGAGCAAGCTCGAGTCGGTGTACGACATTCCGCTGGGCGGCATCGTTGTAGATGTGGTGGAGGTCGGCAGTGGAAAGATCACGCCGGTCACGCTGGATGCCCAAGGCGTGGGGACCTTCAAAGGCGAAGCGGGTCGCTACTATCAGGTACACGTCCAGGGCGAGGTATCTCCCAAGCAAATCGAAGAACTGTTTTCTTCCTACGACGGCCTGACCTCCGATCTGACGGACTGGCTGCGCGGCGAGTGGCAGGGTTTCAAGCCGCAGTGGGCGCAGCAATCCCTGGCTACGTCGGCGGCTGCGGTGGGCAATGGCCTGCTCGCCGGCGGTTGGGCAGCGATCGAAGGGGTGTGGGACAGCATCGGCCTGATCTCGGACATCCTCAAGGACCCCGTTCGGTTCGGCGCGGAGTTGGGCAGCGGCGCGGCCGATCTAGCCAAACTTGCACAGTCGGCACCGCAGGTCATGGCGAAGCTGCAGCTGCTGGCCAGTGACGAAGCGGCGCTGTGCTTGCTGGTGCGCACCGCCAGTCTCTGGCTGGACATGCTGCCGCCCAGTGAACTCGCCGGCAGCACGGCCCAAGCGTTATCCACAATGCTCGTGCAGTTGGTGATCGACCTGCTGATCGGCGTGGTCCTGACGTTCGCCGCGGCGGGAGCCGGCATTGCTTATCTGTCGATGCGCCTGGTTCGGCACAGCGCTCGCCTGCTGGATGCCGCGAAGCGTTTCATTCGTGCCATCTTCGCGGTGGTGAACGGTTTCATGGCCTACGTGGACCGCTACAAAACCGTGGCGGCGCGAGGCATCACCGCCGCTGTGAAAAAGGGCCGGATGCAACTGCGCTGGGACGCGAAGCGCAATACCACGCTGAAACAAGACCAACACCACGACGACGCCCCCACCCAATCGAAAAACCCCAACGGCGATCCCGCCGACAACGCGGACCAGACCCGCACTCACGGCTGCCCGGTGTCGATGGTCACTGGCGAAGAACTGCTGACCCTGGAAGATGGCACCCTCGACGGGCGCATGCCCTTCGTCTTCACCCGCCTTTATCGCACCAGCGCCGCCGACCTGGACGTCGGGCTCGGCCGTGGCTGGAGCCATGCCCTGGCCCATCGCCTGTTGATTGAAGGCGAGCAGGTCATCTGGATCGACCAGGAAAACCGCCGCACCACGTTTCCCCGACCGAGCCTG
>NZ_JABWQY010000018.1:0-114894 GCF_014268685.1 Pseudomonas sp. SWRI92
GGCAAAGGGGGGGTGAGGGGCGGGCACGGGCGATGAGGCTACAGAAATATCCTACATATCGTTGGGATTTGGCCTGATGTAAGTGGCGGGCTTGCTGGGTTGTAAGACATACAGCTCAGATACCCGCGACCCTTCAGGATCTGGCGCAGCTCTGCTGCATCCCGCTGCGTGATGGGTGTGATGTGATGGATGTGATTGCCCGTCGATTGGATGCGGCACCGGCAGGTTCCACTTTAAGCTTGCCCGCCAAATAAGCCTGCAAACCGACAACCTGTGGCGAGGGAGCTTGCTCCCGCTGGGCTGCGCAGCAGCCCCTTTTGTGAGCGCTGCACACTCAAGCGGGAGCAAGCTCCCTCGCCACGGAGTGTGTAAATATTAAGACCGTGTGTAACTCACTGCCGCGTTGGCGAGCAAGCTGAACTTCCTGCGGATCCTTGCTATGTCGGGGTGGAAAGCCTACCGACTCAGCCTTGACTCATCGTCCCCGAAAAACTCGCCTCCACCGGCCCGATAAGAAAGACCGCACCCACGCCATCCCATTGCACCGTCACGCTTCCGCCGTCACATTCAACCTCGACGGAACCGTCCAACAAACCACGACGAATCCCGTTGACAACCGCACCGCATGAACAAGACCCCGAACCCAGCGCAATACCCGCCCCGCGCTCCCAGATGCGCAGTCGAATATGTTTGCGATCAACAACCTGGACGAAATGAACGTTGGTCTTGAGTGGAAATAGCACGTTGGTTTCGATGGCCGGTCCGATCGTTGCGATGTCGACGCTAGCCAGATCATCGACAAAATAAGTGCAGTGGGGATTTCCCATGCTGCACGCGGCTGGATTGCCGGCCAGTGGCAAGACAGTGGAGTCCAGCTCTTGCGCCAAGGGAATGTCCGACCAGCCGAAAAGCGGCACGCCCATGTCGACGGAAATGTCGCCGGTTGGGGTACGTTCGCTAGTAAGCAGCCCACGGTTAGTGCGCAGGGTTATCGAAGTAACATCGGCCTCGCGCATGAGCAGGTCCGCAGCCCCCCGCGTCGCGCTGCCGCAAACATCCAATGCGGAGCCATCTGCATTCCAGAACATCACGCGCGCATCGGCATCGTCGCAATCGAGCAGCACCGCGAGTTGGTTGAAGCCCACGCCCCGGTTCCGATTACCCATTCGCTGGACCATGGCACTTGTCATTGGGTTAACGGCGTTTCGCGCGTCGACGATGACGAAGTCGTCGCCATTGGCATGCATCTTTTGAAAGCTCAACGGCATGGATTGATCCTGACAGCGAAGAATGGGGGCCATTTGATCGATCGGTCGAAAAATCGCCACGCTATAAGTTGTCCGTTGCCCTACACAGTTTGCTGTCCTTCAAGAATGAAGGGGGGAGCTGCGTCGATCCCGCAGGCAGTTGCTGGAGTGTCACCGTACATTCATAACGCCCCGCTGCTTCCAGCTGGTAATCCATTCCTGCCTCAGGAATAAAGCTGAACATGTTGTAGCACTGAGCCCCGATGTAATGAAAAGCGATGGGCTTCCCGGCGGGCACTCGCAGCTCAGTCATTACCGTAGAGGGCGAGGATTTGCCGATAGCCGGCATGCCCAGGTTCTCACCGTTGCGATTGGCGTATCCATCGCGCAACGCCACCATGACGCCCGCGCCCGGCAGACGGAAGTCCACGCAATCAGACTTGGGGACAGCCCTGACCATGCCATCGCTGATCACCCGCAAGCGCGCGGTCTCAGCACCATCGGGAGTTGAGTAGGGGGTGGAGAAAGAGCGGACGTCCGACAGCGCTCCGCATCCGCTGAGCAGCGCCAGGAAGCTGAGGTTAAAGGCATGTCGCAGCGCGCGAAACGTACTGCGGGGGCGAATGTCAGTTCGGGAGTTGAGGTGGGGAAACATTTGGCTCACGATGATGCTCCATGCAGGTCAGATATCCAGGGCCAACGACGGTCGAAAGGGACGCGATGCCAGCGCGAGATTTTATAGAGGGTTCAGGGACTCGCTGCAATGGCCGGTGCATCGGGGCGCACGCCTGATGATCCGGACCCACTCGAACCTCATCACCGGACTAGCCCTCGCCGTGGTCGCGACGCTGAGCTGGGCGTTGAACTTCATTGCGCCTTACGTCACCGGTGCCTACACGATCTATGACTTGTTGATCGTAAGATTCTTGATCGCCGGTGCCCTGGGCCTGGCTGTCATGCTGATCTACCGAGCCCAGCTTCGACGCCTGCGCCCCAATCAGGTTTTTCTGGCCGCAGGCCTGGGCGTGATCGGCTACCTCGGCTACAGCGCCTGTATCGCCGCCGGCATCATCTTCGGCGGGCCGGTGCTGACCCCCGCCTTTATTGGCATGGTGCCGGTCTTGCTGGCACTGCTGGGCAACGCCACGACCAAAACCCTTCAATGGCGCAAACTGGCGATCCCACTGATGTTTTTGACGGTTGGACTTCTGCTGTCGAATCTCGGCGCGATCCATCAACCCGTCGCAAGCGATGGCTCGTGGCTGATGGGCTTATTATTTTCAATTGGCGCCGTGTTGTTGTGGCTCGCATTCAGCTGGTTGAATCAGCGGGCGCTGCTTAAGCTGCCAGCCGATGCATCAGGTGCGTGGACCGGTCTCATGATGGTCGGCGCCGGAATCGGCACCTTGTGCCTGCTACCGACGGTACAAGCCCTCGATCTGCTCAAACTGCCGAGCCTGGGTTTTGGTGTTTCCGTTGCAGGGGATCTATACCTCTGGGGTTTCGGGATTGCGCTGATGTCATCCGTTGTCGGGGCCTGGGCTTGGAACGCCGCGTCACGGCGCCTGCCCATGGTGCTTTCCGGGCAGTTGATCGCTCTGGAGTCGTTGTTCGCGACATTACTCGGCTTGTGGTTTCATGGCCGGTTGCCGACAGTTCTGGAGACGACAGGTCTTGCCGCTGTGTTGGTTGGGATGGTGATGGGCGTGCGTATCATCCTGACTTCCCGTGAGTCGTCAACTGGCCCCGGCCCTTAATCAGCAGATGACTGCCCTACCCTTTGTCAGGCTCTTCGACTGTTTTTTTGCGGCCCTTCGAAGCCACCACTTTGTATTCACCAGCGCTGGGCTCTTTCACTGAATGGGCGGTCAACGGGTCGTTGCGAAAGCGGTGATACGCTGAAGTTTTACCGACGGGAAGACGAACAGTTTCGATATGAGCCGCCTCTATCGAGCCTGCGGTCAAGAAAGCACTCGGCTCCATCGCAAATCGTTCGGCCAGCGCATACGCCATCTTGTGACTGATAGGCCGATCGCCATTGAGCACTTTGGACACCGCCGTTTTATCGCCGATTTCAGGGAGGTCTGAACCGGTGAGCCCGACCGTCTCCATAAGGTCCTTGATCAGCTGTACAGGCGTGCAGGTCGCCTCAAAAGCGGCATTCGATTCGCGAAACTGGTCGGAGTCGCTCTGGTAGGCCAGGATCTCATCCTCAAGTTCAACGAGAATTCTCTCTTCGGTTCTGTTCAGCTCGTGCCCATCGGTGAGCGCATCGAGCAAGTCCGTCGCACGCTTATAGTCGGCAGGAGTTTTGATGCCGTGCACAAACTCACCGCGCAGGCGATCCAGTACCGCGTGTAGCTCGCCAAGCGTAGCGATCACGGTTTGAAAGTCGGTCCGGGCTGCGCTCATCGTCTTACCCCTTTGTTTCTTGCATACCAGATGTTGGCAACGTCGTAATCAGCATGCGCGTAGATGTGTTTGACGTAGAACTTCTGTCGGGTGAAGTTGACTCCGCCTATCACCCTCAGATTATTGCCACCCACGTCGATCACCACCCAATTCATCGCAGCTCTGGGCTTGAACAAGTCGACACCGTGCACACCGAAAAGCTTTTGCAGGTCCGAGAACCCTTTGGGGCGCGCCATCCTTAAAATGCGCAGGCAACGATCAAGCCCAGCCTTATCGTTTGGGTAGAGAATCGCAGCGTCGCCAAAACGTGATGGTGTGAGTATATCCATGGGCGTCCTTGTCTTCGGGCCGATGGTACTCTTGTTGTGTTTTTTCACAACTTCTGTTTGATGACTGCCGGGAGCATTCATATGTGGAAAGATTTCAAAGGCGCAAGCGGCGGGGGCTCAAACAGAAAGGGCGCGTTGCGCAAGGGAATTGGCAACGCGCCCATCAAACGGGCGCTCGAACAATATAGCCCAGCACGCGGTTTCCGACAGGCCATCACTGCGCGGGTTTCACCCGTCGCATGAGGTCGTCCAAGGCGTAGGTATCCAGAAAAGCCGTCACTTCAACGATCTGGCCATTCTTGAACGTCATGTGCCACAGATAGGTGTTGTCGTAGGGTTTGTGATCCAGCGCCGTGGCCGTTCCATTCCAAAGAACCGCCACGACATCGCCCTGGGCAACGATACTGCGCACCGTAGGGACAATTGGCGTTGCCAGCCTCGCAGTAATTGGCCGCACGGCTTGGGCCAACTCAGCCTTGCTGGCGTAGACAGCAGAAACGGGGCTCGTGCCGGCCACGGTCCATTTGGCATCGGGCGCCAGCAGATCGAACGCCGAGCCTTTGCCTTGCTGCCAGTTAGCGAATGCCTGGCGGACCAGATCCGTGTTGGTGTTTTGAGTGTTCTCCGAGGCCCTGGCGTGGGCCGTTGAAAATATTAAAGACAAAGCGAGAACCTGGACGCGCCAGGCCAAACTCATCCATTTCATCATGATGTACCTCACAGCAGTTCAGTGGGTAAGGGTCTTCAGGAAGAACCTTACCGGCATGCGCCGTTAAGCTTTTGCCCGATACTGCTGTGGGGTTGCATGATGCTGTTCAGTGGTCTGAAGTTCGCTTAAGTCGACAATGCAGCAAGATACGGCCGCGCAACATTTTCATAGAACGCCTGCGCGGCCAGGTTCTTGTCTTTCGCCTCCAACATAATGTCGAAACGGTCCAGGAACCTGAGCGCATAGGTGTTCGTCCAGTCGTTCCACATTTGATCACTGTGACCGTACAAATCACGTTTGGAAACGGCCTTCAACAACGCCTCCATCTCAAGCTTGCGGTCCGCATCGAAACCCAGCTCCTGAAGGCGCTCCGGCGGCTGCGAGTAATGCATGGTGGGCCGAACCCCACGCCAACTTTCGATGATGCGATCGACTCGCGAGGAATCCGGCGCGATGTAGTCGTTCTCGTTGATCCAACAGTGATGAATGTCCAGCACGACGGGGGCAAGGTCAGCGAGTTGCAGGCAATCATCCACGCCGTAAGTTTTCTCCTCGTTTTCAAACGTGATGCAATTGCGTGCCACTTCCGACAGTTGCGGCCAGATCCCACGAATCCCCTCGCCTCCCAGGCGCCCGGCGATGTGCACGTTGCATTTGAAATCCTGGAAGCGCCGTCCGTAGCCCATCATCCGAATCATGTCGGCGTGGTATTCAAACTCGGCGATGCTGTTTTCCACCACCGATGGTTTATCCGAACCCAACACGCAGTATTGGCCCGGGTGAAAGGACAAGCGGATATCCGCCGAACGCGCCAGATCGCCGATCGCGGCGAAACGCTCTTCAAGTTGATGTTGAATAACAGTGTCCTGATAGAACCCGCGCACTTTCGGATGGCTGTAGAACGGCAGCAGGTCGCTGCTCAGGCGAAGCATGCGCAGAGTAGGCGGCAACTCGGCAACGTAGGCGATAAGGCGCAACTGCGCGTCGAGATTGTGGACGACCACTTCCACTAGCTTGTCGCGGGCGACCTGGGGAGCGACGCCATCCATCCAGCGCAACGTCGTGGTGCGAGGATTGAATGGGCTTTCGATTGCTTTTAACGCGCTGACTGAAAGGCCGCGATCTGGGTGCCGATATTGGCAGGCGAAGCCGATTCGGGGGTGGGTCATGGAGTGTCCTGGCCGTTGAGTCCGTATGGGCGGTAGACATTGCGGTGGCCGAGTGGTGCTTTTTGATTGGCTATTTGACAGCAGACAGCAAACCCGTCGCCTACATACCGAGTTACGCCGAACTAAGAAAGTAGGATAAATCTGGGAGCTACGTAAGAGAGTGCGTTTACGTTGGGTATCTACCTGAAACCGGCTTGTTGGCCTTACAAACAAGCAATAGGCTTCACCCGTTCGCCTATTGCCGCTCAAACGAGACAGCGGATTGACGCCCTCGCCTTCAGCACAGATAATCAGCCCAATAGCGCCCGAACCCCTGGTGCTGGCTCAGTCCAGCATTATGTTTGGGCCTTCTTTTTTCTGGACAACGGATGTCGCAACAATTAGCTCCGCCAAAACCGTTTAGATCCTATAGCGCCCTCTGCTCCCTACTCGCCAGCCGTGGCATGCAAATCGCCGACGTACCCCGAGCCGAACGTAAGCTCAGACAGGTCGGCTACTACCGCTTAAGCGGATTCTGGTACCCGTGCTGTGAATTTCTCCGCGATGCCAGCGGCAACGTGATGCTGTGCACCGTTAGCAAAAAACCATTACGCCAAGATTCGTTTGCCTCGGGCACCCAGTTCACCGCATCGAAATACTACGAGATCTTGAAGGACAGCCACCGGAACAGAATCTGCAAGCGGTTTGGCCTCAAACACACAAATATCTTGAAAGAATGGCTGCGAGAGATCAATACCCTACGAAACCGGTGCGCCCACCACAGCCGCATCTGGAACCAGGTTTCAGCCAATCCGCTGCCCACCATTCCGAATGATCGCTACTTCGAAAGACTTTCCCTCGATTCGAATGCAACGAGCCGTCTATACGGATTGATTGCGATCATTTGGTATCTGGTCAAAACCATCGGAGCCAACTCGAAATGGATACAGCAGGTTGCAGACGTCATCGACTCCAAGCCTATGGTGCCGGGCTGTCCATTTGCATCGCTGGGTTTGCCTGATGAAACAGGATTCCCCCGGGCGCTGTTTGGGATCTGACTATGCTTTGTGTTCCCTGATGGGTCCCATAGCGCCCTTTCCCACACACCAAAAACCACAAACCCCCGACTTTCTCTAGGAAAATCAGGGGTTTGTGTTTGTAGAATATGGCGGTGAAGGAGAGATTCGAAACTACCCGTTCGCGGTTTTCGAAACAAAAGCCCCCGGTTTATAAGGGCTGCAGCCCGATGGTGCGCGCAGGATCTGTCCCATGTCAGTCCCATGGCTCAAATGCACCAGGTTGCAGAAAACGGTCAGAACAGCCGTTTTGAGTGATTTATGTTGAGGCATGGGAAAAAGGTAATTTTGGTAATGAGCCGTGAAAAACCGGATAAAGCCTAATAAAATCAGATAGTTGATATAATTTTATAGAGGTAATAATAAGGTAAGTAAGTGGTTAGAAAATTACTTTCAGAGCTAGTAATGCCAGTGAGCCGCCAAACCCAGTAAAATGGGGGCTTGAACAAAATATTACCTCTCTCGTTACCTTATATTACCCTTCAAGGTAATGGCTGAAGACCAAGCTCTATAAGCGCTCCAGCCCATTCCTACCTACCGATTACTAAAATTACCCTTTTCCCACCCCTCGCCTAGAAAATAGCCATGCGCTAACCGTTTTGGCGTTTTTTTCCGCACGCTCTTGGTGGGTACTCACAGCCGGAAACTGATGGCGATGCTGTGCAATGTCTCGGGATGCTTGAAACCCAGACAGGCTGGGCCTCACAGTCGTTTTTGCGTAGGGTTTGACAGCAACTGGTTGACCCCTGATATGAACGGTTCCGAAAACGAAAACACCGCCTGCAGCAGGTTTTCACAACCATAGCCCCCGTAAACCGGGCACCTCCTTTGCATGACCACTCCCCTGCCGTCCCGTGACACATGCGCAAGGCCACTGCACTTTTTTGCAAAGCCTTGCACTCTGTGCAATTGCGAAACATCCCCCAGCCCCCGCAGCGGGCTTGGGCGGGGGCACCGTTTGCACCCCAATCCCTGTTTGCACAAAAAAGGGACACAAAGCCCGTCGGCGGGAGGGGGATAAGTGCTTTTTCGCGATCTTTTTCCTTCACTCACCGGCTTTCGCCGCGTCCCAACCTGATCCGCACTCACCAGCACTTCATCGGCCTGCTATAGCTTGACGCCGCCCCATAGATATACTGTTCATATATACAGTTATCAATAGGAGCCAGCGATGCGTGAAGAACATTCTGAAAGGTCGGTCGACCAAGCAACCGATATCGCGCTGTGGCACGCACTGCTGCGTGATGAAGCCGCTTTGTTAGCGCACGCGGGATCTCATCACAAAATGCTGCTGGCAAAGGCCTACGCCATGCATCGGAACCTGGTGATCGACCGTGACGATCTGAGCGATCTCCTGGAGCAGGCTGATGGCGCCCTAGCCTATGCAATTGAAGCCCTTTTTGATCGCCAGCTTGGCGAGTCGGCGGACTAACGTATGCATATGTTGATTACCCCAATGAGGTGCCGAGGCGTTGCACTGACGCCCCAGGAACGGCGACGCTATCCAGCGATAAAGGGCAATGTGATGGTGAACTCAGAGAACAATGCCGAGCTGGGCCGGAGTGCCAATGTTGCCCGTGTTGAGGTGGGCATGCCTCTCGACCCAGATCCCTTACCACGATTGCTGGACGCAACGCTGGCGGGGATGGCTGTGACGGGATTCGTCTTGAGTGGGATTGAGTACATCGATGGGTGCGCTTATGCACAGTCCTGGTGGTGCCGCCTCGGGTAATCCGGGAGCAATTCATCAGCAGCGTCCGAAATCAAGACGGAATAGGTTTTCGTCATGACCACTGTATAAAAACCATGCTAAAGTCGATTTCGTTATATTTTTTGGCGTTTTTTGTCAAAAATCACCTTTAAATGGGCTACTGCAATGCTAATTCAGTTCAGCGTAAAAAATTGGAGATCGGTCCGCGACGAGCAAACGCTGAGTATGGTTAAGGCCAAAGGTGGTGAACTGGTAGAAAGCAACAGCTTTCAACCAGACGCTCAGGCTACCGATGCTCTCCTGCACTCTGCGGTAATTTATGGAGCAAACGCTGCTGGAAAATCGAACTTGCTTAATGCTCTTCGCACTATGCGCGTAATAGTTGTGAACTCAGCCACAAATAAGCAAGAAGGTGATGAGCTGCCGGTAGTACCGTTTCTTTTAGATGAAGAAACAATCGACTCTCCCACCGAGTTCGAAGCTATCTTTGTAGCAGATAATGTTAGGTACCAGTACGGGTTTAGCGCTACAAAAACACAAGTGGTAGATGAGTGGTTAATTGCGTTCCCCAATGGTCGGCCACAACGCTGGTTTGAAAGAGCGTGGGATGGTGAGAAATATCACTGGGGTCTCGGCGGCTCACTGCTCGGGCAAAAACAACTATGGCAAGAATCTACCAGAAGCAACGCGTTATTTTTGTCTACAGCCAGCCTACTAAATAGCAAACAACTTAAGCCCGTATTCTCATGGTTCAAGCAGACCCTCGGATTAGGAAAAGTCACCGGCTGGACACCTAACTATACTGCTTCGCTATGCGAGAAAGACGAATCTCGCACAAAGGTGCTTGAATTTTTAGCCGCTGCTGATCTTGACATTAAAGACATCTTGGTAACCGCTGAGCAGCTTAGCACCAAACACTTACCGGCCTCCATCCCAGAGGAAATCAGAAAGCAACTTATTGATAACGTTGAAACCCCAACTAAATTCTACGACATCAAAACAGTGCACAAAGGTATGCAGGGGCAACTTGTTGAGTTTAACTTTAACGAAGAGTCTGACGGAACCAAAAAGTTTTTCTCATTTGCAGGCCCTTGGATCGATGTTCTTACCCGAGGACGAGTGCTCGCAATTGATGAGCTTCACGACAACTTACACCCGAAACTCGTCAAGTTTTTAGTAGAATTATTCCATAACAAAAAAACAAACCCATATAACGCACAATTAATTTTTACGACACATGAAACTTCAATCCTCAATCAGGAAGTTTTTAGAAGAGATCAGATTTGGTTCTGTGAAAAGACAGACAATCAGGCGACAAGACTCTACCCACTGAGTGATTTTAGCCCTCGCAAAGGTAGAGAGGATTTGGAAGCAGCTTATCTATCTGGACGATACGGCGCCTTGCCTTATGTGCGTCCTTTGAAGGATACGGTGTCATAATCATGGGCAGCGATAATTTTTTCCACCGCCGCAAAGCAAAAAAAGCAAAAGACGTGCAGCGTAGCAAGGCACTTAGGGAAAGATATCCAAAGGTGCTGATTGTTTCAGAGGGGAGCAAAACCGAACCAAACTACTTCAACGAAATAAAATCTCATTACGAGATTAATACAGCCAATATTCGCATTAGTGGAGAATGTGGATCCGACCCAGTCAGCGTTGCTCGCCACGGCAAAAATTTATATTTGGACGAAATCCGAAAGGGACTTGAGCCGTATGATCGGGTGTTTTGCGTGATCGACCGAGACCAACATGATAATTTCGACGAAGCCGTGTCCCTTATAAAAAGTTTTAATCCCACAAATACCTACAAAGCGATTGTTTCCGTCCCTTGCTTTGAAGTATGGCTATTACTTCATTACACCTACTCTTCCGCTGAGTTTATTTCTAACGGAGGAAAAAGCTCTGGCAGCTTAGTAATGAAAGAGCTTCGCCGATACTGGCCCGAATACTCCAAAGGCCAGAGCGGAGCGTTCCAACATTTATTCAATCAGATGGATGGCGCGATTCATTCAGCCGAAAGATTAAATAAAGAAGTTGCTGCACGAGGCGGAGATAATCCAACCTCAAATGTATACGAACTAGTGACCTTTTTGAAGGATATAAAAGCAACGGACGCAGGCTAACTTCTCGGATATTTTCTCGGAGAAGCCACGCCCTCTTGAAAGGGAATACCAGACTGAGGAAAGCAGTTATCTACAGCATAGTGACGACTGCAAACATGATGAGCTGCCCGCTATGTGCGGGCATATTTGCACTGACCCGCAGCTACAAAGTGATCGGTTTTAACTTCGTAGCAAGTGCCAAAGCTTTTCCCGCTTTCGCGGTAAATTCCGCCGCATCAGTCGGGCTCGGAGCTGGCCCTGGTGAATGAATGTGAGCCGCCAATTGCATGTTCATCTGCTGCAGCAGATCTAGCGTGTCGCATACCACCTGAAACAGGTTCACACCGCCGGAGCCAATCCAATTCTTCGGCGCCTGCAACTGCTGACTCACACCGGCAACTCTTTTGTGCAAGCCCTGAATCCTTTCCTGCATGTCACCACCGACCGTGGCGTTGTGCTTCTGCCCCACCACTAAGTTTAGATCTCTGCCAGTAGCCTGGTGCAGATCATCCACCGCCGCCAGGCTTGCGGATCCACCCGACAGCAGCTTCAACGCGCCCAGTGCCTCGATCTTTTTGATGCCGCCTACTGACTCGGTCGAATGATCGTCCACCGTCCTGGTGTGGCTCTGGAAGTTTTCGGTGTTGTCCAGAGCTTCGACTTCGCGTTCGATCGCCTGGTCCCGGATCTTGCCATCCGTCTGGCGCAGCCAGTTGCCGTCGGCGTCGACGCGTTGCTGGCAGGCTTCGCTGTGTTGCCAGACCTGGTCACCCTTCGGCACCCGGGGCAGGCTCAGTCCGTGAGGCAGGATCTGGGTGATAAAGGGCTTGTGCGGCTTCCCGTAGGCGAAGCTGATCACCACGGTGGTGCCCTCCTCCGGAAAACCAAACATGCCCGCCTCTTGCCCGCCCATCGGGGCAGGCAGTGGCAGGCCAGTCAGGATAGGCAGGTCTGGATCCGGTTCGCCGTCCTCCCGCAAAACCTCGACATCGACGCCGAAGCGTGGCCGGAAGTCGTCGCACAGCCCAGGTGCCGCCGGGGCATCCGGTACCGCGACCACGCGGCCAAAGCGAGGCAGGTGGTAGCCTCCGCTCAATTCAGGGAATTGGCGCGCTACGCTGCGCCGGATTGCGTCGTCCATTTGATCGCCATTTGATTGCCGGCAAGGGTCACACTCGTGATCCGTTCGCCCTGGTTGATGGTTGCACCTGGTCGAAGCCCTGGAAGGGGCGCGATCATGGCGCTCTGATTACCTTGGTAGCCGTCGAACAGTTCGACGGGCAGCTGCAGCGCGGAGCGGGCACCAAAAAAACTATCGGCCCAACTGCCCACAAACACTTCGCCGTCGCCCTGTTGCTGCCAGATAAAGTCGGGAATGCTGAACACACTGGCCAAACTGTCCATGGCCAAGTAACCCGCTGCCAGGCTGTAGAAGAACGGGGCCTTGACCTTTGCGTAGGCTTTGTCCGGGATCCGGAACCCCAGCCCGGTCTTTTCGCTGATCTCAGCCAGCACAGCCGGAAGGTCGACATGCCGCAGATTCAGCGGCAAGGGGTTGGCCAGGATCGAAGCCAGTTCACGGCAGCTAATTAGCTGCTGGGTGCTGTTGGCAGCGGTCGAGCGCTCGACATAGCCTATAAAGTGGCGCTGCAGCGTGCGCTCGTTGTAGCCGAGATCCAGTGTCACCAGCCCTTTCAGCGCCTCGCTGGCCTGTACCGTGAACGTCGCCCGGCCGGGGCTTTTGATATCCAGGCGCACTTCGTCCTTGATCAGAGGGTAGATCTGGCCGGCGATCGTCAAAACCTTATGCAGCTTCATGGTGTCGGCGCCAGGTAGTCGTCCAGCTTCTTGAGGGTCCTTTCGAAACCGCCCAATTCCTGGCCGCTGCCGGATTCGCCGGCGGCCGCCGAACTCCCAACCGCTTGGCCGGGCGCTGACTGCGAGCTGACTCCATTCGCCGCACGCCGCTGCTCGACCTTCTCGGGATTTGAGGCCTTTTCCGACAGGGTGAACTGGACCAGCCAGGCGGCCAGAGTATCGTCCTCCCGGGCGCTGACACCGTCCGAAAACTGCACCTCCCGGATGCCGAATGCAGCGGCGGTATCATTGACGATTCGGTACATTTTCAGCTGACCGCCGCCGGCGGTGGCCTCTGCCAGGCGCATGATGGTGCGTAGTTGCACCTTGTCCACAAAGGGGATCATCAACGACACCGCTAAAGTTTTGGGCTTGAAGCCCTTGTGCGCAGTCTGGGTGTTGCTGGTCTGCCCGGACATGTCATCGCTTTCAATCCGCAGGTTGGCGGTGATCTTCATCTTCTTGCCCAGAACCTGTTCGCCGTCGAGTAGTAGTGTCATAGGCCAACCAACTCCCGGACGAAGCTCAAGCCCTGGGGCGATCCGACCAGCAGCACGCCGGCGGACAGCACCCACTCATGACCTGGTGCTTCACCCTCGAGTAAAAGACGGCGCAGCTCGGTGCTGTCGCCAGGGCCGATGATCCGCGCACGCATGCTGTTATCTGCGTTGCCGTTGGCCAGCAGGACTTTCAGATCATCCAGCTGCTTATCGTGATCCCGTTGCTGGGCAGCTTTGCGGCCGGCCAGGGCCGCCAAGTCGCCCATGGGCGAGCTGTCGGCCGCGTAGCTCTCCAGGACGGCAATCTGGCCGGCCATGGATTGCTTGGCCGCTTTGACCACCGTGCAACGCTCCAGGGGCAGCGCAGACCAACGCGGCAAAGGCCCTGCGCTGGGCATCTCCCACTTTTCAGCGTCGAGGCGCGACAGGTTGCGGGCACGGCGTTCGGTGCGCACCAGGTCCGGAATCGGCAGCAAGGCGTTGAAGCGTGCGAGGGTTTCGGCAAACTGGTCGTAGCGCGTGCCGAGAAACATCAGCGACAACGCGTATTGCGGCCCGACCGGGCGCCCGGCGTCAGTGTTATCGACCAGTTTTCTGGCCATCTGCTGCAGCAGGTTCGGTGCCGACAGAAAACGCTGGTGGCCCTGGCCCTGGCCGATCCCGCTTTGAAAGGGAGTAACAGCCAGGCACGCCGGTGCCTCACCCATCTGTCCGGCCAGCGCAGCACGTCCGGCCTCGATCGCGCCCTTTGCCGCGTCACCCACCGGCCCGGGGTTGGTGCTGGTCATGCCGTCAAGGCCGGCCAGACGCAAGCCTGTGCTGGCCAACTCGCTACCGGCCAATTCTTGCGCCGCCACCAGTCCGTCCATCCATTGGGTCGACTGCTCGGGCCAGCGCATGGTTACGGGTGCCCAGGTCATAGCGATCCAGACTCCCAGATCACCGCCTCAATCGCAGCAACATCGAGGGCTGCCAGGGCCGCGTCCAGCGTCTGTTTGAGGTCATTCGCCTTCCGCAACAGTTGCAGCTTGATCTGAATGAAATCCTCACCGACTTGCTGCAACTGCGCAGCAGTGTGATCCCGGAATACCTTCACGCCCTTTTCGTCGCGGCAGGGATAGGCGCTGTCAGTACCGGCCTGGATGATGCCAGTCAGGTTCAGTTGGTCTTCTAACCGGCTGTCGTAGAAAAACGCGCCCCCCAAAGCCGACGACCAAAACCCGTCACTAATACGCGCCTCACAAGCCGCGTTTATCTCTTGGACTTTCTGGTCATAAATTGCGGTGGCGACTTCTTCCAAGGCGAGTGCAACGCGTTCCACAATGATTGGAAGCCCAGTTACAGGATCAGGCCGCAAAGCATTCCCTCGGCTTTCAGCCTGCAGCAATTCTGTATGGCGGGCCGTGCTAATACTCTTTTCGCCCCGCTCCAGGCTGAACGAGAATCTTTGGTCAGCGTCAATCCAAGTCGTAAAAATGTTCATGTCAGATTCCGAAGGCAAACCAGGGGATGTCGCCAATTGAAGTATTGGTGTCGTGATCGCCGGCGACTTCAAATCCGGTGAGGGTGTGACCGGGCTTAATCACAGTAGCGACGGCGCCTGTAATGACGGCGCTGCGGCTAATCACTGCGTCGACGTAAAAGACCTCACTGGTAAACGCTATTGGGAACGTCACCGGGTAGAACGTCTGATTGAGGCCCACCGACTCCAAGCGCCCCCAAACTATTTTCAGGCTCAGCATCCAGCTTGGAAAAATGATGTACTTCAGCCCCTTGACCATTCCCCAACGAAGTTTTTTCGAGGTGATATAGGCCGTATCGTCTATGCCCTGGTCAGTCTGAGTTTGGGTTGCGACCCGTGCCCCACCAGCCACAGCCTCGGTGGCTTGAGTTGCCGCGACAGCTATCGTCACATCTGTGGAACCGTCGAAAGTCACGTTGCCGGTCATTGCACCGCCCAGCGTGATCTTACGGGCAGTTGCCCACCTAGCGGCTTTGCCGACAACAGTAGCGCCCGAAACGATGTTGGCGATCGCCGTCCAGATCAGCGCCGCCGCTGTTTTCACCGCCTTGGTGGTTGCCAGAATCGCGCTGCTGTTGGTCTCCGAATCATCACTGATCGCATTGGGCAGGTTCCCCAGTTTCACGTCATCCTTGGTCGTTGCACGGGCACGCAGGTCAGGGTAATCACCCACTCGAGCCGCAAAGTGCGTCACCAGCGGACCGCTGATCGCTTCGACTGAGCGCCGATCGGTGATGGTTGCGGACGTTGGAAAATCGGCAATGGCCACGCAATAGTGCTTTGCACCTGCGCTATCGGTGTAGTCCGCTTTATCAGCCCCAAACACCACTTGCCAACTGGCCACCACATCGCTCAGTTCGCGCTGCAGCGACACGTCCAACCACGCGGTGGTCGGAAACGCTGGCGGTACGATCACCAAAGCGGTCGACCGCTGCAGGCGAATGCCCTCCACGTACCCGGTGCCGGGTTTTACCTGGTAGACGCTGCCGACCTTTTCCACCTGCAGGGAACTGCCGAAGAAACAGGCCCGGCCGAACACATCGCGATTGCTCTGGCGCTCGCGCTCGTCAATGCCGGCCAGGCGCACGGTGAAATCATGCTGCCAGGTGTTGGCATCGATCGTGATTCCGGTCAGCGCCTGGGCGCCATCGAACACCACCAGGAAGTTGCGGGTCAGGTTATTGCCGATCTGCAGCGGCGGGATGTTCCGGCGCTTCTGTTGAACGGGCACATAGGCCACGGCAAACAGCACGTTTTCTGCCGTTTCCAGGCCGATCCAGTTGAAATCCCAGTCACCGATATCAGACCCGATCTGCGCGCTGTACACGATCTGGTTGGGATTCACATAGCCGGCGTTTTCGTCTGGAATCGTGTAGCTGTAGACGATCTGTGCCGCAGCTGGCTTGCCGGCGGCTCGATCCACTGGGTCACTGGCATCGAGTCCTAGAACATTGGCAAAAATGAAGCGAGCCACTTTCAAACCCGTGTGAGCGGCTTGCTTTTGGGCGATCAGGTTTTCACCTGCAAGGGTAATGCTGGCTCCCATGAGGGCTCCTACAGGCTGGCAACCAGCGTTTGCTGGTCGTCGTGGAAGTGAACGATGCCGGCGGATAGCTGGATCGGGGTCATGGTTGAGAAGTCGTAGCGGCGGCAGGTGCGGCCGTATTGCTGGATCAGCACGCGCAGCAGCTCGGGGTTTTGTGACAGCTGGGAGTCGGTAAAGCGCAGCAGCACCACGTCCCAATCACGGTCGGGCTGGCGCTCGTCGATCTCGACATAGCCCACACCCAGGCGCACCAGGATGCGTTTCATCCCGGCTGTGCTGCCGGCGTCCACCGCGTTGATGAAAGCGTGTTTCACGCGCAGCCGATAAAGGGCTTCAGGTTCATCCTTGAAGCGGGTGATGTCGCGCTGCCAGGCCAGCAGATCGAGTACGGTCAGGTGGCAGGTGTCGGCATCCATCTGCAGCAAGGGCCAGCGCAGCCAACCCTCGACCTTTTCCCACCAGCCCTGGGCAGCGTCCTTGAGCTTGGTCAGTTCGGTACCGGCCAGCCAGAACTTCAAATCGAGCTTAATCATGCAGCACCACCTGCAGACTCTCGATCCGAGGAATGTTCAACTCAGACACAATGTCGGCATTAGCGAAGTGCAGCGACTCAATGCCGGCGAACTGCTGGTGCAACTCCTCGCCCAGGCGGCTGAAGGAAAACCGCGACTGAGGAAAGGTCAGGGTCGGCTGGTAGTCGCTCGCGGTACTCTCGCGGAACGCCGCTCGGATGAACTGTTCGGCACCGTCCTCCAGGGCCTGCCGCTGCTCGGTGGTCAGGGTAGAACGGGGCCAGATCTCGACACTCAGCGCATGCTGGGTTTCTGGCATCACCATCACCAGAAGATCATCGCCGTGGCCATGGTTGCCCTGGTCACGGATATGGGCGTTGATTTGCTCCAGGTAAGTCGCCGCCGGCACGTCTGCCTCAAACAGCACAAAGGCATTGGCGCTGCCGGGTCCACGTGGGGCCCCGTGCTCGAAGTAAACACCATCGGGCCGAACACCCGGGAACGCGGAAATCATGGCCCGATACACCGCGTCGGTGTGCCACTGGTTGACCGCCGAGAACTGGTTGCGTGTGCGCAGGCGCAACTCGTCATTGCCCTCCGGATCGGCGCCGGGAGTAGTCAACCAGCCGTCGTTATTAACCACCTGGGCAATGCCCGGCACTGGTACCGGCAGAATGGCGTAATAACCCGGGGCCAGGTTGAACCCTGACCCCGTGTCGACCGCCTCCACGGGGATTTCCAACTGCATAAGGCCGTCGGTGAACAAACCCGGGGCCGTGGTCACCAGCTGGTAAACGTGACCATTGATCGCGGCGGACTGCACCACCGTTCCGGCGGGAACCTCCATCGCGCCGCCGGCGGCCGTACGGGTGAACAGCAACACGCCCCGGGCTTTAGTCGCGCCCTTGCGCTCGACGTTCACCGCCCAGGCCAGCATGTCCAACCAAGCATCCACAGCGGTTTTGACAAAGAAGTTCGGCAGCACAGTGGCCACGAAGAACTCCAGGATCCATAGCACTGGTTTGGTTACCAGCGCGGTGATCACCCGCCAGAACGGCGAATACGCGCTGGTGTTGCTCAGTTTGCTGCCCTGCTCGGCAACCTCAACTTCCCAGGCTTGACGCAGGCCTGCCTCGGTGGTCGGAATGCCAGCGTCAGCCAGCGCCTGCTTGAAATCTACGTCGCTCACAACGTTACCTCGATCGTGCCGAATTTCAGGGTGGTGGCCGTCACCAGGTACTGCCCTGGCTCCAGTTGAGTGATCAGCGCGGTACCGGGTACCAGGCGCTCGTCCGCTTCCACCAACAGCTCCAGTTGCTGGATACAGTCGCGCTGCTTGAGCCGATCGCGCTCAGCAACCAGAGTCACCAGCAGACCGCTGTCGCGGATCATGTGAGCGAGATCCTGGGCAATGCTCGCCCGGTCATCGATGAGCAGCGGCTGACGGGATAGATCCAGTACCAGGTCGTTGTCATGGATCAGCAGGTCGATGTATTCGCTCATCCCGGCACCGCCATGCTCATCATGTTTTCCAACTCCAGCGGGGTCATGGGCTTGGCGGTGTTGATGTTCAGGGTTTCCACGTGAGTGCCTTTGTTCTGGCTGCTGTTGTTGTTCTGGATGCTGGTCAGCAAGCCACCCGGCGGCACGGCGTTGGGCCGCGCCGGCGATAGGCTTGGAATGGCTGCATTGATGGTCTGCTGGGCGCGCTGCGCCGCTGCAGCGCTGTCTATGGTGTTGACGCCAATGTCTGTACCGGGCACCTCGGGCATGGCGCCAAAGCGGGCTTCAATGTCGACGCCGGGGATCTTGTTCAGCATCTCGATCAGGTTATTGATCGCGGAATGAAAGATCGCGACGATCCCGTCCCACGCAGCCTTGGCCATCCCGGACCAGCCGCCCATCGAGGCGAACCACTCCGACAGCGCGGTCAGTTGGTCGCTGACCCACTTGAACGCCTCGCTGTTCATCAACGCGGCCGTCCACTCGTCCCAGTACACAACGGCCGCGATCACCGCAGCGACCAACGCCAGAACACCGATGACAACCCAGGCCACCGGGTTGGCCAGCAGCGCCGCGTTGACCAGCCAGATCGCGCCCTGCCAGAGCATCATCCCGGCTCGAATTAACGCCATCGTGGTGTACAGCACCGTCAGACCGGCCACGTACAAGGCGATGACAGCCACCTGCAGCAGAAATCCAGCAATGGCCCGCAGGTTGAGCAATTGCACCACCTTCCAAACGGTCACCATGGCCAACCAAGCCATACGGCCGGCGCCGATGGCGAAGGTCAGCAGGGACATGGCCGCAATCAGCGCCAGGATCGTCAGCGTGACGATGCCGATCACCCGGGTGATGTTGGGAAACATCTGCGTCCAGCGGGTCATGCTGCCGGCGATGCCCGACAGTTTGGCCATCAGCGGCGTGAGGATCGGGATCAGCGCCTGGCCGAAGGCAATGCGCAGCGCTTCAACGGCCGCCCCGAACTGTTGCCACGGATCGACCATGGCCATGGCCATGTTCTGCGCATCCTCTAGGCCCCGCACCTTGCCCAGCTTTTCCATGCCGTTGCGCAAGCGATCGGTGTCCTTAGCCAGGGCGCCGATCACCTGCGCGCCCTCCCCGCCAAACGCTTCCATCAGCTTGGCGCTGGCCGACGCGCTGGTCAGATCGCCCAGCTTGCCCTGCAGCTTGTCCATGATCTGCAGCATGGGAAGCGCTTTGCCGTTGGAGTCAGTGAACTTCACGCCCATTTTTTCGGACGCAGCACCCAGGTTTTCGAAAAACGCCTTATAGCGCCCGCCGGCGTCGCCGCCTTCCATGGTGCTGCTGAGCGAGCCGATCACCGCAAACTGTTCGGCGATATCGACGCCAGCCGCGGTGGCGATTGAGCCTACTTCTTTGAAAGCATCCTTGAGCTGGGCGCCGTCGGTGCGGAACAGCTGCACGGCCAGGGCGGTCTGCCCACCGAGTTTTTCAACCCATTCGCCCTTGCCCATGGCGTCGGCTTGGCCCTTGAACAGGTTGTACATGGTGCCCACGTAGGCGCCCATGGTTTCGGCGTCGGACTTGGTGGCCTTGGCCAACAGGTTGCTGGTGTTGGTGAAGGTCGCCAGCTGGCTGCCGGTCAGCCCCTTGATAGCCCCCTCAATGCTGTAGGCCGACGCCACAAAATCCCGGGCGTTCTCGCCATAGTTCACCGAGAACTCCAGGGCCTTCTGATTCAGCGCGGTCAGCGCGTCCTCGGCCACGCCCAGCGACTTGACCTCGCCCAAGGCGCGGTTCATCTCCAGAGCGGGCTGCAGTGACTCGTTGATGCCGACAAAAGCGCCGGTAACGCCCGCCAAGCCCATGGCCATGGTCTTGATGTTCTTTTCGCTTTGCTCAGTCAGCTCGGAAAAGCCCATTTTCACCTTGCCCAGGGGTGCGGTGACCTTGTCGGTCAGGGCCAGGATGAAATCGAGGCGGGCGCTACGGTCAGCCATGCGGTGCTATCCATTCAAGGCGTGGGCGATGCCGTTGGCCACGGCGAACTCCATGCGCTTCCAGTGTTCGTCTTCCAGCCACTTGGCCGTGCCCATGTTTTCAATACTGGGCTCGGCGCCAGGCAGCCATCGGTTGGTCAGGGCCAGCAGCTGGCCGAGACCGTCCTTGGTCAGGCGGTCAGCGTGCTCAAGGGCTTTTTTACGATGATCTCGACGTCGGGGGCGTACTCCTCGAGCAGCGCGCCGGCGATTTGCATGGTCATCACTGGGTTGGCCAACACCTCGCGCAAGCCGGCCTTTTCGGCGGGCAACACGGTGCTGCTCAGCAGGTTGAAGGAAGGCGCCACCTTGTTGTTGGCGGTCATGGCGTTGAAGTACTTGGTCACGTCCTGGGGCGTCAGGGTGAAGGTGAATTCCTTGTCGCCGACTTCCAGGGTGATGTCGCGGGCTTGGATCTGGCTCATGTTCGTATCCATTATGGTGGTTGGTTTGAAGGGTTTTTCGGGTCAGCGCAGGCACACCTGGTGCACGTAGTCCTGCAGGCCCAGGATCATTTGTTTACTGAGGGCAAGCTGATCTCTGAGGGTGAAATAATCCGGTCGAGCGTCAGTTGCGAGTTCGGCGGCGGCTGCATCAGCCACGCCGCCGGCGCTGGCTTTTTCGGCACCGGCGGCGCTGCAGGTGGCGTTGACGCGCAGCCGCTGACGGCGATCGTCAACAGACTGGCGAAGCTCAAGGTTTGAAGCGCGTTCATCGGCAAGCTCCAGGGTTCGTTTAAGATCGATCGCGTCACGGTAGGCCAGCATTTCGCCGCTGATGCGGGCGGCTTCGCGAAGCCCCGACACTTCGAACAATGCGTCGTCACGTTCCTGGCGGGCGGTGTCGCGCTGCCCCTCCAGAATGTTGAAGCCAACAAACGCCACCAGGCACAGCACCAGGGGAAACAGTATCTCGCGCAGCATCACAAGCCCTCCGCGCACATCGCCGCTTCGGCACGCCGGCGAGCGTGTAACCCCGGCACAAAGCGCTTGCGGCCCTGGGCGTCGGTGACCGAAGCCCACACCGGACTCTTGCCATCGGGGCCCCAAGCGAGCGCCTTGCAGCCTTCGGCGATCTTGCCGGCATTGATCAGGCCCACGGCCCGACTGGCGCATGTGCTGGGTACGCCGAAGTTGTGGCCATGGCTACTCAGGGCGTCGAAGGTCTTCTGCTCGATCGCCGGGTTGGTCAGGCAGTCAGCCAGCGTCAGTTGGCCTTTCTCGACCACCAGCTGCTCCACCTCGGCGCAGCGCTCCGGCGACCAGTAGTCACCGACCACCAGCGGATACGGGCTGGTGTAACGAGTGATGCCTTTGCACACCGTAGGCAGGCCTCGGGCCAACTGGTCGGGGTAGACGACGTTCTGGCCGTTGCCTTCCCACTTGCCCAGGAACGCGAGCAAAGGCGCGCTGACCAGCACGATGGCGCCCGTGGCGATCTTGTTACGCAGGCTCATGGGAACAGGATCCGCAATAGCGCCGGCCCGACCATCTGCGCGACCACACCCAGCACTGTCAGCACCGCCAACATGCGGGTGACCTTGGTACCAATATCGGACACGGTGGCAGTAAGTTCGCGCTGGCCATCGTTCAAATCCGATAGCTGCACAGCCATGTGTTCGAACTCGCCTTCCAGCCTGGTGACGCGAGTCGGCACGGTTTCGTGACGTTCTTCCAGGTCGCCGACGCGGTGTTCAAGCACAGCGAAGCGGCTTTCCAGAGTGCCTTTGGGCTTGGCGCGTGCGGTCATCGGCGCTGTCCTTGCTCAGTAAGGGATTGGCACGGCACGCAGCGGGTAATTCCGCCCAGGGCCTGGCGCTTTTCCGGGATTGGCTTATCGCAATCTTTGCAATGGGTCAGGCTTGGCCCGCTCGGCCGTGCTGCAGCAAGTGCGGCCGCGATTGCAGCGTCACGCTGACGTTGCTCCAGGGCTTGGGCGCGATCGAACGGGCAAACCATCAGCGCAAGCCCTCGATCTCTGCAGCGGCCAGGTACGGCACGCCGTTGACGCGGATAAAGTCCGGACTGGTGACCTCGAAAGGCACCTTGTGCTTGGACTTCTCGCCACCTTTGGGGTCGACACTGAGCAGGCTGGACACCTTCAATTTGCAGCCGAAGGCCTCGATGCGCAGCTCTTCCTCGCCGGCCTTGGCGAAGAACACCGAGTCGAAGGGTTCCAACTGTCGGAAGCTGCCGGCAGAACGTGCGGCCTCGATCAGCAGGTTGAAGTTGCTGGTGTCGAATTCGAATTCGCCGCTGGCCGCCACGTCGCCGTCGACATGCCCGTTGGGCACGCCCCGGGTCTGCGCCACGGCGGTGTTGTCGGTGATATCCAGGGTGCAGCTTTCGACATGAATCTGCAGGTCGCCCAGGTTGATGTCGAAGTTTTTACCGCCAATACGGGACATACGGGATTACTCCGAATCGTCGTTAGAAAGGTCCAGGGCGATGTTCGCCGTCAGGTCTTTCGGGCAATTGAGGGGCTTGATCTTGATGTACACCTCGACCTTGGTTTTGGTGTGCCACACCAGCTGGATATCGCCGTCTTTCGGGGATTCGATCTCGCCCGGGAACACCTGGCCAGCGAAGGTCGTGGACTTGGCCATCACGCGCAGCGGCTTCATAAAGGCGCTGATGGCGGCCGCCATGCTATTGGCCGTATTGTTCAAGCGCCGATCGGCAACGCGAAGGATCAGCAGCGGGCGCACCTGGCGGGCGGCTTTGTCCGCCAAACGCAAGTACTCAACCACCTGGAAGTCGCTCGCCGGCGCGTCGAGCATGTTGCCGTCGCCCCAGAACACGCCCGGGTAGTCCGGATAGGTCTGCGAGACGGAGAAGCGCGCCTTGTCGAGTTCCGAGCGGATGGCCGAAGGCAACGGCACGCCGTTCATGTCTTTGGGCACAGGGCCCAGGCCCAACACGGCACCGCTGGCCACGCGCATGGGGCTGTCGGCAATACTGACTGCAGCATTAGCCAGTCGCCCAGCCAGAACGCCCAGGTCATTACCGTGCAACTGGGGCACGACCAGGACACGCGGCGCAGCCAGATCCTTGGTGATCGCCTTCTGTTCGGTCAGGTAGTCCGACCAGGACTGCTGGGCAACGATGCCTGCGGTGCTGGTCATCACGAACAGGCGGCGCCCGTAGGTGTTGCTGACGGCAATTGCAGCGTCGTGCATCGCTGACAGTTCCGCTGCAGCGGCTACCGGCTTAGTGATCACCACCGCCTCAACGGAAAAGCCTTGTTGCTGGGCCATTTCGAGTGCATCGGACCAGTTGCCGTCTACTGCGATCGGAGCCGCCAGGCACGCCCAGCGGTCGCCACCGTTAAGGCGTGCTGCAGTGACCTGGGTTTTCAGATCGCTGTCGGGCAGGCCTAGCATTACGTCCAGGTCGCTATCGGTGTTTAGAGCGATCAGGCTGCCTACGCTTTTAGCGCCGGGGCCGATGAACAGGAAATAGCGCTCGATCTCGGTCACGGCACCCTGGCCGAGGTTGAGATTGTTGACGCTGACTTTGCCAAGTGCCATGCAGTGCCTCGTTATTTGGGAGAGTTGAGAATTTGTGCCAGCACCTGGTTAACCAGCAGGCTGGTATCCCGGTCAGTGCTGACGCCCAGGAACTGGCGCTTGGGCAGGGTTATTTCCCAACTTTGCGCGCCGGTGCCTTCGGCTTTTTCGTCAGACAGGATGCGAATTAGCAGCCCGGCCTTGGCGTAGTTCACGTGTTCTTGAATCCACGCTACGGACGGCCGTGTCAGGCTCTTTTTGCCAGCCTGGCGAACCTTGAAACCCAGGCGGCGCAAGCGCTTTGCTTGTTTGTCCGTCGCGGCCAGGCCTTCAGGAACCCTGTTCCACCGGCGCATCTGGGCGGCGGTACGACGCTCACTCACGCCATGGTGTTGTTGCGCAGCGACCCAAGCGGTCAAGCCGTTTCGCCATCCCAGCGTTGCTGAATCGGGGCTCACGCTTGTGACTTGGAGCAACTTGCCAAGGCCGGCTTCCATCTTCTTTTTGCCCTTGGCGTCGCCCTTCCGCGCTTCGAAGGCCGAACCGTCCAAGTTGCGCTGTTCGCGGATCCGCTTACGGCTCATGGTGCGCACGCGCTTGGTAACGTTGTTCAGCAAACGTCGGCGCAGCTGCGGGGGCAGGCTCAACAGGGCCAGTTGCTCGCGAACGCCCAGGTGGCCCCGTACGTCCAGTTCGAAAGTGCTACGCGCCACCGCCGCGGACCTCGCCGTGTTCAGCGGTCCACAGATCGAAGTCGACCAGGCCCCACGTTTTGCCAAACGCATCGATCAGACCGTTGGGATCCTCAGCCAGGTGCTGGGCCTCGACGAACTCAAGGGTCAGTTCCAGGTCGGCTTCGTCCGGGGTGGCCTGGTCGACGGCAAAGGTCGGCGCCGGCAGGTCGTCGTCCCGATCGGGGTCGTTGGATTCAAGCCAGCCGCCCAGGAGCGCCATCAGCAACGCGGGGTTACCGGCGAATCGCTCGATCACGAACACGGCGCGGTAACGCATATCGCCCATGTGCAGGCCCCGCGTGCCCGGTTTCCAGATCAGATCCAGATTGACCTGCTCAGCCCAACTGTCGATCTGTTCCGGCAGCACCAAGTTGAGGCCGATCAAATAGGTGGTGAGGGCACGGAGCTTGTTCATAGCAGCGCCGCCGTGATGCGGCCACGGCCCTGCAGCGAACGAACGGCCTGTTGGCTGAACGCCAGGAAGGTTTCCGGGCGATCGGGCAATTCCTTGCCCAGGTTTTCCGCGCTCTCGCGGCGGACTATGGTCACGAACTGGGGCAGCAGGCTGGCTTTGGCTCTGCAGTAAACGGCGCGCTTGTATGTCGCTGCTTGAAAGGTGCGCTTAGGTAGAACCGTGGTGTCTGCAGACTCAACGCTTGACACTCCAAGGCCCTGCCATCGCGCTTTTAACTTGGCCAGGTCGCTGTTGACTTCGGTCATCGCCGTGGTCAACTCATCGGTCAGCAGTTCCACCAGGTATTCCGCCGGTAGGCGATAGCCCTTCTGAAACTCGCCCACATCGAGGTTCGGCCAAAAGCCGTCGTTCTCGATCGCCAGTTCCACCAGGGTGGTGGGTTTACCTGAAAAGCTCATGCTGACCGCTCAAATAGGGCGGGGAGCCTGTTTTCAGTGGGACGGTCCATAGCTGGGCGGCTCACTTCCACAGGGCCCCGCTGGGGGGGGTAGTCGGTTATTCGTTGGCCGGGGTGGCGGCCGCTTGTTTTGCCAGGGCCTTGCGGACCTTTTCGATACGGGTGTCGTTGCCGGCCTGGGCGTACAGCTCCGTTGAGCGCTCCAGGTGCTTGAGTGCCACCTCAAAATTCCCGGCTTCAATGGCGCGAATACCGATCAACTTGTGGTACTTGCTCGGGATCTGTTCCGTCAGTTGCCATTCACCGTCAACCAGGGGCAGCAGATCGGAGAGGTAAGGCTCCGGGCTGCGGTTGGCTTTGTATTCGGCGTAGGCCCACTCACACACGGCGTCTGCGACAAAGGTCTGGATGTCGCGGCGCTTGAATCGCTCCGGCATCTGCTGGCCCTGCTCTATCAGGAAGTCGGCCAGCTCCAACGCGTCATCGAACTGCGCGGTATCGAACAGCCAGATCAATACCTGCACCGCAACGCGATTCGGGAAATTGAGCCCAGATTCGCAGTAGCGCTGGACGTATTCCTGGTACTTAGGCAGCAGCTCTTCACGCTTAAGTGCCTGGCGTCCGGCCAGGCCATTGATCGCGCTGATGCGTGCCAGGTCCTGGTCCAGCGCGGCTTCCTGCAGCAGCAGGTGCTTGCGCGCATTGGCGGGGCTGCTCAGTGCCTCCGCTGGCGAATAAGGCAGGGCTGCGGAGGCGGCAGCCGCCACAACGGCGGCGCCCCCCAGCGCGATGGTGCGGCGCTTATGCGCTAGGGCCAGACTCACGCGACCAGCTCCACGTTTTCGGTCATGGCGAACTTTTCCAGCTGCTCGATCACATAACCTTCATTGCGGCTGTTGTAGTCCTCGACGCGGGAGCGCTTCGGATTGTCGATGGTCTGCTTACGCCAGCTGGAGTCCTGGAAGTAGATCGACAGGTTGTCCCAGCTGGTGACGACCACACCGTTGACCGGGAAGAACGGCACGCTAAAGCTAGGCAAGCCGCCATAGGTAGCGATTACCTGGGCTTCTTCGATACGCTCTTTTTCGGTCGGGGTGTCGCCCTGCTTCGAATACAGCTTGGCCTTGTCAGCGGCCAACAGGTCGGTACCGATAATCGCAATCAGGTCGCCGGCATCACGCAGACGCTCGTCCACCAGTTGCTTGGTGTCATGCACCAGGGCATCGAGGTTGGCATAGTCGCCACCCGCGCCGAGGGTGACCTTGCCGGCGACATTGCCTTCCTTGAGAACCTGGGCCGGAATTTGCTCGCGGGCCTGTTGCAGCCAGCCTTTGTTGACGTCCTGCAGCATCGGATATTGGGCAATATCGGTCTGCACAGCAGCATGGGTGCCGTGGAAGCCAACCATAATGCGGTCCAGCGCGATCTGCTTTTGCACAGCAGCGGAATAGCGCTGATGGAAGTCCGGGAACTTGGCCCAGGCGTCGATTTTGGCGTACGGCAAGCCCACATCGGATTCGGTGGAAGACAACTCGTAGGTGGACTGATCCAGCGACGACGCATCCTTGGCTTCGCGATCGGTGGTTTTGGTGTTGGTGCGGCCCGTGACCGGACCCGAAACGCCGATGAAGACCTTCTGCCCCTTGATCTCGGTCACCGGAATGACGTTGATACGCCCCAAGAAGTCGGACTTGGCCGTGATGGCGTCGTTCAGCTCCTGGGCAATGGTCGGATCAACGCTAAACATCTTGGTAGCCAGGTCGACGCCATAGCTTTCTGCGATGGCGACCTGCAGCTCTGCGAACATTTGGGCGCCAAAGGCGCTCAGGGAGTAGGCCATGTTAGAGCACCCGCTTTTTGACGGTGGTTACCGGGCCGGGGTTGCGCGGCAACTGGCGACCGGTGGAGTTGTTTTGCAGGACGCTGAACTGCTTCTGTAGCGCATCCAGCTTGGCAAGTACTGACTGGTTGCCCTTGCTCTGGCGGCGGAATTCGCGCTCTTGCTCGGCGGTGGCCACGATGTCATCCACGGCCGTGCTGACGTCATCAATCAGGTCCTGATCGGGCTCAGGTGCATCTGCGGCGGCAGGCTCAATGACGGCTTGAAGGCCGGCAGCGACAACCAGCAGCTGCGCCACCAGGGCTGTCAAAGCCGTTGCTGTAGCTTCATCCATTGGGGGGTTGCTCTCTGTTTGGGGTTGAGTGGTTTCGGCGGGCAGCGCACCGGTGGCGAAACGCTTGAAGAAGCCGGTCAGGGCATCAATCAGTCCGGTTTCGGCGGTGTTGGGGCTGTCGTCCTGCAGGCGGCCGAGTTCGACCGAAGCGGCGTAGTAGGAGGCGCGGTTGTTCTTGTGGGAGAAGTAGAGTTCCTGAGTGCCCACGCTGGCGGGCTGGTCGGTAACACCCAAACCAGTGAGATAGGCTTTGCCCTTGCCACGGAAGTCCGGGGTAATTTCGATGCTGCTGAATAGCTTTTGGCCCTGATCATTCAAGTACAGCAGGCGGTCGTTGGGCTTCAATTGCGCTTCCAACGCCACTTCGCCCGGCTCCAGGTCTTCGGCTTCTTCCACCAGGCGCACCGCGTAAACGGTGCCGTGGGAGCCTGGCCAGCGTTCGTGGTCGCACCAGATCACCGCCGTGTAGAACGAAGGCTTGTAGGTTTCAGCGATATCGCGCAGTTCCTGGGGAAGGATCACGCGCCCATCAACGGTGGCTCCGCTGGTGGCGACACGTTTCCAGAACGATACAAGGGAACGGGGCATGGATTTGACTGCGCTCAATCACTGAATGAGCCGCCAAGATAGGGATCAGTCAGCCCTCAAACAAACGGTTCAAATGCGCGTTTCTCCTATATTTGAGATATAGGCGTATCACGGAATTTAACCCCGCGTTTCCAGCGTTTTCGCCGCATAGACTGCGGCCCATGTACTACTCGACCGAAGTTAAAGAAGCCGCGAAACGCCTATTTCTGCGCCGCTATAAGGCCAAGGAAATTCAGGCGCAGCTCAACCTGCCCAACATCCGGATCGTCTACTACTGGATCCGCCAGGGCGGGTGGGAAGACATGTTGTCGGAAGAAGAACCGCTGACGGCCGTCGGCCGGCGGATCACCCTGCTCCTGGACAAGGTAGGCAGCCTGTCCAAAGACGATCTCAACGAACTGGATCGACTGACCGCCGTTCGCGAACGCCTGCTGAAACAAGCGGCCAAGCCCGCACCGGTGGCGGCATCGAACGGCGACGCCCTGGACGAGCCCCAAGAACCGCGCAAGCGCTCGCGTGGGGAACGCTCCAGCCGTGGCGAGGGCGGCGACAAGAAAAAGGAGAAGAAGGCCAAGAACGACATCAGCGGTCTGACCGAAGTCGACTTCCTGGATAAATTCATCAGCAAGATGTACCGCTATCAGCAAGAGTTGTTTGCCGCCAAGCAAAACCCGCTGACGAGCCGGATTCGCAACATCCTCAAAAGCCGCCAGGTAGGCCTGACCTACTACTTCGCCGGCGAAGCGTTCATGGATGCGGTACTGACTGGCGACAACCAAGTGTTCCTGTCGGCCAGTCGCTCCCAGTCGGAGATTTTCCGCAGCTACATCATCCAGTTTGCCAAGCAGTGGTTCGACATCGAGCTGACCGGCAACCCGATCACACTCAGCAACGGCGCCGAACTGCGCTTCCTATCGACCAACAGCAGCACCGCCCAGGGCTACCACGGGCACGTCTACGTCGACGAATACTTCTGGATCCGCGACTTCGAAAAGCTCAGCACCGTGGCCAGCGCCATGGGTACCCACAAGAAGTGGCGCAAAACCTACTTTTCCACCCCAAGTGCGGTGTCACACCAGGCGTACCCGTTTTGGTCGGGCGAGGAATTCCGCAATAGCAAGCGCGGCAAGAAAGCCGGCGGTACCTGGCCCACCGAGGCGTCCTACACTCAGGGTGCGCTGTGCCCCGACGGCCAATGGCGCAAGACCATCACTATCCAGGATGCGATCGACGGCGGCTGTGATCTGTTCGACCTCGAGCAGCTGCAGCTGGAGTACGACGAAGATAAATTCCAGCAGCTGTTTTACTGCAAGTTCATTGACAGCAGCCAGAGCGCGTTCGGGCTCAAGGATCTGGAGCGCTGCTATTCCGACCTATCGTTGTGGGAAGACTACAACCCGGAGCTAGACCGACCTTTCGGCAGCAGTCCGGTGTGGCTTGGCTACGATCCGAGCCGCACCCGCGACGACGCCACGTGCGTGGTGGTGGCCCCGCCGCTGGAACCCGGGGCGAAATTCCGCATCCTGGAAAAGCACAGCTGGCGAGGACATTCGTTCAACTACCAGGCGGCCCAGGTCAAAAAGCTCACAGAGCGTTTCAACGTCCAACACATCGGCATCGACATCACCGGCGTGGGCTATGGCGTGTTCGACCTGGTGCGCGACTTCTACCCTAAAGCCACGCCGATCCATTACAGCCTTGAGACCAAGAACCTGTTGGTACTCAAGGCCCAGGACACGATCCAGGGTAGCCGCATCGAGTGGGACGCCGGCTGGACAGACATCGCCCAGGCGTTCCTGACCATCAAGCGCGGCACCACCAACAGCGGACAGGTCACCTACAGCGCTTCACGCACCGACGCCACCGGTCATGCCGATATTGCCTGGTCAATCATGCATGCCCTGTTCAATGAACCCCTCAACACCAACAAGCGGCGCCGTAGCCGCTACGTCACGAGCGGAACCAATGCCCAAGCCACGACACAAAAAGTCCCAAATCAGCCAACAAGCGCGACAGCCGCAGCCCATGCGGGCGTTTACCTTCGGAGAACCCGAACAGGTGCTGTCGGGCAATATCGGCGAGTACCTGGGGGTGTTTCTCAGCGACGACGGCGAGATCTACAAACCGCCAGTATCGCGGGCAGGCCTGGCCAAGCTGCTGCGCGCCAACGCGCACCACGGCGCCATTCCGAAGTTCAAGCGAAACCTGCTACTGCGTGAATTCATCCCGTCCGAGGGCTGCAGCACGCAGACCATGGGCAGGGCTAGCCTGGATTACATGGTGTTTGGCGAGGCGTATTTCTATCGCGACACCAATGCGTTCGGCGAAGTGCTTGAGATGCAGCACCTCCCGGCGATCAACATGCGGGTAAAGGTCGACGGCGGGTTTCGGATGCTGCTGCCCGACAGCAAGTTCATGGACTTCGACCAGGACGAAATCGAACACGTGTTGGACTACGACGTAGAGCAGAACATTTACGGAGTGCCTGACTACCTGGGCGGCCTGCAGGCGCTGCTGCTCAACGAAGCCGCGACCCTGTTCCGCCGACGCTACTACAGCAACGGCGCGCACGCGGGCTACATCTTCTACACCAACGACCCGGACCTGACCGAGGAAGACGAAGACAACCTGCGAGCCCAAATCAGCGCCAGCAAGGGCGTGGGTAACTTCCGTTCGATGTTCGTCAACATCCCCAACGGCAAGGAAAACGCGATCCAGATCATCCCCGTGGGGGACTTCCAAGCCAAGGATGAGCTGGAGAAGGTGAAGAACATCACCCGCAACGATGTGATCGCCGCCTGGCGTATGAACCCTGCCCTGGCCGGAATCATCCCCGAGAACAACGGGGGGTTTGGCGACATCGAGAAGATCGATCGCGTGTACACCAGCAACGAGATCAGGCCGATTTGCCAGTTGTTCAACCAGGTGAATGACGCCCTTCGGAGAGACAGACGAATCAACTGGAGAGAGCCGACCTCAGCAGCGGAAAGCGCTAACTGATATTTCAAAGATAGAGAAAAATCCTGCACCGCATGCGAAAATAGTGGCAATTTGCTGCGCCCTGGGGAGGGAACATGAGAGTTACTTGTAAATGCGGACACAAAGGCCGAATTGCATCACGTGAGGTGCTATCTGCCGATTTCGCGAAACTGTATTGCCAGTGCCTGGACGCAAAGTGTGGGCACAGCTGGGTCGCGAATCTCACGTTTTCCCACACGCTAAGCCCGTCTGCACAGACGTTCGACAGGCTCCTGATGGATCGATTGCGAGACATGCCCAGGGCCCAGCAGCGTGAGCTATTCGAAAAGCTTGGATCGCAGGCAGTCGCATGATGCAAACCGCCGACAACCAAATGCCGGCGGCTCAGGAATCAATCGTCGTTGGACTGATCCGGATTGCCCATCAGCGCTTCGGTCAGCCTGCGCAATTGCTCCTGGTCACGACGGCTCAACTGGCGATAGAAACCTATCAGGCGTCTTTCAATGTGCGAAAGCTCATATCGCGCAGATGCAGCTATTTCAACGTAACCGACATCGGCGTTCTTGCGATCCAACATGCTTACCACTCCATAAAATCCATTGCTGACGCACTAATATGGGGGCGAGCTGAAGGCAAGACAGGCACAGCGTGGTCAGTTTGCTCCTTTGACAGCATCGTCTGCCATTGCCTTAAGGAAGCGTCGAATCGCTCTTTGATCATCCGCCGGGATACTGCGGTACTGCTGAACAATGCTGTCTTCAACTTCACTCAGCGAATCAAGGGCGAGCGTGCTGCGCCGTCCTGTGAGGATGTAGGGCACATCGAACTCGAACTGAACCGCAACTTTACTCAGGTACGACGCAGTGGCATCGCTAGATCCAGCCTCGTAGTTCGCCTGTGTTCGTTTTGCTATCCCAAGTGCTTCCGCGACCTGGTTCTGTGTCATGCCGCATCGCTTCCGTTCTTCTTGCAGCCGAGAACCGATCTCTTCAGAAAGATGCACTTTTTTTCATCCTTACTATTTACAAGTGCACCTAAGTGCATCATTGTGCATCTCACACCACATGATATTGCACGGATCTGCACTATGCCGAACTCAAGCGTCACCGAGCAAGCCCGTCAGCAAGCACGGGAAGCATTAGAAAAACGGGGCCAGTCCGCCAAAGACTTCGCCACCAAACATCAGCTCAACCCCAGCACCGTCTATGCGGTCCTGAGTGGCCAAAGCCAGTGCCGTCGTGGGGAAGCACATCGAGCTGCCGTTCTGCTGGGGATCAAAGACGGCGAAATTGCACGGTAATGGCCGGGGCTCTGAGGGAACAGCAGAAGATGAAAAGTCGGGTTCTAAAAACACGCCGCGAGGTAGTTAGCGCAATTATTTGCACCTTTGAAGGTGGACGCGAATGCGCCGCCGCCAGGATCGGTCTGCCGCTCAAGAAGTTTGATAACCATGCCTATGAGAACAACAACTGCCGTCCATTAACCGATGTGCAGATCTGCCAGCTGGAGCAAGTCACTGGCACCCAGCACTTCGCCAACTACGTAGCGGCAATGTACGGTGGCATGTTCGTACCAGTGGCTCATCCCGAGAACCTGGACAACGTAGAGATGTACGCACGGGCGATGCAAAGCTCGGCTAAGCGAGGGACTGTCGATCAAGCGATTGCTCAGGCGCTTGAAGACGGCGTGATCACTGACACCGAAGCCGAGTTGATACGGGACGCTCACACACTACATATGGCGGCACGGACTGCCGAAGTCTATGCAGCGATCGACCTCTACCGCGCCAAATCGGGGAAAGCCAAATGAACGCTCAGACCAATACGCTGAATTATCAGGAATACATGCAGAACACCGCGCTGGCATTCCTTGAGCGTCATCAAGCCGAACACCTGGGCGACCTATCGGCGCTTCTCAACCGTGCAGTCAATCACCTGGTCAGCAGTTTCGATGTGGCGGAACCGATTGCAATCAAACTGACCTCGCTTGCCCACGTCGAGCTGGTCGAAATTGCCTTTCGCCAGCGCCTCGATCTGGACTACAGCAGCGACACCGTTGTGGTGATCAAGGATCCCGTCAAGGGCCATTGCTGGTCCGTGCCCGTCAGCCTGATCTATGAACGCATCTTGAACGCCCCTGACAACGTGCGTTTGCGCTCCGCGAACTCCTAACACCAACCCAACCAATCGCCGGCCCCACGTTCCGTGGGTTTGGGTGAGCTGCGCCCGAAATCGAGGTTTAACGATGGCAAACGCCGTGATTGTCACCACCCAACTGCCACCGGCCGAGGCCGAAGCGTTGCTGGCCAACCTGCGTGAGCAGTATCGCTTGAGCCTCAACGAACACTGGTACGCAGACCAGTTCCGCCTTGTTGCGAACGGTCTGCGCCACGGCGCAATCCTCGCCCATGTCCCGGTAATGGCTGCACAAAAACGCCTGATGGCAGCCCTGTCCCACAGCCTCAAAGCAGTGAAGTAACCCCATGAAAGAAGATCTACGCCACGACGTGTTGCAACGCCTCCAGTCCGACTTCGGGCTCAAGCACCGCACGGGCACCGACTACATGCGCGGCGGCACCTGCCCGAAGTGCAAAAAGAAAGAGCTGTACTCCCGCTTTGACACGCCATGGATGGTGATTTGTGGGCGCCCTGAAAAGTGTGGCCACACCCTGCACGTGAAAGAGCTGTACGACGATCTGTTTGAAGATTGGAGCAAACGTGCGCCGGCGACAGACCAACATCCCAACGCCACCGCACGCGCTTACCTGGAGTTCGCCCGAGGCTTTCGGTTTGAGCTGATCCAGGGATGGTTCACCCAGGAAACATTCTATTCCGTTGAACACAACGCCGGCAGCGCTACTGTGCGGTTCGCCCTGGATAAAGGTGGCTGGTGGGAACGCCTGATCGATCAGCCGCACCGCTTCGGCAAGATGAAGGCCCGCTTCAAATCCAAGGACAGCTATCGCGGCGTCTGGTGGTGTCCGCCCTGCATCGATCTGCTTGAAGCCAAGGAGATCTGGATTGTCGAAGGGATCTTCGACGCCATCTCCCTGGTGCACCACGACATCGCGGCCGTGTCTGCAATGTCCTCCAACGCATTTCCTGGGGACTCGCTCAAGGCACTGATTAAAACCCGGGAAGGCGGGAAGCTGCCCAAGCTGGTTTGGGCTTTGGATAATGAGCCAAGCGCAAACGCCTACACCAGACGTTGGGTCCGCGAAGCACGTGCCCTGGGCTTCGTATGCGAGTCAGCACAGATCCCACAGCGCGACGGCCGCAAGGCGGACTGGAACGATCTCCATCAGCGCTGGAGCTTCATCCAGGACGATACCAAGCGTGCCGGACAGATCGCTACCGACCTCAAGCAAGCCCGTCACCTGGGAGCCTTGCTGCTGGCAGAGAGCGCGGCGGAAAAAGCCTTGCTCATGTACGACTGGAACAAGCGCGGGGAATTTCACCTGGGCTTTGGGAGCCGTCTGTACTGGTTTAAGTTGGACATGGAGAAATTCAACCGGGCCATGTCCGACATCGAGGACAGCGAGAACCACGACGACCAGTTGCTAAACCAATCGCAACAGCGCGAAAAGGCGCTGCAGCAGTCCGGCAGCGTCGTAGAGATCGCCAATTGCTACCCACAAGCCTTGTATTTCCAGCGCAACGAGGTAACGGACGAGTCCTGGTACTACCTACGCGTGGACTTCCCGCACGATTCGGAAAGTGTGAAAAACACCTTCACCAGCGGTCAGCTATCGGCCGCGAGCGAATTCAAAAAGCGACTGCTCGGTATGGCGGCAGGTGCCATGTTTACCGGTAGCGGCCAGCAGCTCGACAAGCTCATGAAGGATCAACTGTTCGGCATCAAAACCGTTTCGACGATCGACTACGTGGGCTACAGCAAGGAATACGCCTGCTACGTCTACGGCGATATCGCGATCAAGGACGGCACCACCTACAAGGTCAACAGCGAAGACTATTTCGAGTTCGGCAAGCTGCGCCTGAAAACCCTGCAGAAAGGCGTCCCTATCAAGCTGCAGCGCGAAGCTAAAGGCTTTGATGAGAAGTGGGTGCAGTTGCTGTGGACCTGCTTCGGCGCCCAGGGCTTTGTCGCATTGGTGTTCTTTTTTGGCTCGCTGTTCTGCGAACAGATCCGCACCCGCTACCAGTCTTTCCCGTTCCTGGAAGCCACCGGTGAGGCCGGCGCCGGCAAAACCACCCTATTGAACCTCCTCTGGAAACTACTCGGCCGCGAAGGCTATGAAGGATTTGACCCTATGAAGTCTACCAAGGCCGGGCGCTCTCGCTTGATGGGTCAGGTTTCCGGCATGCCGGTTGTGTTCCTGGAAGCCGATCGCCACAGCGATGATCGAGCGCACGCTAAAACCTTCGAATGGGACGAGCTGAAGGACTTCTATGGCGGCGGCACCCTGGCTACGAAGGGAGTCAAGACCGCCGGTAATGAGACATACGAGCCACCATTCAGGGGAACGATCGCTATCAGCCAGAACGCGGCCGTGGTCGCGCACGAAGCGATCATGACGCGCATCGTAAAGCTGCACTTTGTGCGCCCAACCGTCACTCCGGAAAGCCGTGCTGCAGCTGATCAGTTGAACGCGCTGGATGGCGGCACTATGAGCCACTTCCTGTTGCGGGCCGTGGGCAAAGAGTCCGCGGTGCTTGAGCTGTTCGCCCAGCGTATGCCCGAACACGAAGCGAAGCTGCGCCGTCTGCACACTCACTGCTTTGCCTGCAGCTCCGCGTATGTCAGCGACCAGGGCAACTGCAGCAGTTGCGGCTATGACCTGCGCGGCTACATCCGGGTCGAGCGCATCAGCAAGAACCACGCTCAACTGCTCTCACTGCTGGATGGCCTGCGCCTGGTCCTGAAATTGAGTGATCCCCAGGTCGCCGCCACCCAACGCCAGATCGTGCGGATGGCCATCGAGCGCCAGGCGTCGATCAGCTCCGACCACGCGGCCGTGGCCGAGTTTTGGGAGGTTTACGACTACCTCGAATCCTTGAGCGAAGACCCGGTGGTGGACCACAGCAGTGACCCCACTGTGATCGCTATCAACCTCAACGAATTTTGCGAGCGCGCCGCCGAACACAAACAGAAGTTGGCCGACGTTGCCACGTTGCGCGACCTGCTCAAAGAGTCCCGTTCCCGCAAGTTTCTGGATAGCAACAAGGCCGTACACAGCGCTGTACGGGCAGCGTTCAACAGCCGCAACCCCTGTTCACAACCCCGGCCGACCACAGTGAAGTGCTGGACATTCAAGGCGTAAAGGAGAGCAAGACCGATGCAAATCCAAGTGTTTATGGGCAATGCCGGCGACGGCAAAACAAACAAGTTGCAGTCAGTACAGGACCGCCTGGACTTCGCCGGCGAGAGCGCGCCGATCATTCAAGCCGGGGCTTATGGGGAGGCTGGCTTGCTGGAGATCCTGGAAGTCCGAGCAGCCGGTGGCCAGCGAGAAATCCTGGTGGACGACTGCAGCCGGCAACAAATCTTGAGGGTACTCGAGTGGCAATCATGTGTTGAACATGAGCCGAATTTTGACGACCTGGTGATCCACCTGGCCCGTAAGGACTGACCTTTTAAGAAACAGTGCCGAGGAGTTGCAGCTCCTCGACACCCAACCACAGCAGAGGGCTATACCATGCAAGCACAGAACCTAAGCAGCAGCGGCACGAAGGCTACCACACCGGCGCGACACCTGGTGGCCACCGCGATTATCGGCGCGGCCGTCATTGGCTACCTGGTGCACAAAACCCCTGAATCCCGGACCCGCCTCGAAAGCTTCAGCCAAATGGCCAACACCCTGGGCGAATTGAGCGAAACGGATGCGGCCGTAGTTGCCCAACTGCTCGCCACCCCCGCAATTCGGGGTGCATCACGCAATGTCTAACAGTCCTGCAGCAACGCCAGTACGGCGCTTTCCTTGGAACATCGATTACACCAGCGTGTGCGACCAATGCGGCAAGTGGCGCGCCCAGGGCAATCATCTGAAATGCAGCCGGCGGCGTCAGTTGCAGAATGCCCATCTACGCAACCACAAGCCCAAGCCATAAGCCGCGTCCACCAGAAGATGCGCTTCCAGATACTTGGCCCGGAAACGGGCCTTTTTGTTTCCGATCGTCAGACTGTCGATATACGAGTACAGCGTTAGGGGTTTACATGAGTGGGGTCGAAGCTCGCGGGAAATCCGTGAGAATCTATTTTCAGTACAACGGGGAGAAATGCCGGGAAACGATCCCGGGTGGCAACACACCGAGCATCGTGGCCCAGGCAAAGCGCCTGGTCGATATCATCGAATACGAGATCCAGACCGGCACGTTCGATTATGCGCGGCACTTCCCCAACTCGGCCAAGCTGGTCGAAAACACCTTCGGGCACTACCTGGACCTGTGGTTAAAGATCAAAGCCAACAGCGTTGCTGCGTCGAGTTATCGAGGCTATGCCAACAAGGCAGAGGTTCATGTGCGGCCGCGCTGGGGGAAGGTACAGATCGACAAGATCGATCACCTGGACCTGCAGGAGTGGATCCAGGGAACCCTTTCTAAAACGCTGAAGAACAAAACCATTCGCGACATCATCAGCAACGTACGCCAGGTGTTCCGGCTCTACCGCACGCGGATGAAAGTCGCCCACGACCCCACCGAAGGTTTGATGGTGCGCCTGCCGGATCCCGAGGCGCCAGACCCGTTCACCCGGGCGGAAATCAAGCAGATCCTGGAAACACCGACCACCCGCACTCATGAGCTGTTGATGGTGCAGTTCATGCTATGGGCGGGGCCCCGGGTTTCAGAAACCATTGCCCTGGCCTGGGAGGACGTCGATCTAGAACAAGGCACGGTGACGTTTCGCCGATCAAAAGTGCGCGGTGCTTATCGCGTGACGAAAACCCGGCGCTCAATGCGCAAGGTTCGCCTGCTGGCTCCCGCGTGGGAGGCCTTGCGCAAGATCGATGCACTGACGCGTAGGCGAAAAGCGGAAACCGTGGATATCGTTGAGCGGGACAACAAGACCGTACGCCGGCACACGCTGCATTTCGTCTTCGTGAACACCAAAAGCGGCCTGCCTCACGCCAACGACTTTGTAGTGCGTGACCGGTTCTTCAAGGCTCATTTACTCGCTGCCGGCGTTCGCTATCGTGGACCAGGTCAATGCCGGCACACATATGCCAGTCAGTTGCTGACCACCGGTATAGCGTCGATCGACTGGATAGCCGAACAAATGGGACATACCAACGGGAACATGATCCGCCAGCATTATGGGACATGGATCAATGAAGACGGGCCGGATGTCGTCGGGATGTTGCAGTTAGCATTGAAGCTTTAACGGCCCATCCCCCAGCCACCCGTTCATAGCCTCCTATCGACCATGTCCGAGATACCCAGTCCAGCCTTCCATGACCGCCCTGGCTGGCCGGACCGGGCCGGCAGGCTGCCGCAACACTTGAAATCAATAGGACAACTGCAATTTATCGTTGCCGGATTGCTGAAATACTCAAGCATGGTATTGTCTTTAATGAGCCGTGAGCTGGCCGAAAGCTTACTCACAGTGGGCGAAAACCACCTAATCTGACGAAATCGGAGCAATTATTCATGCAAACCCCTGTTTACTCGACGTTATTCTCCTGCCTCTATGACGAACCAGAACCAGTTGGGCATCTCGGTCGAGGGTCGCACTACTCGGTCTTTCGATCTGTAGAATGGCTTGATGTCATTCGATCGCCTCTCAAAGTCCCCCAAGTTCATGACTTTGCGGTAATTTGGGATGAAGATCATGACACACGAATAATCGAAATAATCGAATCCATATACATGGCAGGCTTGTTGTCACCTATACAATTCATCGGTGAGCGGAAGGGAACGCTCACAGTTATTGTCGCCGCAAAATTTTACTACAGTGGTAAAGATGCGGCTGATATTATCTCTTATCAGCGCGAGTTACAGAAAATTTGCGATAACCCGAGCCATGGCGACTCCTGGCCAGTTGACCTAGGCATGTTTGATCGCTCCCCTGGATTCCCAACCCACCAAACGGAATTGCATGGTCTGATTAGTGCTGAGGATCACCGTGTAATTACGTACCTACGAAATATCGACTCGCTTTGGCAACTTGGTACAAAATCTTTCACTCCCAAGGTTCAACTAAATACTCTCCCACCATTGCCACCGCTGCCCTCAATTCCGCCATTACCGTCAATCCCGCCACTACCGACACGATCGTCTTTCCCAAACACCTAATCTAGTCATAGTCGTGGCTTAACTTACCGTTCGCTCCAAATAAAAAGCCCCGCTTCGGCGGGTTTTTTTACATAAACTACGTTATGTGTACCTGTCGACGCGAGCAGCCGACCAATCATTGGACTGGAAGTTGGTGCTTGTTGCTTTTAGAAAGCCAGCCTCATACTCGCGAATTGAAACAAATAACTCTTCATCACCAAACGCCTTTGCTGCATAGCAACAAGCCATGATGCCTCGATACATATAATTCCAAAAATCAGCGCGATGCTCAGCTTGCCTTATAGTCCCGTGCATACCACGCATAAAAAATCCACGCGTAACTCCCCCATACATATCCATGATCTGAGGTGACGCGGCATGAACGTAACCAGAATATGCCTTGCTGACAGTTCTGGAAGTGTCCAGGTTCTTGCTTGAATTTTTTGTGCCACTCGCACACCGATCCAAATAGGCCCGAATTTTTTTCCTCGGCACCATCGCCCTGTTTGTCGACGAAGCAGACTCCTCGGCGGGATCAAATTCTTCTTGAAAGAAATTCTCCAGGTATTGCTCATGTGAAGGAGTCGACTCTGCGTTTATTACCGAGAATGCCAAGAACGAAACATCTTCAGTAATTTCATCAAGAATGCGTTGTAGAGACGCCTGTTCTTGAACAAACCCCGCTTCCAGGAGCAGCTTTGCGGCATGGAGACTGCTCACCATCCGCGCGAGCTTTTGCACCAATGCTTGATGTACCGTTTTCTCTACATACCGATAAACGAACGAATGCCTAAAAGCGACACGTTTGGGAGCAGGAACACACATGGAAAACACACTAACTATGCGCTCCATATAATCCAACGCTTGTTCGTAAGGCGTGCTTTCTGTCATAGGAAATGGCATCCCACCTAGGATTGTCGAAGTCGCAGAATCGCATCTTTAATCGCTTTCGCGTTTGTATCCAGGGTTTCCATGGCCATGACCGCGTTTTCTGCCGCCGTCTCTACGCCATTCTCTGCAAGCCATTTCGTGACCTCTTCTATTGCCGCCCCAAGCGCATGCTGGTTGTGCAGGAGCAATGTCAGAGCATCGGCCGTGGCAATGTTGGAATCTGAGTCAGATGGCATGGAAGTCGTCCTTGGAGATGGGTTCGGAAAAGCCTAGCTCATCGCTTGGCTGGCGAAGGTCAGTCGCTCATACAGATGAGCTCTATTTGCGCACCAAAATAGAGCCCCAGTCCCATATCAGTCCCATATGGCCTTTTTTCAGACGCCAAAAACCACAAACCCCCGACTTTCTCTAGGAAAATCAGGGGCTTGCGTTTTCATAATTTGGCGGTGAAGGAGAGATTCGAACTCTCGATACAGTTTCCTGTATACACACTTTCCAGGCGTGCTCCTTAAGCCACTCGGACACTTCACCGTGTCTCGGCAAACTGTTCCGTCTGTCGAGGCGCGCTAATGTAGTCGAAAGCTTTTCCGATGGCAAAGGTTTTTTTCAGAATTTTCATGTGGTTAAGGCTGGCTGGCGTTTCAAACGCGCCGGGGCATGGCAAACCGGCCAAACTCCGGCTTTGTCTGTGTGCTGCGCTATAGAAGGAGGCGCGGCCTGCTGGGCGGGCCGGGCTGTTTGTCGGGGGCGCGGCTGACCGGCGAGTCAGTCATGGTGCTTTACCTGGCCTGCGGCGGTGGGTAACGTCTGCTCCACTTCTCTTACAAGGAATAGCGCCATGAGCGACCTGATTGCCTACCACCTCGACGACGGTATTGCGACCCTGACCTTGAACAACGGCAAGGTCAATGCTATCTCGCCTGACGTGATCGTCGCGTTCAACGCCGCGCTGGACCAGGCGGTGGCCGATCGCGCGGTGGTGATCATCACCGGGCAGCCGGGGATTCTGTCGGGCGGTTACGATTTGAAAGTGATGACCGCCGGGCCCAAGGAGGCGGTGAGCCTGGTCGCGTCCGGTTCGACCCTGGCCCGTCGCCTGTTGTCGCACCCCTATCCCGTCATCGTCGCGTGCTCGGGGCATGCAGTGGCCAAGGGTGCGTTCCTGTTGCTGTCGGCGGATTACCGCATCGGTGTGGAGGGCCCGTTCACGATTGGCCTGAATGAGGTGCAAATCGGCATGACCATGCACCATGCCGGCATTGAGCTAGCCCGCGATCGCTTGCGCAAGTCTGCCTTTCACCGCTCGGTCATCAATGGCGAAATGTTTAACCCGCAGAGCGCCGTGGATGCCGGCTTCCTCGATAAGGTGGTCTCGGCTGACGAGTTGCAAGCGGCGGCATTGGAAGCGGCGCGCCAGTTAAAGAAGATCAACATGACGGCTCACAAGAACACCAAGCTCAAGGTTCGCAAGGCGCTGCTGGAGACGTTGGACAGTGCGATTTTGCTGGATCAGGAATACATGGGCTGAACTGGGCTACCGCGCGACCCAGCGGGAGCAAGCTCCCTCGCTCAGGCTATGCGGGATTTTCCTACGCATGCGGTGTAAAAATCCCGCGGCCGCTCTAGTCTGCTTCTTACAGATGTTTCGAAACATACGCTTAAACATCGGCCATCTCCTACCTCTATAGGGACAATTGCTGAAAACAGTGCACATCCGTACACTGCGCCACCTTTTGTCCCAATGGGGCCTGTTGATGTTGTTTGTACTGCGTATGTGTTTGATGGGCTTGCATTTTGTCTTGGCGGGCGTGCTGGGCGTGATGCTGGGGCTGTGCCGGCCGTTCAACCCCGACAACAGCCGTTTATGCGCCAGGCTGTATGCACTGCCCGCGATGTGGATCCTGCGCCTGCGGGTGAAGGCCGAGGTCGATACGCTGGTGAACAAATCCCAGGGTTGCGTGATCATCGCCAATCATCAGTCCAATTATGATCTGTTCGTGTTCGGCAACGTGGTGCCGCGTCGTACCGTGTGCATTGGCAAGAAGAGCCTGAAGTGGGTGCCGCTGTTTGGGCAGTTGTTCTGGTTGGCGGGCAACGTGTTGATTGACCGCGGCAATGCGATCAAGGCGCGCCAGTCGATGCTGGCCACCACGCATACGCTCCAGCACGAGAACACGTCTATCTGGGTGTTCCCGGAAGGCACGCGCAACTTGGGCGAAGAGCTGCTGCCATTCAAGAAAGGCGCGTTTCAAATGGCGATCGCCGCCGGGGTGCCGATTGTCCCGGTGTGTGTCAGCAGCTACATCAAGCATATGCGCCTCAATCGCTGGCGCAGTGGTGACATTCTCATACGCTCGCTGCCGGCGATTCCTACGGCAGGCCTGAGCATGAATGACATGCCCCGCCTCGTCGCCCAATGCCGGGAACAGATGCGCGAGTGCATCGAGACGATGGATCGGCAGCTGCAAGCCGCATGAGCCAAAAACCCGCCTCCATGGCGGGTTTTTCATTGGCGGCGAACTCAGCGGATTTTGCTGACTCTCAAGCACCATGGCGCGCTAAGCTGCACGTGCCTGCCACTGCCAATTTCCAAGAAGAAGTGAACCATCATCATGGGTAGAGTCGTTGCTGCTGCGGTTTACAGCGCCGGTAAGAAAGTCACCAACATCACCCTCGACGAAGGCAGCGCCTGGGCTGCAAAACCAGGACATTTCGTGTGGATCGGACTCGAAGAGCCGAGCACGCTGGAACTGACCAACCTGCAACGCCAATTCAACCTGCATGAGTTGGCGATTGAAGATGCCATGGAGAAACACAGCCGTCCGAAGCTGGAGACATTTGGCGATGCGCTGTTTATCGTCACGTATTCGCCGGTACGCCAGGACGGCAAGCTGCAGTTCATCGAAACCCATATCTTCGCTGGCAAGGGTTACATCATCACCGCCCGCAACGGTCACTCCGCGTCCTACGCCCACGTCCGGCAACGCTGTGAGGCACGTCCTATTCTGCTGGAGCACGGGGAAGATTTCGTCCTCTACGCCATCCTCGATTTCGTCATTGAAAACTACCAGCCGGTGGGCGAAGCCATTCACGCCGAGATCGATGAGCTGGAGCGCAACGTGCTGTGCAGCGCTCTCAACGAGCGAGACATCCAGAACCTGCACAGTTTGCGCCGCGACGTGCTGCGCCTGCGTCGCTACGCGGCGCCGATGGTGGAAATCAGCGAGGAACTGCAGCGGCTGGACTTTCCGTTCATCGACAAGAATATGAGCCCGTATTTCCGTGATGTGCAGATTCACGTCACCCGGCAGATGGAAGACTTGGCGACCCTGGCGGACATTGCCAGCCAGACCATCGAGATTGGGGTGCTGCTCGAAGCGTCACGCCAGAGCGTGGTGCAACGCAAGTTCGCAGCATGGGCGGCGATCCTGGCGTTCCCGACAGCTGTCGCCGGGATCTATGGGATGAACTTCGAGAATATGCCGGAGTTGACCTGGCACTACGGCTATTTCCTGGTGCTGGGGTTTATCGGGGTGGGGTGTACCGCGTTGTGGGTGAGTTTCAAGCGGTCGGGATGGTTGTAGGAGAGGAGCAGCTTAAAGCTGCTTCTGAGCCACAAAACGCATCATCCACTCCGCCACGGTCGTGCCGTGATGCTCATGCTCAAGACTCGCCACGCCCTGGCTGTAGATCTGCTCGCCGAGGTGCTGTTGGCGGATCTCCAGCAAGGCCCGGGAATAATCGTGGATAAATTCCGGATGGCCTTGGAAGCACAGGACTTGATCGTTGATGTGATAGGCCGCGAAGGGGCAGAAATCGCTTGAAGCGATGACCGTGGCGTTTTCTGGCAGTTGGGTAACTTGATCCTGATGGCTGATCAGCAAGGTCAATTCTTCCATTACCGGGCTCATCCACGGCGCCTTGGCCGCGAGCTTATAACGATGGGTGCCCACGCCCCAGCCTTGGCTCGCCCGCTCAGTCTTGCCACCCAGCAGCAGCGCCAGCAACTGATGGCCAAAGCAGACGCCCAACAACTTGTCGCCACGCTGGTAGCGGTCCAGCAAGTAGGTCTTGAGGGTCTGGATCCAGGGATCGGTGCCGAAGGAGTCGGCCTTGCTGCCTGTGACCAGATAGGCGTCGAACTGCTCGTCGTCACTGGGATATTGCCCTTGCACCACGTTGTACACGGTGAAATCAGCCGCAATGGGCTGCTGCGAAAACAGGCGCTGAAACATCTGCCCGTAACCCTGATATTGGTCGACCAGTTCCGGACGCAGGATATCGGTTTCCAAAATGCAGATGCGTAGCGACATAAAAAATACCTGACACGATGATGGGAATATTGCACACCCAGAGCCTGCCTTGAAACACTGCCCCAAGGCAAGCCCCCTCCCCGTCAGAACCGCGCCTGGCTCGCGGCTTTTTCCAGCAACAGGGCGGGCGGTGAGAAACGTTCACCGTATTGATCGGCCAGGTATTGGGCACGGGCCACGAACGCCTGCACACCGTATTGGTTGATGAACTGCAACGCTCCGCCCGTCCAGGCCGCAAAGCCGATGCCGAAGACCGAGCCGACGTTAGCGTCCGCCGTCGAGGTGACGACGCCCTCCTCGACGCAGCGCACGGTCTCCAAGGCCTGGATGAACAGCAGGCGCTCACGGATGTCCTGAGGCGGGATCTGCCGATCGGGCTTCTCGAAGCGGTTCTTGAGCCCCGGCCAGAGGTATTTCTGTCCCTGGGCCGGGTATTCGTAAAAACCGGCGCCGGCGGCTTTGCCCGCTCGCTTGTCTGTCTCGAGCAGCCAGTCAATCACGGCGAACGCTGGGTGCTCAGTCGGCGCCTTCCCTTCTGCTTGCAGGTCCTTGGCCGTTTGCGTGCGGATATGGCTCATCAGGCTGAGGGAAACTTCATCTGAAACAGCCAGGGGGCCGACCGGCATCCCGGCCTTGCGCGCCTCGGTTTCGATCATCGACGCACTCACACCTTCGCCAAGCATCGCGATGCCTTCATTGACGAAGGTGCCGAAAACCCGCGATGTGAAGAAGCCGCGGCTGTCATTGACCACGATCGGGGTCTTGTCGATTTGCAGGACGAAATCGAAGCCCCGGGCGAGGGTTTCATCGCTGGTCCGCGCGCCCTTGATGATTTCAACCAACGGCATTTTTTCCACTGGGCTGAAGAAGTGCAACCCGATGAACTTGCTCGGGTCCGGCACCGCCATCGCCAAGCCGCTGATGGGCAACGTCGAAGTGTTGGAAGCGATCACCGCGTCAGGCCCTGCCACCGCTTGGGCAGCCGCCGACACGCTGGTTTTCAAAGAACGGTCTTCAAATACGGCTTCGATGATCAGGTCACAACCCGCCAGTTCGGCATCGCTGTCGGCGGGATGGATGCGCGCCAGCGTGGCATCACGCTGTCCATCGGTAAGCTGGCCACGGGCGACTTTTTTGTCCAGCAACGCCGCCGAGCGGGCCTTGCCCTTTTGCGCTGCGGCCAGGTCGATGTCCTTGAGCACCACGTCAATGCCAGCCATCGCGCTGACATGGGCGATGCCGGCACCCATCATCCCGGCACCGAGCACGCCGATTTTGTTTGTCCGAAAAGGCGTGAAACCCTGTGGGCGGGAACCGCCGGCCTTGATCTCGTTGAGTTGAAACCAGAAAGTGCCGATCAGGTTCTTGGCCACTTGGCCGGTGACCAACTCGGTGAAATAGCGGGTCTCGATCAGATGCGCCGCGTCAAACCCCACCTGTGCACCTTCGACGGCGGCGCAGAGGATTTTCTCCGGAGCCGGCAAGCAGCCCTGGGTCTTGCTGCGCAAGATCGAAGGCGCGATCGCCAACATTTGAGCGACTGCCGGGTCGGCCGGCGTCCCGCCTGGCATACGATAGCCTTTGCTGTCCCATGGTTGAGCCGCACTCGGGTTGGCGAGAATCCAGGCCCGGGATTTGGCCAGCAGTTCGTCGCGGTCCGCCGCCAACTCATCGATCAAACCGACCTGCTGCGCCTGTTGCGGGCGCACACGCTTGCCTTCAAGCAAATACGGCAAGGCCTTTTCCAGGCCCAACAGGCGCACCATTCGCACCACACCGCCACCACCCGGCAGCAGGCCGAGGGTGACTTCCGGCAAGCCGATCTGCACCGACGGATGATCCAACGCGACGCGGTGATGACAAGCCAGGCAGATTTCCCAACCGCCGCCCAAGGCTGCGCCATTGATGGCAGCGACCACGGGCTTGCCGAAGGTTTCCAAGGCACGCAGTTGCGCCTTGAGTCCCAAGACCGTTTCGTAGAACGCCTGGGCTTCGTGCTTGCCGACCTTGACCAGCTCGTTCAGGTCGCCGCCAGCAAAAAAGGTTTTCTTGGCGGAGGTGACGATCACACCGGCAATCGAATCTTTTTCAGCGATCAAGCGAGCTACGCAAATGGCCATCGCCTCGCGGTACATCGCGTTCATGGTATTGGCGCTCTGGCCTGGCATGTCCAGGGTGAGGACGACGATCCGGTCCTCGCCGGTTTCGTAACGAATGGCGTCGATCATGAAAAGTGTTCCTTGCAGTCGGGGCTCAGAGGCGTTCGATGATGGTGGCGATGCCCATGCCACCGCCGACACACAAAGTCGCCAGGCCATAGCGCTGGCGACGCACCTCCAGTTCGTCGAGCAGCGTGCCGAGGATTGCGCATCCCGTGGCGCCCAAAGGGTGGCCCATGGCAATGGAGCCGCCGTTGACGTTGACCTTGGCCGGGTCGATGGCCATGTCCTTGATGAATTTGAGCACCACCGAGGCGAAGGCTTCGTTGACTTCGAACAGGTCGATGTCTTCCACCCGCAGCCCAGCTTTCGCCAAGGCCTTGCGGGTGGCTGGGGCCGGACCGGTGAGCATGATGGTCGGCTCTGAGCTGGTGACGGCAGTGGCGACGATTCGCGCCCGAGGCTCCAGGCCCAGCTCGCGTCCCTTCGCCTGGGAACCGATCAGCATCAGCGCCGCGCCATCGACGATGCCCGAACTGTTGCCCGGGGTGTGCACATGATTGATCCGTTCGACATGACTGTAGACCCGCAACGCCGAAGCATCGAAGCCCGCCTGCCCCATCGCTTCGAAACTCGGCCTGAGCTTGCCCAGGCCTTCAAGCGTTGAGTCGGCGCGGATGAATTCGTCGTGGTCCAGCAACACGATGCCGTTCTGGTCCCGCACCGCCACCACGGATTTGTGAAACGAACCGTCGTCACGGGCCCGCGCGGCTTTTTGCTGGGACTGCATGGCGAACGCGTCGACGTCCTCGCGATTGAAACCCTCCAGAGTGGCGATCAGGTCGGCACCAATGCCTTGGGGCACGAAATGGCCGTGCAGGTTGGATTGCGGGTCCAGCGCCCACGCGCCACCGTCACTGCCCATCGGCACCCGCGACATCGACTCGACGCCGCCCGCCACTACCAGATCTTCGAAACCGGAGCGCACTTTCATCGCGGCCAGGTTCACGGCCTCCAATCCCGAGGCGCAAAAGCGGTTGAGTTGCACGCCGGGCACGCTCACGTCCCAGTCGGCCACCAGGACAGCGGTCTTGGCAATGTCGGCGCCTTGATCGCCCACTGGCGTCACGCAACCAAGCACAACGTCATCCACATGGCGGGTGTCCAGGCTCATGCGCTGCCGTAACGCAGTAAGCAGGCCAGCAACCAGGTTTACCGGCTTGACGGTGTACAGCGCGCCGTCGGGTTTACCTTTGCCGCGAGGCGTGCGTAATGCATCGAAAATAAAAGCTTGGGTCATGACATCCTCGAACCGCTATCGGCATGGAACAAAAACCCCTCCAACCTTAAGCCCAGCGGCGCTGGATGCAATGACCACAGTGCTCAATGGCATTGACAGCCACGCTCAGACGAACGGTAGCGAGCTATCGGGTTAACCGTTTCAGGTGAGCAAGCTGTCTAGCAAAAGGCCCGGCAAGAAGCTGGCAATAAGCCTCATGCCTTTTTAATAGCGAAACAACTGGAATTGATATGAATTGGATCTAAGCCATAGCAGCCGTGGCCCCTAAGGTAAACCTTGTACAAGTAAGTCGTCGGGTTTTGCCGAGGCGCTTGTTCAACAGGAAGTGCAATGCCAGCCGTGATGGAGTTATGCAGGCTGGCCTCAGGAAATAACAAAAAGGCGGGTCAGCCATGTTCAAACATTCGAAAGTTCGTCAAGCCGGACTCATTCTCTTTGCCACGACGCTGCTGTTGATTCTGCCGAATATCACCAAGGTGATCGGCTGATCCAGGCGCGTGGTGTCCGCACCCTCAGTAAAGTTGCATCGCCGATAAATACGAGACGGATCGTTGTTCCGACAACGGTGGCTGTGCCAACCTTTGCACTTCCCCCTCGACATGGACGGCGACGTATTGAAAGCTCTCACATTGATTGGGGCGCTGCTGCTCAGCACGCCTTCCTATGCCGCGCAGTTGGTGCTGGAGCTGGGTACGAATGCGCGCACCTGGCAAACCGAAGAGCTGCTCAAGCATTCGGAAGTTCAAACCGTCCAAATCACTGAAGACGTTTCCTACAAGAAACCCATGAGCTATCGCGCCGTGCCGTTGACCGCACTGCTGACCGGCATCCGCTCGGACGATCATTTGCAAGCCGTGGCGCTGGACGGCTTTGCCGCCGAAATGCCCGCGGCGCCGCTGCTCAACACGGACGGCGCACGAGCGTGGTTGGCGATTGAAGACCCGGCCAAACCTTGGCCGCCGCTGGGGCAAGGCAAGCACAGCGCCGGCCCTTTCTACCTGGTCTGGACCGATCCCCAAGCGGGCCATATCAGCCCCGAGCAATGGCCCTACTCAGTGGCGACCATCAAGCGCCTGTCGGCAGTGGCCGACCGTTTCCCGGCGCTACTGCCCTCGCCCACCCTGGCCAAGGATGATCCGGTCAATAAAGGTTTCGAGTTGTTCCAAAAAAACTGCCTGGCTTGCCATCGCCTCAACGGCGCGGGAGACGCGCAGTTCGGCCCGGACCTGAACATCCCTTTCAACCCCACCGAATATTTCTCGGGAGATTTCCTCAAGCGCTACATACGGGATCCGCAAAGCCTGCGTCGTTGGCCTCAGGGGAAGATGCCCGGGTTCGCGGCGGCGGTGCTGCCGGACTCGGAGTTGGATTTGCTGGTGGGGTACTTGAAGCACATGGCGGGGCGTAAGCAGCCGTTGAAGCAGTAAGTTGGCCTTTGTGGTGAGCTTGCTCCTCACCGCAAGGGCTCGCTTGCCAGGAGTTATAGCTGCTGCACGGTGATCAAAGAATGTTGCCGAACGGATCGAGCTGCCAGACACATGAAAACGGCCGACACGATGGCCAGCCGTTGCTGTGGATCTGTTGGAAAGTATCAGGCTTGCAGGCGCCGAATCTCCTGCTTGACGCCCCACCCTTCGATGATGCCACCCAACGGTTCGACCACGGCTTCGAAGTTCATCTCGAAGTCCCCGATATCATCATAAGTGGCGTACATCACCCGGCTCAGCTCCAGCGACCAAGCCCCATCGTCCCGTGCACTGATCTGTGCATTCAACGACTCCCCCCGAAAATGACCTGCCGCGCGCCGTGCCCGTTCCTCGTCGGGAAAAATGGCGTAGAACTCGATGGGATGAAACTGGGAGAAATCGAAACCGCCTTCTTTCATGCGGCGCAACACGCTGGTGCTGATGTCTTCTTGATAGGCTGTGCTCATGAAACGTCCTCCTAAAACCGATGGATAGACTTTCCGTCTTCCCGTGCGTGCAACCTGCTGTTGCAAGCGATACGGCATCAACTGACCGTCGGGACACAAGCATGTAGCTGACAAGACCGGACCTTGGCGATCCTTTCGCTGATCTCGATTGCAGAGTAGCTTCAAGTCAGTGCGGCTGCCAAGCGGGACCAGACAATGAATTTCATGAAACCGGTTTAATGCTGCTGATTTCAATGCTGTTTTGGGTCTTCAGGCTCTTGACTGTGGGGTCGTCGGTGCGACCTTCCAAGTCGTTGAGGTCAAGCTCTTTCGAGAGAGGCACCAGCTTTTCACGAATCAGTTGTGCAGCTTGTTCCATCGTGGGCTCCTGGGCGTAATCAAACTGCTCGGCGATCGTTTCGCCGTGATCGTCAACGAAGGTGATTTCCCACTTTTGCATCAGTGTCTCCTTGATCGATGGAATGGCCGGGCATACCTCTATCTCGACATTGGCGGCGAAACAATCGTTCCGCTGAGTTCATAGCCGGCATATACAAAAAAACCGCCTCGCGGGCGGTTTTTCACAGGGGCATTACCGTTACTTTTCGGCGCGTTCTTTCATCGCTTTCAACGTATTGAACGGCGCATCCACGACAAACTTGTTAGCGAGCCAGGACGGTACGTCGCCACCGGGCTCGGTATGGACCTGATAAATCACTTCGATCTGGTCCGCGCCCTTGGGCGTGAATTTCCAGAACCCGTCGACTTGGGTCACGCGCACGAAACCTTTTTCTTCAGGCGCGTAAGTGGGCACGCCCTTGAGGTTGCGCGTCAGGCTGCCATCAGCGCCTTCGACGGTGGTGACTTCCAGCACGGAATCACGGGACGTGACCGGCCACGGCGTGTTGAATTGCGTATAGGTCCAGCTTTTGTTGCCTTCGTGCTTGAGCAGCTTCTGGCTCTTGCATTCATGAATCCAGGCGCACGCGCCGGGCACGTCTTCCTGCAGGGCCCGCAGCTTTGCCATGGTGGTTTTCATGACGGTCACGCCACGGTAGGCCTTGTACTTCGAGCCGGCCACTTCGCTGAGGGAAACCTGGATACCTTCCTTGTCCTTGGCGACCTGCCAGTCTTCTGCCTGGGCGGTCGCCGCTGCCAACAAGACGGTCAAACCACACAACACAGCCATACGATGCAGCGAACCCATAGTTGTTTTTCCTTATTGTCCAAGTTCGATCATTGACCACTACGCCGCCGTGACTTGCTCCCACCAACCGATCAACCGAATGGCTTCGTCGCTGCTGTGACCACAGACCTCTATATCGGCCTGGAACGCCGAGCACACCGCCGGACGTTCCGGTTGGCCAAAGATCTGGCACAAATTGTCGGCCGACAGTTGCACACAACGCTCTCCCGCAGGTTTGCCCTGGGGCATGCCCGGGATGGGCGAACTGATGGAAGGGGCAATGCAACAGGCGCCACAGCCCTCACGGCATTCCATGACGACGATATCCTCACGACAGGTAATGATTGGTAACAGAGACAGAGTAACGGCTAAAACACTCGTTTCAAATTGCCAGCCGCGTGTTTTTTCGTACATCGCGCGGTGACCGGACGGTCAGCGACGAACAGCACTGTTTTGCTGCGCTTATTGCTTGAATTCGAACTCCAGCGCGGCGCCTTCCACTTCGTTGCGCTCCTGGTTGCGCAGCGGCAGCTGCATCTCGTTGCTCAGCAGGCGGCCGTTGAGCTGGAACGGTCCGGGTTTATTGCCGAACATGGACGGCAATAACGGCTCACGCTTGGGTAACGGTACCTTGCCCGGTGGTTGCAGCTCGTCGACCATATCGTGCGGCAGGCTCAGGTCAAGCTTGGCCGATGGCAAAGGCGTCTTGGCGACCTCACGGGCGGATTTGCTCTTGGAGGCGATGGGCGCGCGTTTTTTCTTCGTCGTGGCGGATTTTTTAGCAGGGGACTTTTTCACCACCACTGCGGCTTTCTTTGGCGTGTCCTTCTTGGCGCTAGCGGTGGTTTTTTCCTGCGCTGGAGCCGCCACGGCAACGCCTGCGACATGGAAGGCGCTCAACAAGCCGATCAAAACCCAGGCAGCAGGACCAATAGCTTTCATAGACACAACGACATCCGCGGCAGAGTCTCCATGCTCGCCCGATTATGAGGCGCTGACAAGCACATCAAACCAAGCCATTGATTCCTATAGGAACCCGTTGGCTGTCTCTTGGCACAATTGAGTGGCCAGCAGCCCCAGCGTCATCAAGGCCCGCTCTGCTTCGCGGTTCCACGGTGTGCCGCAGTTCAGGCGGATGCAGTGGTTGAACTGCTCGGTATTACTGAATATCAACCCAGGGGCGATGCTGATGCCCTGTTGCAACGCCCGCACATGCAATTCCTGGGTGTTGACCCGCCCCGGCAGGCTGACCCACAAGATGAAACCTCCCGTGGGACGGCTCATTTGTGTGCCTTCCGGGAAGTATTGCTGCACCGCCAGCTGGAAGGCGCTGAGGTTTTTGCGGTACTCCTGGCGGATATAGCGCAGGTGCCGGTCGTAGCCGCCGTTTTCCAGATAGGCCGCGATTCCCATCTGGGTGACGCTGCACGCCGAGTGGGTACTGAACGTCTGGAGCCGCTGGATTTCCTGCTGGAACTTGCCGGCGATCATCCAACCAATACGCACGCCCGGTGACAGCGTCTTGGAAAAACTCGAACAGTAGATCACCCGGTCCAATCGGTCGTAGGCCTTCAGCGCCTTGGTGCGGCCCTGCTCGAACATGAGCTCGCCATAGATATCGTCCTCGACGATCTGGATGTCGAAGTCCGACGCCAGACGCAGCAGCTGCTTTTGCCGCTCCTCGGGCATGGTGCCGCCGAGAGGGTTGCTCAGGCGCGTGGTCAGGACCAGCGCCTTGATCGACCATTGGTTGGCCGCCAGTTGCAAGGCTTCAAGGCTCATGCCAGTGACAGGATCACTCGGGATCTCGATCACCTTGAGCCCCAGCAGATCCGCCAGTTGCAGCAAACCGTAATAGGTCGGCGATTCGGCGGCAATCAGATCGCCGGGGCGAGTCAGCACGCGTAACGACATCTGCAGCGCATCGACACAGCCATGGGTGATCACGACTTCGGAAGGATCCACCACGACACCAGCGTCCCGCATGCGAATTGCCACCTGGCGGCGCAACGGTTCGAAGCCGGGGCTGAACATGTAGCTGAACGCCCGTGGGCTGTGGAAACGCGTGACCTTGGCCAATTGCTGATGCAACGCCCGGACAGGCAAGTAGTCGACGCTCGGTACCGCTGCGCCCAACGGAAAGACGCCTTCGCGGCGCGACTCGACCAGTACCTGCTGGATGATGCTGCTGCGCGTCACCAGCCCCGGGCGCTCCACTCGGGCAATGTCCGGCGTCGGCGCGGTCAGGGCTGGCGTCTGGTGCACGTAATAGCCCGATTGCGGCCGCGCGCGAATCAAACCCTGGTCTTCAAGGTTGGCGTAGGCCTGCAGCACGGTGGCATGGCTGACGTTGAGCTGCGAACTCATCTTGCGCACCGAGGGCACGCGTTCACCAGGCTGGTACACACCGCGCCGGATGTCTTCAGCCAGCTGTTGAGCAATACGTTGGTAAAGCAGGAGGTTGGTCATGACGCAGCACTCGATTTCACGGGCATTTTATTCTTGTCGGAAACGATACCGTAACAGTTTAGAAGTGTACTGGGACAGTTGCCAGATTACTCGACAGTACAGTGGAGTGACAGCTCTAACTGTACCCCTTGCCGGACAATAGGCGAGCCCAAAAAAACCCGGCGCCTGTAAAGGGGCCGGGTTCTCCAGAGACGCAGCCCTTAGCGGGCGGCGCCGAGCTGGCCTTTTTCGTCGGAGAACACAATTTCAACCCGACGGTTCTGTGCCCGGCCACGTTCGGACGCGTTGACGTCCACCGGGTATTGATCGCCGTAGCCTTCGACCTGAATGCGCTTCTCGTCGATTCCCAGGTCCACCAGCACGTCCGCCACCGCTTGCGCGCGGTCACGGGACAGCTTGAGGTTCTCCTGTTTGCCACCGGTGCTGTCGGCGTAGCCCTCGATACGCACTACGCGCTTGGGGTTGAGTTGGAGGAACTGCACGATCTTGAGCACCACGCGATTGGCCGAGTTTTTCAGCTCAGCTTCGCCGGTATCGAACAATACGTCGCCGAGCGTCATCACCAGGCCGCGATCAGTCTGGGTTGTCGCCATCGCCATGATCTGCTCTTCCAGCCATTTGCCCTGCTGCTGGACACTCAGCAACTTGGACTCGCGCAAGGCCAATTGCAGACGCTGGCGCTCAAGCTCGAGCTTCGTCGCGCGCTCTTCGTTGAGCACTTGATTGCTGTGCTCCCGGGCAATCGCACTGTAGCGTTGGCTCAGATAGGCGTAATGCTGAACATCCTCACCGCTGCCCCAGTAGCTGGACAAGCGATCGGCACGGGCCAGGGATTCGCCGGCGCGGATCACGTCCCGGGGCGCGGCACGGAGCACGTTGGCGTCTTCCTTGACCTTCTGGAAATCGCCGCTGGCCTGTTCCAGCACTGCCTCGCTGCGCTGGCCGGCGCAGCCATACAAACTCGCGAGACCTGCAATCAGCAGGCCGCCGAATACATGGGAGTGATTCATTGGGCATCCTCCCTCAACTGTTTGCGCAAGCGCTTGATACGCGTATCGAGCACGTTCAGTTGCTCCTGGCTCTTGAGCGTCAGCACCTTCGCTTCGGCCAGGCGCGCGTCCAGCTCGGCCTGCTCGGCCCGCATACGCGCCTTCTTGTAGGATTCGTCGGCCATGTTCGATTTGGCACGAGCGAACTTCTCTTCGGCCAGTTTCAACTCGGGCACTTCTTCGGTGGTGGCACCTACCGCACGTGCTTGCTCGATGGCCTGTTCAGTCAGGCGGATCTGTTCATTCGGCGCAGGATCGGCTGCACAACCCGCCAGAGCCAGAACGGCCAGGGCAGCGAAAAGAGGTCGAATAGTCACTAATATTCCCTACTGTTTTGGGGCACTGACGGGAGGCTTCAACTGTGTCTTCCAACGCTCCAGATTGCGTTGCAATACAGCCTCCGTCAGGCCGGACGCGGCCAATTCTGTCATCTTTTGCGCCAGCTGTCCGCGTAACCATGGGTCGTTGCAGGCGGAGTTATGGGAAACCGCCAGGAACAGTCCCGGTTTATCCACCGGTTGCGGCGCAGCCTGCAGATCGTTGGCCAAGCCCAATGTCTGCGCCATCGCCAAGCCCGAATAGCGCCCCGCCAAGACATATTCCACCTCGCCCAGGAGCAATTTCTGAAAGGCCTGGGTCAGGTTCGGCGTACGGATCAGCGACAATTGCTGCTCGGCGAAAACGCCAAATCCCTGGGTCATTCGAGCCTTTTCCGACAGCGCGCCGGGATGCCCATGAAGGTCCTCGGGCTGGTTGATGACCAGCGTCGAGTCGTTGCGAGTCCAGACCAGGTAATCATTTTCCAACAGCGGCGGATGAACGTAATCCAACGCTTCAAGCCCGGCGGCGGTCAGCGGAGCGTCGGTGAGCAGGTCCATGCGCCCGCTGCGCACTTCGTCCAGCGCCTGGGCACGCTTGCCGGCATACAGCAGCTCGATCTTGATCCCCAGCTCCGTCGCGACGTGCGCCAGCAGATCGGCACCGGCGCCAATCAGGTGCTTGGGGTCCTGGGGGTCTTGCCAGAGGTAAGGTGGCGCGTCCGGACTGCCGGTGGCGATCAGTCGTTCACATTTGCCGGCTGCGACAGACAGGCCCGGCATGACCGCCAATGTCCACAGCAACGACCAACTGGTCAAACGACGCAGATCCATGGCGACTTGCTCCCCTTGCAGCGAAAAAAACAATGCAGAAAATAAAAAGCCCGGCCAAAGGGCCGGGCTCTTTATAAGTGAAGACGCTGGATTAGACCAGCTTCTCCAGCTCAGGGATGGCTTCGAACAAGTCCGCTACCAGGCCGTAGTCGGCCACCTGGAAGATCGGTGCTTCTTCGTCCTTGTTGATCGCAACGATCACCTTGGAGTCCTTCATGCCGGCCAGGTGCTGGATCGCGCCGGAGATACCGACGGCGATGTACAGCTGTGGCGCAACGATCTTGCCGGTCTGGCCGACCTGCATGTCGTTGGGCACGAAACCGGCGTCTACCGCCGCGCGGGAAGCACCGACGGCGGCGCCCAGCTTGTCGGCCAGGGCGTACAGGTGCTTGAAGTTGTCACCGTTCTGCATGCCACGGCCGCCGGAAACGACGATCTTGGCAGCGGTCAGTTCCGGACGATCGGACTTGGCCAGTTCTTCGCCGACGAAGCTGGAGATACCGGCGTCGTGGGCAGCGCCTACCGCTTCAACGGCAGCCGAACCACCTTCGGCGGCAACCGGGTCGAAACCGGTGGCGCGAACGGTGATGACCTTGACCGCAGCGTTCGATTGCACGGTGGCAATGGCGTTGCCGGCGTAGATCGGACGCTTGAAGGTGTCGGCGCTTTCTACCGAGATGATTTCGGAGATCTGGTCGACGTCCAGTGCAGCGGCAACGCGCGGCAGGATGTTTTTGCCGTTGGAAGTCGCGGCAGCCAGGATGTGGCTGTAGCCCTTGCCCAGCTCAGCTACGAGCGGCGCAACGTTTTCTGGCAACTGGTGCGCGTAGGCGGCGTTATCGGCCGACAGCACTTTTGCCACGCCAGCGATTTTCGCAGCGGCTTCGGCAACGGCACTTACGCCCTGCCCGGCCACCAGAACGTGCACGTCACCACCGATTTTGGCTGCGGCAGCAACGGTGTTCAGCGTGGCCGGAGCCAGCGCCTTGTTATCGTGTTCGGCGATTACCAAGATAGTCATAGTCAGATTACCTTCGCTTCGTTTTTCAGTTTCTCGACCAGTTCAGCCACCGACTTGACCTTGATGCCCGCGCTGCGTGCAGCCGGCGCTTCGACTTTGACGGTCTTGTTGGTGGAAGCGGTGGAAACGCCCAAAGCGTCAGGCGTCAGCACTTCAAGCGGCTTCTTCTTGGCTTTCATGATGTTTGGCAGAGACGCATAGCGCGGCTCGTTCAAACGCAGGTCAGTGGTGACGATGGCCGGCAGTTTCAGCGAAACGGTCTGCGCGCCGCCGTCGATTTCGCGAGTCACGGCAACGCTGTCGCCAGACACTTCGACTTTCGAAGCGAAGGTGCCCTGACCATAGCCGCTCAGTGCCGCGAGCATCTGGCCAGTCTGGTTGTTGTCGCTGTCGATAGCCTGCTTGCCGAGAATCACCAGCTGCGGCTGTTCCTTGTCGACAACGGCCTTGAGCAACTTGGCCACGGCCAGGGAAGTCAGGTCTTCGGCGGATTCGACGAGGATGGCGCGATCGGCACCCAGTGCCAGCGCGGTGCGCAGTTGCTCCTGGGCGGTGGTCGGGCCGATGGAAACGACGACGATCTCAGTCGCCACGCCTTTCTCTTTCAGGCGTACGGCTTCTTCTACGGCGATTTCGCAGAATGGGTTCATCGACATCTTGACGTTGGCGAGGTCGACGCCGGAGTTGTCCGCCTTGACGCGAACCTTGACGTTATAGTCGACCACTCGTTTGACAGCTACAAGAACCTTCATGGATTCCTCGTTACTCTCCGGTGAAAAGAAAGCCGCCCGGGCGAACCTGGCGGTTGATGATCATGGGCGCAAGGGCACCTCTAAAAACGCCGGCATGAACCACACATGACCTTTGCTCACGGGAGTGAAGACCATTCGTCAGTGATGACCGATGAGTCATTCATTATCGCGGCGTGTAAACTGCGCGTTTAAACCACGCAACCCGTCACTTTGTGCTGCCTTCGCCCTGTCTTTAGAGGTGCTCTTGAAACCAACAGTCAGCCTACGGCGAGCGCAAAACCGCCCGTATCTTGACCGGAACGCCTATTCCGGTCAATACGGCAAAATGGTCAGTCATAAGCCGTACGTCAGTGATTTATCTGGGCTGCGGCAATTTCAAACAAACGTTTGTATTGGACCCAGAGAGTGGTGTAGATATAATGCGCCGCTTAAGAGAGAAGCGCGGGTCATCCATTGCCGTTTTCGTCGCCTGGCGAGAGAAACAACGGATGCATCGCCAAACCTCCAATTAGAAAAAACTGTAGAGCCTTGAGTAGGAGATAGCCTGTGGAACGCGAATACATGGAATTCGACGTGGTCATCGTCGGTGCCGGCCCCGCTGGCCTGTCTGCCGCTTGCCGACTGAAACAGAAGGCCGCCGAAGCCGGTAAGGAAATCAGCGTCTGCGTGGTCGAAAAAGGCTCCGAAGTCGGTGCGCACATTCTCTCCGGCGCGGTATTCGAACCGCGCGCCCTGAACGAACTGTTCCCGGACTGGAAAGAACTCGGCGCCCCGTTGAATACGCCCGTCAAGCGCGATGACATTTATGTCCTGAAGAACGCCGAGACCGCGAGCAAAATCCCTGACTTCTTTGTGCCCAAGACCATGCACAACGAGGGCAATTATATTATTTCCCTGGGCAACCTGTGCCGCTGGCTGGCCCAGCAAGCCGAGAACCTGGGCGTGGAAATCTACCCGGGCTTCGCCGCCCAGGAAGCGCTGTTCGACGAAAACGGCGTGGTGCGCGGGATCATCACCGGCGACCTGGGTGTCGACCGCGAAGGCCACCCGAAGGAAGGCCTCTACACCCCCGGCATGGAATTGCGTGGCAAATACACGCTGTTCGCCGAAGGCTGCCGTGGTCACATCGGCAAGCAACTGATCAAGCGCTTCAACCTGGACAGCGACGCCGACGCCCAGCACTACGGCATCGGCCTGAAGGAAATCTGGGAAATCGATCCGGCCAAGCATCAGCCAGGCCTGGTGGTGCACACCGCTGGCTGGCCGCTGGACATCATGGGCACCGAGAATACCGGCGGCTCCTTCCTTTATCACTTGGAAAACAACCAAGTGGTGGTCGGCCTGATTATCGACCTGTCCTACAGCAACACCTTCCTGTCGCCGTTCGACGAATTCCAACGCCTCAAGCATCATCCGGTGCTCAAGCAGTACCTCGAAGGCGGCAAGCGTGTCAGCTATGGCGCCCGGGCTATCTGCAAGGGCGGCCTGAACTCGCTGCCGAAAATGGTCTTCAAGGGCGGTGCGCTGATCGGTTGCGACCTCGGCACCCTGAACTTCGCCAAGATCAAGGGCAGCCACACCGCGATGAAATCAGGCATGCTCGCCGCCGAGGCAGTGGCCGATCGGTTGTTCGCCGAATCCGAAGGCGGTGATGAACTGACCGCCTACGTCGACGGCTTCAAGAGCAGCTGGCTGTACGAAGAGCTGTTTGCCAGCCGCAACTTTGGCGCCGCGATCCACAAGTACGGTGCGATCATCGGCGGTGGCTTCAACTGGCTCGACCAGAACATCTTCGGCGGCAAGATTCCGTTCACCCTGCGCGACACCAAGCCGGACTATGCTTGCCTGAAACTGGCGGCCGACTGCAAGAAGATCGACTACCCGAAACCGGACGGCAAGATCAGCTTCGACAAACTCAGCTCCGTGTTCATCTCCGGTACCAACCATGAAGAAGAACAGCCCTGCCATCTGAAGCTGACCGACCCGAGCATCCCGATCAGCAAGAACCTGCCGCTGTACGACGAGCCGGCCCAGCGCTACTGCCCGGCTGGCGTGTACGAAGTCATCACTAAGGAAGATGGTGAAAAACGCTTCCAGATCAACGCCCAGAACTGCGTTCACTGCAAGACCTGCGACATCAAGGACCCAGCACAGAACATCACCTGGGTATCGCCGGAAGGCGCCGGCGGTCCGACTTACCCGAACATGTAAGCCGACACGCTGAACATCGAGGCTCCCGCAATGGGGGCCTTTTTGTTGCCGCCAATTTAAGAAACACCCTCAAGGGAACATCAAAGACCTCAGGCGGCGCGCTCTTCGCCGGGGTTGCGTTCGAAGTAGCGCTTGTACTCGCGACTGAATTGCGACGGGCTCTGATACCCCACCTGATGCGCCACCTGGGCCACGCCCATGCCTTCGATGAGCAGCAGTCGCTGGGCCTTGAGCAGGCGCAACCGCTTGAGGTACTGCACCGGCGACAGCAAGGTGCTGCGCTTGAAGTGCTCATGGAAGGTCGACGCGCTCATGTTCGCGCAACTGGCCAAGGTCTCGACGTTCAGCGGCTCGGTGAAGTGTGCATGCAAATGGCTCAGGGCCGCGGCAATCCGGGCGAACTGGCCTTGCTGCTCCACCAGCGCCCGCAGCACATCGGCCTGGGGGCCGCGCAACACGACGAACAACAACTCCCGCAACCGTGCCTGGCCCATGACCTGGCATTCCAGCGGATCGTGCAGGCAGCGCAACAAGCGTTCGACACACCCACGCATGGCGTCATCAAGCACTGCGCAGGTCATCGATTCAGGCGTCTGCGGCGGCAGGCTCCGACCCGGCATCAGTCCCATGGCCAGCACCAATTCCCCCAACATCGCCCGATCGATCGCAACGGAAACCCCAAGCAGCGGAGCATTGGGCATGGCGTAGGTCTCGCATTCGAACGGCACCGGCAAGGCCTGGATCAGATAATGCCCGGCGCCATATTCCATCGTGCGAGGCCCCAGGTACGCCAGTTTGCTGCCCTGGGCAATGATCACCAGGCTCGGCTCATAAAGCTGTGGGCCACGGGCGACGTCCTGGCTGGCGCGCAGCGCATGCACGCCGGGCAATGGTGTGGGGACAAAACCGTCACGGGTCGCCAAGGGTTCTATCAGGGAAACCAGCGTGGCGTTGGCATCAAGATGGCGGGTCAACAGCATAGGCGAAAACTTCACGGAAAATGGCATGAAAACATCATCGCAGGTCTGGCGCCACAGAGGATCAAATCCTGGCCAAGACCGGAGGATTAGGCATGACAGGCGGAGGAATCGCCATCGCCGCCGGTCGCCATGCCTCCCAGAATGGATTCCCTCACCGTTCACTGCTTAGCGAGGTCCATCATGTACACAGCTATCGGATATGCCGCCCAATCGGCCACCACGCCCCTCGCCCCCATGACGTTCGAGCGTCGCAGCCCGCGAGCCGACGATGTGGCGATCGATATTCTCTACTGCGGGGTCTGTCACTCCGACATCCACCAGGCCCGCAATGAATGGGGCATTGCCGTTTACCCGCTGATGCCCGGCCATGAAATCATCGGAAAAGTTACCGCCGTCGGTGCGAATGTCACCCATCACAAAGTCGGTGACTTGGTCGGTGTAGGCTGCATGGTCGACTCCTGCCGCGAGTGCGAAGCGTGCCGGGCCGACTTGGAGCAATACTGTTTCGAAGGCATGACCCAGACCTACGCCAGCCCGGACCGCGTCAGCGGCGGCCACACCATGGGCGGCTATTCCGACAGCATCGTGGTCAGCGAGCACTTTTTGCTGCGCATCCCGCAAACACTCGATCCAGCCAGCGCCGCACCGCTTCTGTGCGCCGGCATCACTACTTATTCGCCCCTCAAACACTACGGCGTCAAGGCTGGCGACAAGGTCGGCGTGCTGGGCATGGGCGGCCTGGGTCACATGGGCATCAAGTTCGCCAAGGCCATGGGTGCGGAAGTGACGTTGTTCACCCGCTCGGCGAGCAAAGCCGAAGAAGCCCGTCGCCAAGGCGCGGACCATGTGATCGTGTCCACCGACGCTGAACAGATGGCCGCTGCCGCTGGACGTTTCAACTTCCTGCTGGACACCATTCCGGTGCAGCACGACCTCAACCCCTACCTCGACACGCTGCATTTCGACGGAGTGCACATCATCGTAGGCCTGGTCGAGCCGGTCGACCCGCCGGTACACGCGGCAAAACTGATCATGGGTCGCCGAGTGCTGGCCGGCTCGCTGATCGGCGGCATCGCAGAAACCCAGGAAATGCTGGATTTCTGCGCCGAGCACAACATCAGTTGCGACATTGAAATGCTCGACATCCGCCAGATCAACGAGGCCTACAGCCGCATGATCGCCGGGGATGTGAAGTACCGCTTTGTCATCGACATGGCGACCCTCAAGGCCTGACGTTCGTCAAACCTTGGCGCCCAGTTCCGCCGACAGCCGGGCTGTGACCCCTTTGACCAGGGGAATCAGCTCGGCCATCTTTTCCAGCGGCATGTACGGCACGGTGCTGGCGATGCTGATACCGGCGACGATGCGCTTGCCGGCGTCACGAATCGGCGCCGCTACACAGCGAATCGACGGTTCGTTGTCCTCCAGGTCGAAGGCATAGCCCCCCGCCACGTATTCCACCATACGTTGCTGGAACTGTTCCCAGGATTGCTCCTGATGCTGGGGCCAGAACTGATTCTTCCCACCCGCCGGCAGGCTGATTTCATACAGCCGCTTCCATTGTTCCTGAGGGTCATCGAGCATCAGCGCCTTACCGATCCCGGTACGCGCCAACGGCATGCGATGGCCTACGCGCGAGCGCATTTCCGGACCGTTACGTCCTGGGTTCTTCAGCAAGTACAGAACTTCGTCGCCCTCGCGAATCGCCAGGTGAACGGTGTCCCCAGTGAGCGCCGACAGCTCGTCCAGGTACGGCCCCGCCAGGCTCACCAGCGGCAACTCCTCCCGGGCCTGAAAGCCCAGTTCAATCAGCTTCGGTCCCAGCAGGTAACCCACTTGCGGCACCACACGCAGGTAACGCTCGTCCACCAGGCAACTGGCCAGGCGATGGGTGGTGCTGCGAGTGGTGCCGATCAGCCGGGCGATTTCCTTCAAGTCACGGGCGCCGCTGGCGACCGCCTGGACCACGCCCAGGCCACGCAGCAATGTCTGCGTGCCTGTAGGCGCGGCATCCTTGGTGATTTTTGAATCGTCTTGCTGCATATCCGGCCTTTCTCAGTGAGCGGGGAAACGGGCGGCATTATGGTCGCCCGCCTCGTAGGACTACAACTCGATGCGCTCGACTTTCCCCACCAGCAGGATGTAGGAAAGCGCGCCAGCCAATGCCAGGACAGCGATATAGGTAATGGCCGGGGCAAACGAATCGCCGCTCGCCAGGAAGCCAATGACAATCGGCGTCGCGATGGCCGCCAGGTTGCCGATGAAGTTGAACACCCCACCGGTCAAGCCGAGCAACCGCGCCGGCGCCAAGGTGGAAACCAGCGACCAAGTGATCGACGCCAGGCCATTGCCGAAGAACGCCAGGGCCAGGACCGCGATCACCAGCGGCGTCGACTCGACGAAGTTGGCACCGATGATTGAGGTGGAAATCAGCAGCCCGCCAATGATCGGTAACTTGCGCGCAAACCCCACGCTGGTGCCGCGGCGAATCAGCCAGTCAGAGAAGAACCCCGAACACAGCACGCCGACAAACGCCGCGAGGAACGGCAACGACGCCAGCAGGCCAGACTTGATGAAATCCATGCCGCGATATTTCACCAGGTAGGTCGGGAACCACGTCAGGAAAAACCACAGCGTGGAGTTGAGGCAGAACTGTCCCAGGTAAATGCCCCAAAGCTTGCGCTGGGTCAGGACGATGCCCAGGTCCGTCCAGCTGAATTTCGCCTTGACCTTCGCCGTCTCGGCCTGGATATCCACCAGCCCGCCGCCTTCGCGGATCAGCTCGATTTCGGCGGCATTGGCACCTTTGAAATCCCGCGGCTCGCGATACACCGTGTACCAGATCACCGCCCAGAGGATACCGACGGCACCCGTCGCGACGAACACCATGTGCCAGCCGAAGGCATGCTGCAGCCACGCCAGGACCGGCGTCAGGAATGCCAGCCCGACGAACTGTCCGGAGGTATAGAAACCAATCGCCGTGGCGCGCTCACGCTCGGGAAACCACGTGGTAACGACGCGGCTGTTGATCGGATAGGCCGGCGCTTCCAGGGCACCGACCGCCATGCGCAGGACGAACAGCGCGATGAAACTGGAGACGAAACCGAGCATCACCGTGGCCACCGACCACAGCAGCAGCGCCACGCTGTAGAGAATGCGCGGCGGCACGCGGTCGACCAACCAGCCACCGGGAATCTGCATGGCGGCGTAGGTCCAGCCGAACGCCGAGAAAATCAACCCGACATGAATCGGATCAATGCCCAGCTCACTGGTCATTGCAGGGGCGGCAATCGAGAGGTTACTGCGGTCCAGGTAATTGATCACCACGGTGATGAACAGCAGGACCATGATGAAAAAACGCTTGCGGCTGGGCGTCACCAACGACGCCTGCGCGTTCAGGGTGTGCGCTTGCATGTGAGGTGCCTCTTTTTGTGTTTATTGAGGAGTCGAGCACGACCGATCGTTCCCACGCAGAACGTGGGAACGATCAAACCGAGAGAGTCAGGACTCACTCACCACTCGGCAAAACTGCCGTCGGCATGGCGCCAGATCGGGTTGCGCCAGCGGTGGCCGATGGCCGCGCGTTCAATCACATATTCCTCGTTGATCTCGATCCCCAGGCCCGGACCGTTGGGGATTTTCACGAAGCCTTTGTCGTAGTCGAACACCTGCGGATCCTTGATGTAATCCAGCAGGTCGTTGCTTTCGTTGTAGTGAATGCCCAGGCTCTGCTCCTGAATGAACGCGTTGTAGCAAACCGCGTCCAGTTGCAGGCATGCCGCCAGGGCGATTGGCCCCAACGGGCAATGCAGCGCCAGCGCCACGTCGTAGGCCTCGGCCATGTTGGCGATCTTGCGGGTTTCGGTGATGCCGCCGGCGTGGGAGGCATCCGGCTGGATGATGTCCACGTAGCCTTCGCTGAGTACACGCTTGAAATCCCAACGCGAGAACAGCCGCTCGCCCAGGGCGATCGGTGTGCTGGTCAGCGGCGCCAGTTCCTTGAGCGCTTCGTAGTTTTCGCTGAGCACCGGTTCCTCGATGAACATCAACTTGTAGGGGTCGAGTTCCTTCATCAGCACCTTGGCCATCGGCTTGTGCACACGACCGTGGAAGTCCACGCCGATGCCGACGTTCGGCCCCACCGCGTCGCGCACCGCCGCCACGTTGGCCAGGGCCAGGTCGACCTTTTCGAAGGTGTCGAGGAACTGCAGCTCTTCGGTGCCGTTCATCTTCACCGCCGTGAAGCCCCGCGCCACCGCTTCTTTCGCCGCTCGCGCAGTGTCCGCCGGGCGATCGCCGCCAATCCACGAATACACGCGGATCTTGTCGCGCACTTGGCCGCCCAGCAGATCGCTGACCGACACGCCCAGGGCCTTGCCCTTGATGTCCCACAACGCCTGGTCGATACCGGCCAGGGCGCTCATATGGATGGCGCCGCCGCGGTAGAAGCCGCCGCGATAGAGCACGGTCCAGATGTCTTCGATGTTGCGTGGGTCCTTGCCGATCAGGTAGTCGGACAATTCCTCGACGGCCGCCGCCACCGTGTGGGCACGGCCTTCGACCACGGGCTCGCCCCAACCGGTCACGCCCTCGTCGGTCTCGACCTTGAGGAAGCACCAGCGCGGCGGAACGATAAACGTGGTCAGCTTGGTGATTTTCATCTTGTTGTCTCTCTTATCAGATGCAGCGCGCGGGGCGCTGGAAAAGTCTTCAGTTCAAGGCATTCCATGCGACCACATAGGCCTTGGCGCGTACCGCCACTTCATCCGCTGTCAGGCCCGGCTTGAACAGCCCGGAACCGAGGCCGAAACCCTTGACGCCGGCTTCGACGAACACCGCCATGTTGTCCGGCGTGATCCCGCCCACCGGCACTAGCACCGTCCCGGCCGGCAACACCGCGAGCCAGGCCTTGACGACCGCCGGGCCCATTTGCTCGGCCGGGAACATCTTCAGCACGTGAGCGCCTTCGGCCAGCGCGGCAAAGGCTTCGGTGGGTGTGGCGACGCCGGGCGACAGGTACAGCCCCGCCGCTTTCGCCGCTCGCAGCACCTTCGGATCGCTGTGGGGCATGACGATGACTTGGCCGCCAGCAGCTTTAACCTGCTCGACCTGTTCCGCTGTGAGCACGGTCCCTGCACCGATCAGGCAATCGGCCGGCAGGGTACTGCGCAGGATGCGGATACTTTCGTACGGCTCAGGGGAATTGAGCGGTACTTCGATGACGCGAAATCCGGCGCTATAAAGGACTTCGCCGATAGCGGCGGCCTCCTCGGGACGCAGGCCGCGCAGAATCGCGATCAGCCCGTTGTGCGCCAGTGCTTGTGTGAGCATGTCAGACCTCCAGTCAGGTTTAACGCAATGGGGTGGCGTCGAGCAGCCCGGCCGCTACAGCCAACTGCCACAAGCCACGCTCGGTGGCCTGTTCGGCCAAGGTCACCCGGGCGAAACCGCAGGCGTCGAGGGCCCGTTGATAACGGGCACAGAGTTGAGAGTTGCCGATCAACACCACCGTCGGCAGATGCACGCTGTTGCGTCGTTGGCGTTGCGCCGCGGCCAGGGCCGTCAGCTCATGGCCGATCAACAGGCCGGAGAGATAATCGGCTTGTGCACTGGCGCCGAGTTCGCCGGTCAGCCCCAGGCTGCGGGCGCTGAATACGGTGGACAACGGGCCAATCTGCCCCTCCGCCGACAGCGCCACCTGCACGCCGCGATCGAAGGCCAGGCCATCGAACGCCGCGCCGCGCTGCTGGGTACGGCCGAGGATGCTGTGGTCGCTGAGCACGGCAAAGATTTCACCGGTCATGAACGTGTCGAAATGCACAATGCAGCCATCGGTGACTTCCACCCACTTCGAGTGGCTGCCCGGCAGGCCGATCAGCACCGCTTCGTTCGGCAGGCTGTGCAAGGCGCCAAGCACTTGGGTTTCTTCACCACGCATGACATTGGGCAAGCGTGAACGCTGGATCACGCCGGGCACGATGTGCACATCGACACCGCGAAGGCTGCGAACGGTTTGTAGGGAATGTCCGAGGTTGGCGACGTTTGCAGGCGTGTCGCAGTAAGGCGCTTCGCGCCAGCCTTGGGCGCTGCCGACCATGCCGCAAGCAATGACGGGCAGGCTCGGCTGTGCGTCGAGCCAGTCGCCGCAGGCATCGTCGAAGGCCAGTTCAAACCCATCGATGCACACCCGGCCGGCCACGGTTCGTGGCCCGGAGGGCAACTGCATGATCCCCGATGACAGCGAACGCTGCTCGAGCACCTCGCCTCCAGCGGCGAGTTTGTAAGCCCGTAATGAGGTAGTTCCCCAATCGAGCGCGATCAATTGCGCCTGCATCCGCTTCACCTGTTCTGTTTATTTGGCAGTGAGTGAGACGGACTATAAACCCGGGCACGGACAAATCTCAATATATAAATATCACTCCCATATATTGGGATATAACATTGATAGTCGCCATCCGTCCCAGACCCTGCTACGTTTTTGATCGGACGCCAAAAACTCAGGAAAGAACATGGAACATCGACTGAAGATCCTCGGCCGCACCTCCTCGATCAACGTCAGAAAAGTACTGTGGACCTGTCAGGAACTGGACCTTTCCTACGAACGCGAAGATTGGGGCATCGGCTTTGCCTCGACCCATGACCCGGCCTTCCTGGCGCTCAACCCCAACGCCCAGGTGCCGGTGATCATTGACGAGAACGGCGTGCTCTGGGAGTCGAATACCATTTGCCGCTACCTGGTCGGCAAACATGGGCGCAGCGATCTGCTTCCCATCGAGCCTGCCGCACGGGCGCGTGTAGAACAGTGGATGGACTGGCAAGCCACGGAGCTCAACCCGTCATGGGGTGATGCGTTTTACGGACTGGTGCGCAAACACCCGGACTTCCAGGATCCACAACTCATCGCCGCTGGGGTTAAACGCTGGAACAAGACGATGGGCTTGCTGGAGGGTCAGCTGAGTCGCACCGGCGCCTACGTGGCCGGTGCGGACTTCTCCCTCGCCGACGTGCTTATCGGCCTGTCCGCGCATCGCTGGCGCCAGACGCCCATGGAGCGTCCGGACTATCCGGCGGTGACCGCCTACTGCAAGCGGCTCGAGCAACGCCACGGATTTGCCGAGTACGCCTCCAGCGCATACGCGTAAATCAGTTGCCGTTGGCAAAATCCCGGAGCACTTTACCGTCCATTCGATAGCGCACCCACTCCTCCTGCGGTTGCGCGCCGAGGGACTTGTAGAACTCGATGGCCGGCGTGTTCCAGTCCAGCACGCTCCATTCGAAGCGACCGCAATCATTGTCACAGGCGATCTTCGCCAAGTGCCGCAGCAACGTCTTGCCCGCCCCGCCACCGCGCTGCTCGGGAGTGATGTACAGGTCTTCGAGGTACAGGCAGTTGCTGCCCAGCCACGTCGAATAACTAAAGAAGAACACTGCAAAACCGATGGGCACGCCATCACGCAGGCAGATCAAGCCGTGGGCGGTTGCGCCTTCGCTGAACAGGCTGCGCTCGATATCGGCCACACTGGCGATGACTTCGTGGCGGGCTTTCTCGTAATCGGCAAGCTCAGTGATGAAGGCAAGGATTTGAGGCGCATCGCTAGGTTGCGCGGGACGGATCTCGATCGACATGAACGGGCCTTGTAGCCAATTGAAAGCACCATACTAAGCCGCTACGCAGCGCTCGTCACATCTTCTGGACGGGGCTTTCGGTATGCCATTCGTCGCCGCCGAGGCACCAACCTCGCTCCAGCGCGGCCCAAAATCAGGCAAGCATTCCAAAAATGGAGGCGACACCATGATTTATTCAAGGCTGACTGCGTTCACATTCGCTGCACTGCTGTCTTCGGCGGCTTTGGCGGCATCGACCTCTGGCACCGGGCCGACCGACCCGGTGCAAGCTCCGAACTCGCCCGCGACGCAAGGCTTGCCCAAGCTGAACACCGACGGTACCGGTGGCTTGAACAACGGCCAGCCGCCCGCCACTGGAACGGACCCACGGGTCCAAGGGAACGACACCGGTCGCCAGGGCGGCATGAACACCCCGGACTCCACCGCCCCTGACAATGCCGATACCGGCGTGGGTTCGAAAACCACCACCGGCGGATCCGGCTCGGAAGGTGGCGCGAGCCAGTAGTACGGCCCGCCGCTCTGCTCACACATTGAGGAGGAACATTTCATGCCTCGTGGAAGCAAAGAGAAGTACACCGACGAGCAAAAGCGCAAGGCCGAGCACATCGAAAAAAGCTACGAGCAAAAAGGTGTGTCTGAGAATGAGGCCGAGGCTCGGGCTTGGGCCACGGTCAACAAACAATCGGGCGGTGGCGAGCGCTCCGGTGGAAGCGCAAAGAAAAAGCCCACCGAAGAGAAGCAATCCGACCGCAAGGAGTCGGCCCGGCGTGCCGCCAAGACCCGCGAGGGACATCCGCGTACCAGCAAAGCCTCCCATGAGGCCCAGACCGTGGATAACCTGATGAAAGAAGCCCGGGCAAAAAATATTCCCGGGCGTTCGAAGATGCGCAAGCAAGAGTTGGTCGAAGCGTTGCGCAAGGCGGGATGAACGATGGCGTCAAGGACGACGCCATCGAGCAGGCCTGTCGCGCAGGGTTCTCAGCGTTGCTTCAACCGGTCGATCACCACCGCCAGCAGCAAGATCGAGCCGCGGATGACGTATTGGTAGAAGGTATCGATGTTCTTCAGGTTCATCGCGTTTTCGATGATCGCCAGGATCAGCACACCCGCGATGACGTGGCGAATCATGCCGATGCCACCACTCAATGAAACCCCACCCAGCACGCAAGCCGAGATCACCGTCAGTTCGAAGCCCTGGCCGATCATCGGTTGGCCCGAGGTCATGCGCGACGCCAGGATTACCCCGGCCAGAGCGCCGATCAAGCCATGCACGGCGAAGATGATGATCTTGGTGCGGTCAACGTTCACCCCCGCCAACAACGCCGCTTCCTGGTTGCCACCGATGGCCATGGTGTTGCGCCCGTAGGTGGTGTAGTTCAGCAGCCAGCCGAAAAACAGGAAGCAGACGATGGTGATCAGGATTGGCACCGGCACGCCGAACAACTGGCCGTTGCCGAAGACGAAGAACGATTCCTGGGACACGCCCACCGCTTTGCCGTTGGCGAAGATGTAGGCCAGGCCGCGAACGATCTGCATGGTCGCCAGCGTCGTGATCAAGGCATTGACCCGCAGCTTGGCAATCACGATGCCGTTGATCAGGCCGACGATCAGCCCCATCGCCAGCGCCGCGCTCACGCCCAGGAACACACTGTTGGTGTCGCGCATCACCACCGCCGCGACCACCCCAGCACAGGCAATCACCGAACCGACCGATAAGTCGAAGTGCCCGGAGGCCAGGCAATAAAGCATGGTGCACGCGGCGATGCCGGTGGTGGAAATCGCCAGGCCCAGGCCACGCATGTTCAGCGGTGACAGGAAGTTGTCGATCATCAGGGTGCAGAGCACGAAGATGCCGATGGCCGCCAACAGCATGACCCAGTCGTCGAGGAAGCGGCGCAGGTCCAGGGGTTTGCGTGCCGTTGGCAGTGCATTGTTTTGAATGGTCATGATTACCTCTCAGTTCGCCGCGTCGGCAACGCGTTGGCGCGGCAGCGCCAGTTGCAGCAGGTTGGATTCGTTGGCCTGGTCACGTGGCAACTCGCCGCGCATGGCCCCTTCGCACAGCACCAGGATCCGGTCGGAAATGCCCATCACTTCCATCAGGTCGCTGGACACCACAATCACGGCGATGCCATCGGCCGCCAGGTTGTGGATGATCTGGTAGATCTCAGCCTTGGCGCCGATGTCGATGCCGCGTGTCGGCTCGTCCAGCAGCAAGACTTTCATCGGCATCGACAGCCAGCGCCCGAGGATCGCCTTCTGCTGGTTGCCGCCGGACAAGTACATGATTTTCTGGCCCGCCGACGGTGTCTTCACCTTCAGCGCCTTGATCTGCTTGTCGGCGTTGCCCCGCTCCCAATCGCCACGCAACAGGCAACCGAGGGTTGAGTGGGACGGGCGCGCGCTGATGTTGATGTTCTCGCCGACACTGCCCAGCGGAATGATGCCTTCCTTCTTGCGGTCCTCCGGACAGAGCAGCACGCCAGCGGCGATGGCATCCCGTGGCGAACGCAGCTTCAGTTCCTTGCCGTGCAGCACGAGACTTCCCTCGCTCTGGCGCTCCAGGCCACTGAGCAAGCGAAACAGCTCGGTACGACCGGCGCCGACCAGCCCGAACAAGCCGAGGATTTCGCCCTTGTGCACCTCGAAACTCACCGGTTCGCGCAAGCCCGGCCCCAACAGGCCTTTCACTTGCAGCGCGACATCGCCGCGCTCCCGAGGACGGTAGTCATAGATGTCCTGGATATCGCGACCGACCATGCACGTGACCAGTTGATCGTGGGTCAGCTCGCTCATGTTCTCGAAGGTCCGGACATAACGACCGTCCTTGAACACGGTCACCGCATCGCAGATGCGGAACACTTCTTCCATGCGGTGGCTGACGTACAGCACCACTTTGCCCTCGTCCCGCAGGCGGGCGATGATCGCCATCAAACGGTCGATTTCCCGAGCCGACAGGCTGCTGGTCGGTTCGTCGAAAGCAATGACGTGGGCGCCACGGGACAAGGCCTTGGCGATTTCCACCAACTGCCGTTGGCCGAGAGACAGGCGCCCGACCTTTTCCTGGGGATCAATTTCATCGGCCAGGCCCTTGAGCAACGTCAGCGCCTGCTGGCGCAGCACACCGCGATTGACCAGGCCGAAACGCGCCGGCAAGTGACCAAGGAACAGGTTTTCGGCGACGGTCATTTCCGGCACCAGGTGCAATTCCTGGTGAATCACCGCGACACCGCTGGCGATGCTGTCGGCGGTGCCTTTGAAGGCCATCGTCTGTTCGCCGATCTGCAAGTCGCCGCTGCTCGGAATGTAGGCGCCACCGAGGATCTTAAGCAGCGTGGATTTGCCCGCGCCGTTTTCGCCCATCAACGCATGAACCTGCCCCGGATGGGCGACGAAACTGATATTGGCCAGCGCCTGCACGCCGGGAAAGGACTTGCCGATCCCGTTGAATCGCAAGCTGCCGCCGATGTTGTGTTGCCGTGTCGCTGTTTGCGCTTGCATAACCACCTCGAACTTACAGAGATCAAGCGACCCGGTCACGCCTGTGACCAGGGCCGCTTTTGAATCAACCGACCGTCAGTTCCACAGGCCGATCTTTTCCAGCTCCTGCTTGAAGTTCTCCCGGGTGATCAGCGTCACCTCGTCCATGGCGGTGTACTTCGGCGGCTCCTTGCCGGTGGTGATCCACTCGTACATCATCTCGGCAGTCTTGTAGCCTTCGATGTGCGGGCTTGGCAGCATCGAACCGAAGAAGCCACTGTTTGGTTTCTTCAGCTCACCGATGGCGTCGGTGCCGTTGATGCCGATACCGATCACGTTGGCTGCCTTGAACCCGGCCGCTTCGGTCGCGCGCACGCCGCCCAGCACGGTATTGTCGTTCATGCCGCCGATGATCAAGTTCTTCGCGGTGCTTGGCAGCTTCACCAGCGCCGAGTTGGTGGAGTCCATGCTGCCGGGAACGTCGAGGGTCTTCAGCGCCGAATACAGGATATGGTCTTCCGGCATCCCGGCTTTCTTCAGGGCATCAACCGAACCGTCGGTGCGTTTCTTGCCGGTGTCCAGCTCGTTGAAGGTGTTGATCACCGCGTAGGTGTCTTTCCAATCCCAGTTGCGTTTTTTCGCTTCAGCAGCCATCGCGGCGCCCTGCTTCTGGCCCACCTCGAAGGCGGCCATGCCCAGGTACGGCACGTCTTCCATGAATTTGCCGTTGGCGTCGACGAAACGGTCATCGACGGCAATCACCTTTAGATCGTTGAGCTTGGCCTTGGCCATGATGGCCGGGCCGAGGGACACGTCTGGCGGGCAGATCACGAAGCCCTTGGCGCCGTTGGCCGCGAGGCTGTCGATGGCCGAGAGGGTTTTCTCGCCATCGGGCACGGCGATCTTGATCAACTGGAAGCCTTTGTCCTTGGCCGCCTTCTCGGCGAATGCCCACTCGGTCTGGAACCACGGTTCCTCGGCCTGCTTGACCAGGAAACCAATTTTTACCGCATCGGCCGCCAGCAAGTGGCTGCTGAGACTGAACGCGGTAACCGCCAGGGCGGCGCGACACAGGGAACGGATCCCACGACGATGTTTCATAGCTGACTCCTTGTTTTTTTTATTGAAAGCCAAAAGTCCAGTGATCTGCTCCACCTTGGTGGAACCGCGCAGGCTGGCCGGTCAAATCGTGTTACTGCACAGCATAGGTCTAAATAGTCATATCGTATGATGATTGGATTACAGGCGAAGTTTCCCACCGCAACCCAAGAATATTCAGTCGTGGTACATGACCGAACGTCCACCATCGATGGTGATGCATGAAGCATTGATAAAAGGGGCTTCGTCACTGGCCAGGAACACCGCCGTCATGGCCACTTCGAGCGGCTGGCCGATGCGTCGAGGCGGGTGCAGATCCAGCGCACGCTGGCGTTCGGCATGGGGATCGGCGAAACCGTTCCAATAATCGACATTCAATTGAGTCTCGATGTAGCCAGGCGCAATGGCATTCACGCGCACACCCTTGGGCGCGTACTCGATGCCCAGGGCGCGGGTAAGACCGAGCAAGCCGTGCTTGGCCACCGGGTACGGAAAACAACCGGGAATGATGTGCGACGAATGGGTCGACGCGATGTTGATAATACTGCCCACGCCTTGCTCGATCATTTGTGGCAGCACCGCCTTGCAACCGTACCAGGCGCCATCCAGGTCGATGGCAAAGCAGCGGCGCCAGTCTTCCTCGGTCATTTCCAGGGGGTCGCGAAACACATTGACCCCGGCGCAATTCACCAGCACGTCGATGCGACCATGCAGTTCAACGGCGCGACGGGCCATGGCCTGCAGATCCTGCTGGTTCGAAACGTCGACTCTGAGCGCCTGCACGTCCGCGCCCTGGCCACGCCAATGGGCCGCGACGGCCTCGACTTTTTCCGTCTGGATGTCACTGATCACCAGCCGCGCCTGCTGGCAAGCAAATGCGGCAACGATCGCCTCGCCAATGCCTTGGGCTGCGCCGGTCAGCAGCACGACCTTGTCTTTCAGCCGTTCGCCTTTCACAGGCTCCGGCACTGGCGGCAAGCAAAGCGCTTCAGCCATGGGCCTGGGCTCCAGTGCGAAGGCACGACAAAAACCGGACACCCACGGATGACCGGCCAAGAGGCTGCGAAATTGACAGTAACTCGCGAACGCCGCCGGGGCGTTCGGGGAAAGATCGATGCATCACTTCACCTGTTTTGTTTTTTTAAGTGTGAGTGCGTATTGCTGATGGAGCCGACTATAAACCCGACCGCCAAATAATCTCAATATATATATTTACATCCCATATTTTGGGATTCAACCAGCAAACCGTGTGCAAGCCACGCCTGGCACATCGACCCGCATCGACAGCACCGCACCGTCAAGGGGATGGCCTAGAGGGCTCTCTGCACTGGTGATGTACAACGTCTTGAGGTCTTTACCACCAAATACGCAGCTGGTGGGGCGACTGACCGGCAGTTCGATCACCCGATCGACATGGCCGTCCGGATGCAGCCGCAACAGACAATTGCCGTCCCAGCGCGCGTTCCAGATGTAGCCTCGCGCATCCATCGCCGAACCGTCCGGCCCACCACGCGAATGGGGCCCGAACCAGACTTCGGCGGGCGCCAACTGTCCATCGGGATAGATGAAGTGCCGGTACAGCGTCCCATCCAGGCTCTCGCCGAAATACACCGTCGTGCCATCGGGACTCCACAACAACGTATTGGGAATGCCCAGCCCGCGCAGCAGCGGCATAACCCGGCCCTCTGCCCCGACACGGAACAGGCCGCCGGACCGTCGTTCGATGGGCAGGTCTTCGCCATTTTCACCAATGTTGTTCTGCATGGTGCCTAGCCAGAGCTGGCCCAGCGGATCACAACGGGCTTCGTTGGCGCGGTTGCCCGGCTGGGGATCGGCCATGCACAACAGCTTCAGGCGTGGTTCCAGCCCTGGCGAATCCAGATCCAGTCGATAGACACCGCTGCTCAGCGTCACCAACGCATCGCCGCTCTGCGTCGGGATAAAAGCCGAGACATGTTCAGGCATCTGCCAGATCTGGACGTTCTCGCCGATCAGCCGCAGCGCCTGCTTGCCGGCGATATCGACCCAATAAAGCGCCTGGGTCGGCTCATCCCAGAACGGCCCCTCGCCCAACTTTGCCCGATGCTCCGTGAGCGCCGTCCACTTCATTGAAACCTCCTGTCCCCGGCTTTCCCGGCGTTGTCTGTCCGACCGGCCATGACATCAGGGTAAAACCGCTTGATGGCCAAGTCTGCATTATCGATCAAGGTCATGCAGGCCCAGACACCTCGCGCCGCGTCACGGGCGGCGATGGCGTCGGCGATCTCCTTGTGAATCGGCAAGGTGCGGCGCAGTTCGTCCGGATCGGCGGCCGACACCTCGAACGAAACCGCCAGCAGCGCGCCGAGGGCCGGGACCATTTGTTCGATGAATTGATTGTGGCTGGCGGCGAGAATGCACTCATGAAAGAACTGATCGGCGCGGTTGTAATCAGCGCCACTGTCCACCGCCCGTTCCAGCGCATGATAGGCCAGGCGGATCGCCTGCACCTGGTCAGCCGTCGCCCGTTCGCAGGCCCAGCGCACCGCCATCGGTTCGATGGTCCGGCGCAGGTCCAACAGGTCGTCGACGAAATTTTCCGGCAGGCCACTGCGCGACAGCCAGCCAACGACTTGGGGATCGAACAGATTCCAACGGCGCACCGGCAATACCCGCGTGCCGACTTTCGGCCCCACTTCCAGCATGCCCTTGGCGACCAAGGTCTTGATGGCCTCACGAATGACCGTGCGACTCACGCCCAACTGCTCGCCCAAGTCGGCCTCGACCTTGATGGTTTGCCCAGGCTTGACCTGGCCAGCGGCAATCCAGCCACCCAGCCAATCGACGGTCGACGCATGAAAACTGCTGGACATGAACACCCCGTGGGCTTTTCTTATCAGGCGCCCACGCTAATCATCATATGATTGAGTGTCAATTTGAATTTTTGCCCCCTCAAGGTTGAGGGTCAGGGTTCGAGGCCTATGGGAAAGAACACGCCGCCGCTCCAGACACCCAACCACCGCTGGCCGTCGACCTCGCGGCTGACCGCCAGTTCGACCAGCTGATAGAAGACGTTGCGGTGAATCAGCGCTTCGAGGTTGCTGCGCACGTGGATATACGGAGCGGGCTCCTGGGTCTGGGGATCGATCACCACTCGCATCGGATGTTCGGGTCCAGCTTCGGTGGCTTCATCGACATTAGTCGTAAAGCGCAACAACTGCCCTTCTCCCTGTCCCTCGACTTCCAGGGTCACTGCCACGAACGGGGCGTCGTCCACCTTGATGCCGACTTTTTCCACAGGAGTGATCAGGAAGTAATCATCGCCGTCGCGGCGAATGATAGTGGAGAACAGCTTGACCATCGGCTTGCGTCCGATGGGCGTCCCCAGGTAATACCAAGTGCCGTCACGGGCGATGCGCATGTCGATGTCGCCGCAGAAGGCGGGGTTCCACAAGTGGACCGGCGGCAGGCCTTTGGTCTTGGGGATCTGTCCCAACAGGTCATTGGCTTTTTGCGGTCCGCTCATGGTGACTCCTTCTGTTTATTCGTCGCTCATCCCCAGCAGGCTGCGGGCATACTCACGCAGCGGCGCGGCGATGAGGTCTTGTGGCTGCTTGTCGTGCAACGTCAGCAAACCGCCACGGCTCTTGATACGTGCAGTATCAATCAAATACTGGGTGCTGGTCTCGATCAACATGATCTGAATCACGCCGGTATCGACGCCGAGGCGATCCACGGCCTCTTCATCCAGCCATTCGTCGGTAGTGCCGATGCGGTTGTCCGCCTTGGCGAATCGGGTATACAGCAAATAATGGGCGCCGGCGGCACGCGCTTCGCCCATAGCCTGGTCAAGCCCTTCGGGGACCCGGGCGCGACGAACCATGGGGAAATATTCAACGAAACCGTTGAAGGCTTCTTCAGCCACGACGTTGGGACGCGGATAGGCGCTGCCTGGCGGAGCGAACGCCCCCTGGGCGATATAGATAAAGGAATCCGGCTGGATGCGCAGGTTGTTCACGCGACGACTGTCGCTATGGTCCAACAGGCCGGCATCGCTCATGTGATAACGAACGCCCTCCCCCATGTCGCTGACATTCATGCAGCCACCCAGCGCCAAAACGGCCAGCAGCGAAAACAGGCTACGCATCCTACCCTCCAAAGACCGGTGACGGAAAACCGGCGAATGGCCACGGGATGCAGCTTTTGCGCCAGCTCGCAGAATGGTGGAATTTTATTGCCTCGGAATACCCGATCAGCCGCCGATGATTTTCATGATGGTTGCACCGCCGGAGAATGCCACTTCCTGCTTATCTCCCAGCGCCTTGACCAGCAAGCGCTGAAGCGCTGGCAGCGCCTGATGGCGGGGTTTGTCCAGCAGATCGCCGACAAAATGACGATTGCTCGACGACAGGCAGCCGTGCAACCACCCCGTCGAAGACAGCCGCAGCCGCGAACAGGTACGGCAGAACGGCACGCTTTCGTTGGCGATCACGCCAAAGTGCCCCAGCCCCGGAATCTCATAACGCACTGCGGTGGCATCCACCGGCGCATCGGCCTGCAGGTATTCGTATTGGTCGCCAATCAGGCTCAGCAGTTGCTGGAGGCTGACGAACTGCTGGAGGAACGCATTCGAGTCCTTGGCCAAGTGACCCATGCGCATCAACTCGATGAAACGCAACTCATAGCCACGCTCGAGGCAGTACTCCAGCAACGGCATCACCTGATCGAGGTTCTGCCCGCGCAACGGCACCATGTTGACCTTGATTTTCATCCCCGCCGCCCGGGCTTGCTCCATGCCGTCCAGCACGGCCGCCAGGTCGCCACCCCGGGCGATGCTGCGAAACGCGCCAGCATCGAGGGTGTCGAGGGAAACGTTGATTCGGCGGATGCCGGCACTCACCAGCAAAGGCAGCTTTTTTGCCAGCAATTGACCGTTGGTGGTCAGGCTGATGTCGTCCAGCCCCATCTGCCCAACCGCCGTCATGAAGCGCTCAAGCTTGGGACTGACCAGCGGCTCGCCCCCGGTGATGCGCAACCGCTCGATGCCGGCAGCTTCGATCAGGTATGCCACGCCCCGCGCCATCGCCTCGGCCGACAGCTCATCCTGCGCAGCCACCAGCCGCTTGCCATCAGGCACGCAGTAGGTACAGGCGTAATTGCAGGCTGAAGTCAGGCTGATCCGCAAATTGCGAAAACGCCTGCCTTGACGATCAACGATCATGGATCACTCCGGCGAAAGAAAAATCGGGCCCGCAAAACTTGACTTAGAAATCAAATTTCCGCAAGACCCCAGCCCGAGTATATTCCTGGGGCGCCACGCCATGTAAGCGGACATGGCGCAATTAAACAGCTGAATGCCTCAACTGTTCGGTGTATCCGTATCGCGCTTGCGCTTGTTGCCCATGCGCACGCCGATATCCATCAGGAACTGGAAGAAACCTTCCTGATCTTCCAACACATTGCTCCAGAACGGCGAGTGATACAGCGCCACCGCGCCGTGCACCAATGCCCAAGCAGCGCAGTAGTGGAAATAAGGCGGCACGTCTTCGAGCTTGCCTTCGCTGATCCGGCCCTTGATCAGCAGGGTCAGGCGTTCGAAATTCGAGGCACGGATCTTGTGCAGTTCCTCGACCATTTCCGGCACCTGGTTGCCCTTGACCACTTTCTCTTCGAGACGGTCGAACAAACGGTAACGTTGGGGGTCACGCATGCGGAACTCGAAGTAGGCCCGGGACAGGGCCTCCTTGTCTTTGTCCACATCGGCCGAATGCAACAGCTCGTTCAAATCGCGCTCGTAATCGAGCATCAAGCGCAGGTAAATCTCCGCCTTGGATTTGAAGTGCTTATAAATCGTGCCTTTGCCGATACCCACGGCATCCGCAATCATCTCGACGGTGACGCTGTCTTCGCCCTGGTCGAGGAACAACTTGAGCGCGGTGTCGAGAATTTCCTGCTCGCGGCGACGAAACTCACGGACCTTACGGGGTTCTTTATGCATAAGAAAAAAGGTCTGAAGGGTCAAAATTCGAAGCCGGGTATTATGCCTAACTTACGCAAAAATGCACGGATCATCCGCTCTTGGCGGCAGTTCTTCTAAAAACCGTGCGAACCCGACTCCCCCATGTACGCCACCACCCGCACCGTACTGGCAGGCTTGGGTAACGGTGAGAACCTATCCGAAGCGAACGTATTCCAAATTTGTTTAAAAACCAAAGCGGCCAAACTGGACGCGTCGCCATAGTGATCAATACTTGAACTGTCGGCGCGACATCTCCCCCAAGTGACGCGCCGATAAAGGTACCAACGGACCGCGTGCCTTTGTTTTACTCCTAATGGTCTTAACCCGGATTCACCCCCCAGAACCCGGGTTTTTTTTGCCTGCGATTCAAGCCCGCACCGAACGGACATGGGCCAAGGGAAACAGCCGCTTGAAATTCTCCGTGGTCTGCTGGGCGAACCGCTCGTAGGACTCGCCGCGCAACATCGCCAGGAACTCCGCCACCTCCCGTACGTATTGCGGAAGGTTCGGCTTGCCGCGATACGGTATCGGAGCCAGGTAAGGCGAGTCCGTTTCCACCAGCAAGCGATCGGCCGGCACCTTGCTTGCAACATCGCGCAGGGCATCGGCATTGCGAAACGTGACAATCCCGGACAGGGAAATGTAATAACCCATGTCCAGCGCGGCCTTGGCCATGTCCCAGTCCTCGGTGAAACAATGCAGCACGCCGGCCTGGGGCAACGCCGCCTCTTGCAACAGGGCCAAGGTATCGGCCCGGGCACCGCGGGTATGAATGATCACTGGCTTGCCCGTCTGTTGCGCGGCCTCCAAGTGTAGACGGAACGAAGCCTGCTGAACGTCGGCGGCCTCCGGCTCGTAGTGATAGTCGAGGCCGGTCTCGCCGATGGCGACCACCCGGGGATGGTCCAGCTCACGCAGCAGCCAGTCCAGGGCCGGCGCAGCACCGGGCTGAACATCCAGCGGGTGGATACCGACTGAGCAATCGACGTCTTCGTAACGTTCAGCCAGGACTTTGACGTCGGCCGCATTGTCGGCGCTGACGCCAATGCACAGGAAGTGGCCGACGCCCCGTTGGCGTGCGGCATCCAGCGCAGCGTCCAGGGAGCCGCCATGGGCGACAAGGTCGAGGCGATCGAGGTGGCAATGAGAGTCTACAAGCATAAGAGGCCAGGCTACATCGTATGGGTGGGACGGTCGGACTTGAGGGTTCCGGCCAGGTGGGTTTCGATCTGACTGCGGGCGGAGTTGTCGCCTTCATTGAATTGCACGCCGACGCCAGCGGCCCGATTGCCCTGGGCGCCTTTGGGCGTCATCCAGATCACCTTGCCGGCAACCGGGATTTTCTCCGGCTCGTCCATCAGGCTCAACAGCATGAACACCTCATCGCCCAAGCGATAATTCTTGTTGGTGGGAATGAACAGGCCGCCGTTCTTGATGAAGGGCATGTAGGCGGCGTAAAGCACCGACTTGTCCTTGATGGTCAGGGACAAGATGCCATTGCGTGGCCCGGGACTGACAGGTTCGTTCATGCTGATCTCCGCTGCAATTGAGCTGAGTCTAGGCGCTCTCTGTCAGTTACGACCAGGCAAACTCGCCCATTGCACCAACAGTGCCTCCAGCAGCAACACGCGATTGAGGTTGGCCTTGCTCAGCACCTTCTGACGTTGGGCAAGGATCCAGTCCTGAATGTTCAAGATTTTGTCCTGGCTGCTTTTTTGCGCCAGGTATTGGATCACCTTGCGCATGTCTGCCAGCCCCAGGCCTGCCTCGTCCTCGGTGAGCTGATAACGCAGGACCAGGCTCGACCAGTCGCAGAACCAATCAAACAACAGCAGCAAGGGAATGGCGTTCCACCCCTCGGCCAGTTGCGTCGGAGATTGTTGCTGCTTGAGCAGTTTCTTCACGCCGTCCACCACCAGCGCCCGCTGCTCGCGCACGCCCTGGGCCTGGAGGCTGACGGCGGCAAGCGGTGAACCGGCGGCCAGGGTCAGCAGTTCGACACGTTCTTCATCGGTGCTCTCAGGCAACGCCTGGCCCAGCCATTGCAGGCTGATCGCCTCGCTGGGCAACGGACAGGCCTGCTGCACGCAACGGCTCTTGATGGTTGGCAGCAGACGGCTAGGCTGGTGGCTGACCAGCAACAGCACCGTATCGCCGGAAGGCTCTTCGAGGCTCTTGAGCAGCGCGTTCGCGGCGTTGATGTTCATCGACTCGACCGGCTCGATCAACACCACTTTGCGCCCGCCCATCTGCGCGGTCTGGACCACGAAACTGACCAGGTCGCGGACCTGGTCGACCTTGATCGCCTTGTCCGCCTCTTCCGGCTCCAGCACATAGTTGTCAGGATGACTGCCGGCCCTGAGCAGCATGCACGACTTGCATTCACCGCAGGCGTTCAAGGCCGTCGGAGCCTGGCACAACAAGCTGGCCATCAGGCGCTCGGCAAGGGCTCGCTTGCCGATACCGGCCGGGCCGTGCAACAGATAGGCATGGGCGTGTTGCGAACGACCGGCCAACTGTTGCCACAGGCCGTCCTGCCAGGGATAGGCTTCAGCCACGGGTACGCTCCAGCAAACGCGGCAGCAAGCTGTCCAATGACTGCTGGACTTGCGTCAGCGGCTGAGCGGCGTCGATCAACAAGTAACGCGCAGGATCGGCCTTGGCGCGGCCCAGGAAAGCATTGCGCACGGCATTGAAGAACGCCTGTCCTTCAAGCTCGAAGCGATCCAGGCGACCGCGAGCACTGGCGCGGGCCAGGCCGATTTCCACCGGCAGGTCGAAAACCAGGGTCAGGTCAGGTCGCAGGTCGCCCTGGACGAAAGACTCCAGCGCAGCGATACGTTCAAGTGACAAGCCTCGGCCTCCGCCCTGGTACGCGTAGGTCGAATCGGTAAACCGATCACACAGCACAACGGCACCACGGGCCAGCGCCGGGCGAATCACTTCCGCCAGGTGCTGTGCCCGGGCTGCGAACACCAACAGCAGTTCCGTATCGGCGTTCATGACTTCGTCGGCAGGTGCCAGCAGGACCTCGCGAATCCGCTCGGCCAACGGCGTACCGCCCGGCTCACGCGTCAACACGACCTCGACGCCCGATGCCCGCAGGCGTTCGGCCAGGTATTCGCGGTTGGTGCTCTTGCCGGCGCCTTCGGGGCCTTCCAGCGTTATAAACAAGCCAGTCACGGGCGATCCTTAATTCAGTGTCATTGCGGGCTCGGCGGCTCGCTGGCGTTCGGTTCAGGGGCAGGTTCCTGCGGCGGCACCTGAGGCACGGCTTCGGGCGCGGTATCAGGCGATGCGGCGGGAATCGGCGCTGAATCTTCCGGCGCAGCTGGAGCCGGGCTGGAGCGATAGTCGGCACGGCGCTTGAGCTGATATTCGCGCACCGCGTTATTGTGCGTCTCCAGGTCATCGGAAAAGACGTGGCTGCCATCGCCGCGCGCGACAAAGTAAAGGCTGTTGCCGTCGGCCGGGTTCAATGCCGCATGAATCGCCTCGCGCCCGACCATCGCAATGGGCGTTGGCGGCAAGCCTGGAACGAGGTACGTGTTGTAGGGATTCGGTTCTTTCAAATGGGCCCGGGTGAGCTTACCGGTGTAGCGCTCCCCCAAGCCATAGATCACGGTGGGATCGGTCTGCAACAGCATGCCAAGGCGCAGGCGGCGCACGAATACTCCGGCAATCTGGCCGCGCTCCTGGGGCACGCCGGTTTCCTTTTCAATCAGGGAGGCCATGATCAGCGCTTGGTAGGGCTGGGTGTAAGGGACGTCGGCGGCGCGTTGCGCCCACTCTTTGGCAAGCACGTCTTCGAGCCGATCGTAGGCTTTTTTCAGCAGGTCGACGTCCGACATACCGCGCACGAATCGATAGGTATCCGGAAAGAACCGGCCCTCGGGAAATACCCCGGAATGGCCAAGACGCTCCATCACCTGGCTGTCGCTCAGGCCGGCAACGGTTTGCTCGAGCTTTTCAGCCTTGGCCAGCGCAGCGCGAACCTGACGGAAGTTCCACCCCTCTACCAGCGTCACGCTGTACTGCACCACTTCGCCGCGCTTCCAGACACCGATCAGGCCTTCCATGGTCATCCCCGGCGTCATCCGGTATTCACCGGAATGCAACGGCTGGCCGGCGAGATTGAAACGCCAATAGACCCGCAACCAGAATGCATCCTTTATCAGGCCATCAGCTTCGAGACGATTGAAGGTGCCGGTCGGCGTGGTCCCGTTGGGCACGTCGAGCAGTTCTTCCTGGGCGATGTTCAACGGCTGCTGCAAAGCTGAATGAATTTTCCAGGCCGAAGCGCCCAACAACAGCCCCGCCAGAACCAGTCCGGTCTCTAGCAGCAACAAGAATTTACGTCTCACGAATCAAGCATCCAATAGCGTACGGGCAAGGGACTGCAGTTTACGGGTGAGCGGGCCAACCGACCAGCGCGTCGAACCGCATCCGCGTACCGGCCACACGCCGTACACGCTGTTGCAGACAAAGACTTCGTCGGCCTGGTGCAGCTGTTCGAGGCGGATATCGGTGATTTGCGTGGCGATGCCCTGGGACTTGGCTTGAAACAATAATTCCGCGCGCATCACACCGGCCACACCACAACGGCTAAGGTCCGCCGTGAACAATACGCCATCACGCACCAGGAACAGGTTGCTGAAGACGCCTTCGATCACCCGACCGGACGTGTCGAGCATCAAGCCTTCGGCATGCTCGGTGTCGCTCCACTCGGCCCGGGCCAGCACCTGCTCAAGGCGATTGAGATGCTTGAGGCCGGCGAGCAAAGGTTGTTCGCACAGGCGTGTTGCGCAGGGAAACAGCTGAATACCTTGCTCGACATGGGCCGCCGGATAGGCGGCCGGTGGGCTGCCTTGCAAAATGCGTCGAGCCTGGGCCAAGGGGCTCGCGGCATAGCCCCGCTGACTGTCGCCTCGGGTCACGATGAGTTTCATCACGCCTTCGCCAAGCTGTTGCGCATAGGCTTGCAGCTCGTCGTTCAGTAAGGTCCAGTCGAGATTGAATGCCAACCGTTGGCACCCCAGCGCGAGGCGTTGCAAGTGACGCTCCAGCAAAACGAGCTTGCCGTCACGCACAGCGATGGTTTCGAACACACCATCGCCGTAAGCCAGGCCGCGATCTTTCAGCGACAGGACGTCAGCCGTCTGACCGTCGACCCAGCTTTCCATCAACCGGCGAACCGGCGGAACACCAGCGAGCCGTTGGTTCCGCCGAAGCCGAAGGAGTTGGACAACACCACATCGATGTCCATGCTACGGGCCGTATGCGGCACGAAGTCCAAGTCGCAACCCTCGTCTGGCTCATCGAGGTTGATGGTCGGCGGCGCCACCTGGCTATTGATCGCCAGCACGCTGAAGATCGCTTCCACTGCCCCTGCCGCACCCAGCAGGTGACCGGTCATTGACTTGGTAGAGCTGACAGCCAGCTTGTAGGCGTGGTCGCCGAACACAGTCTTGATCGCCTGGGCTTCGGCCAAGTCGCCGGCCGGGGTCGAAGTGCCATGGGCGTTGATGTACTGCACCTGTTCGCCGTTGAGCTTCGCATCCCGCAGGGCGTTGGTGATGCAACGGGCAGCACCGGCACCATCGGCCGGCGGCGACGTCATGTGATACGCATCGCCGCTGGTGCCAAATCCGATCAGTTCGGCATAGATGGTCGCGCCGCGCGCCTTGGCGTGCTCCAGCTCTTCGAGAACCAGCGCACCGGCACCGTCCGACAACACGAAGCCATCGCGGCCCTTGTCCCATGGACGACTGGCGCGGGCCGGCTCATCGTTGCGGGTCGACAGCGCACGGGACGCGCCGAAACCGCCCATGCCCAGGCCGCAAGCGGCCATTTCGGCGCCGCCAGCGATCATCACGTCAGCTTCGTCGTACATGATGTTGCGCGCGGCCATGCCGATGCAGTGGGTACCCGTGGTACACGCTGTGGCAATGGCGTAGTTAGGCCCTTGTGCACCCAGGTGGATGGACAGGAAACCGGAAATCATATTGATGATCGAGCCCGGCACGAAGAACGGAGAAATCCGTCGCGGCCCCGAATCATGCAGCGTGCGGCTGGTTTCTTCGATATTGGTCAAGCCGCCAATACCCGAACCCATGGCCACGCCGATGCGCTCACGGTTGGCGTCGGTGACTTCCAGCCCGGCATTGCGCACCGCCTGGAATCCGGCTGCCAAGCCGTATTGAATGAACAGGTCAAGCTTTCGAGCTTCCTTGACCGACAGGTATTCCTCGACATTGAAGCCCTTCACCGAGCCGCCAAAACGGGTGGAATAGGCAGAAAGGTCGGTGTGTTCGATCAGACCAATGCCACTGCGGCCAGCCAGAATGCCTTGCCAGCTGCTCGGCACATCCGTGCCCAGTGGCGACAACATACCCATACCGGTGACTACGACGCGTCTACGCGACACAGCACTCTCCTTTTTCTAATGACGACTTTGCATCAGGCCTAAAGAAAAAACCGCACGCCGAAATGGCAGTGCGGTTTTTCCATGACAGCTAGCGACGACTAAAAACGATTACGCCTGGTGGCTGGTAACGTAGTCGATAGCAGCTTGTACAGTAGTGATCTTCTCAGCTTCTTCGTCAGGAATCTCGGTCTCGAATTCCTCTTCCAGAGCCATCACCAGCTCAACAGTGTCAAGGGAGTCGGCACCCAGGTCTTCAACGAAGGAAGCGGTGTTCACAACTTCTTCTTCTTTAACGCCCAGTTGCTCGGCAACGATTTTCTTGACGCGCTCTTCGATGGTGCTCATACCTTGTTTTCACTCCTAATGGACAAATTCAGGCAGCTGGCCGGTGGGTAAGTGTATAGAAAGACTTTTCAGTTTTTCAACTGAAAGCTTCACTCCTCGAACCCTGGGGCCCGCCGCCTATAAATAGATTGCAGCTTTATAACGGATTTTAGACAGCTCGTATGACATTTTTTTGAAGCAATCCGTCACATTTAACTCATGTACATCCCGCCGTTTACCGGGATTGTAGCCCCAGTCACGTATGCCGCACCGTCCGAAGCAAGAAAAGCGACCACCGACGCGATTTCTTGAGCTTGCCCCAGACGACCCAGCGGAATCTGCGTCAACAAGGCTTCACGCTGTGCTTCTGGCAGTTCACGGGTCATGTCGGTGTCGATGAAACCCGGTGCAACCGAGTTTACCGTAATCGAGCGCGAACCCACTTCACGCGCCAGCGCACGACTGAAACCTTCCAGGCCGGCCTTCGCCGCAGCATAGTTTACTTGGCCTGCGTTGCCCATGGCACCCACAACCGAGCCGATACTGATAATTCGACCCCAACGCGCCTTGGTCATGCCGCGCAGAACGCCCTTGGACAGCCGGTACAGACTGTTCAGGTTGGTATCGATCACATCGAACCATTCGTCATCTTTCATGCGCATCATCAGGTTATCGCGGGTGATACCGGCATTATTGACCAGGATCGCCGGCGCGCCGAACTGCGCCTGAATGCTCGCCAGCACCGCCGCAACGGATTCGTCGCTGGTGACGTTCAGCTCAAGGCCGGTGCCCTGGATGTCGTTTTCCTTCAGGGTCGCGGCGATACGCTCGGCGCCCGAAGCGGAAGTCGCGGTGCCGATGACGATGGCGCCTTGACGACCCAGTTCCAGGGCGATGGCCTGGCCGATGCCACGGCTTGCACCGGTCACCAGTGCAACTTTACCTTGCAGACTCATGCAAGCTTCTCCTGTTCAGGCCTGCGCTGCACGGGCGGCAGCGAAGGCGTCTGGGGTGTTGAGGTTGGAAGTCGACACGCCTTCGGCGCAGCGTTTGTTCAGGCCTGCCAGCACTTTGCCAGGACCGCATTCGACCAGTTCGGTCGCGCCCTTGGCTGCCAGGGTCTGTACCGATTCGACCCAGCGAACCGGCTTGTAGAGTTGTTCCAGCAGATCACGCTTGAGGGTCTCGAGATCCGGCGCCACGTTGGCGCTGACATTCTGCACCACCGGAATCTGCGGGGCCTGCCAGTCGATGGCGGCGATGGATTCGGCAAAGCGCTCGGCGGCTGGACGCATCAGTTCGCAGTGCGATGGCACGCTGACCGGCAAGGGCATGGCGCGCTTGGCACCACGGGCCTTGCAGCCCTCGATGGCGCGCTCGACAGCGGCCTTGGCACCGGCGATGACAACTTGGCCCGGGGAGTTGAAGTTCACCGCGCTGACCACTTCGCCTTGCGCCGCTTCGGCACAGGCAGCGAGCACATCAGCGTCTTCCAGCCCCAGGATCGCGGCCATGCCGCCCTGCCCGGCCGGAACGGCTTCTTGCATCAACTGGCCGCGACGCTCCACCAATTTCACCGCGGCGCCCAGGCTCAGGCTGCCAGCGGCCACGAGGGCGCTGTATTCGCCCAGGCTGTGACCGGCGACAAATGCCGGGCGCGCGCCGCCTTCAGCCAGCCACAAGCGCCACAAGGCGATCGAGGCGGTGAGGATGGCTGGCTGGGTTTTATCGGTTTGATTGAGTTGCTCTTCCGGCCCCTGCTGGGTCAGTGCCCACAAGTCGTAGCCGAGTGCATCGGACGCTTCTTTGAATGTTTCAAGGACCAGCGGGTATTGCGCGCCCAGCTCGGCCAGCATGCCGAGGGACTGCGAGCCCTGTCCTGGAAAGACGAATGCGAGGGAAGCAGACATGAAAGCAAAGCCCCTAATGTTCTTGTCGTCAAAAATTGACGCCCCTGGGGGCGCTAGGAAACTGACAGTTGGATGGCGGGTTGAACCGACCGGTCACATTTAAGCATTGTCGGACGAAAACGCCTAAGTTAACAAATCTTCGAGGCGACCATGAAGACGTTCCGGCAGGTTCTCCTGGATCTCGATCACCGCCCGATTGATAGCACTTTGGAACCCCTGCACGCCCGCCGAACCGTGACTCTTGATCACGATGCCCTGCAACCCGAGAAAACTCGCCCCGTTGTGCCGCGCCGGGGCCAGGTCCGCTTGCAGTCGCCGCATCAACGGCAGGGCCAGGGCGCCAACGACCCGCGAGGCCAGATTCTGTTTGAACAGGGCTTCAATGCGCTGGCCGATCATGGTTGCCAGGCCTTCACTGGACTTGAGCAGGATATTGCCGACAAAGCCGTCGCAAACCACAACATCGGCCTCGCCACGGTACAAGCCGTCGCCCTCGATGAAACCGATGTAGTTGATTCCGCTCGCGCCCTGCAACAACGTTGCCGCCAGCTTGACCTGCTGGTTGCCCTTGATGTCTTCGGTGCCGATATTGAGCAGCGCCACGCGAGGCCGGGCGATGCCAAGGGTCTGCGCCGCAACCGAGCCCATCACGGCAAACTGCAACAGGTGCTCGGCGCTGCAATCGACGTTGGCGCCCAGGTCCAGCAACTGGCAGAAGCCGCGCTGGGTCGGGATCGCAGCCACCATCGCCGGGCGATCGATACCCGGCAGGGTCTTGAGTACGTAGCGCGACAGCGCCATCAGCGCACCGGTGTTACCCGCGCTGACACACGCTTGGACTTTACCGTCTCGCAACAACTCAAGAGCCACCCGCATCGAAGCGTCAGGCTTGCCACGCAGGGCCTGGGCCGGCTTTTCGTCCATCGTGATGACTTCGGACGCAGGCGCAATCGATAGGCGCGCGCGATCCGCAGCCGATTGGCCGCTGAGCATTTCTTCAAGGAGAGAGGGTTGACCGACGAGGGTCAGGTGTAGCGAGGGCATGGCGTTCAGGCAAGCAAGGCTGGCCTGGACAATGCTGCGGGGACCGAAGTCCCCGCCCATTGCGTCAATCGCGATGACTTGAGCGGACAAGTGATTACTCGTCGGCGCCCTTGTCGATCACTTTACGGCCACGATATACGCCTTCTGGCGATACGTGGTGACGCAGGTGAACTTCACCGGTGGTTTTTTCTACAGACAGGGTGCTAGCCTCGAGAGCGTCGTGCGAACGGCGCATGTCACGGGCAGAGCGGGATTTTTTGTTCTGCTGAACAGCCATAATTGATTAACTCCTAAACGTTTGGGTCACGCTTTAACTGCGCCAATACACTGAACGGGTTGGACCGCGTTACCTCGTCCTCGCTCGGTTCGGGCTCACCTGCTCCCGCCGGCTGCTGGCATTCTTCCGGATGATGAGCAGGCACAATGGGCAAGGCGAGCAGAAGCTCCTCCTCGATCAGTGACTGCAGATCCAATGGATCTTCGCCCAGTTCCAGCACGTCATAACCTTTCGGCAACGACTGGGTATTCGCACCCTCCTTCACCACGGCGTAACTGCACTCGCTGTGGATCGGCAGGGTGACCAGCTCAAGACAACGCTGGCAAACCATTTTGACTTCAGTGTCGATAAAGCTGTGGATGACCACAGATTTACGTTCATCTCGTTCAAAAACGAATTTGGCCTGGACCGTACCGACATTGTCGGAAAGCGGGTCGCAGAGTCTCTTCAAATCGGCCAGCAGCAGTTCACCTTGAAGGGTGGTGCCACGGTCAGCCAATTTGCGCGGGTCAACGTGAGGTGGAATCGGGTCATTCAACATAGGCGCAGCATTATAGGGATGCACCGGGCCATGTCAAAGGAAATTCAGCCCTGTCCGTCACTTGCGCGCCTCGCTAGAATTCGCTCCTGCCTCCTGGAGACACCCATGCTGCCTTTATTACTTGCCTCAAGCTCGGTCTACCGCCGAGAATTGCTCGCCCGCCTGGGGCTGCCGTTCGTCTGCAGCTCACCGGACATCGACGAAAGCCGCCGCCCCGATGAATCCGCGCTCGAACTGGTAAAACGCCTGGCCCGGGAAAAAGCCTTGGCGCTAGCCGGCAGCCATCCGGCGCACCTGATCATCGGATCAGACCAGGTCGCCGTACTCGGCGAGCGCATCCTGGGCAAGCCCCATACCTTCGAAAACGCCCGTGACCAACTACTGGCCGCCAGCGGCGCCCGCGTGACGTTCCTGACGGGCCTGGCGCTGCTCAACAGCCAGACAGGCACCTGCCAGGTCGATTGCGTTCCGTTTACCGTGACGATGCGGACACTTGACCAGGCACGCGTCGAGCGCTACCTGCGAGCGGAGCAGCCGTACGACTGCGCCGGCAGCTTCAAGGCCGAGGGGCTGGGCGTGAGCCTGTTCAAGAGCACTGAAGGGCCAGACGCCACCAGCCTGATCGGCCTGCCGCTGATTCGCCTTGTGGATATGTTGCTGGCCGAGGGTGTGCAGATCCCCTGAGCCACACTGGATGGCATCAACCCTCGGTAGAAATCAGCGCAACGCCGGGCCTTGGAAGCCCATCCACATCGCCAGATGCTCGGCAATGCTCGCACCCAGTTTTTTCGAGAAACGATCGAACGGCGACTCTTCGATAGTGAAATCCACCAGCTCTTTCTCGCCGATCACGTCCCGAGCCACGAAACTGGCACTGCCCAAGCCATCGATCAAGCCCAGCGGCAACGCCTGCTCCCCCGACCAGACCAGACCGGAGAACAACTCCGGATGTTCTTTGTCCTTCAGGCGCTCGCCCCGGCCTTTCTTGACGCTGGCGATGAATTGCTTGTGAGTCGTATCCAGCACACCCTGCCAGAACGCGGTTTCTTCAGGCTTTTGCGGCTGGAACGGATCAAGGAAGGATTTATGCTCGCCAGAGGTATAGACCCGGCGCTCCACGCCAAGCTTCTCCATGGTTCCGACAAAACCATAACCGGCCGCCGTCACACCAATGGAACCCACCAGACTGGCCTTGTCGGCATAAATCTGGTCTGCCGCACTGGCAATGTAATAGGCCCCGGACGCACCGAGATCGGCGATGACCGCGTAAACCTTGATGTTCGGGTGCAAGCCACGCAAGCGGACGATTTCGTCGTAAACGTAACCCGACTGCACCGGACTGCCGCCCGGACTGTTGATGCGCAGCACCACACCTTTGACCTTCGGATCCTCGAACGCTGCCCGCAGGCTACCGACGATGTTGTCCGCGCTGGCGGGCTCCTTGTCGGCGATCATGCCTTCGATGTCGATCAGCGCGGTATACGCCGAACCGCCCGCGGCGCTTTTCTCCAGGCTCATCAGCGGTGTGAACAGCATGAGCGCGGCGAAAAGATAAACAAACGTCAGCAGCTTGAAGAAGATGCCCCAGCGACGCGAACGACGCTGCTCCTGGACACTGGCCAGCAGAGTCTTTTCCAGCAGCTTCCAGCTTTTATCATCACCGTTCTCGGCGCTTGCCTTGGCCGGTGCCTTCCATTCATCCGTCATGCATGCATCCCCGTCAAAACTTAATCGGCACGCCGGCTCAACCAGGCGTGCAACTCAGGAAAATGGTCAATCGCCAGGCATGGCTCAAAAGCCTTCAATGCCTCGATTGTCTGCGCGCCGTAACTGACAGCCACCGAACTCATGCCGGCGTTACGCGCCATTTGCAGGTCGAACGACGAGTCCCCCACCATCAGCGCCTGCCCAGCCTGCACACCGCAATGAGCCAGGATTTGCTCAAGCATCAGCGGATGCGGCTTGCTGGCGGTTTCATCCGCAGCACGGGTGATGTCGAAATAATCGTCCCAACCGTGGGCTTTCAATACCCGATCCAGCCCACGCCTGGCCTTGCCGGTCGCGACGGCCATGCGATAGCCCTCGCCCCGCAGAAGCTGGAGCGTGTCCGCCACGCCATCGAACAGCGGCGAAGGCTCGGCCTCCAAGGCAATGTAGTGATCGGCGTAATGCTGGCGGAAAATAACCAACCCATCGTCATCGATGTCCGGGTAGAGGCTGCGGATCGCCTCTGGCAACCCGAGGCCGATAATGCCCTTCACCGCAAAGTCGTCACGCCGCGCGAAACCCGTACGGTCAGCCGCGATATGCATGGACTCCACGATCCGACCAATGGAGTTCGCCAGAGTGCCGTCCCAATCGAATATCAACAGCTTGTAGTCAGGATGCACTCAGCCGCTCCACGGTCTTGGCCCACATTTCATCCACGGGAGCCTGCAACTTCAACTCGCCGCCATCAGGCAGCGGCACAGTCAGCATGTAGGCGTGCAGAAACAGGCGCTTGCCGCCCAGGTCGCGAATTTCCTTGGTGAAATCGTCATCGCCGTATTTGCTGTCACCGGCGATGCAATGCCCGGCATGCAGGGTGTGGACACGGATCTGGTGAGTCCGCCCGGTGACCGGCTTGGCTTCGACCATGGTGGCAAAGTCGCCGAAGCGCCGGAGCACCTTGAACACGGTCAGCGCCTCCTTGCCCTCCTCGTTGACTTCCACCATGCGCTCGCCCGAACGCAGATTGCTCTTGAGCAACGGCGCACGGACCTGCTTTACGGAGGTATCCCAACGACCACGCACCAGCGCCATGTAGCGCTTGTCGACGCCATCGCCGCGCAACTGCTCGTGCAGATGCCGCAGCATGCTGCGCTTCTTGGCGATCATCAGCAGACCGGAGGTGTCGCGATCCAGGCGATGGACCAGTTCCAGCTCCTTGGTATCCGGACGCAATTGACGAAAGGCTTCGATCACCCCGAAGCTCAGGCCGCTGCCGCCGTGGACCGCGATGCCCGCGGGCTTGTTGACCACGATCAGCGCCTTGTCTTCATAGACGATCGAGGCTTCAAGGCGCTGCAACAATCCCTGGGCCAGCGGTACCGGCTCATCGCGCTCGGGCACGCGAACCGGCGGCACGCGCACGACGTCGCCGGCCTGGAGCTTGTATTCGGGCTTGATCCGACCCTTGTTCACCCGCACTTCGCCTTTGCGCAAGATGCGGTAGATCAAGGTCTTGGGCACGCCTTTGAGCCGGGCCAGCAGGAAATTATCGATTCGTTGGCCGGCATATTCCGGCGAGACCTCGAGCAGTTGAACGCCAGGGGTCGAAGGGGCAGTAGTTGTCATGGCGGCGATCATAACAATTTTTTATGGAATTGAAGCACTTAATCATTGCTGCTATAGTCGCGAACGCCGCCAAAAGTGGCTGGACAGCGGACTAGCGGTCAAAAACCGGCCCTGACCAACGCAATTCACGAGGACGAGAGGCCGTCCTACGGGGCTTTTGCTACGTAACGGTAGAGTCTACGGGTGCAACGAGCGCAGGTGACATGAGGCCTGAAATACGCCGCAAAGCAGAGTTTTGACTCGCATTGCGCGCCACATTCACGGCCAGTTCACAAAGTGCAGTCAGCCGAAGACGACCCCGAGCGAGAGCTTCGGAAACAACGCCTAAATTAGCCATGATGCGTGACCTCCCCTTTCGGAGCTCACGGTAAATGCCAACCCGCTGCGGATTCTGCGCGCGGCAGCACCCGAATTATCAGGGATACGTGTAGGGTGGAGATGTACAACCGTCGGACTGTGTAGCACTAGGCTTATATTTAGACGCTTCATCTCGTCCACAGGCGCCGGTTGATTCCTCCTCCTGACTGAGTGCTTGAGTACCAGCAAGCAGGACGCGTCCGTCGCGACTTCGCCATCATTGGGCCGAACTCGCTGGACACTGGAATGGCCTCGCCATTGCCAGGACGCACCTGACACCGACCGTGAGAAGTCGTGTGTGCCGAACGCCGTTTCCGGCAGCCCGGAAACCGACGGTACTACATGAAAAGAATGCTGATTAACGCAACTCAACCCGAAGAGTTGCGTGTTGCACTGGTAGACGGCCAGCGCCTCTACGACCTGGATATCGAATCCGGTGCACGCGAGCAGAAGAAGGCCAACATCTATAAAGGCCGGATTACTCGCATCGAACCAAGCCTTGAGGCTGCCTTTGTCGATTTCGGCTCCGAGCGCCACGGCTTCCTGCCCCTCAAAGAAATCTCCCGCGAATACTTCAAGAAGGCCCCTGAAGGCCGCGTCAACATCAAGGACGTCCTGAGCGAAGGCCAGGAAGTCATCGTCCAGGTCGAAAAAGAAGAACGTGGCAACAAGGGCGCCGCCCTGACCACCTTCATCAGCCTCGCCGGCCGTTACCTGGTCCTGATGCCGAACAACCCGCGTGCCGGTGGTATCTCCCGCCGCATCGAAGGCGAAGAGCGCAACGAACTGCGCGAAGCCCTCAACGGCCTGGTCGCACCTGCCGACATGGGCCTGATCGTGCGCACTGCCGGCCTGGGCCGCAGCAGCGAAGAAATGCAGTGGGACCTCGATTACCTGCTGCAGCTGTGGACCGCCATCAAAGAAGCCTCGCTGGATCGCTCCGCGCCATTCCTGATCTACCAGGAAAGCAACGTGATCATCCGCGCCATCCGCGACTACCTGCGCCAGGACATCGGCGAAGTGCTGATCGACAGCGTCGAAGCCCAGGACGAAGCCCTGACTTTCATTCGCCAGGTGATGCCGCAGTACGCGAGCAAGATCAAGCTCTACGAAGACAGCGTTCCGCTGTTCAACCGTTTCCAGATCGAAAGCCAGATCGAGACCGCCTTCCAGCGCGTCGTCGAACTGCCGTCCGGCGGCTCCATCGTCATCGATCCGACCGAGGCCCTGGTGTCCATCGACATCAACTCGGCGCGCGCCACCAAAGGCAGCGACATCGAAGAAACCGCCCTGCAGACCAACCTTGAAGCCGCTGAAGAAATCGCCCGTCAGTTGCGCCTGCGCGACATTGGCGGCCTGATCGTCATCGATTTCATCGACATGACCCCGGCCAAGAACCAGCGCGCCGTGGAAGAGAAGGTCCGTGAGTGCCTGGAAGCCGACCGCGCCCGCGTACAGGTCGGTCGTATCTCGCGTTTCGGCCTGCTGGAAATGTCCCGTCAGCGCCTGCGTCCATCGCTGGGTGAAAGCAGCGGCATCGTTTGCCCTCGCTGCAACGGCACCGGCATCATCCGTGACGTTGAATCGCTGTCCCTGGCAATCCTGCGCCTGATCGAAGAAGAAGCCCTGAAAGACCGCACCGCCGAAGTTCGCGCCCAGGTGCCGATCCCGGTGGCCGCGTTCCTGCTCAACGAAAAACGCAACTCGATCACCAAGATCGAACTGCGCACCCGTGCCCGTATCGTCATCCTGCCGAACGATCACCTCGAGACGCCGCACTTCGAAGTGCAGCGCCTGCGCGATGACAGCCCGGAAGCCCACACCAACCAGTCCAGCTACGAAATCGCCGCTGCCGCCGCCGAAGTGGAAGAAGTCCAGCCGGCCGCCGCCGCCACTCGCACCCTGGTTCGCCAGGAAGCGGCGGTCAAGACCGCCCCAGCCCGCGCCAACGCTCCGATCCCGAGCGAAGTCGCCGCCCCGGTTGCCGCACCCGCCGCCGTGCCAGAACCAAGCCTGTTCAAGGGCCTGGTGAAATCCCTGGTCAGCCTGTTCGCCACCAAGGAAGAGCCAGCGACCCCTGCCGTTGTCGCCAAGCCTGCCGCCACCGAGCGTCCAGCCCGCAACGAAGAACGTCGCAATGGTCGCCAGCAGACCCGCAACCGCAACGGTCGTCGCGACGAAGAGCGCAAGCCGCGCGAAGAACGTGCACCGCGTGAAGAGCGCGCGCCACGTGAGCCGCGTGAAGAACGCCAGCCACGCGAAGCCCGCGAGGAAACGCCAGCGACTCCAACCGTAGCCCGTGAAGAGCGCGCACCGCGCCCACCACGTGAAGAGCGTCAGCCGCGCGCACCGCGTGAAGACCGCAAGCCGCGTGGCGAGCGTGAAGAACGTGTCCGCGAACTGCGTGAGCCACTGGATGCCGCACCCGCCGCCGCTGGCGCCGCACTGGCTGAAGAGCGCCCGGCCCGCCAGCCTCGCGAAGAACGCGCACCGCGTCAGCCGCGTGAAGAGCGTCAACCACGCGTCGAGGAGGCAGCCGCTGCCAGCGAAGAAGAAGTGCTGAACAGCGAAGAGCAGTTGCAGGAAGACGGCCAGGACAACGCCGAAGGCGATCGTCCACGCCGCCGCTCCCGTGGCCAGCGTCGTCGCAGCAACCGCCGCGAGCGTCAACGTGATGCTAATGGCAACGTGATCGAGGGTTCGGAAGAGTCCGAGTCCGCCGAGAACGCCGAAGCGCCAAGCGGCGCGGATCTGGCCGCAGGCCTGGCCGTCACTGCGGCAGTGGCCAGCAGCGCGATCAGCGCCCCGGCCGAAGCCCAGGCACACGAGCAGGCTGAACGCGCCACCGCTGCGGTGGAAGATGCCCCGGTTGAAGCGCCAGTCGTCGAAGCGACCACGCCAGTGCAAACCACCGCTTCGCCAGAAGTGGAACTCGCACCGGTTCCCGACGCCGAGCCTGAAGCCCAAGCCGCCGAGCCAGCACCGGTCGTCGAGCAGCCAGTGGCCGTCGCCGAACCTGCCGTCGAAGCTGTGGCGCAGGAAACCCCGGCCGAGGAAGTTGCACCCGAGCCTGTGCGTGAAGAGCAGACGACGTTCAACTGGAACGCAGAACCCGCGGCGCCAGCGCCAGTCGCCGAGCCTGAGCCAGTGAAAACCGTCGAAGCGCAAGTGATCGAGCCGGTGGTCGAAGCTGCCCCGGTGGAAGAGCCTGCGCCCGTGATCGAGGTTCCTGCGGTTGTCGAGGCTCCGGCCCCGGTTGAGGCACCTGCACCTGTCAGCGCCTTGGCTCCGAATGGCCGCGCTCCGAACGATCCGCGTGAAGTGCGCCGTCGCAAGCGTGAAGCCGAGCGTCTGCAGAAGGAAGCCGAACAGGCCGCCGCTGCCGCTGCCCAGGCGCCTGCCGCCGAACCGGCGCCAGCCGTGGAAGTCGTCGAAGCCCCTGCCCCGGTTGCTGAAACCGCAGCAGAGCCGGCGATCGACGAACCTCAGCAGTCCGCTGAAGAAGTTGCACCGCACCACCCTGAAGCCCTGGAAAAAGAGCACGAGCCTAAACCTCACGCCTGATTCCACCGCCCAGTAAAAAGCCCCGCCTGGTGATGCCAGGCGGGGCTTTTTTATGCCTCAGTGGATCTGACCGAGTGAGTTATCTAAAAACCAGTGCCTCAGGCACATCGACATCCCACGTCACACCCGCATCGTCCACCGGCACTTGGACCACGTGCGCCCCGGCGAACAGCACCTTGGCGCCGCGATCACCAGTCAAGGCCATCAGTTGCGGACCCAACGCGCGACCAAATCCCACCGGATGCCCATACTCCCCGGCAAGCACCGGCACGCTGATGCCCTCCTCGCGCATCCCCGCCACCACCCGTTCGAAGCTCGACGGCAAAATGAAAGGCATGTCGCCCAACACGACCAGCCAGCCGTCAAGGTCCGGGCACGCCTGGACGCCGGCGGCAATGCTGTCGCCCAGGCCGGGCGAGTCCAGCTCCACGTAATCGCACCCGTAGGCCTGGGCCATGCGAATGGCCTGCGGACGATCGTTGCGGGTCACCAGCACGCGTTTTTCCAGGGAGGACGGTAAATTGACCAGCACATGTTCGATCACTGAGCGCACCGCACCGTCACGCCCGGTGCAATCCGCCAGCAACTTATCCTTGTCGGCACCGGCAACCTCACGGAAACGGCGACCCGATCCCGCCGCAAGAATGATCACGCCAATGGACCCAGTCATAACCTGCTCCTTTGTGGCTTACAGCGGTTTCTTTTGACGCAGTTCGATGCCATTTTTGATGGCAACGATTTCCGCCAGCAACGACAAGGCGATTTCCGCGGGTGTGTGGCTGCCGATGTGCAAGCCGATAGGGCCATGCAGCCGTTCGATGGCCTGTGCCGACAAGCCTAGCTGAGCCAGGTTGTCCCGGCGTTTCTGGCTGTTGACCCGCGACCCCAGGGCGCCCACATAAAAGGCCTTGGAATCGAGGGCGGTCAACAAGGCCATGTCGTCCAGGCGCGGATCATGGGTCAGCGCCACGATCGCCGTGCGCTCATCCGTCTGGATGCTCAGCACCGCTTCGTCGGGCATGCCGGTCACGAAGCGGCCGTGCTGCTCCTCCCAGCCGTAGACGAATTCCTTGCGCGGATCGCAGATCAGCACTTCGAAATCCAGCAGTCGGGCCATCTCCGCGACGTAACGGGACAGCTGTCCAGCGCCTATCAACAGCAGCCGCCAACGCGGGCCATAAATTGCCCGCAGTGTCTCGCCATCAAACACTAAAGCATCGCTTTTACTGGCCGGCATCAACGACACGCTACCGGTGGCGATGGTCAATTCCCGGGCGACAATCTCATGGGCCTCGCAACGCTCCAGCAAGTCGCTGATCCACTGGGGATCGCCCACTCGCTCTTCCGTCAGGCGCAAGGTGCCGCCGCACGGCAGGCCGAAGCGCGCCGCCTCCTCGCGGGTGACGCCATAGGTGATCAGTTGCACCGGCGGACCGTCCGCCGGAATTCGGCCGTCGTGCAGCCGGGCGATCAAGTCATCCTCGACACAACCGCCCGACACCGAACCGATTACCACGCCATCCTCGCGCAGGGCCAGCATGGCGCCAGGAGGCCGTGGCGCGGTGCCCCAGGTCTGGACCACGGTGAACAACACCACGCGCTGCCCGGCGCGGCGCCACTCCAGCACGCTGCGCAGGACATTCAGGTCAACGCTGTCCATCAGGCTTTGGCCTGTTGCCAGCCTTGCAGCTGATAACGCACGGGCAGATCGCGGATACGCTTGCCGGTGGCAGCAAAAATCGCGTTGCACAGCGCCGGCGCGATCGGCGGCACGCCTGGCTCACCCACGCCGCCCAAGGGAACTTCACCCGGCGGCGTGACCAGATGCACCGCCACTTCCTTGGGCGCCAGGGACATGCGCGCCACTTCGTACATGTGGAAGTTATCCTGCTGGACCTTGCCGTCCTTGAAGCTGATCTCGCCGACCATCGCGTTGCCCAAGCCCATGACGCAGGCGCCTTCGAACTGGGAGCGGATGCGCTCGGGGTTGATCTGTGGCCCACAATCCACGGCAATGTCGGCCTTGTGCACCATCACCGTGCCGTCATCCTTGACCTCGACTTCGATCGCCGCCGCGACGTAAGTGACAAAGCTGTAATGCACCGCCAGGCCCAATCCCCTTCCCTTGGGCAATTCACGTCCCCAACCGGCGGCTTTCGCGGCAGTCTCCAGCACGGTACGGATCCGCGCCGTATCGATGGGATAACGCTCGGGCGATTCGCCGTAGTTCCAATCGTCGTTCAGGCTGTTCGGATTGATCTTGCGGTCCGGCCCCAGCAACTTGAGGTGATACTTCAGCGGATCCTGGCCGGCCTTGTGGGCCAATTCGTCGATGAAGCTCTGGATCGCAAAACCGTGGGGAATATTCGACACCGAGCGGTACCAGCCCACCCGGGTGTGGGCCACCGTCTCGGGATTTTCCAGGCGCATGTTGGGAACGGCGTAAGCCATGTTGGTCACGCCCATGCCCACTTCGAACGGTGCTTCGTGGGTCATGCCCGGCGCGAACAACGCGGTGATGGTCGGAGCCACGGTGCGATGCAGCCAACCGGAGGGCAATCCGTCCTTGTTCAGGCTGGCCTTCAGGTATTCGGCCGATACAGTGTGGAAATACGAGTGATGGATATCGTCCTCGCGTGTCCATTGCACCCGTACCGCCTGGCCGGGAAACTCCTTGGCGAGCACGGCGGCTTCGACGACAAAATCGGGTTTCGACTTGCGCCCGAAGCCACCGCCCAGCAACGTGATGTTCACCGTGACGTTCTCGAAAGGGATGCCCAGGCGCTCGGCGACGCGCTCGCGGGTCACCTGCGGTGCCTGGCTCGGCGCCCAGGCTTCGCAGTGGCCATCCTCGAACCGGGCGACGGCGACCATCGGCTCCATGGGGGACTGGGACAGGTGCGGCAGATAATATGAAGCCTCCAACGTCGAATCGGCCTTGGCCAATGCGCCATCGAGATCACCGGTGCTGCGCAAGACTTTTCCAGGCTTGCGAGCAGCCGCTTCCAGTTCCTTGCGGTAGGCGATGGAGTCGTAACCGACGTTCGGGCCGTCGTCCCACTCTATTTTCAGCGCTTCGCGGCCCTTGATCGCTGCCCAGGTATTTTTCGCCACCACCGCCACGCCGCCCAGAGGTTGGAATTCGGAGGGCAATGGGCGCCCCTCGATCTGCACCACCTTGACCACGCCCGGTACTTTCAACGCCGCGCTGCTGTCGACGCTCTTGACCTTGCCGCCATAGACCGGCGGACGCGCGATGACGGCATAGAGCATGCCGTCGAAATGCACGTCGGCACCGAAGACTGCGCGACCGTTGACGATGTCCGCGCCGTCGATGGCACGGGTCGCCTCCTTGCCGATGTAACGAAATTCCGAAGGCTGTTTGAGGCGCAGGCTCTCGCGGGCCGGCACCGGCAAGGCACTGGCGGCGGCAGCCAAGGCGCCATAACCCAGCTCCCGCCCGGAAGGCTGGTGCACCACTTTGTGCAGCTGCGCGCGGCATTCGCCTACCGGCACGTTCCATTGTGCAGCGGCGGCCAGTTCCAACATGGTCCGGGCGGCGGCACCGCAACGGCGCATCGGCTCGTACCAATGGCGCATGCTGCGCGAGCCGTCGGTGTCCTGGTTGCCGAAGCGCGCCTCATCTGCCGGTGCCTGCTTGACCTTGACCAGCGCCCAGTCGGCGTCCAGTTCGTCGGCCACCACCATGCTCAGGCTGGTGCGCACACCCTGGCCCATCTCGGAACGGTTGCAGATCACCGTCACGCTGCCGTCGGCGGCAATGCTCACGTAAACCTTGGGGTCGTCGACCGCGCCGTTGGGCATGCCCTCGGCGCCAAATTTCTTTTCCTCGGCAAAGGCATCCGGCAGGCCCCACGTGGCCGCCAGCACCAGCACACCGGTGGCGCTCGCACCTTTCAGGAAGCCACGACGGCTGAGATTGCTCAGGACAAAATCATCGGGCAAGTGGCTCATGCCTTGGCCTCCTTCAGGTGGGTGGAGGCTTGGCGAATCGCGGTCTTGATCCGGTTATAAGTGCCGCAGCGGCAGAGGTTGCCGACCATGGCTTCTTCGATCTGCTCGTCGCTGGGGTTGGGGTTGGTCTTGAGCAGGGCCGTAGCAGACATGATCTGCCCGCCCTGGCAGAAACCGCACTGCGCCACCGCGGTATCCAGCCAGGCTTTCTGCACCACCTGCCCGACCGGGTCGACGTGAAGCGCGTCGATGGTGCTGACGTTCTGCCCCTTCACCGAGCCGATCGGCGTGATGCAACTGCGTGCGGGGGCACCGTCGATGTGAATGGTGCAGGCGCCGCACAAGCCCATGCCGCAGCCGAACTTGGTGCCGTTGTAACCGGCCACGTCACGGATCGCCCACAGCAGCGGCATGTCCTCGATCACATCCAGTTGGTGATCTTTTCCATTGAGTTTCAGGGTAATCATGGGCACGCCCGCATCGTCATCGAGTTATGGGGTCGAGCCATCTGCCGTTTGGTTATCGGTTCGGTGTCGCAGACTGGCTCAGGCTAATCGGGCTCTCTTGTGCACACGCGAGCAAGCGTCTGCACCGGGCCTCAGGGATGCGTATGCTCGCATCGTCAGCCCATTAAATTAACCCAGGATCAAGCAAAACGCCCTGCACAATCCTGCACGAATGGTTTTGTGCAGCCTGTCCAGGGCGTTTTATCCGGCGCTTGCGAAGCGCGGTTCAATACCGATTAGGTTCCATTTCCAGCTCGACCTGAAAACGTTCGGCAATGTCCTTCTGGATGCGCCGGGCCAGCTCCAGCAGTTGCAGGCCGGTGGCATTGCCGTAGTTGACCAACACCAGCGCCTGCAATTTATGCACCCCGGCGTCGCCATCGCGAAAGCCTTTCCAGCCGGCGTGCTCGATCAGCCAGCCAGCGGCGATCTTCATCTGCCCGTCGGGCTGTGGATAAGCCACCAGGTCCGGGTATCGGGCCTTGAGTTGCGCCACGTGGGAGGCCGGCACCAGCGGGTTCTTGAAGAAACTGCCGGCATTGCCCAGCACCGCTGGGTCTGGCAGTTTTTCGCTGCGGATACTGCAGATGGCCCGGCTGACATCGCTGGGCGTCGGCTGGTTGATGCCTTGCTCGGTCAACCGTTGGCGTACTGGGCCGTATTCCAGATGCAGATGGGCGGCACGACTGAGGGCAAAACGCACCCGCAGGATCAGCCAGCGACCCGCCTGCTGCTTGAAAAGGCTGTCGCGGTAGGAGAAATCGCATTCTTCAAGGGTGAAATCGCGCAGTTCGCCGGTCTGGCGATCCAGCGCGGTGAGGCCAGCAAAGACGTCCTTTATCTCCACCCCGTAGGCGCCGATGTTTTGCATCGGTGCCGCGCCCACGGTGCCGGGGATCAGGCTGAGGTTCTCCAATCCAGACCAACCTTGCGCCAGCGTGTGCTGGACGAAGGGATGCCAGGGTTCCCCGGCTTCGGCCTCGATCACCACCCGCTCGCCATCATCGCTGAGCAGGCGGATCCCCTGGCTGGCCATGCGCACCACCAAGGCGTCGATGTCGCCGGTCAGCAACAGGTTGCTGCCGCCGCCAATCACCAGCAACGACACGGCATGCTCGGCGGCATAGGCCAGCGCCTGGCGAACATCCGCATCGCTGTGGGCTTCGGCGAACAGCCGGGCGCTGACATCCACGCCAAAGCTGTTGAATGGCTTGAGGCTGACGCCCGCCTGGACGTGCAAGGTCATAACCGCCCCTTCAGTTCGACCACCAGGCGATCCGTGGCACGTTCAATCAAATCCAACACTTGCTCGAAACCTTGCTCACCGTCGTAGTAAGGGTCTGGTACGTCATCGAGTTCCGCCTCGTAACGACGCAGGAACAGGTCCAGTTCAGCCCTGGCATTGGTCGGTTGCAGGACTTTGAGATTGCGCAAGTTGCTGCTGTCCATCGCCAGGATCAGGTCATAGGCGGCGAAATCGGCACGGGACACTTGCCGGGCACGCTGGGCCGACAAATCGTAGCCGCGCCGCAGGGCTGCGGCCTGGCTGCGCTTGTCCGGCGCCTTGCCGACGTGCCAGTCACCGGTTCCGGCGGAGGCGACCTCCACCTGACCGTTCAACCCGGCTTCGCGCAACTTGTGGCGCAAGATGCCTTCGGCCGTGGGCGATCGGCAGATATTGCCGAGGCAGACAAACAAAACCCGCATCAGGCCTCCAGCAAGCGCCGAACGCGCTCGAGATCTTCAGCGGTATCGACGCCGGTCGGCGGAGCGATCAGTGCATCGGCCACGTGGATTCGTACGCCGTGCCACAGGGCACGCAACTGTTCCAGCGCTTCAGTGTTTTCCAGCCAGCACGGTCCCCAGGCCACGAAGTCGTGGAGGAAGCCGGCGCGGTAGGCGTAGATGCCGATATGGCGGCGGTACGGCACGCCTTCGGGCATTACGTCCCGGCTTTGCGCGAAGGCATCCCGCGCCCAGGGCAACGTCGCGCGGCTGAAGGTCAAGGCCAGGCCATTGAGGTCGCTGATCACCTTGACCACGTTGGGATTGAACAACGCTTGCACGTCGTCGATCGGCTCAGCCAGGGTCGCCATGCGCGCTTCGGGATGGGCCGCCAGGTTAGCCGCGACCTGATCGATCACGCTGGGCGGGATCAACGGCTCGTCGCCTTGTACGTTGACCACGATGGCATCGGGCTCAAGGCCCAGTTTCGTGGCGACTTCCGCCAGGCGATCGGTGCCGGAATTATGATCTTCGCGGGTCAGCACCACTTCGGCGCCAAACGCCTCGCAGGCTTCGACGATGCGCGCATCGTCAGTCGCGACCACCACGCGCTGGGCGCTGCTTTTGCTGGCCTGTTCCCAGACGTGCTGGATCATCGGCTTGCCGGCGATCAACAGCAACGGCTTGCCGGGCAGGCGCGTCGAGGCAAAACGCGACGGAATGACGACGGTGAAGGCTGTGGTCATTTATCCAGGCGCTCGTCAGTGGTCAGGGTGCGGGCTTCGCTCTCGAGCATCACCGGGATGCCGTCGCGAATCGGATAGGCCAGGCCGGCACCCTTGCTGATCAGCTCAGTCTTGTCGGCGCTGAGCTTGAGCGGGCCTTTGCAAACTGGGCAGGCCAGAATATCGAGCAACTTGGTGTCCATGGTTTTCCCCTGGTAAAGATTTCTAAGGCAAGAGCCGATCCGGCAACAGGCGCATCAACTGCGTATCGAACCAGGCCGCGAAGGCCGGGGACAGCGCGGCGTCCACCGCCAGGTACCACCAATCCGGTGCGGCGAAGGCACGGCACTTGACCGCGTCTTTTTCCGTCATGATCACTGGCAGGGCTGGCGTGAAATTCAAGGCCTGGGCACTGTATTCGGCGTGATCGGCAAACCCGTGCGGTATGGGCCGCCAGTGTAGCGTTTCGAGGGCCTTGAAGAAACGCTGCGGATTGCCGATACCGGCCACGGCGTGCAGGGCCTGGCCGGCTGGAAAGTGGTCGAGAGCGCGCCGTTCTCCACTGGCGAGGTTCACCAGGGCGGTGGGCCGCAATTCGAAAGCGAAGCCGTCTTCGCGGTCGGCGCTGGCGCCGTTGTACAACACCGCATCGACCGATTGCAGGCGTTCGACCGGTTCGCGCAACGGACCGGCCGGCAGGCAACGGCGGTTGCCGAGGCCGCGGGCGTTGTCGATCAGTACCAGTTCAAGGTCCCGGGCCAGGCGGTAATGCTGCATGCCGTCGTCGGACAGGATCAGGTCCAGCGGCTCGGCTTCCAGCAGCGCGCGGACTGCGCGACTGCGATCAGGGTCGATCATCAACGGCACGCCGGTGCGCTGGACGATCAGCAGCGGCTCGTCACCCGCGATGTCGGCGCCCTGCTCGGCCTGGACCCGCCAAGGCAGTTGCGGCGGCTTGGCACCATAGCCACGGCTGACCACGCCAACCCGCAAGCCACTGCGCTGGCAATGTTCGATCATCCACAGGATCAGCGGCGTCTTGCCCGTGCCGCCAACGGTAATATTGCCGACCACGATCAGCGGCACGGGCGGTTGATAGATCTCGCCGCCGCCCGCCAGGAAGCGTTCGCGCTTGCTCTTCACCACACGCCGATACAGCCATTCCAGCGGTCGCAACAGCGTCAGGGCCGGGTGACCTTCATACCACGCGGCAAGCAATCGATCGGACATGGCCATCAGGGTGCCGGCGCCGCCTCGACCGTCGTCATGCGCAGGTGGCTGAAGCCGAGCTTGCCGGCTGCGTCCATGGCAGTGATAACGGATTGGTGAGGGGTCTTGCCGTCGGCGCTGATGGACAATGGCAGGCTGGTGTCACCGCCGGATTCCTTCTGCAGGGCCTCGATCAGGCTCGCCAGGTCGCTTTTTGGCAGCAAATGGTTGTTCACCGAGAACGCGCCTTCGGCGCTGATGGTGACTTCCAGGTTCTTCAACTGCTGGTCTTCGGCGGGCGAACCACTGACCGCTTGCGGCAATTCGACCTTGAGCTGGGTCTCCCGGGTGAACGTGGTGGTCACGACGAAAAACAGCAGCAGGATGAACACCACGTCGATCAGCGACGCGAGATTGATCTCGATGTTTTCCCGTGGTTTGCGGCGGAATTTCACTGCTTGCCCCCGGCCAGGTCCACGTCACGGTCGCCCTGCACCACCTCGACCAGCTTGATGGCTTCCTGCTCCATGCCCACCACCAATTCGTCGACGCGGCGTTGCAGGAATCGGTGGAAGAACACGGCTGGGATACCGACCATCAGGCCTGCGGCGGTGGTGATCAGGGCCTTGGAAATACCACCTGCCAACACCGCGGCGTTGGTGGTCATGCCAGAGCCGGTAAAGGCACTGAAAATATCGATCATGCCCAGCACCGTGCCCAGCAGGCCCAGCAATGGGGACATGGCCGCGATGGTCCCCAGGGCATTGAGGTAGCGCTCCAGATCATGAATGACCCGCGCGGCAGCTTCTTCAATGCATTCCTTCATGATCTCGCGACCATGCTTGGAGTTCGCCAGGCCCGCCGCAAGAATCTCTCCCAGAGGAGAACTGGCTCGCAGCTCCTTGAGCTTGTCCTTGTTCAGCTGTTTGTCCTTGATCCAGACCCAGACCTGCCCGAGCAGATGCTCCGGGGTCACGCGACTGGCCCGCAGGGTCCACAGGCGTTCGGCAACGATACCCAGTGCCGCGATGGAACTCAGAATGATCGGCAACATCATCCAACCGCCGGATTTGACCAATTCCCACACAGTGACAGCCCCCTCGAAAAAGTGCGCCACTTTATCATACAGACTCGCCGTGCAGACCCGCCCGGCCGACAACACGCCAAGAACGATGAGCCAGATCAATGCTGCATCGATGTGCCAGCGGGTGGCGGCTCACGCCAGTAGCGACGCTCGCCGGCTTGGATGTGCGCCGGCCCGAACGCGCCCAGCTGCAGACGAATGGCACCCTGTTCGGCACTGTCATGGATTGTCATGCCCAACCTTCGATACCGCTCCATCACCCACGGATGTGGATGGCCGAATGCGTTGTTTCGACCTCGGGAGATCAATACCGAATGAGGCTGGAGGCGCGTCAGCAACGCCATCGACGATGAGCTGCGGCTGCCATGGTGCGGAGACGCCAACCATTGGGTCGGTACCCCCAGCGGACCGTCAAGCAAGGCGCGCTCGGCATGGGTGTCGATGTCACCCGTCAGCAACAATCGCTCGCCGCCGGCCTCCACCAGCAAGACGCAGGACGTCTGGTTACTCTCGACAGCCGACGCCCATCGCCACAGCTCGAACCTGACCCCGTCCCACTCCCAGCCTTCACCGCTATCGCACGGGCCCGCCTGTAGATCGACGGGCAGCGCAGTGGGGTCGCCGCTGATCACCCGGGTCGTCGGCAGCCCGTTGCGCACGGCGCGAGCACCGCCAGCGTGATCTGCATCCGCGTGGCTGAGCAACATCAGGTCCAATCCGCGCACGCCGAGCTTGCGCAACGTCGGCACCACCACACGTTCGCCCGCATCGGCGTCACCAAAGCGCGGCCCCGCGTCATATAACAAGGCATGGCGACGGGTGCGCACCAAGACCGCCAGCCCCTGGCCAACGTCCAATTGCCAGATTTCGGCCTGCCCCCAAGGCACTTCTTCCCGTGGAGGAAAAACGATCAGCAACAGCATCGGCCAACCCAGGATCCGCAACGGCAGGCCCTTGGGCAACAGCAGCAACAAAGCACCGAGCGTCGCAAGGGCCCAAGCCCATAACGGCAAGGCGGGAGGCGCCCAAGCCGGTATTCGCCCGGCTGCCAGGGCAAGCCCCTTGAATAGCAAATCGAGCAATCCACCGGCGATCCATAAAAGGCTTTCACCCATGAACGGGACCGGCAGCAACGCCGTGCCAAGCAGCGCCGCAGGCAATACCAACAGGCTGATCCAGGGCACCGCCAGCAAGTTGACCAACGGACCGCTGAGACTGACCGGCAAACCCAGTATCAGCAACAACGGGCAAAGGCCGAGCGCAATCAGCCACTGGGCGCGGGTCCAGGTCTGCCACCAGCGCCAGGGCCCCAGGCGAGCACCGAACGTGAACATCAATATGGCCACGGCGGCAAACGACAACCAGAACCCTGGCCGCAGGCTCGCCAGCGGGTCCAGCACCAGCACTCCAACGAAGGCCAACAGCCAGGCCCACCAAGGCTTCGCCTGCCGGAAGCGCAAGCGCCACAACAGCACCAGCCCGATCATGGCGCAGGCCCGCCGCACCGGCACCTCGAACCCGGCGAGCAAGCCGTAACCCAGGGCAGCGGCAAAAGCCAGCGCACAAGCCCAGGGCAGCCACGGCAGACGCGACGGCCATGCGCCATAACGCGCCGCGCCGGCCACCAGCAGATAAACCAGGCCGGCAAGCAAGCCGATATGCTGTCCGGAGATCACCAGTAGGTGGACAGTGCCGGTGTCTTGCAGCACCTGCCAATCTTCCCGGGCCAGACCGGCACCGTCGCCGAGAACCAACGCCATTAGCGCGCCGGAGCGCCCCTGGGCATCGACTTTTGCCAGCGCCTGGCGCACCCCATCGCGCCAGGCGCCTTGGGCCGGCTGCACCCGCCAACCATCCTTGACCGAGCCGGTGGCGCCAATGCCCCGGCTCAGCAACCACGCTTCATAGTCGAAGCCGTGGGGATTGAGCAGCCCGGCGGGCCTTTTGAGCTTGACCGCCAGGCGCCATTTTTCACCGCTGTTGACCGCCGGCCCGTCGTACCAGGCCAGGCGCATCAACGTCGGCAAGCGTGTGCGTCGGGATTGAGCGTCGGCCAGTTCGAAACGCACCACGCCGTCACTCTGTTGCGGCAAGCCGACGACACGCCCCTCGACCCAGCGGGTCTCACCTTCCAGCGCGGCGGGTAGCCGGTCGTCCAATGCAAGCTGCGCCGAGAAACAGGCCCATGCCAGCCCGAAGAAAAAAAAGCCCACCGGGTAAAGGCGAGATGGCAACACCATCAACGCCAAGATAGACATGGCTGCGATCAGCCACAGCGGTGGCAAAACCGGTAGAAAAATCGGCGCCAGCAGCCCCGATGCAAGCGCGACCATTGCTCTGCGCATAAGCTCATCCTTGAGAGTTCCCTCTCAGGCTTAGCCGGTTAATGGCACCGCGCGCGTTATCAATTGTCACAAAGTCTGAATCTGCCGGCCGTAGAATCCGGACATACTTGCGACCTGACTGCTTTGATCCCACCGAGAAGCCTTATGCCCCGGCGCCTATTCAAACGTTACATGCCTGACCCAGCGAGCATTCGGGAACACAAGTCCTTACGCTTTCTCGGTACTCTGCTTCACGATCCGAACCTTTGGCACCTCAATCGCCATTCAGTGGCGCGGGCGATGGCCGTCGGCCTGTTCGCCGCGTTTCTGCCTATCCCGTTGCAAATGCTGCTGGCCGCGGCGCTGGCCGTCACGGTGCGTGGCAATATTCCGATTGCGGTGAGCCTGGTCTGGTTGACTAACCCCATCACGATGCCTGCGGTGTTCTTCTGCACTTATCAAACCGGTGCCTGGCTGATGGATGTGCCAGCCCGGACGCTGCCGGATGAGCTGACCTGGGAGTGGATCACTAATCAGTTGTCGACGTTGTGGCAGCCGTTTTTGCTGGGGTCTGTGGTGACGGGGTTGGTGCTTGGCGCGTTGGCGTATTTTGTCACCATGGCGTATTGGCGGTGGTGGGTGACGCGGCAGTGGCGGCGGCGTAAGAAAAGCCGGATGTGAAATGCAAAAGGCCTCCAACAATTGGAGGCCTTTTCGTTCCGCTCGAGACGGTGGCGCATGAAACTACCGGCTCAAGTCCGCATCCCCCGCCCACTCACCAACAACCGCGCGCATCCTACATAAAGCACCACAGTCGCCACCACCATGAACGTAATCGCAATACTGATGCGAATGTCCGAAACCCCAAGGATCCCGTAGCGGAAAGCGTTAACCATGTGCAGCACCGGGTTGGCCAGCGATACGGTCTGCCAGAACGGTGGCAGCAGGGAGATCGAGTAGAACACTCCGCCCAGGTAGGTCAACGGCGTGAGCACGAAGGTCGGGATGATGGAAATGTCATCGAAGTTACGCGCAAACACGGCGTTGATGAAACCGAGTAACGAAAAGATCGTGGCCGTCAGAACCACAACCAGGATCGTCAACCCCAGGTGATGCACTTGCATGTCAGTGAAGAACAATGACAGCAGCGTCACGATCAAACCCACCGCCAGCCCTCGCAGCACGCCGCCCAAGGTAAAGCCGATCAGGATCGTGTGAGGCGAAACCGGCGAGACCATCAGTTCTTCGATCGAGCGCTGGAACTTGCTGCCGAAGAAACTCGACACGACGTTGCCGTAGGAGTTGGTGATCACCGACATCATGATCAGCCCAGGCACGATGTAGTCCATGTACGTGAAGCCGCCCATGTCGCCGATCTGCCGGCCGATCAGGTTGCCGAAGATGACGAAATACAGAACCATCGTGATGGCCGGCGGCAGCAGGGTCTGCGGCCAGATCCGCATGAAGCGCCGGACTTCCCGGTAGACGATGGTATTGAGGGCAATCAGGTTGGGGCGCAATTCGGAACTCATACCGCCACCTTCGCCAGGTTTTTCTCCACCAGGGACACGAACAACTCCTCAAGGCGATTGGTTTTGTTACGCAGGCTCAGCACTTCGATGTTCTGCAGGGCCAATTGGGTGAACAACCCGGTGATACCAGCGGCTTTGTCGACCTGGACTTCCAGTGTGTGGCGGTCCACCAGCCGGGCGGGATAGCCAACGAGCTGCGGCACGACACTCAGGTCATGCTTGAGGTCCAGCAGGAAGGTTTCCACATGCAACTGGCTCAGCAACTGGCGCATGCTGGTGTTTTCGACGATGGTGCCGTGATCGATGATGCCGATGTTGCGGCACAGCTGCTCGGCCTCTTCCAGGTAGTGCGTGGTGAGGATGATGGTGATGCCTTTCTGGTTCAGCTCGGTCAGGAAGGTCCACATCGAACGGCGTAGCTCGATGTCCACACCCGCGGTCGGTTCGTCGAGGATCAGCAGGCGCGGCTCGTGCACCAGCGCACGGGCAATCATCAGGCGCCGCTTCATGCCCCCGGACAACGAACGGGACGGCACGTCGCGCTTGTCCCACAACCCTAGTTGGGTCAGGTACTGTTCAGCGCGCTCATTGGCGACCTTCGGCGGGATACCGTAGTAACCGGCCTGGGTCACGACGATGTCGAAGGTCTTTTCGAATTGGTTGAAATTGAATTCCTGGGGCACCACGCCAATGCAACGCTTGAGCGCGGCGGGTGAGCGGTCCAGGTCATGACCGAAGACATTTACCGTACCGCCGGACTTGTTCACCAGGGTGGAAAGGATGCCGATGGTGGTGGATTTGCCCGCGCCGTTGGGGCCAAGCAAGGCGAAGAAATCACCTTCGGCAACGTCCAGATCGATACCACTCAGGGCCTGGAAACCGTTGCCGTAGGTTTTGGTTAACTGCCTTATGGACAGAGCGGAACTCATATCGGATTACGCACCAAGAAGGGGAAGAGAAGAATAGATAAGGGCGTGCGGCGAGTAATACAACCACGTCGCACGAAGGCAATGGTGCGTGGCGTCGCCGCACAAGTACAGTGAAGTGTGTCGATAGTAAGTATTAAGTCAACGCGGTCATGACGGCTTTTCGATAGGCTGGACGCTGCGTGAGCCGTGCATACCAGGCCTCCAGGTGCGGCAGGTCGACGCGCTCGATGGGCATCTCGAACCAGGCATAAATGAAGCTGCCCAAGGGAATGTCGCCGATGCCGATTTCACTGCCCGAGAGGTAAGGCTGTTCGGCCAAGGCCTGCTCCACCATTGCCAGCAAGTCGCCGCATTCCTTGATTCCCGCATTGATGGCCGCCCAGTCCTGTTGCTCGGATGGGGTGCGCAACACGCCCCAGAATACCGTGCGAAACGGGGCAGCGAAGCTGGACGTGGTCCAATCCATCCATTTTTCAGCCCGGGCTCGGGCTTGAACGTCAGCGGGGTACCAGGCCGAACCCGGGGCATGACGAGCTGCGAGGTAACGCACGATGGTGTTGGATTCCCAGAGCACGAAGCCGTCGTCCTCGATCATCGGGACGCGGCCGTTGGGGTTCTTCGCACGGTACTCAGGTGTGTCCACCACACCGAACGCCCCGCCCGCATCGATGGCCTGGTAAACCAGGCCCAGCTCTTCGGCGCACCATAACGCCTTGCGCACGTTCGATGAATTCTTCCGGCCCCAGATCATCAGCATCACGGTTTCCTCATTGGATAAATGCCGCAGCAGCATACGCCGGATCAAGCGCGACTCAAATCACCCCGAACATCGCCTATCCATCCACAGTCCTGACTCGCGGAAACGACGTATCGGCCAAACAATGGCGTTTTCTCACGCTGGCAACGAACGATTTCCCACGGCTGTTGCCAACCAGACTGGCGCAATGTGTCGAGGGTTTCCCACGAAATCAGTCACATCGCGCCTACCGCCGGTTTTGCAGGGGCCGTCTAAGCTCTGAAGGTCGGTTTGCCTTGGTTCACGGAGGATCACTTATGCTGTTGTTGTGGATATTGGTGCTGGTCGTTGGGATAGCCTGGCTGGCGCACCGTCGCACCGCCCCGCTGCCCGCGCTGGGCATCGTCGCGGTCTATTTGCTCGTCATGGGGGTTTCCAGCCACGCCCCCGGTTGGCTGATGCTGATTCTGTGGCTGGCGCTCGCCGTCGTCGCTGCCCCGCTGTTGCTGCCAGACCTGCGCCGCAAGTATTTCAGCGCGCCGATGTTCGACTGGTTCCAGAAGACCTTGCCGCCCATGTCGCAGACCGAACGCGATGCCATCGACGCCGGCACGGTGTGGTGGGACGGCGAGCTTTTCAGTGGTCGCCCGAACTGGGACATGTTGCTGGCCTACCCCAAGGTGCAATTGACCGAAGAAGAGCAGGCATTCCTCGACGGCCCTACCGAGGCGCTCTGCGCAATGGTCAGCGACTGGCAGATCGGCCAGGCCATGGACCTGCCGCCGCAGGCTTGGGCTCATATAAAGGAACACGGTTTCTTCGCGCTGATCATCCCCAAGGAATATGGCGGCAAGGGGTTCTCCGCCTATGCCCATTCCCAGGTGGCGATGAAACTGGCGACCCGCAGCGGCGACCTGGCCTCCACTGTGATGGTCCCCAACTCCCTCGGCCCGGCCGAACTGCTGCTGCACTATGGCACCGATGAACAACGCAACCATTACCTGCCGCGCCTGGCCCGTGGTGACGATATTCCCTGCTTCGCCCTGACCGGGCCGCTGGCCGGCTCCGACGCCGGGGCGATGCCCGACACCGGCATCATTTGCAAGGGCGAATGGGAAGGCAAGGAAACCCTGGGGCTGCGCTTGAACTGGGAAAAGCGCTACATCACCCTCGGCCCGGTCGCCACCCTCCTCGGCCTGGCCTTCAAGGCCTACGATCCTGACCACCTGCTCGGCGACGAAGAAGACCTCGGAATCAGCCTGGCGCTGATCCCGACGGATACACCCGGCGTCCAGATCGGTCGCCGTCACCTGCCCCTCGGCGCCGCCTTCATGAACGGGCCGAACTGGGGCAAGGACGTGTTCATCCCGCTGGACTTCCTCATCGGCGGCCAGGCCATGCTCGGCAAGGGCTGGATGATGTTGATGAACTGCCTGTCGGTCGGCCGCTCGATTTCCCTGCCGGCGGTAGGCACCGGCGCGGCTAAATTCACCAGCCTGGTGACAGGCCAATACACCCAGGTGCGTGAACAATTCAACGTACCGTTGGCCGCCTTCGAAGGTATCCAGGAGGCCATGGCGCGGATTGGCGGCAACGCCTGGTTGATGGACGCCGCGCGCATGTTGACCGCCAACGCGGTAGACCTCGGCGAGAAACCCTCAGTGTTGTCGGCGATCCTCAAGTACCACCTGACCGAACGCGGCCGCGAGTGCATCAGCCACGCCATGGACGTACACGGCGGCAAGGGCATCATCATGGGCCCGAACAATTACCTGGGCCGCAGTTGGCAAGGCGCGCCGATCTTCATCACGGTGGAAGGGGCGAACATCCTCTCGCGCAATCTGATGATCTTCGGCCAGGGGGCGATTCGCTGCCATCCCTTTGTGCTCAAGGAAATGGCCCTGGCGACTCGCGAAGACAAAGACCAGGCGCTGATCGAATTCGATGGATTGCTGCTCAAGCACATCGGTTTTGCGGTCAGCAACGCCGCCAGCACCCTGGTGCTGAACCTGGGCCTGGGACATTTCGACAACGTGCCGGGCAATGCCTTGAGCCAAGGGTATTTCCGCGCCCTCAATCGGCAGGCGGCAGCATTCGCCCTGCTGGCGGATTTGAGCATGATGTTGCTCGGCGGCGAACTCAAACGTCGCGAACGCCTGTCCGCACGCCTGGGTGACGTATTAAGCAACCTTTACCTGGCCTCCGCAGCGCTCAAGCGCTACCACGACCTCGACTCGCCAGACCATATGGCGCCGCTGTTCCAATGGGCCATGGAAGAAAGCCTGGGCCAGTCGGAGCGGGCGCTGGACGAACTGCTGGACAATTTCCCGAACCGCTTGCTGGGCTGTTTGTTGCGCGTGGTGGTATTTCCTTTTGGCCGTCGCCACAAGGGTCCGAGCGACAGACTGGACGCCGAGGTCGCCGCCGTGATCGGTCGAGCCAAGGGCGATCCGACCCTGGAAGAACTGCTTCAAGGCTGTTATCGCCCGCAGTCGGAGGAGGACCCAGTCGGAGCGTTGCAACATGCCGCCGACCTGTTGGCGGCCGCCCACCCGCTGCACAAAAAGCTACAGGGCGCGCTCAAGCATGGGCAGCTCAACCCGGCGCCCGGTGAACACCTCATCGACGCCGCCCTGGAAGCGGGTGTACTGCAGGCCAGTGAGGCGCAGACCTTGCGCACAGCCGAAGCGGCACGACGCAAAGTCATCGACGTGGATGATTTCGATAAGGCGGAGCTGGTGCTCGCCGAGGCCAAGGTCCGCTGATCCAGGCAGCGATCTGATCGCTGCCATGTAAAAACCGGCGCAAGGGCTTTATACTCCTGCGCCCGTTTTGCTCTTGAGGACTTATCTCGTGTCCAATGTCGTTGCCGATCACCTCGTCTTGCTTGACCACTTGCGCAGCATCCTGGTCGCCGTGGGTGAGGCCGAACAGGTTCCCGAAGAAAGCCATGCGCTGTTCCTGGAGCGCTTTGATGAGTTGCGTGCGCAACTGCCGGTCGACCCGATCGAAAGCCAGTACCTGGGACAGGACCTTCTATGCCAGGTCATCGTTCGTTATCCACAGATCGCCCATTTGGTGCCGCGCGATCTGCTGTGGTACTTCGCCGGTGATTGCCTGCACTACATGCCTGACGAAGAAATCAGCCTCTACCAAGCCTTGGAGGAACGTCGTTTCGAAGCCGAACAAAACGACGAGCCCTTCGATTGGAACCAGGAAAAGCAATTGCTGGCGATGTCAGATCAGGACAGCAAGCACTGATTGCAATCAGCATGACCAGGCCCGCACGGTTCAACCCTGCGGGCCTTTTTTTGGCAATACCGAGGTGCAGCAACCGCCCAGACTGCAGCACTCTGTTCTAATTGCCTTGAACACCTTTCATAGAGATCGAGTAGGAGGCGGATTTACATCCGCCGTCCTCTCACACCACCGTACGTACGGTTCCGTATACGGCGGTTCAGGTTATACGGATAAACCGTTAATCGTATCCAGTAT
>NZ_JABWQY010000019.1:0-108720 GCF_014268685.1 Pseudomonas sp. SWRI92
GCTGCACGGCGGCGTGTTCGGCCTGGCCACCGTGGCGACCAGCCAATGGGGCGGCCTGATGCTGACCCTGGTGATTGCCACCGTTGGTATCGCCGGCGCCTTGCCGCTGGGCATCGTCCTGGCCCTGGGCCGGCGCTCGAACATGCCGGCGATCCGCGTGGTCTGCGTGACCTTCATCGAGTTCTGGCGCGGTGTGCCGTTGATCACGGTGCTGTTCATGTCGTCGGTGATGCTGCCGTTGTTCCTGCCTGAAGGCATGAACTTCGACAAGCTGCTGCGGGCACTGATCGGCGTGATCCTGTTCCAGTCGGCCTATGTGGCCGAAGTGGTGCGTGGCGGTCTGCAAGCGATTCCGAAGGGGCAATACGAAGCGGCCGCGGCGATGGGCCTGGGCTACTGGCGCAGCATGGGCCTGGTGATCCTTCCGCAGGCGCTGAAGATGGTGATCCCGGGGATCGTCAACACCTTTATTGCGCTGTTCAAGGACACCAGCCTGGTGATCATCATCGGCCTGTTCGACCTGCTCAACAGCGTGAAACAAGCTGCCGCCGACCCGAAATGGCTGGGCATGGCCACTGAAGGCTATGTGTTTGCCGCCCTGGTGTTCTGGATTTTCTGTTTTGGTATGTCCCGCTATTCCATGCATTTGGAACGCAAGCTGGACACTGGCCACAAGCGTTAGGAGTTGACTCATGAGTGAAGCGATCAAACAGCCTGTGAGCCCTGAAGGCATTATTCAGATGCAGGGCGTGAACAAGTGGTACGGCCAGTTCCACGTGTTGAAAGACATCAACCTGAACGTCAAGCAGGGCGAGCGTATCGTCCTGTGCGGCCCGTCGGGTTCCGGCAAGTCGACGACCATCCGTTGCCTCAACCGTCTGGAAGAGCACCAGCAGGGCCGCATCGTGGTCGATGGCGTGGAACTGACCAACGACCTCAAGCAGATCGAAGCGATCCGCCGTGAAGTCGGCATGGTGTTCCAGCACTTCAATCTGTTCCCGCACCTGACCATCCTGCAGAACTGCACCCTGGCGCCGATGTGGGTGCGCAAGATGCCCAAGCGCAAGGCCGAGGAAATCGCCATGCATTACCTGGAGCGCGTACGCATTCCAGAGCAGGCGCACAAGTACCCGGGCCAGCTCTCCGGCGGTCAGCAACAGCGCGTGGCCATCGCCCGTGCCCTGTGCATGAAGCCGAAAATCATGCTGTTCGACGAACCGACTTCGGCACTCGACCCCGAGATGGTGAAAGAGGTGCTGGACACCATGATCGGCCTGGCCGAAGACGGCATGACCATGCTCTGTGTGACCCACGAAATGGGCTTCGCTCGCACCGTGGCCAACCGCGTGATCTTCATGGACAAAGGTGAAATCGTCGAACAGGCCGCGCCGAACGACTTCTTCGACAACCCGCAAAACGACCGCACCAAGTTGTTCCTGAGCCAGATCCTGCATTGATCCCGTCTTAGGCAGTGGAATAAGCCCGGACTTGTCCGGGTTTGTTTTTTCTGGGAGTCAGGGAGTCAGGACGATTTCCTGCTCCGGATGGCAGATAGCCAACAACTGCTTCAAATCGGTGCCCTCGCTCAGTGCGTGTACCTCAGCCATCAGATGTGGATGACGATCAAGCAGACGCATCAGCATGAACAGTGGTTGCGGTGGGGCGATCTCGCCCCGCTCGTAACGGGAAAAGGCGTTGTGTCCGCCGCCAGACAGCAGCTTCACCGCGTCTTTTTGCGTGAGGTGCAGTTTGCGGCGGATGCGTTTGATCTCTGTCCCTATCGCCTGGGCGTAATCTTCGAGCAACTGATCGCTCACGCGGGAATAACGTTCCGCGCTGTCGGTGTCGTGATCAAATTCGATTTCTCCACAGCTCCGGCACTCCCATCCAGCGATGTCGTGCACCTGCCGTGCTACCTGCTTGTAGTCGATGGTAAAGCTGCGGCCCTCAAAGTGTTGCATTGCGTCTTGGGTACCGCAGTTGACACATTGCTGCGTTTTCATTGGTCTTTCTCCTTGAAGGAGATTACCGGATGCCCACCGCCAGGGCGGTAGGTCACCTTGATGTAAATCTCCCGATCCTGAAATGCTGTGTGATAAACGTCCTGCCAGACTCGATGATCGGCATAGGTCGTCATCGACTTGTGCAACATCCTGTACTCCAGCGAGGCAATGATTCGCAGCATCCTTGCAGTGCTTAACGACATGCTTCGACCGCCTTCCTGAGCGCTCAGTGTGAATGCCTTGCTCCCCAGCCTGAGTACTTCCGCCTTGACCACTGCCAGGTCGTAGTGGGGTATGCTTTTTTCCATAGAACTGTTTGCCCTGTCCTTGAAATTACCCTTATAGGGTAATTTTTGCTAGTCGAAAATTTCAGCCCTTTTCCCTCGCATTGACCTTAGGCGGTTGCCGTCCTACAAGAAGCTGACTAATCTGTCAGAAAATTCGACCCATGCTGCCAACCCCTGCGCTCAGCGGACGCTACTTCTCCTGCGTCATCGGCGCAGTTGCGCCAGAGCCTTCAAACTTGTCCTCGTCATCACCCTGTATTCGATCTGCACATCGAATCCTCGACGCTGTGGAACGACAGGTTCGGCAATGAGCCAAGGCCCTTTGCCGCCAGTTGATCAATGAACCCTGAACCCAGAGCTTTCCATGTCCCGCGATCCGCTTGACCTCACCCCTGCGACGCCGAACAAGCGCGCCGCCGAACTCGAAGAATTGTTGATCGACGCCGAAGCCGACGATGAGCAAACCCAGCAGCGCCATCCGTTGGTGCGCCGGCCCTGGCTGCTGTTGCTTGGGTTGATCCTGGTGGCACTGAACCTGCGTCCGGCGCTGTCGAGCATGGCGCCGTTGCTCAGCGAGGTTTCAAAAAGCCTCGGTCTGTCGGCGGCCCAGGCCGGTCTGCTGACGACGCTGCCGGTGCTTTGCCTGGGGCTGTTTGCGCCGTTGGCGCCGGTGCTGGCTCGGCGCTTCGGTGCCGAGCGCGTGGTGCTGGGGATCTTGCTGACGTTGGCCGGGGGGATCGTGCTGCGCAGTTCATTCGGCCAGTTCGGGCTGTTCGCCGGCAGCGTCCTGGCCGGTGCGAGCATCGGCGTGATCGGCGTGCTGTTGCCGGGCATCGTCAAGCGCGACTTCGCCAAACAGGCCGGCGCCATGACCGGTGTCTACACCATGGCGCTGTGCCTGGGCGCCGCGATGGCGGCCGGTTCGACGGTGCCTTTGAGCGAGCGCTTGGGCGACAGCTGGTCGCTGGGCCTGGGTTCCTGGATGATTCCGGCGCTGGCGGCGGCGGTGTTCTGGCTGCCACAAGTGGGACAGAAGCACGGCGCGCACCAGGCGGCTTATCGGGTTCGCGGTTTGCTGCGTGATCCACTGGCCTGGCAGGTAACGCTGTATATGGGGCTGCAGTCTTCCCTGGCCTACATCGTATTTGGCTGGTTGCCCTCGATTCTCATCGGCCGTGGACTGACGCCGACCCAGGCCGGCCTGGTGCTGTCCGGTTCCGTGCTCGTGCAGTTGATCAGCTCCCTGGCGGCGCCGTGGCTGGCCACGCGTGGCAAGGATCAACGGCTGGCCATTGTCATCGTCATGGTCATGGCCCTGGGCGGCCTGTTCGGTTGCCTCTATGCGCCCCTTGACGGTCTGTGGGGCTGGGCAATCCTGCTGGGGTTGGGTCAGGGTGCGACGTTCAGCCTGGCGCTCACGCTGATCGTGTTGCGTTCGCGGGATGCCCATGTGGCGGCGAACCTTTCCAGCATGGCCCAGGGCTTCGGCTACACGCTGGCGTCACTGGGGCCGTTCGCGGTGGGCGTGGTCCACGACTGGACCGGCGGCTGGAATGCTCTGGGTTGGATCTTCGGCCTGATTGGCCTGGGAGCGATCATTGCCGGCGTCGGTGCCGGACGGGCATTGTACGTGGGCGTCGTCAGCGAAAGGGTCGACGATCTTCACTGATGTCATTTCCATGGCGAATGACGATAGTCTTCCTCGCGCAGGCAGATTATCGTGCCGGCTACTGAAATCTTTTCGGAGCCCTTCCATGAGTGACACCCACAACGCCCTGGTGACCCGCTTCTATGAGGCGTTCCAGCGCCTGGACGCCGAAGCCATGAGCGCCTGCTACACCGACGACGTGGTGTTCAGCGATCCAGCGTTCGGCGAACTGCGCGGGCGTGATGCCGGTGACATGTGGCGCATGTTGACGACCCGGGCCAAGGATTTTTCCCTGACCTTCGATAACGTGCGCAGCGATGAGCGTACCGGTGGTGCGCACTGGGTGGCGACGTACCTGTTCAGTCAGACCGGCAATACCGTCGTCAACGATATCCAGGCGCGTTTCGTGTTTCGCGACGGCAAGATTTGCGAGCATCACGACAGTTTCGATTTGTGGCGCTGGTCCCGCCAGGCGTTGGGTACCAAGGGCCTGCTGCTGGGCTGGACGCCGCTGGTGCGCAACGCCGTCAGGGCCCAGGCGCTCAAGGGGCTGCGGGCATTCCAGACGAGTCGCTGATAAGATCGCAGCTTGTTCTGTGCACCTGTTGAATATCTTGTGACGACCGCCGACCTTTCTCCCGATCTGCCTGCACAAGCCCCCGTCGAAGCGGACAAGCCCTGGTTCGTCTACCTTGTGCGGGCTGCCAATGGCTCGCTGTACTGCGGCATCAGCGATGACCCGGCGCGGCGCTTCGCCAAGCATCAAAGCGGCAAGGGCGCGCGCTTCTTCCTGTCCAGCCCGGCAGTGGCCCTGGTGTATACCGAGGCCTGTCGCGACAAGGGCGAGGCCCTGCGCCAGGAGCGGCTGATCAAAAAGCTCAGGAAAAGCGCCAAGGAGTGCCTGGTGGCCAGTGCGCTGGCGCTTCATCAGCCGGGCTGATAGGCCTTTATCAGGCCGGTAGGCTGTCCCGGCGAGGCGCGCTAAGCTGCAAGACTTCATTCCTGCAGTGGCGAATCCCATGTCAGAACTGATTCTTCATCATTACCCGACGTCTCCTTTCGCGGAAAAAGCCCGACTGTTGCTGGGTTTCAAGGGCTTGTCCTGGCGTTCGGTGAGCATCCCGCCAATGATGCCCAAGCCTGACCTGACGGCGCTGACGGGCGGTTATCGCAAGACCCCGGTATTGCAGATTGGCGCGGACATCTATTGCGATACGTCGCTGATGGCCCGCCGGCTGGAGCAGGAAAAAGCCTCGCCGGCACTGTTTCCCGAAGGTCGGGAAATGATCGCCGCGTCCTTTGCCGCCTGGGCCGATTCAGTGGTGTTCCAGCACGCGGTGAGCCTGGTGTTCCAGCCTGAATCGGTGGCGGTGCGTTTCGCCAAGCTATCGCCCGAAGCGATCAAGGCGTTCATCAGCGACCGCGCCGGGCTGTTCAGCGGCGGCACGACCACGCGCTTGGCTACCGAGCAGGCCAAGCACCAATGGCCAACCATCATGGCGCGACTCGAACAACAGCTATTGCGCGAAGAGGGCGACTTCCTGTTGGGTGATCCGTCGATTGCCGACTTCGCCATGGCTCATCCGCTGTGGTTCCTCAAGGGCACCCCGGTGACCTCGCCGCTGGTGGATGCGTATCCGGCCGTTTCGGCATGGCTGGCGCGGGTGCTGGGTTTCGGCCACGGCGCGTCGAGCCAGATGAGTTCCGAAGAAGCCTTGGACGTTGCTCGCAACGCAACACCGGCCGCGCTGCCGGATGAGGCATTCGATGAACCGAATGGGTTCACGGCAGGGCAACAGGTAACCATCGCGGCGACTGACTATGGCGTCGACCCGGTGGCTGGAGAGTTAGTGTTTGCCGGTAGCGAGGAGCTGATCCTGCGCCGTGAAGATGAACGTGGCGGGGTGGTGCATGTGCACTTTCCACGGATGGGTTTCAATCTTTCATTCAGGTAAACAAAGCACCTTTCCCCTGCTCGAAGTCTCAGTCCGCCCAATGACTTGGCAATACCGGTTTCCATCTCCGTTATTGCCTGCTGGTCGAAGAATACTTGGACTAGCTACTGCAACGGGCGGTCCGTCATACAATTTTCTGCTCGCTTTGGATCATCCCTTATAGCGAATGTTTTTAAAAAACTGTTACTTCCGACAGTGGTTTGCATGTGAGAGCTGCGTTTCACTGTGCACGGAGAGTTTTTAAAAACGGGTGCATCATGAAACTTATATGTTTAGTGTCGGTGGCTGCCACATGGTGGGGTTTGTGCGGCGCAACTATATTGCCCTATGCGACTCCTGATCGACGTGGCGTTGAAGTGGCAGATCAACTAAGGCGGAATTACGACGATCTGAAAACCGATTGCGGAGCCGTCAGCAGGCCTTCCTTTTTATGTTCAGGAGCCATACTGCGAGGCACGATATATTCTGATGGCTACAGGAGTTGGGACCCGAGCCCTCAATCAAAAGATCAGGGAGCTACCTCTTTTTCATTTTTACGGAAAGATGCTAAGTTTAATTCCCTAGCCTACAATCTTAAAAATGGCTATATCCTTTATCCGGAATTCCTGAAGCCAGTCAGTACGATGACCAAGGTCAGTGTACTTTGCGCGTTCCCTATTGACGCGGGGAGTCATGTCCGACTTTCGGCCGGCTGTGGTGACTTCACGACAACACCACAAGTTGAGGATTACTGTCAAAATCTTGGCATAAATACCGCTGAGCAATGGGATGCGCATTACCGGAGTAATGGTGGCTCCCATGCTCTTTCCTGCGGATTTAACGTCGCAGCAAATCCACAGGGAAGAGGGGCCGAGGCGTTCATGGCGATGCTGCGTTCCATGAAATATACAGAGAATGAAAATTTCAGCAACGCTGGTCTCAGTAATAACGAGATACGAATCGCAGCGTGGCCTTCCGCTCTAGCTGAGCAACTTCCAATACAAGCTTTTTTTTATTTGGATGGAGGGGTGGATTCCGCTAAAAAGGACCAGAGGGCGTTTTATGCCGATGGAGGGAGATTTGTACCCGTCATCAAATTGAACCTGCCCTCAACGCCGGAGCAAGACGCAACGTTTACATACAGTGGTGCTGACCAAGCCTCGCTAGGTGATGTTGTTTGTAAACGATATATCGATTCGGCTTCTTGGGAAAAACGTTTTGATCCGGGTTTGAACTCGCAGGCTTGGACGCTATCGGTCATTCCGACGGACTGCGGGAGATCAATCGGGCCCGGACAAACCGAGGCGTTCTACAGTGAATTGTCGAATGATTATGGCAGCAGTGCCGAGTGGAAGGAACGGGACGGTGGAGGGATGCGCCGACAATTGGTGTGTTTGATTTCTACCGTGCGTACAAAGGATGTATGGAACTTTGAGCCATTTCGGCCTGATACCACCCATGAAAAAGCCGTGGCAGCAGGTTGTAATAATACCTAGCGAACTCGTCCCGCGTGGCGCCGCGTTTTGAGTGAGTTGGCGGTGCTCTCGCTTTAGTTCTTAATAAGAGAGGTTGACATGAGATCTTTAATGCGAGTTCTGATATCAATTGGTTTTGGGTTATTGATGTCACTCGCCCCAGTGGTTCAAGCGTTGGAGACCTCTGGGGCACAGGTCGCTCGGGACTTGGAAGCACTCTATAACGACACGCCTGTTGATTGCGGTACAGCTTCTATGCCGAGTTTCTTATGCAGCGGTGTTATTTTTCGGGCGACAATTCCTTCGGCAGCCTATAAGTCTTGGGCGCCTAGCCCCGCAGCCGTCGCAAGTGGAGGGTTTTCATTTTCCTATCTAAGAGTTGATGCGGAGTTCAGAAGATTGGTTCGCGACGAGAACAACGGTTTTATTATATATCCTCCGCTATTTGCGCCTGTGGGAAGGCAGAAAGTTGCCATCTTATGCATGTTTCCGGTGGATGGAGCAACTAACATCAGGACCGAAAATGGCTGTGGCGTCGCTCAAGGAGCCCAATCAAACAGCGATCTATGTCATCGGCAAGGCATCTACACAGCACAGCAATGGTACGACAAGCGTGTGGTCGACGGTTTCAGTGCCCTGAGCCAGTGCGGCTTCAATGTAAAGGATGATGCAAATGAAAAGGCGACCGTCTCTTTCAACGAGGCCATCAAGGCAATGAGTCTGGGTGACAACGGAACCATTCATCAACAAAATGAGATGAGGTTGGCTACGGCGGCGTGGAACGTCAACAGGCCTGAGACATTGCCGATAAAAGCTTTCTTTTATCTGCCGGGAGGACTAGCGGACGCGCAGTATGATCAGAAGGATTACTTCGCAACGACCAACGTTCTGGTACCTGTGATTGCGATGACCTTGCCCGGTACCCGGGCCCAAGATGCCAGTTTTGTTTTCAACGAGGCAGACCAGGCCATCGAGATGGCGAATCCGATGGACGGGTATATCAACTACGCCCAATGGATAAAACGCTATGACCCCGGTACTCGGAAGGAGGAGTGGAGCCTGTCTGTCGTTCCTACCCAGAGAGGCCGTATGGCCACGGCGGAAAGCACTGGCGCGGTGTATGCAGAGTTGACAGAAAGATACGGGGACGATCCTCGCTGGGCATATAAGGATGTAAATAAGGAGGCTGATGGTATGCGTCGCCAATTGGTTTGTCACTTCGCTATTGCACGCAATAAACCGGAGTGGAATATGGAACCCTTCAGACGCTACGTTTCCCATGATGCGGCGGTGGCGGCAGATTGTAATCCGATTTGATTTTTCAATACAGGGAAAAAATGATCGAAACGCCCGAAGCAGTCGCTCTGGGCGTTGGTTGGGAGTGGGTCAAGCAGCGCAAATAATCCAACCTTTAGAAATGTCCTTACCCTGCGACTGGAACATGGGTTTCGCTTGGTTCATAGCGTCGACGGTCGAAGTTGCGATAATAGTCAGGGGGCCGCCCTGTGTTACGCCTGCCAGGTCGACGTATTTACAAATATAAGTCGCGGCAAAAGCCGAGTCGGCATAAATCAAGGCCATTAAGCTTAACAGGCCAAGACTAGCTACCTGTTGTACACGAAAAATTGTACGACGATTATTCGATTTCATTTTTATATGCCCTATATACTGGTGCGATCATGGAGTCGTTCCAGCCGCGGGAGCAGCTAGACGCATATAAAAATATCGAATGGTTCAAAGGCAATAATACTGTAAGACTTGACAGTGCCGACCAACGGCGTCCAGGTATTTAGGGCGACCGTTGTCCAGCTCACGGCGGTTTAAACAGTGCCATCGTGGGGTATCGATGGCGTGCTGTTGGGGCGATATTTAGTGGTTTTGCTGAATATTAATTGCGGCGCTTGAGCTGATCAGTCAGCGAAGTCGGCAAGCCCTTGATGATCAATGTGCCGGCTTCCTCGTCATATTCGATCTTGGAGCCCAGCAGGTGCGCTTCGAAGCTGATGGACAAGCCTTCGGCGCGGCCGGTGAAGCGGCGGAACTGGTTGAGGGTGCGCTTATCCGCGGGGATTTCCGGCGACAACCCGTAGTCCTTGTTGCGGATGTGGTCGTAGAAGGCTTTCGGGCGATCTTCGTCGATCAGCTCGGACAGTTCTGCCAGCCCCATCGGCTCGCCGAGCTTGGCCTGGCTGCTGGCGTAATCCACCAAGGTCTTGGTTTTTTCCCGGGCGTCGTCTTCGGGCAGGTCTTCGCTTTCGACGAAATCACTGAATGCCTTGAGCAGGGTGCGAGTCTCGCCAGGGCCGTCGACGCCTTCCTGGCAGCCGATGAAGTCACGGAAATACTCCGAGACTTTCTTGCCGTTCTTGCCCTTGATGAACGAAATGTATTGTTTAGACTGCTTGTTGTTCTGCCACTCCGACACGTTGATGCGCGCCGCCAGGTGCAATTGGCCCAGGTCCAGGTGACGGGACGGCGTGACATCCAGTTCGTCGGTCACCGCCACGCCTTCGCTGTGGTGCAGCAGGGCGATGGCCAGGTAATCGGTCATGCCCTGTTGGTAATGCGCGAACAACACGTGGCCGCCCACCGACAGGTTGGACTCTTCCATCAGTTTTTGCAGGTGTTCCACCGCCACGCGACTGAACGCGGTGAAATCCTTGCCGCCGTCCAGGTACTCCTTCAGCCAGCCGCTGAACGGATGCGCCCCGGACTCGGCATGGAAAAAACCCCAGGCCTTGCCTTGTTTGGCGTTATAGCTCTCATTGAGATCGGCGAGCATGTGTTCGATGGCGGTGGACTCGGCCAGTTCCGAGTCACGGGCATGGAGCACAGCAGGGCTGCCGTCGGGTTTTTTGTCGATCAGGTGGACGATGCAATGACGGATCGGCATGGTTTTCTCGGCTGACAAAAGAGAGGAGGGCGTGCTCCCCGAAAAAGGGCCCAGTGTACCGCAAACACTGGTTTTGGGAGGCGCCGAAGGTTCTTTCAGACCCGTCCGACACTCACAGAGCATTTTTTTACCGATTTAGCGCAATAAAGCTGACCAAATGGGTAGGTAGAGGCGGATATTTCACAGGCGTTGTGCTAGTTTTGCCCGGTCTTACGCGAAGTCTCTGCGTTAAGCGTGCATTCAGCATTTGTCAGGTCGAACCAAACCCGGATTTCGGCATCTATTACCCCGATCCGTCGTGGTGATGACCGAGGGTGGCTGATCAGATAGATCGGGCTCGATGGCTGACACTGCACTCTGCAATCCATATGAATTTGATAGGGAAGGAACACTACATGGCTCTTACTAAAGACCAACTGATCGCTGATTTGGCTGAATCTGTAGACGCACCAAAAGCTACCGTGCGTGCTCTGCTGGACCAACTGGGCCAAGTCGTTGCTGATCAGCTGGAAAACGGCGGCGAAATCACCCTGCCAGGTGTTGGCAAGCTGAAAGTCACCGAGCGTCCTGCCCGTACCGGTCGCAACCCTTCGACTGGCGCAGCCATCGAAATCCCGGCCAAGAAAGTGATCAAGCTGGTTGTGGCTAAAGGCCTGACCGACGCGGTCAACAAGTAAGATCGCTTTAATAAAAAACCGTGCCGCGGAGTGATCCGGGCACGGTTTTTTGTTGCCTTGGATAAAGTGGTCTGTGGCGCGTTAACCAAGGTCCTTGCGGACCCAGCGGGCCTTACGCCATGCCTGCTGTTGCGCCTCATCCTGGAAAGTCCAAGCCACGAAGCGGCTTTGCTTCTGGCCTTGGGACATTTCCACCACCTGGCTGTGCAGCGCCCCGGCCTTCTTCAGCGCGGATTGAATCGCCGGCAGGTTCGAAGCCTTCGACACCAGCGTGCTGAACCAAAGCACTTGCCCGGCTAACTGGGCGCTCTCACTGATCAGTTGCGTGACGAAGCGCGCCTCGCCACCCTCGCACCACAACTCCGCTGCCTGGCCGCCGAAATTCAACACCGGCAATTTGCGTTTCGGGTCCGCCTTGCCCAGCGCGCGCCATTTGCGTTGGCTGCCTTTGGTGGCTTCCTCCAGGGATGCGTGGAACGGTGGGTTGCACATCGTCAGGTCAAACCGCTCGGCGTCTTCCAAAAGGCCCAGCAGGATCTGCTTGCGGTTGGTTTGCTGGCGCAGTTGGATGGCCTTGTTCAACCCATTGGATTGAACGATGGCCTTGGCCGAAGCAATTGCCGTCGGGTCGATCTCAGAGCCGAGGAAGTGCCAGCGGTAATCGCTGTGGCCGATCAGCGGATAAACGCAGTTGGCGCCGGTGCCGACGTCCAGCACCTTGACCGCCGCCCCACGAGGGATCTCGCCGCCGTTATGGCTGGCGAGCAGATCGGCGAGGAAGTGCACATAGTCCGCACGGCCGGGCACCGGCGGGCACAGGTAGTCGGCGGGAATATCCCAATGGGCAATGCCATAGAAAGATTTGAGCAGCGCCCGGTTGAACACCCGCACGGCTTCGGGGCTGGCGAAGTCGATGCTTTCCTTGCCGTAGGGATTGATGATCACGAATTTGGCCAGTTCGGGCGTCGACTTGATCAGCGCGGGGAAGTCATAGCGGCCCTGATGGCGATTTCGTGGATGCAGGCTGGCCTTTTCCCGTGGCGCCGTGGCTTCGGTGGCGGGCTTGGATTTTGGGCGGGCAGGTTTGGGAGAGCGGGGGGCGGTCATGGCGGGTCGATTCGGGGCTGGCTCAAAAAGTGGCAGGCATTGTCCCACATCCAGCCTGGTCGTGATGACTGCGAGGTTTAAATGTGGGAACGATACGGTAGGGAAAGTGACAGGCAGAAAAAAGGAGGCCTCCAGGGCCTCCTTCTTCCGTTGCGCGTCGCCGTTACAAGCTGGCAATTCGCGCGTGCTGCTCGCCCAATTTGCCCAGGGCCTGCTCAGCCTCGGCCAGTTTGGCTCGTTCCTTCTCGATGACATCAGCCGGAGCCTTGTCAACGAAGCCGGCGTTGGACAGCTTGCCGCCGACGCGTTGGACTTCGCCTTTGAGGCGCAGGATTTCCTTGTCCAGGCGCGCCAGTTCGGCGGCCTTGTCGATCAAGCCAGCCATCGGCACCAGCACTTCCATCTCGCCGACCAGAGCGGTGGCGGACAGCGGTGCTTCCTCGCCAGCCGCCAGCACGGTCACCGATTCGAGCTTCGCCAGTTTCTTGAGCAGCGCCTCGTTTTCGTTGAGACGACGCAGGTCTTCGGCGTTGGCGTTCTTCAAGAACAGGGTCAGCGGCTTGCCTGGGCCGATGTTCATTTCGGCGCGGATGTTGCGCAGGCCGAGCATGAAGGTCTTGAGCCACTCGATGTCGTCTTCGGCCGCCGGATCGATGCGGCTTTCGTTGGCCACCGGCCAAGGTTGCAGCATGATCGTCTTGCCTTGGGCGCCGGCCAGCGGTGCGACGCGCTGCCAGATTTCCTCGGTGATGAACGGCATGAACGGATGCGCCAGGCGCAGCGCCACTTCCAGTACCCGAACCAGGGTGCGACGGGTGCCGCGCTGGCGTTCAACCGGCGCGTTCTCGTCCCACAGCACGGGCTTGGACAGTTCCAGGTACCAGTCGCAGTACTGGTTCCAGATGAACTCGTAAAGCGCTTGTGCCGCCAGGTCGAAACGGAACTGATCCAGCTGACGGGTCACTTCGGCTTCGGTGCGTTGCAACTGGGAAATGATCCAGCGATCGGCCAAGGTCAGTTCAACGGCTTCGCCGTTCTGGCCACAGTCTTCGCCCTTGTCCAACACGTAGCGCGCGGCGTTCCAGATCTTGTTGCAGAAGTTGCGATAGCCCTCGACGCGGCCCATGTCGAACTTGATGTCGCGACCGGTGGACGCCAGCGAGCAGAAGGTGAAGCGCAGGGCATCGGTGCCATAGCTGGCGATGCCGTCGGCGAACTCTTCGCGGGTGGCCTTTTCGATCTTCTTCGCCAGTTTCGGCTGCATCAGGCCTGAAGTGCGTTTTTGCACCAGGGTTTCCAAGTCGATGCCGTCGATGATGTCCAGCGGATCCAGGACGTTGCCCTTGGACTTGGACATCTTCTGGCCCTGGCCGTCGCGCACCAGGCCGTGGACGTACACGGTCTTGAACGGTACCTGCGGCGTGCCGTCTTCGTTTTTGACCAAGTGCATGGTCAGCATGATCATCCGGGCGACCCAGAAGAAAATGATGTCGAAGCCGGTGACCAGTACATCGGTGGAATGGAATTTCTTCAGGAATTCGGTCTGCTGCGGCCAGCCCAAGGTCGAGAACGTCCACAAGCCGGAGCTGAACCAGGTATCGAGAACGTCGTTGTCCTGTTGCAGCGCAACGTCCGGGCCCAGGTTGTGCTTGGCGCGGACTTCGGCTTCATCGCGGCCGACATAAACCTTGCCCGACTCGTCGTACCAGGCCGGGATGCGATGGCCCCACCACAGCTGACGGCTGATGCACCAATCCTGGATGTCGCGCATCCACGAGAAGTACATGTTTTCGTATTGCTTGGGCACGAACTGGATGCGACCGTCTTCCACGGCGGCAATCGCCGGCTCGGCCAACGGTTTGGTGGACACGTACCATTGGTCGGTCAACCACGGCTCGATGATGGTGCCGGAACGGTCACCTTTCGGCACTTTCAGGGCGTGATCGTCGACGCTGACCAGCAGGCCGACGGCATCAAATGCGGCAACAATCTGCTTGCGCGCTTCAAAGCGGTCCAGACCGGCGTATTCGGCCGGGATCTGGCCGTCAATGCTTTCATTCAGTGTGCCGTCGAGGTTGAAGACCTGGGCCGCCGGCAAGACGTTGGCGTTCTTGTCGAAGATGTTCAGCAGCGGCAGGTTGTGGCGCTTGCCGACTTCGTAGTCGTTGAAATCGTGGGCCGGGGTGATTTTCACGCAGCCAGTGCCGAATTCAGGGTCGCAGTAATCGTCGCCGATGATCGGGATGCGACGGCCAACCAGGGGCAATTCGACAAACTTGCCGATCAGGGCCTGGTAGCGCTCATCGTTCGGGTTCACCGCCACGGCGGAGTCGCCCAGCATGGTTTCCGGACGGGTGGTGGCAACGATCAGGTAATCCTTGCCTTCGGCGGTCTTGGCGCCGTCGGCCAATGGGTACTTCAGGTTCCACAGGAAACCTTTCTCGTCGTGGTTCTCCACTTCGAGGTCGGAAATGGCCGTGTGCAACTTGGTGTCCCAGTTGACCAGGCGCTTGCCGCGATAGATCAGTCCGTCTTCGTGCAGGCGCACGAAGGCTTCCTTGACCGCTTCCGAAAGGCCGTCATCCATGGTGAAGCGCTCGCGGCTCCAATCCACGGACGAGCCGAGGCGACGGATCTGGCGGCTGATGTTGCCGCCGGACTCGTCTTTCCACTCCCAGACTTTCTCGAGGAATTTTTCGCGACCCAGGTCATGGCGATTCTGGCCTTGGGCTTCGAGGCGGCGCTCCACCAGCATCTGCGTGGCGATACCGGCGTGGTCGGTGCCCGGCTGCCACAAGGTGTTGCGACCTTGCATGCGGCGGAAACGGATCAGGGCGTCCATGATCGCATTGTTGAAGCCGTGGCCCATGTGCAGGCTGCCGGTGACGTTCGGCGGCGGGATCATGATGGTGTAGGAATCGCCCGCGCCTTGCGGAGCGAAATAATTCTCGGACTCCCAGGTGTTGTACCAGGAAGTTTCAATGGCGTGCGGCTGGTAGGTCTTATCCATGCGCGGCGGGACCCTATTGGCATTCATTCAGGAAAAGCCGGGAAGTATAGCGGGGCGAAGGACGCAGGGCGAGCCAGTACGCAGCGAGTGCGTATTTACAGGCGCAGCAAATCCCTCGCCACAAAAGCAACCGCAACCGGGTTGCCGGGTTATTCGTACTGGCTCAACAACCGCTCCATCCGCGCATCCAGCCGGCGCTTGATCTCGGTCTCGATGTGCGGGGCGAAATCGTCGATTACATCTTGCAGGATCAATTGCGCGGCCGCGCGCAATTCGCGGTCCAGGTGCAGCAGGGCATCCGGGCCTTTGGGCTCGGTCTGGGGCGCTGGCTTGGGTTCGGGCTGTCCATTGATCGGATCGAACAGCAGTGGGATCTGTTCGTCGTGCACTGGCTCATGCTCGACCGTATCGGTCAGCAGCGGTGGTTGCAGGTTGTCGTCACCGAGCAGTTGGCGGATCGACTCGAGGTCGTCCAGCAGGTGCGTGGGCTTTTGTGGCGATTTTGGAGTGTCCATCGTAGGGCTCAGAGTCGCTGTAAACGGTGGTCTTGCAGAGGATAGCCCTGTTCGCGGTAGAAGCGGAAACTCTCCCGCGCGGCTTGTCGGATGGCCGGGTCTTCCACCACCACTTCCGCCACGCGGGCGAAGCGCTGGGCGAAGGCCGGCACTTTCAGGTCGAGGTTGACCAGCAGGTCCTGATGCTGACCGCAGTCATCCCCCAGGCCCAGCACGATCAAGCCTTCAGGTTCGCTTTCGGCCGGGCCATGGGGCACGAAGCTCTCGCCTTTGAACGCCCAAAGGCGCGCATCGAGGTCGTCGCGCTGGGCAGCATCGCTGCAATGCAGGTAGATGCGATGGCCCATGCGCCAGGCCTTTTCAGTGAGCTTGCAGGCGAAATCCAGCCGCGCCGACGGATCGGCGCTGGGCAGGATATAGAAATCGACTTTGGTCATTGCGGTTCCTGATTCCCGATGCGCCACCTGAAGGCGACGCACCGGTGATCATTGGTGTCAGGCCTTGGCGCGGTCCAGCAGGTACTGGGTCAACAGGGGCACCGGACGGCCAGTGGCGCCCTTGTCCTTGCCGCCGCTGGTCCAGGCGGTGCCGGCGATGTCCAGGTGCGCCCAGTTCAGGTTCTTGGTGAAGCGCGACAGGAAGCACGCCGCGGTGATGGTCCCGGCTTTCGGGCCACCGATGTTGGCGATGTCGGCGAACGGGCTGTCCAGTTGTTCCTGGTATTCGTCGAACAGCGGCAATTGCCAGGCACGGTCGTCGGCTTGCTGGCCGGCGCTGAGCAGTTGGCCGATCAACTCGTCGTTGTTGCCCAGCAGGCCCGAGGTATGGGCGCCGAGGGCGACGACGCAGGCACCGGTCAGCGTGGCGATGTCGATCACCGCTTGTGGCTTGAAGCGCTCGGAGTAGGTGAGGGCGTCGCACAGCACCAGACGGCCTTCGGCGTCAGTGTTGAGGATTTCGACGGTCTGGCCGCTCATGGTGGTGACGATGTCGCCCGGACGCGAGGCCGTGCCGCTGGGCATGTTCTCGGCGCAGGCCAGGATGCACACCAGGTTGATCGGCAGTTGCAGTTCGAGCACGGCGCGCAGGGTGCCGAACACGCTCGCGGCGCCGCCCATGTCGTACTTCATTTCATCCATGCCGGCGCCCGGCTTGAGGCTGATGCCGCCGGTGTCGAAGGTAATGCCCTTGCCGACCAGTGCGTAAGGCTTCTCGGATTTCTTGCCGCCGTTGTATTGCATGACGATCAGGCGTGGCGGCTGGGCGCTGCCCTGGCCGACGGCATAGAACGAACCCATGCCCAGGTCCTTGATCTTCTTCTCATCGAAGACTTCGACCTTGAGGCCCTTGAATTCCTTGCCCAGCGCCTTGGCCTGTTCGCCCATGAAGGTCGGATGGCAGATATTCGGCGGCAGGTTGCCCAGGTCGCGAGTGAAGGCCATGCCATTGGCGATTGCGGTGGCGTGGGTCACGGCGCGCTGGACTTCAGCCTGGGCGGCCTTGATGGTCAGCAGGGTGATTTTCTTCAGGGCGCGGGGTTCGGCTTTCTGGCTCTTGAATTGGTCGAACTGGTATTCACCATCCACCAGGGTTTCGGCCAACAGGCGGTTCTTGCCGTAGCTGTCGCGGCCCTTGACCACCAGTTCGTCCAATGCCAATGCGGCATCGCCGCCGCCCAGGCTTTTGAGGGTGCCGAGCACGCCGGCGATGATCTTGCGGAACGGCCGGTCGCCCAGCTCAGCGTCCTTGCCCACGCCCACCAGCAGCACGCGTTCGGCCTTGAGGTTGGGCAGGCTGTGCAGCAACAGGCTCTGGCCGACCTTGCCAGCCAGGTCTCCGCGCTTGAGCACGGCGCTGATGGCGCCGCCGCTCAGGGCGTCGAGCTGGGTGGCGACTACGCCAAGCTTGCGGTTTTCACCAACGGCAACCACCAGCGTGGCAGTCTTCAACGTTTCTGGGCTGACGCTTTTTACAACCAGTTCCATGTCCGGATCCCTGAGTGAATGGTCAAGAGGCAGGCGCCGGGCAGTGGCGCGCTGAACAGCTGTCTTCTATATAAAAGAAGCGCCGGTGCATGCCGGCGACAAAGGCCGCAGTTTGAACCCCGGCGCCCGAGCCTGACAACCCTCGGCGTTGTTAACTTTTTGACGTTGAGGCGTCTGCATTAAAGCGTTCGCAGTGACAGGCGCCTCCAATCACAGGATAATGCGGCTCTTTTTTCGGCGGCTCGCTCGTATGGGCTGGCTCGATACGTGTCTTGTTTGGCCGCCTTAGCCTGACAATCCTGGAGTGTCTGGTTTGATCGTCTTCCGTTATTTATCCCGCGAAGTCCTGTTGACCCTGAGCGCTGTGAGCGCCGTGCTGCTGGTCATCATCATGAGCGGGCGTTTCATCAAGTACCTTGCCCAGGCGGCCTCCGGCGCCCTGGACCCAGGCTCGCTGTTCCTGATCATGGGGTTCCGCCTGCCGGGCTTTCTGCAATTGATCCTGCCGCTGGGGTTGTTCCTCGGCATCCTGCTGGCTTACGGTCGCCTGTACCTGGACAGTGAAATGACCGTGCTGTCGGCCACCGGCATGAGCCAGCAGCGTCTGTTTCGCATCACCCTGTTCCCGGCAACGCTGGTGGCGCTGGTGGTGGCCTGGCTGAGCCTGAGCCTCTCGCCCCAGGGCGCCAATCAGTTCCAGTTGCTGATCAACCAGCAGGACGCCATGACCGAATTCGACACCCTGGTGCCGGGGCGCTTCCAGGCCCTGCGCGACGGGACGCGTGTCACCTACACCGAGCAGCTCTCGGACGACCGGGTCAACCTGGGCGGGGTCTTCATTACGCAAAAGAACCTGTCATCGGATACCAAGAAGGATCGCGGCATCTCCGTACTGGTGGCCGAGAAGGGCCGCCAGGAAATCAACCCTGACGGCAACCGCTACCTGATCCTCGAAAATGGCTACCGCTATGACGGCAAGCCGGGGCAGGCCGACTACCGCGCCATCAAGTACGACACCTATGGCGTGCTGCTGCCCAAGCCCGAGGCCAGCGACGAAGTCACCGACCGTGATGCGATGCCTACGGCCAGCCTGCTGGGCAACGATGACATTCGGGCCCGCACCGAACTGCAGTGGCGCCTGTCGTTGCCATTGTTGGTGTTCATCGTGACGCTCATGGCGGTCCCGCTGTCGCGGGTCAATCCGCGCCAGGGCCGTTTCCTCAAGCTGCTGCCGGCGATTCTTTTGTATATGGCTTACCTGACCATCCTGATTTCCGCCCGCAGCGCCCTGGAGAAAGGCAAGATCCCGCCGGCCCTGGGCCTGTGGTGGGTGCATTCGATCTTCCTCGCCATTGGCCTGGGGTTGCTCTACTGGGAGCCGCTGCGCCTGAAACTGGCCAGTCGTCGCAGCGCGCTGGAGGTGGCCCGTGGTTAAACTCGACCGCTATATCGGCAGTAGCGTATTCATGGCGATCCTCGCTGTCCTGGGGATCATTCTCGGGCTGGCGACCTTGTTTGCCTTCATCGACGAAATGAGCGACGTCAGCGATACGTACACCCTGCTCGATGTCCTGAGCTACGTGTTGCTGACCGCGCCGCGCCGCTTGTACGACATGTTGCCGATGGCCGCGTTGATCGGCTGCTTGATCGGCCTGGGCAGCTTGGCAAGCAACAGCGAGCTGACCATCATGCGCGCCGCTGGTGTGTCCATCGGTCGGATCGTCTGGGCGGTGATGAAGCCGATGCTGGTGCTGATGCTGGTAGGTGTGCTGATCGGTGAATACGTCGCCCCGGCGACAGAGAACACCGCCCAGGCCAACCGTTCCCTGGCCCAGGGCGGCGGTGATGCGCAAAGCGCCAAACACGGCCTCTGGCACCGCCAGGGCGACGAATTCATCCATATCAACTCGGTCCAGCCCAACGGAACGCTGTATGGCGTGACGCGATATCGCTTCGATGACCAGCGTCACATGCTCTCGTCCAGCTTCGCCAAGCGCGCAAAATTTACCGAGGATCACTGGCAACTGACGGACGTCACCACCACCCTGTTCCATGACAAGCGCACCGAAGTGGTCACTGCCCCTGAGGAGCGTTGGGACGTGGCCCTGAGCCCGCAATTGCTCAGCACCGTGGTGATGGCGCCGGACTCCTTGTCGATTACCGGATTGTGGGGATATATCCACTATCTGGCGGACCAGGGCCTGAACAATGGTCGCTACTGGCTGGCTTTTTGGGTCAAGGTGTTGCAGCCGCTGGTGACTGCCGCCCTGGTACTGATGGCGATTTCCTTCATCTTCGGTCCGCTGCGTTCGGTGACCCTTGGCCAACGGGTATTCACCGGTGTGCTGGTGGGCTTCACCTTCCGCATCGCCCAGGATTTGCTGGGGCCATCGAGCCTGGTGTTCGGTTTCTCGCCGCTGTTCGCGGTGCTGGTGCCGGCCGGTGTCTGCGCGCTGGCCGGCCTCTGGCTGCTGCGCCGGGCCGGTTGACCGGCGCCCTTGTGGCAATGGCGCTTTTGTGGCGAGGGAGCTTGCTCCCGCTGGGTCGCGAAGCGGCCCTTGTTCTTATTCCACAAAAGCTCATCGACAGGCGAGCGTGACGCTTGCTCGATGGATCAGGTACAATTCCCGGCTATTTTTCCGCGGGCCATGCCTGCAGCCTTTTTGAGTGTTGATCCGTGAGTGATTTGAGTCATATCCGCAATTTCTCCATCATCGCCCACATTGACCATGGCAAGTCGACGCTGGCTGATCGGTTCATCCAGATGTGCGGCGGCCTGGCCGAGCGTGAAATGGAAGCCCAGGTCCTGGATTCCATGGACCTGGAGCGTGAGCGCGGGATCACCATCAAGGCCCACAGCGTTACCCTCTATTACAAGGCCAAAGACGGCATCACCTACCAGCTCAACTTCATCGACACCCCGGGCCACGTCGACTTCACCTATGAAGTCAGCCGGTCGCTGGCGGCCTGTGAAGGTGCATTGCTCGTGGTCGATGCCGGCCAGGGCGTCGAGGCCCAATCGGTTGCCAACTGCTACACGGCCATCGAGCAGGGTCTTGAGGTCATGCCGGTGCTTAACAAGATCGACCTGCCCCAGGCCGATCCGGACCGGGTAAAGGAAGAGATCGAAAAAATCATCGGCATCGATGCCACCGACGCGGTCACGTGCAGCGCCAAGACCGGCCTGGGCGTGGATGAAGTGCTCGAGCGCCTGGTCGCCACCATTCCCGCGCCGACCGGCAACATCGAAGATCCGCTGCAAGCGTTGATCATCGACTCCTGGTTCGACAACTACCTGGGCGTGGTTTCCCTGGTTCGCGTGCGCCATGGCCGCGTGAAGAAGGGCGACAAGATCCTGGTCAAGTCCACTGGCAAGATCCACCTGGTGGACAGCGTCGGTGTCTTCAACCCGAAACACTCCGCCACCGTCGACCTGAAGGCCGGTGAAGTGGGCTTCATCATTGCCGGCATCAAGGACATCCATGGGGCGCCGGTCGGCGACACCCTGACCTTGAGCTCCACTCCCGACGTCGATGTGCTGCCAGGTTTCAAGCGCATCCAGCCGCAGGTCTATGCCGGCCTGTTTCCGGTCAGTTCCGACGACTTCGAGGATTTCCGCGAAGCCCTGCAAAAGCTGACCTTGAACGACTCGTCCCTGCAGTACACCCCGGAAAGCTCCGACGCCCTGGGCTTCGGTTTCCGTTGCGGGTTCCTGGGCATGCTGCACATGGAAATCATCCAGGAGCGCCTGGAGCGCGAGTATGACCTGGACCTGATCACCACGGCGCCAACGGTAATCTTCGAGCTGCTGCTCAAGAGCGGCGAGACGATCTACGTCGATAACCCGTCCAAGCTGCCGGACCTGTCGGCCATCGAGGATATGCGCGAGCCGATCGTGCGCGCCAACATCCTTGTGCCTCAGGAGCACCTGGGCAACGTCATTACCCTGTGCATTGAAAAGCGTGGCGTGCAGCACGACATGCTGTTCCTCGGAACGCAGGTCCAGGTGACCTACGACCTGCCGATGAACGAAGTGGTGCTGGACTTCTTCGATCGCCTGAAATCCACCAGCCGCGGCTATGCTTCGCTGGACTATCATTTCGATCGCTACCAATCGGCTAATCTGGTGAAGCTGGATGTGCTGATCAACGGCGAGAAAGTCGATGCCCTGGCATTGATCGTGCACCGTGACAACGCGCACTACAAAGGTCGCGCGTTGACCGAGAAGATGAAGGAACTGATTCCGCGGCAGATGTTCGACGTGGCAATCCAGGCCGCCATTGGCGGGCAGATTGTGGCGCGCACAACCGTCAAGGCGCTCAGAAAGAACGTATTGGCCAAATGCTACGGCGGTGACGTTAGCCGTAAGCGCAAGCTGTTGGAAAAGCAGAAGGCCGGTAAAAAACGCATGAAGCAGGTCGGCAACGTGGAAATTCCACAGGAAGCCTTCCTTGCGGTGCTCAGGTTGGATAGTTAGGTCCTATGTCGCTAAATTTCCCGCTGTTGCTGGTTATCGCCGTGTTCGTCTGCGGCTTGTTGGCGTTGCTTGATCTGTTGTTCCTGGCGCCTCGGCGCCGGGCCGCGATTGCCTCTTATCAGGGCAGCGTCAGCCAGCCTGATGGCGTGGTCATCGAAAAGCTCAACAAGGAACCGCTGCTGGTCGAATACGGCAAGTCGTTCTTCCCGGTGCTGTTCATCGTGCTCGTGCTGCGCTCGTTCCTGGTGGAACCGTTCCAGATTCCGTCCGGTTCGATGAAGCCGACCCTGGACGTGGGTGATTTCATCCTGGTGAACAAGTTCTCCTATGGAATCCGGCTGCCGGTGATCGACAAGAAGGTCATCGAGATCGGCGACCCGCAACGCGGCGATGTCATGGTGTTTCGCTTCCCGAGCGACCCTAACGTCAACTACATCAAGCGTGTGGTCGGCCTGCCGGGCGACAAGATCCGCTACACCGCCGACAAGCGCCTGTTTGTCAACGGCGAGCTGGTGGCGGAGCAGTTGATCGGTTCCGAACCGGGCACCCTGGGCAGCGCCGAGCTGTACAAGGAAAAACTCGGCGAAGCCGAACACCTGATCCGCAAGGAAATGAGCCGCTACCGCGCCACGCCGGACCATTCGTGGACCGTGCCGGCAGGGCACTATTTCATGATGGGCGACAACCGCGACAACTCCAACGACAGCCGGTATTGGGATGATCCGAACATTCCCAAGGACATGCTGGGCATGGTCCCCGACCGCAATATCGTCGGCAAGGCCTTTGCGGTCTGGATGAGCTGGCCGGAACCCAAACTCAGTCACCTGCCGAATTTCTCGCGGGTTGGCCTGATCAAGTAATCACACACGGCGCTGTTGAACACAGCGCCGAATGCATTTCTGGAGCCTGCACAAGGTTGCCCGAAGCATGAAGCCAACGATAGTCAGGACGTCATTTTTGAACACAGCGTTAATTGTCCCAAGCCAACGGCGCCTCGCCGCCGTGGCGGTGGAATCCAGCCACGAACTCAGCGTGGGTAAACCGTGAGCGTTTCTCTAAGCCGTCTCGAGCGCCAGCTCGGCTACACTTTCAAGGATCAGGAACTGATGCTCCTGGCCCTCACTCACCGCAGTTTTGCCGGGCGTAACAATGAACGCCTGGAATTCCTTGGCGATGCCATTCTCAATTTCGTGGCCGGCGAGGCCTTGTTCGAGCGCTTTCCCCTGGCTCGCGAAGGCCAGTTGTCGCGTTTGCGTGCACGATTGGTGAAAGGTGAGACCCTGGCGGTACTCGCCCGCGGTTTCGACCTGGGCGAATACTTGCGCTTGGGCTCGGGTGAATTGAAAAGTGGCGGTTTCCGTCGCGAGTCGATCCTGGCCGACGCCCTGGAGGCATTGATCGGGGCGATTTACCTGGACGCGGGCATGGAAATGGCACGTGAGCGTGTGCTGGCCTGGCTGACTTCCGAGATCGACAGCTTGACGCTGGTGGACACCAACAAGGATCCGAAGACCCGCTTGCAGGAATTCCTGCAATCGCGCAGCTGCGATCTGCCGCGCTACGAAGTGGTGGATATCCAGGGTGAGCCGCATTGCCGAACCTTCTTCGTCGAATGCGAAGTGGTCTTATTGAATGAAAAAAGCCGGGGCCAGGGTGTGAGTCGTCGTATTGCCGAACAGGTAGCGGCCGCCGCAGCACTGATCGCCTTGGGCGTGGAGAATGGCAATGACTGATACAACCGTCACCCGCTGCGGCTATGTTGCCATTGTCGGACGGCCGAACGTGGGCAAGTCCACGTTGCTGAACCACATCCTCGGCCAGAAACTGGCGATCACCTCGCGCAAGCCGCAAACCACTCGCCACAACATGCTCGGCATAAAGACCGAGGGCGCCGTCCAAGCGATCTACGTCGATACGCCCGGCATGCACAAGGGCGGCGAAAAGGCCCTGAACCGTTATATGAACAAGACCGCCTCGGCGGCGTTGAAAGACGTCGACGTGGTGATCTTCGTGGTCGACCGGACCAAGTGGACCGATGAAGACCAGATGGTCCTCGAGCGCGTCCAGTATGTGACCGGCCCTTTGATCGTCGCGCTGAACAAGACCGACCGCATCGAAGACAAAGCCGAGCTGATGCCGCACTTGAGCTGGCTGCAAGAGCAGCTGCCAAACGCCCAGATCATCCCGATTTCCGCCCAGCACGGCCATAACCTTGACGCGCTGGAGCGGGTGATTGCCGAACACTTGCCGGAAAATGATCACTTCTTCCCTGAAGACCAGATCACCGACCGCAGCAGCCGTTTCCTCGCCGCCGAACTGGTGCGCGAGAAAATCATGCGCCAGATGGGCGCCGAGCTCCCGTACCAGATCACGGTCGAGATTGAAGAATTCAAGCAGCAAGGGAAGACCTTGCATATTCATGCCTTGATCCTCGTCGAACGTGACGGCCAGAAGAAAATCATCATTGGCGACAAGGGCGAGCGTATCAAGCGCATCGGCACCGAGGCGCGCAAGGACATGGAGCTGCTGTTCGACTCCAAGATCATGCTCAACCTCTGGGTCAAGGTGAAGGGCGGCTGGTCCGATGACGAGCGTGCTCTGCGTTCATTGGGTTACGGCGACCTTTAACCGACCGGTTCTGTGCGAGCGGGCTCTTGTGGCGAGGGAGCAAGCTCCCTTCGCCACAAGATCTGTTCATCCATTGATATCTTATTGATATTCAGGCCCCCGATGTCCCCCAACCAACCCCTCGCCCAATCCGCCTATGTCCTGCACTCGCGCGCCTACCGCGAAAGCAGCGCCCTGGTGGATTTCCTCACGCCACAAGGGCGGTTGCGGGCGGTGTTGCGTGGGGCGCGGGGCAAGGCCGGGACGCTGGCGCGGCCGTTCGTGCCGCTGGAAGTCGAATTCCGCGGGCGGGGCGAGTTGAAAAACGTCGGGCGCATGGAAAGTAATGGCGTGGCGGCCTGGCTCAACGGCGAGGCGCTGTTCAGTGGCTTGTACCTTAACGAGTTGCTGATTCGCCTGCTGCCGGCCGAAGATCCCCATCCCGCCGTTTTCGACCACTACGCCGCCACGCTGCAAGCCTTGGCCGAGGGTCGCCCGCTGGAACCGCTGCTGCGTTCATTCGAGTGGCGCCTGCTGGACGACCTGGGCTACGGTTTTTCCCTGGACACCGACCTGCACGGCCAGCCCATCGCCGCGGACGGTCTGTACCGCTTGCAAGTGGACGCGGGCCTGGAGCAGGTCTATCAATTGCAGCCCGGCCTGTTCAATGGCGTTGAGTTGCTGGCGATGGCCGAGGCCGACTGGACCGCACCGGGTGCTTTGGCGGCGGCAAAGCGTTTGATGCGCCAAGCCTTGGCGGTTCATTTGGGTGGTCGGCCGCTGGTCAGTCGCGAGCTGTTTCGCAAGCCCTGATCTACCCGTATGCTGTGGGCCGAATCTCTGTCCATTCAGGAGCGCTTTTCGTGAGCACCAGCAATCGCATTCTTCTCGGCGTGAACATCGACCATGTCGCCACCCTGCGCCAGGCCCGTGGTACGCGCTACCCGGATCCGGTCAAGGCCGCATTGGACGCCGAAGAGGCGGGTGCCGACGGCATCACCGTGCATCTGCGCGAAGACCGTCGCCATATCCAGGAGCGCGACGTGCTGCTGCTAAAGGATGTGCTGCAAACCCGCATGAACTTCGAAATGGGCGTGACCGAAGAGATGATGGCGTTCGCCGAGCGCATCCGCCCGGCACATATCTGCCTGGTACCGGAAACGCGCCAGGAACTGACCACCGAAGGCGGCCTGGACGTCGCGGGGCAGGAGTCGCGGATCAGCCTGGCGGTGGAGCGGCTGTCGAAGATCGGTGCCGAAGTCTCGCTGTTCATCGACGCCGACGAGCGGCAGATCGAGGCCTCCAAGCGTGTCGGCGCACCGGCCATCGAGTTGCATACCGGTCGTTATGCCGATGCCGAAACGCCGACGGACGTGGCCGATGAGCTGCAACGGATCGCCGATGGCGTCACCTTTGGCCTGGCCCAAGGGTTGATCGTCAATGCCGGCCATGGCCTGCACTACCATAACGTCGAAGCCGTCGCGGCCATCAAAGGCATCAACGAGCTGAACATCGGCCACGCCTTGGTGGCTCATGCGATGTTTGTCGGGTTCAAGTCGGCTGTGTCTGAAATGAAAGCGCTGATCCTGGCCGCCGCCAAGTCCTGACGGCAGCCACAAAACCTAATGTGGCTGCTCATTTGAGCTTGCAAATTCTATTGTGGCGAGGGGATTTATCCCCGCTGGGGCGCGAAGCGGCCCCAAGACAGGTCAACTCAATCCGCCTGACAAACCGAGGCGTCAGATTTTAGGGCTGCTGCGCAGCCCAGCGGGGATAAATCCCCTCGCCACAGGTTCATCACAGCATCAGGAGTTGTGTACAACTTATAGCTGCGGGGATTCCTGGTTCGGCTTGCTCTTGTCCACGCCCGGCACGTGCAGGTTGCCTTCGGCCACCTGGTCGCCTTCAAGCTGCGGCTGGGTCACCCAGGTCAGGATGTCGTAGTAGCGGCGGATGTTCGCCACGAAATGCACAGGTTCTCCGCCCCGGGCGTAGCCGTAGCGGGTCTTGCTGTACCACTGTTTCTGGGACAGGCGCGGCAGGATCTTTTTCACATCCAGCCACTTGTTCGGGTTCAGGCCTTCCTTGGCGGCGAGCTTGCGCGCGTCGTCCAGGTGGCCGCTGCCGACGTTATAGGCGGCAAGGGCGAACCAGGTGCGGTCTGGCTCCTCAATGCTCTCGTCCAGTTGCTCCTTCATATAGGCCAGGTACTTGGCACCGCCCATGATGCTTTGCTTCGGATCCAGGCGATTGGACACGCCCATGGCCTGCGCGGTGTTCTGGGTCAGCATCATCAGGCCGCGCACGCCGGTCTTGGAAGTAACCGTCGGTTGCCAGAGCGATTCCTGATAGCCGATCGCCGCCAGCAGCCGCCAATCGACCTTTTCTTTCTTGGCGTAGGCCTTGAAGTGCTGTTCGTATTTGGGCAGGCGTTGCTGCAGATGCTGGGCGAACGTGGTGGCGCCCATGTAGCCGAGGACGTCAACGTGGCCGTAGTAGCGGTCCTTGAGGCGCTGCAGCGTGCCGTTTTTCTGCACCTTGTCCAGGTAGGCGTTGATTTCGTTGAGCAGGCTGTTGTCTTCGCCCGGGCCCACCGCCCAGCTTTGGCTGCGGGCATCGCCCAGGTCAAACGCCACGCGGACGTTGGGGAAGTACACCTGGTTCATCGCCACTTCGTTGGAATCCACCAGGGTCAGGTCGATCTGGCCTTCATCGACCATGCGCAGCAGGTCGACGACTTCAACCGCGTCGGACTCTTCGTATTCGATACCCGGATATTGCTGCTTCAACTGCGCCAGCTGTTCGGCGTGGGAGCTGCCCTTGAGCACCATGATCTTCTTGCCGGCCAGGGCCGACGCGTCGGTAGGGCGGGACTGGCCGTTGCGGTAGATGATCTGGGGGGTGACTTCCAGGTAAGGGTGGGAAAACCGTACCTGTTTCTTGCGCTGTTCGCTGCTGACCAGGCCCGCGGCGGCCAGCACCGGGCCGTTGGGCTTGCCCACCTGGCCGAACAGGTCGTCGAGGTTGTCGGCGGTCTCGATTTTAAGCTCGACCCCCAAATCCTCGGCGAAGCGCTTCACCAGCTCGTATTCGAAGCCGGTTTCACCGTTGCGATCCTGGAAGTAGGTGGCGGGACTGTTACGGGTGACGACCCGCAGCACGCCATCCTCCTTTACGCGCTCCAGTGTGTTGGGTTTCTCAACACAACCACTGAGCACCAGGAAGAGTCCGGTTGCGATCAGCCATCTGGCGTACCGCGGACGCAAAGCCGTTGGGGAAAACATCTGCGCAGTATACGCAAACGGCCTCGACCGCCATATATCGACAGTAAAAGGCCAGTCTGTTAGAGGTTGCAAAACGTGTCCGCAACTCAGGCGGGCCGGCGCGCGACGGGTTTTATGTCGGTAAAAAATAACTCCATGGCGTTATCGCAACAGCGACGCGACCAGGCCGTCTGCGCCACGACCGACGTTCGGCTGGCATTGCACCTACCGTTTCGGATGCCGTCGCCAGCGGTTTAGGCTAGAATGCACGGCCTCAAAGCACACCCCTTCCCGAGGCTGTCCCGAAGATGTTGATCCTGCGCGGCGCTCCTGCCCTTTCTGCCTTTCGCCACAGCAAACTTCTTGAGCAACTGAGCCAGAAAGTACCGGCTGTCAGTGGCTTGTATGCTGAATTCGCTCACTTCGCCGAAGTCACCGGCGGTTTGACCGGCGACGAACAGCAGGTGCTCGCGCGCCTTCTGAAGTACGGTCCCAGTGTTCCCGTCCAGGAGCCGACCGGTCGCCTGTTCCTGGTGTTGCCACGTTTCGGCACCATTTCGCCGTGGTCGAGCAAGGCCAGCGACATCGCCCGCAACTGCGGCCTGGCGAAAATCCAGCGCCTGGAACGCGGCATTGCCTTTTATGTTGCCGGTGAGTTCAGCGAGGCCGAGGCCCAGCTGATCGCCGATGGCCTGCATGACCGCATGACCCAAGTCGTACTGGGCAACCTGGAGCAGGCCGCCGGCCTGTTCAGCCACGCCGAGCCCAAGCCGCTGACCGCCATCGACGTACTGGGCGGCGGCCGTGCCGCGCTGGAAAAAGCCAACGCCGAGCTGGGCCTGGCCCTGGCTGAAGACGAGATCGATTACCTGGTCGACGCTTTCCTGGGCCTGAAGCGCAACCCTCACGACATCGAACTGATGATGTTCGCCCAAGCCAACTCCGAGCACTGCCGCCACAAGATCTTCAACGCCAGTTGGGACATTGACGGCCAGGAGCAGGAAAAAAGCCTGTTCGGCATGATCAAGAACACCTATCAGATGCACAACGAAGGTGTGCTGTCGGCCTACAAGGACAACGCGGCGGTCATCGTCGGCAACGTTGCCGGTCGCTTCTACCCGAACCCCGAGACCCGCCAGTACGGTGCGGTCCAGGAGCCGGTGCACATCCTGATGAAGGTCGAGACCCACAACCACCCGACCGCCATCGCCCCGTTCCCGGGCGCGTCCACCGGTTCCGGTGGCGAGATCCGCGACGAAGGTGCCACCGGTCGCGGCGCCAAGCCCAAGGCCGGGCTGACCGGTTTCACCGTGTCGAACCTGCAGATCCCAGGCTTCGAACAGCCGTGGGAAAAGCCCTACGGCAAGCCTGAGCGTATCGTCACCGCCCTCGACATCATGATCGAAGGTCCCCTGGGCGGGGCTGCGTTCAACAACGAATTCGGCCGTCCAGCCCTGACCGGTTACTTCCGTACCTTCGAACAGTCCATCACCACCCCCCGTGGTGAAGAAGTCCGTGGTTACCACAAGCCGATCATGCTCGCTGGCGGCATGGGCAACATCCGCGCCGAACATGTGCAGAAAGGCGAGATCCTGGTCGGCTCCAAGCTGATCGTCCTCGGCGGCCCGGCCATGTTGATCGGCCTGGGTGGCGGCGCGGCGTCCTCCATGGCCACCGGCACCAGCTCGGCCGACCTGGACTTCGCTTCGGTCCAGCGGGAAAACCCGGAAATGGAACGCCGTTGCCAGGAAGTCATCGACCGTTGCTGGCAGTTGGGTGAGCACAACCCCATCAGCTTCATCCACGACGTCGGCGCGGGCGGCCTGTCCAACGCGTTCCCGGAACTGGTCAACGACGGTGGCCGCGGTGGCCGCTTCGAACTGCGCAACATTCCGAACGACGAGCCGGGCATGGCCCCGCACGAAATCTGGAGCAACGAATCCCAGGAGCGCTACGTCCTGGCGGTCGGCCCGGCCGACTTCGAACGTTTCCAGGCCATTTGCGAGCGCGAGCGTTGCCCGTTCGCCGTGGTGGGTGAAGCCACCGCCGAGCCGCAACTGACCGTGACCGACAGCCACTTCGGCAACAGCCCGGTGGACATGCCGCTGGAAGTGCTGCTGGGCAAGGCTCCGCGCATGCACCGTTCGGCCGTTCGCGAAGCCGAGCTGGGTGACGATTTCGATCCGTCGACCCTCGACATCGCCGACTCCATCGAGCGCGTGCTGCATCACCCGGCCGTGGCGAGCAAGAGCTTCCTGATCACCATCGGCGACCGCACCATCACCGGCCTTGTGGCCCGCGACCAGATGGTCGGTCCATGGCAAGTGCCGGTGGCCGACGTGGCCGTGACCGCCACCAGCTTCGACGTCTATACCGGCGAAGCCATGGCCATGGGCGAGCGCACGCCGCTGGCGCTGCTGGACGCCCCGGCGTCGGGCCGCATGGCGATCGGCGAAACCCTGACCAACATCGCGGCCTCGCGCATCGGCAAGATTTCCGATATCAAGCTGTCGGCCAACTGGATGTCCGCCGCCGGTCATCCGGGTGAAGACGCCCGCCTGTACGACACCGTCAAGGCGGTCGGCATGGAACTGTGCCCCGAGCTGGGCATCACCATTCCGGTGGGCAAGGACTCCATGTCCATGGCCACGCGCTGGAACGACGAAGGCGTGGACAAGAGCGTGACCTCGCCGCTGTCGCTGATCGTGACCGGTTTCGCTCCCGTCACCGATATCCGCCAGACCCTGACCCCGCAACTGCGCATGGACAAGGGCACCACCGACCTGATCCTGATCGACCTGGGCCGTGGCCAGAACCGCATGGGCGCCTCGATCCTGGCCCAGGTGCATGGCAAGCTCGGCTCGCAAGCGCCGGACGTCGATGATGCCGAAGACCTGAAAGCCTTTTTCGCGGTGATCCAGGGCCTCAACGCCGACGGTCACTTGCTGGCCTACCACGACCGTTCCGACGGCGGTTTGCTGACCACCGTGGTGGAAATGGCCTTCGCCGGTCACTGTGGCTTGAATCTGACCCTGGACAGCGTCGCCGAATCCGCCGCCGAGATCCCGGCGATCCTGTTCAATGAAGAGTTGGGTGCGGTGATCCAGGTTCGCCAGGACGCCACCCCGGACATCCTCGCCCAGTTCAGCGCCGCCGGCCTGGCTGAGTGCGTCTCGGTGATTGGCCAGCCGATCAACAACGCCCACATCAACATCACCTTCAACGGCGACACGGTCTTTGAAGGCCAGCGTCGCGTGTTGCAGCGCCAGTGGGCCGAGACCAGCTACCAGATCCAGCGCCTGCGCGACAACGCCGATTGCGCCGAACAGGAATTCGACGCGCTGCTGGAAGAAGACAATCCGGGCTTGAGCGCCAAGCTAAGCTACGACGTCAACGAAAACGTCGCCGCGCCCTACATCAAGAAAGGCATTCGCCCACAAGTCGCGGTCCTGCGTGAGCAGGGCGTCAACGGCCAGGTGGAGATGGCGGCCGCGTTCGACCGCGCCGGTTTCAACGCGATCGACGTGCACATGAGCGACATCCTCGCCGGTCGTGTCGACCTGAACGACTTCAAGGGCATGGTCGCGTGCGGCGGTTTCTCCTACGGCGACGTGCTGGGTGCCGGTGAAGGCTGGGCCAAGTCGGCGCTGTTCAACAGCCGCGCCCGCGATGCATTCCAAGGCTTCTTCGAGCGCACCGACAGCTTCACCCTCGGCGTGTGCAACGGTTGCCAGATGATGTCCAACCTGCACGAGCTGATTCCGGGCAGCGAGTTCTGGCCGCACTTCGTGCGTAACCGTTCCGAGCAGTTCGAGGCGCGTGTGGCGATGGTCCAGGTGCAAGAGTCGAACTCGATCTTCTTGCAGGGCATGGCCGGTTCGCGCATGCCGATCGCCATCGCCCACGGCGAAGGCCATGCGGAATTCGAGAGCGAAGAAGCCTTGCTCGAAGCCGACCTGTCCGGTTGCGTGTCGCTGCGTTTTGTCGACAACCACGGCAAGGTCACCGAAACCTACCCGGCCAACCCGAACGGCTCGCCGCGCGGGATCACCGGCCTGACCAGCCGCGACGGCCGCGTCACGATCATGATGCCGCACCCGGAGCGGGTGTTCCGCGCGGTGCAGAACTCGTGGCGTTCGGACGACTGGAACGAAGACGCGCCATGGATGCGCATGTTCCGCAACGCGCGCGTCTGGGTGAACTAAGAGGGTGTACAAGCTCTGCTTCTTCGTCCCGGCCAGCCATGTCGACGAGGTCAAAAGCGCCGTATTCGCCGCCGGTGGCGGGCGAATCGGCGACTACGACCACTGCGCCTGGCAAGTGCTGGGCCTGGGCCAGTTTCGCCCGTTGGACGGCAGCCAGCCGTTCATTGGCGAGGCGGGGCAGGTCGAGCAGGTCGAGGAGTGGAAGGTCGAGCTGGTGGTGGCCGATGAGTTGATCCGCCCAGCGGTGGAGGCGCTGAAACAGAGCCATCCCTACGAGACACCGGCGTATGAAGTGTGGCGGCTGGAGGATTTCTGATCCTCCTGCTGCTGTATTAAAAAACCCGCTGATTGGTTCAGCGGGTTTTTTATTGTCCGCGATTCTGTGTACACAAACCTTTGTGGGCAAGGGATTGTGAGGTGTCAGCCGCCAGAGGCTTCAGCCTTGACCTCGTTCCGATTCGCAACAGCCTCCAACGCCCGCAACAGCCCCGGCGCTTTCTCGCCCAGCAACAAGTGCCACACACCGTCCGCTAGCGAGCTAACCCCCTGACAGCCAAGCGCCTTGAGCTGGCTTTCCGATAACCCCTTGCCGTCGGCCAGTTGCACCCGCAAACGGCTCATCGCCACGCAATCGAGCTGCAACACATTACCGCCACCGCCCAGGGCCGCGAGCCACTGTTGCGCCTCGGCCTCGGAGACGGCCGTCGGTGTGACAGGCGCAGCCACGGCGGCCACGGACGCGCTGGCCAATCGTTCGGAAGAGGGCAACGCCTGGCGAATTTCATCGGCGATGCTGTCAGCCATCGGCCCCACCACCACTTGCAAGCTGCCGCCGTTGCCAGGGCGAACCACGGCCATGGCGCCGAGGGCCTTGAGCTGGGCGTCGGACGCCTTGTTGCGGTCCACCATGTCCAGCCGCAGTCGCGTGGTGCAGGCGCCAATCGTGATCATGTTTTCGGCACCGCCCAGCGCCTGGATATAGGCAGCGGCGCGCTGGTTCTCGGCGATGACCGGCGTGTCGCCCGCGGGCACCTCCTCCCGTCCTGGGGTCTTGAGGTCGAAGCGGCGGATGCAGAAATCGAACACCAGGTAATAAATCGCCGCATACGCCAGGCCCACCGGGACGACCAACCAGCCGTTGGTGGATTTACCCCAGCCCAGGACCATGTCGATGAAACCGCCCGAGAAGGTGAAGCCCAGGTGAATGTCCAGCAGATTGGTCACTGCCATCGACAGCCCGGTGAGCAGTGCGTGCACCAGGTACAACAGCGGCGCGAGGAACATGAAGGCGAATTCAATCGGTTCGGTGACGCCGGTCAGAAACGAAGTCAGCGCCATCGACAATAGGATCCCGCCCATGACTTTGCGCCGCTGGGGCAGGGCGTTGCGGTACATCGCCAGGCATGCGGCGGGCAGGCCGAAGAGCATCACCGGAAACATGCCGGTCATGAACTGGCCGCCCTTGGGGTCGCCGGCGAAATAACGGGTCAAGTCTCCAGTGACCACCGCGCCGGTTTGCGGGTCGGTGAAACTGCCGAAGATGAACCAGGCCATGTTGTTGAGGATGTGGTGCAAGCCGGTGACGATCAGCAAGCGATTGAACACACCGAAGACGAACGCGCCGAAGCTGCCGCTGGCCATCAGCAGCTCGCCAAAGGTGTTGATGCCGTGCTGGATCGGCGGCCAGACCAGCCCGAACACCAGGCCCAGGCCCACGGCGCTGAAGCCGGTGACAATCGGCACGAAGCGTCGGCCGCCAAAGAACGCCAGGTATTCCGGCAGCTTGATGTCCTTGAAGCAGTTGTACAGCGCGCCGGCCAACAGGCCGCTGATGATCCCGGCAAGCATGCCCATGTTGATGGTCGCGTCGAGCACCTTCAGCGTCGCGATCATCACCAGGTAACCGATGGCCCCGGCCAACCCGGCCGTGCCGTTGTTGTCCCGGGCGAAGCCCACGGCGATGCCGATGGCGAAGATCATCGGCAGGTTGGCAAAAATCGCTTCGCCGGCGTCGTGGATGATCGCGATGTTCAACAGGTCCGTGTCACCCAGGCGCAACAGCAGGCCGGCAATCGGCAGGATCGCGATGGGCAGCATCAGCGCCCGGCCGAGGCGTTGCAGCCCTTCAATGAAATGCTGGTACATGGCGTCTCTCCTTTTATTGTTCTTCGACGTGGCTCAGCCCAAAGGCCAGTGTTGGTGACAGGCCTGGCGCACGGCTGCGGCACTGGCCAGGTTGAGCAAATCGGTACTGACGCGGCGGCACTGGCCGGCATCGAGGTCACGCACTCGCTCCTTGATTTCGCCGACCTGCGGCGGGCTGACCGACAGCTCCCGTACGCCCAGCCCGATCAGCACCGGCGTCGCCAGCGGATCCGAAGCCAGGGCGCCGCACACGCCGACCCAACGCCCATGCTTTGCCGCGCCTGAGCAGGTTTGGGCGATCAGCCGCAACAGTGCCGGGTGCAAGGCATCGACCCGGGCGGCGAGACCTGCATGGTCGCGGTCCATGGCGAGGGTATATTGTGAAAGGTCATTGGTGCCGATGGACAGGAAGTCCGCGTGCTCGGCCAGTTGTTCGGCCAGCAAGGCGGCGGCCGGCACTTCGATCATCACCCCCAGTTGCGGACGTTCACTCAGGCCCAGTTCGGCGCCCAGCGCATCGAGGCGCTGGCGGATGTGCAGCAGCTCGTCGACCTCAGTGACCATCGGCAACAAGATCCGGCAACGGTGCAGCGGGCGGGTTTGAAGCAGGGCGCGCAGTTGTTGATCCAACAGTTCCGGGCGCACCTGGGCCAGGCGAATGCCTCGCAGGCCGAGCACCGGGTTGGCTTCGGCCGGCAGCGGCAGGTAGTCCAATTGCTTGTCGCCGCCGACGTCGATGGTGCGGATGATCACCGGTTTTTCGCCCATGGCGTCGAGCACCGCCTGATAGGCTTGGCACTGTTCCTGTTCATCGGGGGCGGTACGGCGGTCAACGAAAAGAAATTCGGTGCGCAACAAACCGACGCCGTCGGCGCCGTTGGCAACGGCCTGGCTTGCTTCGGCGCTCGACGCCACGTTCGCGGCGATTTCAATCCCGACCCCGTCAATGGTCCGCGCCGGCGCGTGGGCGAGCGACTGTTGTTGGGCCCGCAGGGCTGCGCGTCGGGCTTGTGCTTGCTGAACCTGCGTCAGGCGCTCGGCGGTTGGCGCCAGTTCGAGGCGTCCGCCGTCGGCATCCAGCACCACGGATTGCCCCGGCGCCTGCGCAAGCAAGGCATCGCCCAACGCCACCAGGCAGGGCACGCCTTTACCCCGGGCCAGGATTGCCACATGGGACGTCGCGCCGCCCTCGGCCATGCACACACCGGCCACGCCTTGGGCGCTGAGTTGCAGCAGGTCCGACGGGGTCAACTCCTGCGCGGCGACAATCGCCCCCGCCGGCACCTCGAACTGCCAGGCCTCACCCAACAACGCTCGCAGGACCCGCTGGCGCAGGTCGCGTAGATCATTGGCGCGCTCGGCCAGCAGCGGACTGCCCAGTTGTCGCAGCACCTGGCACTGCGCGTCGATGGATCGGCTCCAGGCGTGGGTGGCGGCGTCGCCCTGGTCGATGGACACGTAGGCGGCGTCCAGCAAGGCCGGGTCTTCCAGCAATGCCAGATGGGCGCTGAAGATCGCCTGTTCATTGTCGTGGCGCCGGGCCTTGGCGTTTTCCAATGTCAAGCGGATGTCGCCACTGACGTGCTCCAGGGCTTGGCGCAACCGTTGCCGCTGCTCTTCGATGTCGTGACCACCGTCATCGTCGGGCAACTGCAAACCATCCAACCGAACCAACGGTCCGGCCACCAGGCCGGGCGCGGCGCAGACTCCTTGGAGCACGCCGTCTTCGGCGGCCCGACTGGGCGCTTTTACCGGGGGGGCGTGGGCATGGTCGTTTTCGGCCGCGGCTGTGGATAACGTTGCGAGCAAGGCTTGCAGCGCCGCTTCGGCGTCGCTGCCTCGGCAACTGACGTGCACTTGGGCCTGCTCGTTGATTGCCAGGCCCATCAAGCCCATGACGCTGTCGCAGGACGCCGACCGGCCGCCAAAATGCAGGTGCGAGCGGCTCTTGAAGCCTTGCGCAGTCTGGCGAACCAGGGCTGCCGGTCGCGCGTGCAGGCCGCCACGGTGGGCAATACGGATCTGGCCGAACACTTCAATGTCCATATCCGCATCATTGCCGCGTATTTCTCCCGGCCTCTTGGCGACAATGTGCAGCAACGGTTCGCCGACCTTGACCCCTTTAAGCGTGATGGGCCGTGCCTGGAAGTGTTCGCCATTGGTGATGATCAGCAGGCTGACCAGGCTTTTGCAGCGCTGTGCCACGCTGTCCACGTCATAACGCAGCAATGCCTGGCCGTTGCTGACCCGCGCGCCTTCCTTGACCAGCATGGAAAAGCCGTCGCCCTGCAACTCGACCGTGTCCAGCCCCAAGTGCAGGAGCAGTTCGGCGCCGTTGTCGGCCCGCAGGGTCACGGCGTGGCCAGTGCGGGCGACGTGGATCACCTCGCCGTCGCAGGGCGCGTAGAGGGTGTCGTTCAATGGATCGATGGCGATTCCGTCACCCATGGCGCCGCTGGCGAACACTGCGTCCGGGACATGGGCGAGGGTGAGCACCGGACCGCTGAGCGGGGCGCTGAGGATCAGCTCTTTATTATTGTTGGGCATGGGCTCGCTCTCTCTTGAAATCTCATTGGCCTTCGATGGAACAGGGCCGGCGGTTCAGTGGGTCCGGGTGACCTTGCTCAAGTGGCGCGGTCGGTCCGGGTCCAGGCCGCGAGCCACGGCCAGCCTGGCGGCCATGCCATAGAAACTCTGGATCGCCAGGATCGGGTCCAGGGCCGGGTGTTCGGCGCGGCTTAGCGTCAGGTCGCGCTCGGCGATGTCATCCGGCGCGGCCAGCAACACCCGGGCGCCGCGCTGGCGCATGTCGGCGGCCAGGCTTAACACCCCAGCCTGCTCGGCGCCGCGCGGGGCAAAAACCAGTAACGGATAGTGCTCGTCGATCAGCGCCATCGGCCCGTGGCGGACCTCGGCGCTGCTGAAGGCTTCGGCCTGGATCGCCGAGGTTTCCTTGAATTTGAGCGCCGCTTCCTGGGCGATGGCGAACCCGGCGCCACGGCCGATCACCATCAAGCGCTGACTGTCACGCAGCGTCTCGACGGCGGCGCTCCAATCCTGGCTCGCGGCATCGCGCAGGCCTTCGGGCAGCGCGGCGCCGGCTTCGAGCAACTCGGCGTCGTCTTTCCAGTGGGCGACCAGGCGCGCGCTGGCGCTGAGGGTGGCGATGAAACTTTTGGTGGCGGCGACACTGCTTTCGATGCCGGCGCACAAGGGCACGCTGAATTCACAAGCCGCCTCCAGCGGAGAATCTTCTGCGTTGACCATCGCCACGCTCAACGCGCCGCGCTTACGCAACAGGCGCAGGCTGTTCACCAGGTCTGGGCTTTGCCCCGATTGGGAGAACGCGAACGCCACCTGGCCGCTGACCTTCAGTGGCGCCTGCTGCATCGTCACCACCGACATCGGCAGCGAGGCCACCGGTAAACCCAGTTGTTGCATGGTCAGGTAGGCGAAGTAGCTGGCCGCATGATCGGAGCTGCCGCGGGCCACGGTCATCGCCACTTGCGGCGGTTGGCGGCGCAAGCGTCCGGCAATCTCCTGCAGGGCGGGGTCCAATTGTCGCAATTGGCGTTCGACGGCCTCGGACGAGGCCAGGGCCTCTTCAAGCATTTTTGAAGACAATGGCTTCTCCTTCGACCATCACGTCGGTCAAGTTCAGGGAACGGTCCAGGCGTACGCAATCGGCCCAGGCAGCAGGATGCAGGCGTCCGCGTTCAGGCAGGCCGAGGTAGTCGGCGGGGAATTGCGACAAGCGCTGCGAGGCTTCGGCAAGGGGCAAGCCAATCTTCACCAGGTTGCGCAGGGCCTGATCCATCGTCAGCGTGCTGCCGGCCAGGGTGCCGTCGGCCAGGCGCACGCCGCCCAGGCATTTGGTCACGGTGTGGCTGCCCAACTTGTATTCGCCGTCGGGCATGCCGGCGGCGGCGGTGGAATCGGTGACGCAATACAGGCACGGGATCGAGCGCAACGCCACGCGGATAGCGCCGGGGTGCACGTGCAACAGGTCCGGGATCAACTCGGCATATTGCGCATGGGCCAGCGCCGCACCGACGATGCCTGGCTCGCGGTGATGCAACGGGCTCATGGCGTTGTACAAATGGGTAAAGCTGCTGGCCCCGGCCGCCAGCGCCGCGACGCCTTCCTCATAGCTGCCCAGCGTATGACCGATCTGCATGCGCACCCCGCGGGAACTGAGTGCGCGAATCAATGCGTCGTGGCCGGCGATTTCCGGCGCGATGGTGATCACCCGGATCGGTGCCAGGGCCAGGTACGCTTCCACCTCGGCCATCAATGCCGTGTGGGCGAAATTCGGTTGAGCGCCGAGTTTGCCGGGGTTGATGTAGGGGCCTTCCAAGTGCACGCCCAGGACACGGGCACTGCCGCTGGGCCGCTGTTCACAAAACTCGCCGAGGGCCTTGAGCACGCCGGCGATTTCCTCGCTCGGCGCGGTCATGGTCGTGGCCAGCAGCGACGTGGTGCCGAAGCGCACATGAGTGCGAGCGATGGTCTCGAACGCCGGCGCGCCTTCCATGATGTCCTTGCCGCCACCGCCGTGCACATGCAGGTCGATGAAACCGGGCAACAGATAAGGCAAGTCATTGTCCGCCGGATCGCAGGGCTGGCCTTCGATGGACACGACCTTGCCGTGTTCATGTAAGAGACGGCCGCGTATCCAGCCGTTGGCGGTGAGGATGTTGTCTTCGGACATGGGGATTCTCTGATCGTCTAGCGCCGCAGTTCCGCGACAAAGTCGTAGTAGTCGTTGCGGCAATAGGTGTCGGTGACTTCGATGGGCGTGTTGTCTTCCAGGTAGCCGACCCGCGTCATCAGCAGCATCGCGGTGCCGGGGGCGATGCCCACCAAGGCCGCGAACTCGTCCGAGGCGTTGATCGCCTGGATGTGTTGCAGCGCGCGCACGACCGGTTTGCCGATGCAATCGAGAAATTCATAAAGCGAATCGCCCACCGCCTGCGGCTTGGGAATGATCGAGGCGGGCAGGGTGCTCATTTCGATGGCCATGACCGTGTCGTCGGCTTTGCGCAGCCGTTTGAGCCGGGCGACTTTGTCATTGGGCGACAGGCCCAGGCGGATCAGTTCTTCGTGGGTTGGCGGGGTGATCTCTCGCTCTAGCCACTGTGACCCGGGCACGAAGCCTTTGAGGCGGAGCATTTCGCTGAATCCGCTGAGGCGCGAGAGCGGTTGTTCCAGGCGCGGGGTAATGAATGTGCCCGAGCCCTGGTTGCGGCGGATCAGGCCTTGTTCGAATAGCACTTCCAGTGCCTTGCGGGCGGTGACTCGGGAGATGCCCAGTTGCTCGCTCAAGCTGCGTTCGGATGGCATTGCCTGTTCGGCTTTCCATTGGCCGGCGTGGATGGCGGCCTCCAGGTTGCGGGCCAGTTGCAGGTACAGCGGCGTGGGTTGGGTGTCGTCGGGACGCAGGGCCAGGATGTCGTTCATGTGAGCTGTGTCCGATGCTGTTGTAGGAATTTTCGCTCTGTGAGTGGGTGGGAAGCTAATACCACTTGAATACCATGTCAATGTGATGTTCGGCTGGCTTTGGGGAATTACGGGGTGCTTGGATAAGGTTGGCTTAAAGTGGTATTAGTGGGGGCAGAAGGGGGCGTGAAACTACGGCGCTGGCGGCTGCCTCAGAGGGGCAGTGGTATGCCCGGCTTGTGAGTTGTGAATTTTGATATTTATTTTCTGATGGCGGTGGTGATGGGCTGTTTTCAGCTGGGCGTGTATATCCAATGCTGCGGTAACGGCGGCTAATGGTTCCGCTCTTACAGCGTGTTACTTTTGAACAGCGCAAAAGTAACCAAAACGCTTTTGCCCCACCACTCGGTGCCTCGCCTAGGCTCGGCATGCCTGAACGAAGACCTTGCTCCGTGGGCCGCCGCGAAGGGCCATCCATGGCCCAGCGCGGCTACCTCGGCATCCATGCCGAGGTGCCCACTGCGCAACGCCTTCGTTCAGCCAGCGTGGTTAACGGGGCGCCCTAGATCAACGTCCGCCACGAGGCGGCCTTATAGCCGACCTGTCTTTGGCGCCTGTACTTCGATCCAATTGTGGGAGCGAGCCTTCTCGCGAAGGCGGAGTGTCAGCCGGTGGATATGCTGGATGTCATGGCATCTCGTGAGCAAGTACGCTTCCACCGGAAAAATACGGTCCCCACCAAAATCAGGTCGGCTATAAGGCCGCCTCGTGGTGGACGTTGATCTCGGCGCCCCATTAACCACGCTGGCCGAACGCAGGTATTGCGCAGTGGGCATCCCGGCATGGATGCCGGGATAGCCGTGCTGGACCATGGATGGTCCTTCGCGGCGGGCTCACGGAGCAATGCCGGAGTGAGGGCACACCGAGCCTAGGCGAGGTGCCGAGTGGTGGGGCAGAGCGTTTTTGGTTACTTTTGGCGCTCTTTCCAAAAGTGACCCGCTGTAAGAGCGGAACCATAAGCAGCCGTTACCGCAGCAACGGATATGCCCCCAATCCAACCCACCCAAAAAGACTACTCGGAAATTTGTGCGAAACATCCATGACCAGATGGATGGTCTGTCAGACGCCCCGAAGTTTCCGACATGTTTTTAAGGTTGTCCCTAGGAAGCGAGGGCTCTAGCCTTTGGGTGTCGCTGCCAATTCAGCGACCGGGTTTGACCGTCCGAATAAATCAAGGGGCAACAGGCCCGGACGCTTTGTCCTGGGCTCCATGAAATTAAGGAGCTTCAATTGAAAAATAATTCTGACATCCCCAAACCCGCCTCAACCTTCCCCTACGGCGACTACGCTCCCGAAAAACTGAAAGAAGCCGCCGATCGCGCAATGGACCACTACCTCAAGCCCGATGACGAACCAGACCCCCAACCCTCGGTGCAGTTGTTCACCGTATCGGACAACATCGACACCGAAGCCCTGCTAGCCAACCTCAGCGAAACCCTGGCCTCGGCCAATGCGGTGCTTAGCGACCTCATGTTTGACTTAGACGGCTCGCGGCGGCATGTGGCGTCGGCGGTAGCGCAGATGATCGAGCTGGGGACGTTGCTGGCGAACAAGGCCTTGGATCGGGTTGAGCTTCGGACTTGATGCCAACGTAACCTGTGGCGAGGGGATTTATCCCCGCTGGGTTGCGAAGCGGCCCCTGAAACCTGACAGCGCGGTGTGTCAGGCAGAATGGGTTTGCTGCCTTGGGGCTGCCACGCAGCCCAGCGGGGATAAATCCCCTCGCCACAAGAGCTCCGTCGGCGCATGGAAACATGAGTTACGGACGGATTTCGATCATCGTCCCATCCGGCACCAGGTTCCACACCTCGCGCATGTCCACGTTGCGCATGGCGATGCAGCCATCGGTCCAGTCCAGGGTATGAAACAACTGCTCTGGGTTCTCTTCCGAATCAGGCGTGCCGTGGATCATGATCATGCCCCCCGGCTCAACGCCTTCGCGACGGGCGCGGGCGGCGTCGCTGATGTTGGGGTAGGAGATGTGCATCGACAAATAGAACCGGTCACTGGTCTTGCGCCAGTCGATCCAATAAAACCCCTCGGGGGTACGCTTGTCGCCTTCTATCAACTTGGGGCCTTTCTTGGCGCCCTTGCCCAAGGAGATGCGATACGTCTTGAGGGGCTTGCCGTCGTTGATCAATTGCAATTGATGGGCGGACTTGAGCACCAGGACTTTTTCGATGACCTTGCCGTTGTAGGTTCCCACGGCAGCGGCTTGGGACACAGCGGTAAACGACAGGCAGAACAGGACAAGCAACCAGCGCATTGAAACGATATCCCTAGAGGTGTCGCGGCTATATTGGATTTTTCAAGTATTGGCAGGCTGAGCAAGCGGCGGTATCGACTCGGATCGCACCGGGTAATCCTCGGCTCGCCGGTCAGCGTAGAAGTATTCTAGGGTACGGCCCACCGTGCGGAAAGCCAGCTCGTCCCACGGAATGTCGGCTTCTTCGAACAATTGCACTTCCAGGCTCTCGGGCCCGGCGGCGAAATCCACGTCCACCAGTTCGGCGCGGAAGAATACATGCACCTGGCTGATGTGCGGTACGTCGATCAGCGTATAGATGTTCAAGTTTCGGACCCTGGCACAGGCCTCCTCGGCGGTTTCACGGACGGCGGCCTGTTCGACGGTTTCGCCGTTCTCCATAAAACCGGCCGGTAAGGTCCAATAGCCACGTCGCGGTTCGATGGCGCGTCGACATAAAAGCACCTTGCTGCCCCAAGTCGGTACGCAACCGGCCACGATGTTGGGGTTCTGGTAGTGAATGGTGTGACAGGTGTCGCAGACAAAGCGCAGGCGCGAGTCGCCCTCGGGTATGCGCTGGGTCACCGGGTTACCGCACTGGCTGCAGAATTTCATGCTTGGATTCCTGAAGGCTGCGCCTATCTTGGCGTGTGCGCACGGGTATCGGCAAGTTGTCGTTTCGCGACATGACGCCGTTTCGGGGCTTGGGCCGCTTGCGTGATTGGTGCATGATGCTAGGTAGCGAATAAATCGAGAAGTCTCATGCTGGACGAGCTACTGCATCGAGTAAGCAACCATACCCCACGCGATCTGGAGACCGATCGGCGCTTCCCGGAAGCAGCGGTGCTGGTGCCGATTACCCGCAGCGGCGAGCCGGAACTGGTCCTCACATTGCGCGCCAGCGGGTTATCGACCCATGGCGGCGAAGTGGCGTTCCCCGGCGGACGCCGAGATCCGGAAGACCCTGACCTGATCTTCACAGCCCTGCGCGAAGCAGAGGAAGAGATCGGCCTGCCGCCCGGCCTGGTGGAAGTGATTGGCCCCCTCAGCCCGCTGATTTCCCTGCACGGAATCAAAGTCACGCCGTACGTCGGCGTGATTCCGGATTACGTCGAGTACCAGGCCAACGACGCCGAGATCGCCGCGGTGTTCAGTGTGCCGCTGGAGTTCTTCCGCAAGGATCCGCGCGAACACACCCACCGCATCGATTATCAGGGATGCAGTTGGTACGTACCCAGCTACCGGTTCGGCGAATACAAGATCTGGGGCCTGACGGCAATCATGATCGTGGAACTGGTCAACCTGCTGTACGACGCCGATATCGACTTGCACACGCCACCCAAGAGCTTCATCAATACCTGACACCCCGAGGACTTTCATGAAATACCGCCTGGGCGATGCCCGTGTTGAAACTCACCCGCAGAGCTGGGTTGCCCCCAACGCCACGTTGGTGGGCAAGGTTCGCCTCGAAGAGGGCGCCAACGTCTGGTTCAACGCCGTGCTGCGTGGCGACAACGAGTTGATCCTGATCGGCAAGAACAGCAACGTGCAGGACGGTACCGTGATGCACACGGACATGGGCTATCCGCTGACCATCGGCACCGGCGTGACTATCGGCCACAACGCCATGCTTCACGGCTGCACGGTGGGCGACTACAGCCTCATCGGCATCAACGCGGTGATTCTCAACGGCGCGAAGATTGGCAAGAACTGCATCATCGGCGCCAACTCGCTGATCGGCGAGAACAAGGAGATTCCCGACGGTTCGCTGGTGATGGGCTCGCCGGGCAAGGTGGTGCGAGAGCTGACCGAGGCGCAGAAGAAAATGCTCGAAGCCAGTGCCGCGCACTATGTGCACAATTCGCAGCGCTATGCCCGCGACTTGGCCGAGCAGGAACAATGAACACGCCCGAACGCCCGGTTCCCTCGCCCTGCGTAAACATCTGCGCGCTGGACGATGACGACATCTGCACCGGCTGCCAGCGCACCGTGGCGGAGATCACCCTCTGGAGCCGCATGGATAACGATGAACGGCGTGGGGTCCTGGCGCTGTGTCATGAGCGGGCCAAGGCCAGTGGATTGGTGTGGATGCTGCCGGTAAGGCGCTGATATCCACTTGTGAACACAAAATCCCTGTGGCGAGGGAGCTTGCTCCCGCTGGGCTGCGCAGCAGCCCAAAAATCAGGCTCCCGGGTGTGTCAGGAAAACAGAGTGGCTGTTAAGAGGGGCTGCTGCGCAGCCCAGCGGGAGCAAGCTCCCTCGCCACAAGGGCATCTCACAAGGCTTCAACCGACCGTCGCCCCAACCACCGATCCAATCCCACCACCCCCAGCGCAATCCCGACAAACCCCGCCAATATTCCCCCGGCATTGACGAACACCTGTGGATAACCCAGGTTCGCCACGTCAATGAAGGGGTAGGGATAGGCCGCGAGTAAATCCCCGCGAAACAGGACGTAGCCGAAGTACACCAGCGGATAAATCACCCAAAGCCCGATATGGCCCAGACGCAGGGTGCCTTTGGGCACACACCGCCACCAATAGATGAGGAACAGCACGGGCATCACGTCGTGCAGCAGTTCATCGGCGACGAATTGCCAGCCTTCGGGTTGCCAGAGGTGACGCAGCAGCAGGTTATAGGCCAGGCCGACCAGGGCGATGCTCACGGCAATGCCGCTGCGAACCGCAGGCCGCAGAAACCAGCGCCGTGCCGCTGACTCGCGGCGAGTCAGTTCCCAGGTCAGCACCACGGCTGCCAGGGTATTAGTCAGCACCGTGAAGAAACTCAAGAAGTTCACCAGCCCGCCCAACAGGCTCGCGCCCAATTCCCAGCGACCGAGCAGGATCAGGTAAAGCTGGATGCTCAATCCCATCCAGCCAAGCAAGGCCAGCGTCGCCACGAAACCGGTTCGCCTGCTCACGATTCAGACCGGCCGTTTAGTGCGCATCAGCTTGATGTAAAGGCGCTCGACTTTCTCTCGCGCCCAGGGCGTCTTGCGCAGGAAAGTCAGGCTCGACTTGATGCTCGGGTCGCTCTTGAAGCAACGGATGTCGATGCGTTCGGCCAGGCCCGACCATTCATAATGCTGGACCAAGGCGTTGAGGATCTGCTCCAGCGTGACGCCGTGCAGCGGGTTGTTGTTCGGTTCGGTCATGGCAGGCCTGCGCGAAAAGGCTGTAAAGCCGCGCACCTTAGCCGAGGTGCTGTTTGGGGGGAAGCATTGCCTTCATCGGCTCGCCTGAGAGGGGTAGCCGCTTGGCACACTGTTACCGAAACCGAAAGGATCCATGTCAACAAAAGCTCTTTCTCTATTGATGACAGGTCATTATCCTTGCGCCGCCTGCTGAAACGCTTCTTCTTGCGTGCCAGAGCCTCCGCATCCCACGCATCCCTACTGGACGATCCCACAACTCCCGCGCTTTGGCACCAGGATAGACAGCGCTGTCTCAGCGTGAGTGGCCGTCGGGGCTCTCGTTCTCCCAGATGAGCGTGGCAGTGGAATTTGCTTTTTTTAACTGAACCATGCCTCCGAAGGATCGTCATCTAAAGTGACAACTTGCGCGGGACTTTTTTTAAACGTCACGGAGAAACACGCTATGAGCACTGAGGGTGCTTTGAGTCGAAGCCGTCTGTTACCGAGCCTGCTCGGCATTCTGCTTCTATTGATGGGCCTGGCCCTGTTGGCCGGGGGAGTCAAGCTGAGCACGCTTGGCGGCTCGTGGTATTACCTGCTGGCCGGCATCGGCCTGGCGTTGACGGGCGTGCTGCTGATCATGGCGCGTCGCGCGGCGCTGGGGCTGTACGCCCTGGTGTTGTTCGCCAGTACGGTCTGGGCGCTGTGGGAAGTGGGCCTGGACTGGTGGCAACTGGTGCCGCGCCTGGCGATGCTGTTTGCCTTGGGCATCGTCATGCTCCTGCCATGGTTCCGCCGCCCGCTGCTGACCACCGACGCTTCGCCGATGGGCACCCGTGCCTTGGGCGCTGCCGTGGTCATCGCCGGTATCGCCGCGCTCGCCAGCCAATTCACCAACCCTGGTGAAATCAAGGGCCAACTGGACCGCGACAGCGTGCCGGGCATGACCAATACCGCACCGGCCATGCCGGACGGCGACTGGAATTCCTACGGGCGCAGCGCCCATGGCGACCGCTATTCGCCGCTGGCGCAGATCACTCCCGAGAACGTCGGCAAGCTGAAGGAAGCTTGGTCTTATCGCACTGGCGACCTGCCAGGGCCGAACGACCCGGGTGAAACCACCGCCGAAAACACCCCGCTGAAAGTCAATGGCATGCTCTACGTGTGCACGCCTCACAGCCAGGTGATTGCCCTGGAACCTGAGACCGGCAAGGAAATCTGGCGTTTCGATCCGAAGCTTTCCACGCAAAAAGCGGAAAACTTCAAGGGCTGGGCGCACATGACCTGCCGCGGCGTGACCTACCACGATGACGCCGTCTACGCCTCCGCCGAGCAGAGCCCGACCGGCACCGCCAGCAACACGCCGGCCAGCACCGTGTGCCCACGGCGGATTTTCCTGCCGACCGCCGACACCCGCCTGATCGCCCTCAACGCCGACACCGGCAAGATGTGCGAAGACTTCGGCGACAAGGGCCAGGTCGACCTGACCGCCAACATCGGCGGCTTCACGGCCGGCGGTTACTACTCCACCTCGCCTCCGGCAGTCACCCAGAACCTGGTGGTGATCGGCGGCCACGTCACCGATAACGTCTCCACCGACGAGCCAAGCGGTGTGATTCGCGCCTACGACGTGCACACCGGCAAGCTGGTGTGGAACTGGGACAGCGGCAACCCGGACGACACCACGCCAATTGCCGAAGGCCAGACTTACACCCGCAACTCGCCGAACATGTGGTCCATGTTCAGCGTCGATGAAAAACTCGGCATGCTCTATCTGCCGATGGGCAACCAGACTCCCGACCAGTTCGGCGGATTCCGCACACCGGAATCGGAAAAGTACGCTGCCGGCCTGACCGCCCTCGACATCGCCACCGGTAAAGTGCGCTGGTACTTCCAGTTCACCCACCACGACCTGTGGGACATGGACGTTGGCGGTCAACCGACCCTGATGGACATGAAGACCGCAGACGGCGTGAAACCCGCCGTATTGGCCTCGACCAAACAGGGCAGCATCTACGTGCTGGACCGCAGCAACGGCCAGCCGATCGTGCCGATCAAGGAAGTCCCGGTGCCGCAAGGCGCGGTGGAAGGCGACTTCACCTCGCCGACCCAACCGATGTCCGACCTGAATTTCGTGCCGCCGGTCCTTAAAGAGCGCGACATGTGGGGTGTGACCCCGTTCGACCAGATGCTGTGCCGGATCGACTTCAAGTCGCTGCGTTATGACGGCATGTTCACACCGCCGTCGCTGCAAGGGTCGATCGTCTACCCAGGCAACTTCGGCGTATTCGACTGGGGCGGCATTTCGGTGGATCCGGTGCGCCAGATCGCCTTCGTCAACCCGAGCTACATGGCATTCAAGTCGAAACTGGTGCCGGCGGCCGAAGTGGCTGGTGGTCCGGGTCGCAAGAGCGAAACCGAAGGCGTGCAGCCGAACAAAGGCGCGCCGTATGGCGTGATCCTCGAAGCGCTGCTCTCGCCCATGGGCCTGCCATGCCAAGCGCCTGCGTGGGGTTATGTCGCGGCAGTCGACCTGACCAACAACAAGACCCTGTGGAAGCACAAGAACGGCACCGTGCGTGATAGCTCGCCGGTACCTATCCCGCTGAGCATGGGTGTACCAAGCCTGGGCGGCACGTTCACCACCGCCAGCGGCCTGGCGTTCCTGAGCGGTACGCTGGACCAGTACCTGCGCGCCTACGACGTGAAGAACGGCAAGCAACTGTGGGAAGGCCGCCTGCCCGCCGGCGCCCAGACCACGCCGATGACCTACACCGGCAAGGACGGCAAGCAATACGTGCTGGTCGTTGCCGGTGGTCATGGTTCCCTGGGCACCAAGCAGGGTGACTATGTGATTGCCTACAAGCTGCCGGATTAAACCCGAGCGGCGCTCATGAAAAAGGCGACACCCTTGCGGGTGTCGCCTTTTTTTTAGCAGCGGGGAGTCTCTGTGAACGCAAGCCTTTGAGCTATTGAGCTATTGAGCTATTGAGCTGTTGAGCTTCTGAGCTTCTGAGCTTTTGTGGCGAGGGAGCTTGCTCCCGCTGGGCTGCGAAGCGGCCCCCTGCTTTGCCAGCCATCCCACCGCAGGGGATGCTGACGCATCCAGCGGGAGCAAGCTCCCTCGCCACAGGGGATCGTGCTCAGCTTTGGACTTGTGCTTAGCCTTGGGGTTTTACAGTTCGATCTTGACCGCCTGGGAAGCCCGGGTCGCCTTGGCGCGGGCCGCTTCGATGGACTCATCCCGGGCCAAGGCCACGCCCAGGCGGCGTTGGCCGTTGACTTCCGGCTTGCCGAACAGGCGCAGGGCGGTGTCTGGCTCGCTCAGGGCGGCGCCGAGGTTGGCGAACGCGGTCTGGGTCGACTGGCCTTCCACCAGGATCACCGCCGAAGCCGACGGGCCGAACTGGCGGATCAGCGGGATCGGCAGGCCGAGAATGGCGCGGGCGTGCAGGGCGAACTGCGACAGGTCCTGGGAAATCAGCGTCACCAGGCCGGTGTCGTGGGGGCGCGGCGAGACTTCGCTGAACCACACTTGATCGCCCTTGATGAACAGCTCGACGCCAAACAGGCCGCGACCACCCAGGGCCTCGGTCACCGCCTTGGCGACGCGTTCGGATTCGGCCAGGGCCACCGGGCTCATGGCCTGAGGCTGCCAGGATTCCTGATAATCGCCTTTCTCCTGGCGATGGCCGACCGGTGCGCAGAACGTGGTGCCGCCGACATGGCGCACGGTGAGCAGGGTGATTTCATAGTCGAAGTCGATGAACCCTTCGATGATGACGCGGCCCTTGCCGGCGCGGCCGCCTTCCTGGGCGTAATCCCAGGCTTTCTGCACGTCATCGACGCTGCGCAGCAGGCTCTGGCCTTTGCCCGAGGAACTCATCACCGGCTTGACCACGCAGGGGAAACCCAGGGTCTCGACGGCCTTGCGGTAGTCCTCCACGGTGTCGGCGAAGAAGTATGGCGAGGTCGGCAGGCCCAGTTCTTCGGCGGCCAGGCGACGGATGCCTTCGCGGTTCATGGTCAACTGCGCGGCGCGAGCCGTAGGGATCACGGTGAAGCCTTCGGCTTCCAGTTCCACCAGGGTGGCGGTGGCGATGGCTTCGATTTCCGGCACGATGAAATGCGGCTTCTCGGCCTCGATCACCGCACGCAGGGCGGCGCCGTCGAGCATGTTGATCACATGGCTGCGGTGGGCCACTTGCATGGCCGGCGCGTTGGCGTAGCGATCCACGGCAATCACCTCGACGCCCAGGCGCTGCAGTTCGATTACCACTTCCTTGCCCAGCTCGCCGCTGCCACACAACAAAACGCGGGTCGCGGTGGGCGACAATGGGGTTCCGATACGGGTCATCTGAAGGTCCTCAAACAGGAGCAGGTCATCGGGGGCGCGCGCCGGGCGTGCTTCCCATGGGGAGAAAGCGCGGCATTTTACATGAACCGCGTCAGCCGGCGATGGCCTGTTTGCGCAGACGCCAGGCCATGATCAGCCAAACGGCCGTCACCCCGGCGAATTTCGAGAGCAGGGCAGTGATCACCACGGCGGGCGTGAGGGCGTCGATCAGGCCGAAGAAAATGAACGTGTCGATGGGGATGCTCAGGGCCGAACTGATCCACAACCGGTCATGGAGCGGGCGCTTGGTGATCGTGAACACCAGCCAGTCGATGCACTCGGACACCGCGAACGCCGTGGCGCTGGCCAGGGCAATGGTCGGGTCCGAGGTGACATAGGACAACACCAGCGCCGCCAGCATCGCCACGATGGCGCCATGACCGAAACGCGTCTGCACCATGTCCCGCAGGATAAACACCAGGCCGCCCCAGGCCGACCAGATGATGTCCAGGTGCGGCGCGGCGGAAAACGCGAAGTTGATCAGCACGACGCTGCTGATGTAGGCGAGCAGGAAAAGCATGGGGACACCTGGTAAATGCCGAGCAACGGCTGGTGAGAGGCTTAGTTGTGGCGAGGGGATTTATCCCCGCTGGGCTGCGCAGCAGCCCCCTTAGAACAGTCACCCCAATCTGTCTGATCCAACGAGTTGTCTGGTTTTAGGGCTGCTTCGCAGCCCAGCGGGGATAAATCCCCTCACCACAGGAGGTTGGCGGTGTCAGTGGATGCAGGGTACTTCAGCCACCGCCAGTCCCTCAATCTTCCTCGCTGTCATCCAGCTTCCAGTACCCCACCGCCTTCACAAAGTCCTGGTCCAGGCCTTTCTCCTCCAGCAACACCTTGCGAATCTGCCGCGACACCTTGCTCTCGGTCGCGACCCAGGCGTACAGCTTACCGCCGGGCATGTCCAGCTGTTGCACGGTGCGCAGCAGGTTGTCCTGGCGGCCTTCACGCAATACCCAGATCACATGCACCTGCGCCGGGCTCTGGAGAATCTGCTGCTCGGCGCCGTTTTCCACTTCCACCACCACCAGGGCCCGCCGGTTGGGTGCCAGGCCTTCGAGGCGGCGGGCGATGGCGGGCAGGGCGGTTTCATCGCCGATCAGCAGGTAGCTGTCGAAGATGTCCGGCACGATCATCGAGCCCCGTGGCCCGGCGATGTAGAGGGATTGCCCTGGCGCCGCCTGGGCCGCCCAGGTCGCGGCCGGGCCGTCGCCATGGAGCACGAAATCGATGTCCAGTTCCAGGGTGTCCAGGTCGTAGCGGCGCGGGGTGTAGTCGCGCATCGGGGGCATCGGGCCCTGGGCCTTGTCGATGCTGGGGCTGGGGCTGAAGTGTTCCAGGGCGGCCTGTTCCTCGGCGTTCTGCGGGAACAGCAACTTCACGTGATCGTCCGTGCCCAGGCTGACGAACCCGGCCAGCTCCGGCCCGCCGACGGTGATGCGGCGCATGCGTGGGGTCAGGTCCTCGACCCGCAACACTTGCAGGCGACGGCGCTTGATCTCGTGGCTGACACGGTGAATGGTGTTTGGATCGACTTCGGTCATTGGCTTGACTCCAAAACAGGGGGACGGTCGGGGCCGTCGATGATGGCTTTGGCGGTGGCGTCGAGCAGGTCGCGCACTCGCTGGATTTCTTCCGGGCTCCAGTGGCCATGATGCTTTTGCAAGGCATGGCGCAGGTTATACACCGCTTCCTGGATTTGCGGAGGACGGTCATGGCCGCGCAACGCGCGCTTGCTGATTTCAATGCGCGTACGCACCTCATCCAGCGCTTCGGCCTGCTCCTCAAGGGATAGACGTCCGGCATCGGTCACGCTGTAGCACTTTTTTCCATCTTCGACGCCGCAACTGATCATGGCGTTCAGTTCCAGGAAGGCCAGGGTCGGGTAGATGACGCCGGGGCTGGGGCTATAGGCGCCCTCGAACATGTACTCGATCCGGCGGATCAGGTCATAGCCGTGGCACGGCTGTTCGGCAATCAGCGCCAGCAACAACACTTTCAAGTCACCGGCGGCGAAGACCCGAGGGGCTCGGCTGCCACGTGAGCCTGTGGGACGTCGTTCGAAACCGTCTTGTTCGTGTTTGGAGGAAGCGTCGGAATGAGAATAAAGGGCGTTCATATGCTGTCTCCGTTCTGCATATAAATAGCACTAAGATATAGCTTGATTAAAAGATATATCTTTTGGCTTAATGATGTTCTGCAAACTAAGATATATCTTGTTCTTGCGGAGGATTATTACCGCTCAGGGAACGACCTTACATGAATGCTCAATGGGTGCGGGGTGCAGCGGCATATATTTGCAGTGGGGAAAAACGCGCAGGCTTAAATGTGGGAAGTTTCTGACGGCTAAACTTTAATTTTTCAGAAAGCTGCGTATTTTTCGCTCTTTCGTATGCGCGATTTACTACGAGTCCATAGGAAGTTGCCTGCTTTTTTTTAGTTAAAGAGCGCCGATCATGCTCGGCGTTGGAGGGCAAGCCAAGTTGCGCTTGGTTTGCAAATTTCAACCTTCTCTCTTTATTGCTAAGAACAGGTGTTAACAACATGCTCAAACAACTCGTATCCGGTACTGCCCTGGTCGCCGCTACCCTGGGTTCTTCGGTGGCGTTCGCTGTCGATGATGCACGCTCCTCCATCCACATCACCGCGAACATCCCAACCCAGCAGTTCCACGTGCAGCCGCGCAACCCAGACTTCGGTAAAGATGAAATCATGACCTACAACACGGTCAGCGGCACCTTGACGTCGCTGCGCCAGACCTTCGATGTGAGGAACACCGACGGTTCGGTCCATGCCTACATCGAAGGTGGCCCGGCAGCGTTGTACAACGGCAGCAACTCCATCGACCTGACCACTGCCTTCAACGGCATCACCCTGACGGCCACGCCTCAGGAAGTGGTGGACGATGCGACCTCCACGCCAGGTACCCAGGCTGACATGACCATCATCGCGGCCAAGCCTCTGGCTACCCAGAATGGTCTGTACACCGCCGACATGACCGTGATCTTCGACGCCGTGCCGCGCCCGTGATGCCATTCGGTGCCCGGTGAGTCTCAACTCATCCCCACGGGCATTGTCGCAGGCCGGCCGGTTCTCCCCAGCCGGTCGGCCTGTACCTGAAGCGCCCCGATAGCTCGCTGAATATGAGAATCCGTTGATGTTTCCGATGACACCCATCGCAGGTGCGCTCGCGCTATGTTTGTGCGCGACAGTATTGGCCGCGCCAACCGCCCCCGGTACGACGCCAAGAAGCCTGTTGTCCCAGGCCAAGGGCCTGCCGGCGGAGTTTGAAGCCCACTTCTTCGATGTGCCTCTCGCGGTTCGTATTGAACTCAATCAACAGTATCTCGGTGAAGCCATGGTGGTCTTGACGCGGGATGATCGCATCACCCTGCTGGAATTTACCGACACGCAAGACAGCACGATAAAAGCCGTCGACCGCGAACAATGGGAACAACGCCTCAAGCAGGGACAAGCATTGGGCGCGTGCGAAACCAACTGCACTGGCGGGTTGCTGGCCGTGCACTACAGCCTCGAAAACTCATTGGTGTCGATCCTGACCCAGGACGTCGAGCGCGCAACTGAAACCAAGCGTTTCTACGATCAACCGGAAGGCGGCAGCCTCGGCCTGATCCTCAATAACCAACTCAATATCAATGGCGGCCAGGAACAGGACGCCGGCGGACGTTATGGCCTCAACGCCAGTTCCAGCCTGGGCAACTGGAGCCAGTCGCTCGACCTCCAGCTCTCACGCCTCGGCGGGCCGGATGACAAGATTTACCACGCCGTCCATGAGCTCTATACACAACGGGAAATGGAAGGAAATTTTTTTCGCCTGGGTTATTTCACGCCAAGCTCCGATGGCTTGAATCGGCAGATCCGTTCGTTCGGCGCCAATCCGGATACCGCGCTGGGGGTAATGTACGGCAGTTCCGACAGCCTGGTGATCGACAATCCCAAACCCAGCGTCTACCCCATCTATGTCACCGCCAGCCGTCAGGCGTCGGTGGAAATCTATCGCAACGGCTTGCTGATCAATACCCAGGCCGTCAGCGCGGGCTTGCAGAGCCTGGACACCCGGCCCTTGCCCGGGGGCATCTATGAGGTTGAAGTACGGCTGGTCGAGGACGGGCAAACGTCCGCCACCAGCCAAGAGCTTGTCTACAAGCCCAACAATTGGAACAGCACCGAAGACCGCTGGCGCTATAACCTGTTTGCCGGGCGGGAAACCCGCCTCTGGAGCAACTGGGAAGACCAGCCCTCGGGTTTCAACACGGCAGGGCTGGGCGTCAATTACCTGCTGCATCCTCGAGTGATTCTCGGCGCCTCCACACGCCAGGTGCAGGATAAATTGCAAGTTGGCACCTCGGTGGACTGGACGCTCGCCAGCAGCACCAGCCTGTACGCCAACGTCTACCAGACTCAGCAGTACGGCACCGGCTTGGATTTGCAAGGCCTGTACAGCTACGGCAACGGCAGCGTCGTCGCCAGCCACAACCGCAGTTGGCTCGACACCCGCAACACCTACGAGACCCTGCCGGACGGCACCCGTATTCGCCAGCGCAACGTGTTCGTCGGCCAGACCAGCAACTCGTCGCTGTCGGTCAATCATCGCTTGAGTAACAAGACCTCCCTCAACGGACGGCTGGCCTACAGCGAAGGCAATGTCCAGGGCACCGGGCTAGACCTGGGCTGGACCCAGCGCGGCAAACTGCGCGGCAGCGATGCCAACTGGCGACTGTCGGTGTTCGACCGTCCGGGCACGTCGAGTACGGGCGACAAGCGCAATCGCGGCCTGGACCTGAGCGTCAGCGTGGCCTTGGGCGGGCCGGGCGAGTATTGGTCGGGCAGCATCGGAACCCGCACCTCCCGCGATGGCGAGCGGGACAACAATGCCTCGCTGTCGTATCGCCGCAGCCTGGAGGACCACGTACTGCAAAGCGTTTCCGGCACGGTGCTGGCCGACACTTATGGCGTGGGCCTGTCCGGCCTCGCCAGCTTCGAGACCGATTCACTGTTCGGCGATGGTTTCGTCCAGCGCTCGTCGTACAACGACAACCTCACCGGCGGCCTGAACCTGACCAGCACAGTAGCCGTGGGCGGCCAGAAAGCGGCGATCACTGGCGTACCCCAAGGGCGCGGCGCGGGCATGATCGTCGACGTGGAAACCGACTTGGACGGGGTCGCCCTGCGCGCCGACGACTTGACGGGTGGCAGCACCCTGCTGCGCGCCGGCCGTAACTTCGTGCCGATCACCGCTTACAAGAACAGCATGGTGACGTTCGATTTCGAGGGCGTTCATCCACCGGCGGCCAACATCGAGCCGTCGCGTACCCGGTATCACTTGAACAAGGGTGGCGTGGACTATCGCAGGATTCAGGTCATGCGCACGGTCACCGTGCTCGGACGTTTGCTGGATGACCAGGGGCAACCCCTAAAGGGCCATCACGTGATCAACCACGCCAGCCGTGGCATCAGTGAGGTGGATGGGTTCTTCTCGATGGAAATGAACGCCGGTTCGCCGACCTTGGAAGTGCGCTATGGCAACGAATTGTTCTGCCGCTTCCGCCTCGACCCGGACAGTGCGAGCCGTGAAGGCGATGTGCTGATGATCGGGGATTTGCGTTGCACGCCGGATACGTTGGCCGATACGGCGGTTGCCGAGGTCGGAGCGAAACAACGCTCATGAGGCCCTGGAAGCAAAGCTTGCCCGCGATGAACGATAACGCAGTTCACCTGAAGACCGGGGCGCCTGCATCGCGGGCAAGCCTTGCTCCCAAGGATGAATGTCTCACCCCCTATTTGCAGTGGCTTGTCTTGATGTATGAGGTTGTATAAATGAAACCCTTATCGGTTGCAGTGCGCAGTGTGGTCTCGGTGTTGTTGTTGGCCTGTGCACCAGTGGCCAATGCCTTGAGCAGGGACATTACGGCGGTCTTCAGGCCTGATCCCTCGAAGCCCCAAGAAAACAAGTTCGTTAATACCACTCCGGTCAGTGGCTACTGCACAACCTTCCCAGGGCAGTGTGGGAAGACGATGTTCAGTATTCGGTTGCCCCTGACGTTCAGTTCGACCGGCCCTATCGAGGCGAACCATGTAGATGCCCGGCAAGGTGCGATGTTTAAAGTGCCCAGCGATTGGCGACCCACGCAAGTGACCCATGAAAGTACGGGCGAGACCGAAGTTGTCGAGGTGCGCGTGAGCGCTATAGGTTCCAGGTACAAACTCCCTCGCAGAGCGGTCGACTTGGTAGGTGGAGGGGTCAGCGATTCGGAAGCTCATAATAAATTATGGAGCAGCAGATGGCTTTATCCCCCATCACCATGTCAGTTCGGTGGTAATGCGCCCCTGGGCAGCAATTGGTACGGTTTTTTCTGGAAAACCCCGGTTGAACGCATCTGCGCAAAAAAGGCCCATTACCTTATTCCCAGTATGACTTACGAATATTTGGATTTTGCCTATGAGCTGCGTACACCCAACCCGTTGAAAATGTCGTCCGGCCAATACACAGGGGCGCTGAACTATAGCGTGGGGCCGGGGCAAGACTTTGATATGGGCGACATCATGCTTCCCAGCGATTCTGCGCTCACCTTCAATTTCAAACTCAATGTCGAGCATGCACTCAAAGTTGAAGTGCCTCCCGGCGGCAATCGCGTGGAATTGGTCCCCCAGGAAGGCTGGCAATCCTGGCTGAACAGCGGACGTAAACCGACGCGGTTGTTTCGTGACCAACGTTTCCATATATCGGCCTCTTCGCGCTTCAAGATGGCCCTCGAATGCCAACAAAACAGCGGCAATACCTGCGCCGTTTCGGAAACCGGCACCGGTCATGCCGTGCCGGTGGACGTCAGCGTGAGCCTACCCGTCGGCTTGACCGACAGCACCGGCCAACCCGTCAATCGGCGCCCGCTGTTGCGTGACGGCAGCGGCACCCACCTGTTCCAACCGAGCCTGTATGTCGATCGCGGGTTGGGAACCCTGCATTTCGAAATTGGCAGCAACAGCGTCGAGCAAATGCTCGACAGCGGCGCCAAGGCCTACACCGGTAGCGTCACGGTGATCTGGAATTCGGAAGTATAAAAGTCTATTCAACGGATCTGAATATGAGGTTGTACCCATGAAAGGAACACCGACCATCGCGAGCTGTGTGCTTTCAGCGGCCTGCTTTGCCTGCCTGCCGCCTGTCGATGCCGCGACGCTGGACATCACCGCGCAATTTCGAGCGGATAGTTCGAAGCCCCAACTGAACACGTTCGTCAATACCACTCCGAATGCCGGTTATTGCGTGCAGTTCGCTGCGCTGTGCCAGTCGGCAGGGATATTCAGCCTGAGTTTGCGCACCGGCGCTTCAGGGGGACCCATCCAGGCCAATCATGAGGATGCCCGCCAAGGTGCGATGTTGAAAGTACCGGCCAACTGGCGAAGGGCAGACGTTATCCATTCAGGCACGGGCCACACCGAAGCGGTTGAAGTGCGCGTGGTCGGAATAGGCGGGGCCATCGGGCTCACGCCCAACGCGACTGAAATTGTCGGTGGCGGCGTGGGTGAGGAAACCGCCTATAACATGATATTTGGCTCGAGTTGGTGGCACGCCCCGGGGCCCTGTACGAGCCTGGGATCCAGCATTTCGCACGCGTGGTTTTTCTGGAGAGCGTCGGTAGAAGACGTCTGTGCGAAACCGTCCCGATACCTGATTTCCCAATTCAAATATCAGGACTTGAGTTTTGCCTACGAGCTGCGCACGCCCAACCCCTTGAAAATGGCGGGCGGCCAGTACCGGGGCTCGCTGACGTTGGGCATTGGGCCGGGCCGCGATTTTGATTTCGGTGACGTCGTGGTCCCTGATGACTCGGCGCTCACGCTCAATTTCACCTTGGATGTCGAGCACGTGCTCAAGGTTGAAATTCCACCGGGAGGAAACCGGGTTGAATTGGAACCTCGCGAGGGTTGGCAAGCCTGGTTGAACAATGGAAGCAAACCGACAGTGCTGTCACGCGACCAGTCGTTCCATATCTCGACGTCTTCACCTTTCAGCATGAAGCTCCAGTGCCGGTATATGGCCGGCACCGAGTGCGGTATGACGGTACCTGGGTCAGGTATCTACTACCCGGTGGATGTCTACGTAACGCTGCCCGACGGTTTGACCAATACCAGCGGGCAACCGGTCAGTCGCCGACATTTGCCTGTTTCAGGCTTTGCCAATCCTGTTCAGTTTCTCCCGGTCAGGTATATCGATCGCAAGCCAGGCACTTTGCATTTCCAGATCCGCAGCAGCAGTGTCGCGGCGATGCTTGACCGCGAGCCAGGCGCCTATTTTGGCAGCGTCACGGTGATCTGGGATTCAGAGGTTTGAACGGCCCTCAGGTCCCGCAATATTCAGTGAGTTGCGTTTAATGCACGAGGTTAAAGAAGTGATGAAACATTTATTGGCATGGATCGGATTCTGTCTGTTTTGCAGCGTGGCCCAGGCCGGGCCGCAGATTGGTGTCGGGGTGGTCTACGACTACCTCGATGGTGACAAAAGCACCTACATGAAACGCGTGTTCAACGGCGGGACGTCCACGGCTTTCGTCAAGGTCAACATCCTGGAAATTATCTATAACCAGGACGGCACCTATCAGGAAGTGCCCTTGCAGAACCAGGCCAGCGCCACAGCCAAGGACGGCCTGATGGCCAGTCCGGCGCGGCTGATCGTCCCGGCCAATGGCATGCAGGGTACGCGGTTGCTGTTCATGGGCAACCGCGACAAGGAGCGTTACTTCCGCGTCCGTTTCGTGCCGGTGGTGCCGGAAGCCGAGGACGAGTTCGCGGTCAGTGCAGAGGAACGTGAAGCGTACAAAAAAGAGCGCGTGGCGGCGGGAGTCAAGGTCCTGGCGGGCTACGGCACGGTGTTTTTCGTGCGGCCCAAGAATACCCGTTTCGAGACGGTGATCGATGACAGCGCCGCTCGTTATTCGATGCGCAACAACGGCAATAGCGTGTTGATCATCGATGAGTTCAAGGATTGTGTTGCGAAGAAAGAAAACGACTGCCGGCCAACCACCAAGCATCACGTCATGGCCGGCCGTAGTTTTTCCTTCGATAAAGAAGCAGGACGTGAATACCGCTTCACGTTGATCGAGGGTGGCGCGACAAAAACCGTCGAGATCAAGGGGTGACGGTTGCCGTCGCCGCATCTTCGTTGACGCCAAAGGTAATCACTATGTTCAAGACACTGGCAAGACCCCTCGCGTTGACCGTCCTGATGCTGCCGTGGGGGCCGGTCTGGGGAGCAGTCGAGCGGGAAACTTTCGAGCTCTACGTGACCATCCCGACGGTTGATTTCTATGTGCTGCCGCTCGACCCGCAACTGGTCCAGCGTGAGCAACGCCTGCCTTTCAGCACTATCACCAATGAGCTCAGCCCGTTGCGGGCGACCTACGAGGTGAAGAACAGCAACGGTTCCATCGGCGCACGCCTGGGGGAAGAGGCGTATTTGTCCAATGGCCGTGACCGCATTGATTTGCGCGTGACGTTCAACAACGTTGAGTTGAGCCTGGACTCGACTCAGGTGGTATCGGCCAACGAGGCCAGGCCTGGGCGGCAGGTGCCGTTGATCATTGCCGCCATCAAGCCCGATGACGAATACAAGCCGGGAGATTACTACGGCACGGTGCATATGGTTTTTGATGCCGTTGCGCCGTAGGGCTTTCGAAGACGTTTGTAATTTGTTCCATGAGAGCTTGTTCCCGCCAGCTTGCAAGGCCGGCCCAAGTGTTAAAGGTGCGTGCCGGTCTTTTGGCTGGCGTGCATTTCCGTTGTCTAAAATCCGACCAATAGGAAGTAAACATGCTTAAAAAATTACTCTGCGCGACTGTGTTGGGTGCCGGTGCCATGAATGGCTCTTTGGTATTCGCTGCCGACGACGCGCGCGCGGCGATTCATATCACTGCGAACATTCCGAACCAGCAGTTTCATGTGCAGCCGCGGGATCCGGAGTTTGGCAAGGACGAAGTGATGCAATATGATCCCATCACAGATCGTTTAAGAAATTTGCGCCATACCTATGATGTAAAGAACACCGAAGGCTCCGTGCATGCCTATATCGAGGGAGGTCCGGCTTGGCTCAGCAGCGGGTCAGCCAAGATTAACCTCAATGTGTCATTCAATAACAAGTTCCTGCACGGCTTCCCTCAGGAGGTCGTGGATGATGCTACGTCCACGCCGGGCACCCAGGTGGAGATGGTTATTGGCGCCGACAGATATCTTGATGGGAATCCACCAGGCCTGTACACCGGGAACTTCACGGTCATCTTCGACGCGGTGCCTCGCGTAGCGCTCTGAGTCTTGTGGCGAGGGATAAATCGCCTCGCCACATGTGCTTGACCCACCTGTTGCTGTCACTCACTGCTTCGCCACCAATGGCTTGCACTGGGTATGAGTCCCTGGCTGCAAGTACGGCGAGAGAAACGGCGCCATGCCCTTGAGCACCTGCACCGGCAAGGCCGACGTGAACTTGAAATTCTGCGCCGATGCGCCTGGCACGAAGGCGGTGAGGGTGCCGAAATGGTTGTCGCCGATGTAGAACACGAAGGTGGCGGTGCGGTTGATCGATTTGGAACTGATCACCCGACCGCCCGATCCGACCGCTTCGATGCGGTTGTCGCCGGTGCCGGTCTTGCCACCCATGGCCAGCGGCGTGCCGTCGGCCAGTTTGAAACTGCCGGCCACGCGTTTCGCGGTACCGGCATCCACCACCTGGGACAAAGCACCGCGCAACGCCCGGGCCACTTCTACCGGCATCACACGCTTGCCGTTTTCCGGGTTGCTGACCAGCCGCGTTTCATAGGGCGTATCGACGGCGAACTGCAGGCTGTCGACACGCAACGCGGGGCGGCGGACGCCGTCATTGAGAATTGTCCCCACCAGTTCCGCAAGCGCGGCGGGGCGGTCGCCGGAGCTGCCGATGGCGGTGGCCAGCGATGGCACCAGATGATCGAACGGGTAACCGACTTGCTGCCAGCGTTGATGGATATCGAGGAAGGCTTCAATTTCGAGCATGGTGCGGATGCGGCTGTCGCGGGCGCTCTTGTGCCGACTCTTGAACAACCAACTGTAGACTTCCTGGCGCTCGAACTGGCTGGCCTTGACGATCTGGCTGAACTTGGCCTCCGGGTTGTTGAGCAGGTAGCCCATCAACCACAAGTCCAATGGGTGGACCTTGGCGATGAAGCCTTGGTCCGGTAGGTCGTAGGCGCCGGGACCGTAGCTTTGATAGAGCCGTTCGAGGCGTTCGTCGGTGAGTTTTCCGGCGCCCTTGGCTGACTTCAAATGCGCGCGCACGAAGCGGTTGAAGCTTTCCTGGCTGTCGTTGGGAAAGAAGTAGCGGTGCACGGCGGCCAGGCGGATCGCGGTGGGGCGCATGCCGTCAAGGAAGGTTTCGAGGCGCTGGGCGGTGTCCTTTTTCTGATATCTCTTCCAGAACTTGAGCAGGAACGAGGTGCCTTCGCGATCCGCGAACTGGGCCAGGTATTCCTGGCGACGCGGGTCCTTGTCGTCCTTGAGCAATTCGGAGCTGTTGTTCGGCCCGGCGTAAGTGGTGTAGCGCACCAGATCGCGCATCAAGCGGATGAACGGCAGGTTGATCGATTCGCGCAGGGAATCGCGCAGGGTGGGGATGCGGCCGTCGTCCTCCCTGCGGAAGTTGTGGAAGGTGTGCAGCCCGCCGCCGGTAAAAAATGCCTCGCCGGGGCTGGCCGAATAGGTGCGGTCCAGCGCGGCTTCGAGCATCTTCGGCAGGCTGCGGTCGGTGTTTTCAATCAAGTAGTCCACCGCCCAGCGGGACAGGCGATCCTGCTCGGCGATCTCGGTTTTCTTCAACGCCGCCGGTGTCTGCTGGGCATAACGTTCGTGCAGTTCGGCGATGATCTGCAGGTAGGTAGTGAGCACGCGCAACTTGGCGGTGGAGCCCAGTTCCAGCTTGCTGCCTTCGTTGATGTCGAAGGGCTGGTCGGTGTTGTCGGTCTGTACCCGCACACGCGAGCCATCGGGAGTCAGTTCAAGCAAGGTGAAGCTGTAGCGCACCTGCGTAGTGCTGGTGGGGGTCAGCAGGCGTTCTCCCATCAGGCCGATCTCGGCGGCGAAGGCCGGGTCGGCCAGTCGCTTGAGGTACTCGGTGGCCTGGGCCTGCAAATCGCTTTGCAAGGTGCTGGTGGCGGAGAGGTCGAGGCGGTCGAGGTCGTACAGCGGGCGGTTGAGCAGCGCGGCGACGCGACTGCGGGCGGCGCTGATGCCCTTATTGGTTTCGTTGGGCTGCACGGTCGGGTCCTGGACCCAGTCGCGATAGCTGACCTTGCCCGCCAGCGCGGCCTCGGACAGCGCGCCGTCGATCACGCCGTTCTGGGCCAACAGGCGGATGTGACTGTCAGTCAGGCGCGCCAGTTCGTCGCGACCCTTGGACAGGTAATGGGACGGCCGGCGCTGGGCAATCATCAACGACAGCATTTCCCGCAGGGCCAGGCCTTTTTCCGCCAGGCTCTTGGGGTCGGTGGCGGTGCTGAACAAGCGTTCATTGGCGCGCTTGAAGTCGGCGCCATACCAGACCCGCAAGCCTTCGGCCATGCCGTGGACTTCACCATGCCCCGGCACGGCGGAGAGCGGCACGCTGTTGAGGTAGTCGCGGATGATCCGCTGCCGCGCCTCAAGGGTCTGCGGGCCCGCCTGGTAAGCACGCACGCTGGCGGAAATCATCTGGCGGATTTTTTCCCCGCCCGACACGGTGAGGCCCTCGGGGGAGTGACGGTACTTCTCCAGTTGTGTCGCCAAGGTGCTGCCCCCGGCGGACTGTCCCGGCAGGCTCAACAGCTTGGCGACTTGCGACCAGGCCGCCATGCCGAAGCGTGGCCAGTCCACTGCCGGATTTGCCAGAGGTTGCTTGGGGTCGAGCAGAAAACGGTTTTCGATGAACAACAGGCTCTGCACCACCACGGGTGGGATCGCTTCGAAGTTTGCGTACAGTTGTTGCGGGTACTTGAACTGATACACCGGTGCGGCGCGGCAATCGGTGATGGTCAGTCCAGCCTGGATCTTTTCCGCGTAGGGCACGAACAGGCCTTTGTTGACGTAATCCATCAAGTCCGGTGAAAAACGGGTCTGGGCCTCGATCACATAATCACGCTTGAGCAGGCGCGGGAGAAATTCCCCCAGCGCGCTGTAGCCCAGGCGCCGGTCGAACGGGCCTGCGCCCGGGTAGACGATGGCATCGCTGGGCCCCGGCTGCACCGAATAGCTCAGGGACTCGGCGTATTTGCTGAGCTCCCGGGCCTGAAACCGCGACGTGCGCATTTCCTTGGCCGCCGCCAGGCCGACCACCACGACGATAATCAGCAGCAACAACCAGAATGCCCGCCAGCCATGCCGTGCGCGGCGTTTTTTTTGAGGTAAAGGTGCTTCTTCCATACGTTCAGTCGGGACCACAGGTTTGTTCGAATCGGTTTGCCACAAAGCGCCCATAGTCGACTGATCCATTCACGCAGATTGATCGGACTTGCTTGAAGCTTAGACGGTGGTTGGCGTGGGGGGCGGGGAAATTGTGGGGAAGCCCGCACATGAGCACATGTGAGATGCCACTGGCCAACAAGCTTTTTGTGGCGAGGGAGCTTGCTCCCGCTCGGCTGCGCAGCAGACGCAACGGTCGCATGGGCGAAGCGTTTTCCGGGTTGAAAAGCGAGGGCGGCTGCGCCACCCAGCGGGAGCAAGCTCCCTCGCCACGGGGACTACGTTGTTTTCGGAAAAGTCGCTCAATCATTATTGCGTCGGATCGTCGCAGGTGAGGCTACCGTAAGTAGACCCCCCACCACAGGAAGCCAAGGAATGCATCCTCCACGCCCAATTCTGATCGCTTGCGTCGCGGGCGCTCTTCGGAACCTGGGCGAGGTTATCTCGTCACTACGGTCGTTCACCGACGCACACCGATCTTCAAGGATTGGCGACTGGGCCGCTTACTGATTGCAGAAATGCGCTTGGCTCATGAGCGAGGTCAGGTCAATTCGCTGGCCTGGGTTGTGATGCCCGACCATCTGCACTGGCTGGTGCAGCTAGAGCAAGCCCAGCTCACGCATGTGATGCAGGCAGTCAAATCTCGCAGCACTCTCACAATAAATCGAGCCATGAACAGAAAGGGCGCATTCTGGCAAAGCGGCTTCCATGACCGCGCGATCCGCGACAACGAGGACCTGCGGCCTTCCGCCCGCTACATCATTGCCAATCCGCTTCGGGCAGGGTTAGTAGACCGTATTGGCGATTACCCATTGTGGGACACGGTGTGGCTTTAGTCGCTTTTGTGGCGAGGGAGCTTGCTCCCGCTGGGGGGCGAAGCCGCCCTCGCTTCAGCTTTTTAAAGCAGGCGGCTGCTGCGCAGCCGAGCGGGAGCAAGCTCCCTCGCCACGAGCTGGTGGTAGCTTGAAACGCTTGAAATAGAGCCTTCTACATCCGCCAAGACATGACGCTGCACCATCGCTGTGCAATACTCTGCGCCGTTTTCTGAATGGCCGGTAATTCAGCCAATCCCTCTCCAAAAATGCCGTTCCGGCTGAGGCTTATCCCTGAATTTCCCTGGTTTTACAGTGAAACTCTCTATCCCTGGCTTTTTATACTGCACGGTCTGCTGATCCTGAGGCGTTGTTCTACAGGACGGTCTGTCCACAAGGCAGGCCCGGTTTCGGCAAGGCGGCGGGCTTATCGGCTTGCGGCTTTGGAGACTCGGTGGCTAATCCAATAACAAGACGAGGTTGTACTCCTATGCCTGTCGGCAATCATCTGCCCCATGGCGAGACCGCTCAGGGTGGTCCGCTCAAACGTGAACTCGGCGAGCGGCATATCCGCTTGATGGCGCTCGGCGCTTGCATCGGTGTCGGGTTGTTCCTCGGTTCGGCCAAGGCCATCGAGATGGCGGGTCCGGCGATCATGCTGTCCTACATCATTGGCGGCGATCATGCGCGCCCTCGGCGAGATGGCCGTGCATAACCCGGTGGCCGGTTCGTTCAGTCGTTATGCCCAAGATTACCTTGGCCCATTGGCAGGCTTCTTGACCGGCTGGAACTACTGGTTCCTGTGGCTGGTGACCTGTGTGGCGGAAATCACCGCGGTGGCGGTGTACATGGGCATCTGGTTTCCCGACGTGCCCCGCTGGATCTGGGCCCTGGCCGCGCTGGTCAGCATGGGCTCGATCAACCTGATCGCCGTCAAGGCCTTCGGCGAGTTCGAGTTCTGGTTCGCCCTGATCAAGATTGTCACCATCATTGCCATGGTCATCGGCGGCGTCGGCATCATCGCCTTCGGTTTCGGTAACGACGGCGTGGCCCTGGGCATCTCCAACCTCTGGACCCACGGCGGCTTCATGCCCAACGGCGTCTCCGGCGTGTTGATGTCCCTGCAAATGGTGATGTTCGCCTACCTGGGCGTGGAGATGATCGGCCTGACCGCTGGCGAAGCGCGCAACCCGCAGAAGACCATCCCCAACGCCATCGGCTCGGTGTTCTGGCGGATCCTGCTGTTCTACGTCGGTGCGTTGTTCGTGATCCTGTCGATCTATCCGTGGAACGAAATCGGCACCCAGGGCAGTCCATTTGTGATGACCTTCGAGCGCCTGGGCATCAAGACCGCCGCCGGCATCATCAACTTCGTGGTGATCACCGCCGCGCTGTCCTCCTGCAACGGCGGGATCTTCAGCACCGGCCGCATGCTCTACAGCCTGGCGCAGAACGGCCAGGCACCGGCCGGTTTCGCCAAGACCTCCAGCAATGGCGTGCCGCGCCGCGCGTTGCTGCTGTCCATCGCCGCCTTGCTGCTGGGCGTGTTGCTCAACTACTTGGTGCCGGAAAAAGTCTTCGTCTGGGTCACCTCCATCGCCACCTTTGGCGCGATCTGGACCTGGGCGATGATCCTGCTGGCCCAGCTCAAATTCCGCAAAAGCCTCAGCGCTTCCGAGCGAGCCGCGCTGAAATACCGCATGTGGTTGTACCCGCTCAGCTCATACCTGGCGCTGTCGTTCCTGGTGTTGGTGGTGGGCCTGATGGCGTACTTCCCGGACACGCGCGTGGCGCTGTACGTCGGCCCGGCGTTCCTGGTGTTGTTGACGGTGTTGTTCTACACCTTCAAGTTGCAACCGACCGGTGATACGCAGGGTTCGGTGCGTTCGGTTTCGTAACGTGTTAACGCTGTAAAACAAGAGCCCCGGTCGGAAATGACTGGGGCTTTTTTGTCGGCGTTGATTTTGACCGTCCGTCGGGTTTGGCTTCCGACCTGTAAGTTCTGACAGTAGACCGCCGCAGTCCCCTGGCCTAGCTTGGAAGCCCGCCAACTGGCAAATGGCAAGGCAGGCACAATGAAGGGTTTCTCCGCGTTGATGGTGATCGCGCTGGTCAATGGATTGATCCATTGCCAGGTTTTTTTCCTGCTGTATGGCGCTGTTGGACTGACTCAGGCGAACAGTAATCTCGCGGCGTTCGGCGTGGCGGCGGCGTTTTCGTTTTATGTGAATGCGCTTTTCATCTTCGAGCCCGGAGAGCCGTGGCGCGGCTATCTGCTGTTCAATGGTTTGATGGGCATCGCGAGCTATGGGGTTGGCTCGATCGGCGATGCTTTGAGTTCGCCTGGCTGGCTGGCGGTAGCTTTGTATTTCTTGCTGAAACTGACAACGGGCTACAGCTTGTTCCGGTTCAAGTTGCTTCGTGACGCTCAGCAGTTATGAACGTATTCCGGAGCGCTTTTTTTACTTACTCATTGGTCGGCCTCGCCAATACGCTGCTTCATTGGCAAATATTTTTTGTGCTGCGCGTGGCGGTCGGTCTCGATCAGTCGATCAGCAATCTTGCTGCGTTTGGTATAGCGGCTTCGTTTTCCTATTACCTCAATGCGCTCTATACCTTCGAGGCCAAACTCTCGGTGACGGGATACATGGTTTTCCTCTGCGCCATGGGAGCGCTTAGTTATGCCGTGGGGTATCTGGGAGATCGTTGGCGGCTCCATGGATTGCTGACGGTGGCGGTATTTTCGCTGCTGAGTTTGGTTTTCGGTTTCCTGCTCTCTCGGTTCGTGGTGTTTCGTGGACACCGCCCATGAAAATCTCGCTGGTTGTGCCGGTGTTCAACGAAGAGCAAACCCTTGAACTGTTCTACAAAAGTGTTCGCCAGCATCCAGCGCTGGCCGGCTATAGCGTCGAGATCGTGTTTATAAACGATGGCAGCGCGGACCAGACTGGTTTTCTGGCTCGCGACATTGCGCTGGCCGATAACTTGGTCGTGTTCATCGAACTCTCTCGAAATTTCGGTAAGGAGCCAGCGTTGTTTGCCGGGATCGAGCACGCCAGTGGCGATGTGGTGATTCCAATGGACGTGGATTTGCAAGATCCCCTCGACGTTATTCCTAGGTTGATCGCAGAGTGGGAGAAGGGCGCCGAGGTGGTGCTGGCCAAGCGTCGCGATCGTTCATCTGATAGTTATCTCAAGCGTGGATGCGCTGCGCTGTTCTATCGCCTGCTTGATCGAATCGCCTCTCCTCATATCGAGCGCAACGTGGGTGATTTTCGCCTGATGGACCGCAAGGTCGTGGAGGTGATAAAGACCCTTCCCGAATATCAGCTGTTCATGAAGGGCGTGCTGTCGTGGGCCGGGTTCAATACCGTGATCATCGAATACGACCGCGCCGGTCGCGCCGCTGGCAGCAGCAAATTCAACGGCTGGAAGTTGTGGAACCTGGCGCTCGAAGGCATCACTTCGTTCAGCACCGTGCCGTTGCGGTTGTGGACTTATGTCGGCGGTTGCATCTCGTTTTTGTCGCTGGTTTATGCCGGGTACATGGTGCTTAACAAGCTGTTCTTTGGGAATGATCTCCCCGGTTATCCATCGTTGATGACGGCGATTTTGTTTTTGGGTGGGGTGCAACTGATCGGCATTGGTGTGTTGGGTGAGTACATTGGGCGGATCTATTTGGAAACCAAACATCGACCACGGTATGTCATCAGGGAAATGATCCGCGGCGGGCAACCCAAGAGAGGAGATGAAGCATGTGCCGGTTCTTCACGATAAAAATCTTGACGCAACGGGAGGTGTTGCTGTTTTTTCTGGCGGCGAATTTTCTTTATATCTTTCCCTTAGTGCAGGCTGACTATTTTTATAACGATGACAACTGGCGGACGTTTGCGACCGGAGAGAACTGGAGTGAGGAGGGACGAGTTGTTATTGAGATTTTTTACAACCTTATTTCGTTTGGTTCGACGGCGCCAGATCTGTTCCCGTTGCCGCTTTTCATTGCTGTGGTAGGAATCTCATTGTCGTTAAGGGCTCTGACGTTTTTCTATTTTCAGCGACCAAGTGTTGTCCAGTGTCTGGTGGTTCTACCTATTTGGTACAACCCTTACTTTCTACAGAACCTGACCTATCGCTACGATGGACCGGTTATGGCGTTGGGGATGGCGGCACTCATTTATGCTCTTATTTGGCCATCCGACCGGGTCTGGCGACATGTTTGGGGCCCTGGACTGTTAATAGGACTGGCTCTGTCAATCTACCAAGTGTTCATTGGTTTTTTCATCGCGCTGTGTTGCCTGGAAGTCATTCGATTAGTTTGGGAAAGAAAATCTTCGGTTTGGGTGTTGAATTTTGTTGCGCGAAAATTCTTGGCGATTGGAATCGGCGTGCTGGTGTATTACTTAACTGCTCACCAACTTATGAGCGGGTCACGACAGGTGTTGTTGCCTATGGAGGTTAATAGTTTGTTGGAAATTCGCGACCGATTGTTGTCTCTACAACAGATGTTCGATGCTGGTGGGACCGGAGGTTTACGGCCGTTAGCGTGGGGGGCAGTGGTGTTGGCTCTGGTCGGATATGTATGGGCAGGGGTGAGACTTTTATTGTGCCCCGAACAGCGTTGGCTCAAGATGCTATTGCTGGTTTTTTATGTGTTATCGATTCCGGTATTGTTGTTCTGTATCCCAGGGGTCACGTTATTATTTGCCGAATTCAACGGTGGTGCCCGAACCTTCGTGGCATTTTCTGTTTTACTCGTATTGATTTTTTTTCTTTGCTTACGGGTCTTGGTATGTATCCATCAGCGTCTGGGGTTTTTTTTGTTTGTCCCGGTACTTGCGATGTTGTCATTTTCTTTCTCATACGGTCGGATCCTCTTACTGCAAAAAGAACAGGAGTCGGCGGTGCTGGCCTCGCTGGTTTATGACATCACCCATTCGTCTCTGTATGAAAAGAACCATATTTATTTAATACCCGAGTTGAGTGCCAACTGGCTCCCGGCGGCCAGCGCCGCATTCGCTGCGATGCCAGTCCTGAAACAAGTGCTCGGTGTGGATTATGTGTTGATGCTGGGTCCCTTGCGGCGAGGGGGGATAGCAGACGTTTATCTTGCCAGGGATCGACAAGTAATCGCCTCAATTCGGCGAGGGGATCATCCGTCGGTCATGTCCACTTTGTTCTATGACCTCTATGTTATTGCCGACAGCGGATATATTTTCATGAAAAAGGTCGAGGGCAATCCCTATGCCATATCCGAGTTGTGTTTGATAGCCGATATCGAACGTTGTCGCTAAATTATCAGCGATGGACCGGGTGGATCCGAACTAAAAAACGCACCGTAAATCCCCTCGCCACAAGAGCGCGTTCGCTGCGGTTATGAGGGGTAGCCGCTCACCCCGCCAATTTCATCTGCCGCACCGGCAGTTCCACCCGGAACGTCGTCCCGACGCCGACTTCGCTGCTCACGGTAATTTCGCCGTTGTGTTTCTTCACGATGCCGTAGGACAGCGATAACCCCAGCCCCGTGCCTTTACCGATGGGTTTGGTGGTGAAGAACGGGTCGAAGATTTTCTTCAGGGTTTCCGGCGGGATACCCGAGCCGTTGTCGGCGACTTCGATCCAGACGGTGTCGCCTTCGACGCCGTTGCGCAGGGTGATGGTGCCGCGTTCCGGGCCGATGGCTTGGGCGGCGTTGACGATCAGGTTCATGATCACCTGGTTGATTTGCGACGGCAGGCATTCGACTTCCGGCAACGGGCTGTATTGCTTGACCACGTCGGCTTTGTACTTGATCTCGTTGGCGACGATGTTCAAGGTCGAATCCATGCCCTGCTGCAAGTTCGCCATCTGCCATTCCTGGCTGGAGTCGACGCGAGAGAAGTCCTTGAGGTCCTTGACGATTTGCCCGACGCGGGCGATGCCGTCCTTGGATTCCTTGATCAGCACCGGAATGTCCTCCACCAGGAAGTCGAGTTCCACCTGTTCGCGCAGGCGCTTGAGTTCCGTCAGCAACTGCGGCGAGGCGATGGCTTGTTCGGCACTGCCGTAGGCCTGGAGCATTTCTTCGAGCTTGCTGAAGTACCCGCCGAGGGCGCCGAGATTGGAGGAAATGAAACCGATCGGGTTGTTGATTTCATGGGCGACGCCGGCGGCCAGTTGGCCCAGCGAGGCCAGTTTCTCCGACTGCACCAATTGGCTTTCGAGCATCTTGCGTTCGTCGATTTCCATTTGCAGCAGCTCGCTGGCCTGCTTGAACGCCAGGGTGCGTTGCTCCACCAGGTCTTCGAGCTTGTTCATTTTCAACCGGGCGCGGGAGGTCATTTCCCATTTGGTGGTCAGGGTGTTCGCCATCTGCTGGACTTCGATATTGTCGAAGGGCTTTTTCAAGATCAGCAGGCGGTCGTGGCCATTCAGGCGATCGAGCAGTTCATCCCAGGAATAATCCGAATACGCGGTGCAGACCACCACTTGCAACTGTGGGTCGACTTTCCAGAGTTCTTCGATGGTCTTGGCGCCGTCCCAACCTTCGGGCATGCGCATGTCGACAAACGCCAGGGCATAAGGAAGCTCCTTGGCCAACGCTTGCTGCAATTTGGCCAAGCCCTCCTGGCCGCCGTAGGCCGAGTCGAGCTCGAATACCGTGGCGGTGGGTTTCGGGGCTTCGCCGAAGAGCGCGCTTTCCATGTCCTGCAGGTCGCTGTCGTTCTCGTTCTCTGGAGTCAGGATCTTGCGAAAATCGTCATGGATGGCGGGCGTATCGTCGATCAGGAGGATGCGCCGGTTGCTGATGCTGTTCATGGCTCACCTTCCGCGAGTTTCAAGGGCAATTGCAGGACGAACGTTGCCCCGGTTCCTGGCCCCTCACTGTGTGCGGTGAGGTGGCCGTTCATTTCTATCGCTGCCAGTGCGCAACTGTGCAGGCCGAACCCGTGGCCCTCCTTACGGGTGGTAAAGCCGTGGGCGAAGATGCGCGTCATGTTGTCCGCCGGGATCCCTTCGCCTTCGTCCTTGACGCTGATCTGCAACATATCGCCGTCCACGACGGCGGCCTTGAGCGTCATGTTTCGCGCATGGTTGGAAACGCCGGCCATGGCGTATTTGGCGTTGCTGATCAGGTTGATCAGGATCAGCAGCAAGCGGTGCTTGTCGCCCATGATCCGCGGCACCTCGCCGTATTCCTTGAGCACCGTCACATGGTGGCGGGTCAGGGCGCCGGAGTTCATGCGTAGCGCGTCCTCGAGCAACTCGCTGACCACCAGCGGTTCCATCAGGCTGTTGGCGCCGGCGTAGGATTGCTGGGTGGAAACGATGTCCTTGATGTGGTCCACGCTCTTGCTCAGTTGGGCCAGTTCATCGGTCATGCCTTGCTGTTCCACCGCGATGGCCTCCACCAATTGATTGAGGTAGCCGGGCAGCAGCTTGCCTTTTTCATCTTCGGTGAGGAAATGCCCCAGGTCGTGGTGGTGTTCGTTGATCAGGTTCATCGCCTTGCCCAGGCCCAGGGCCTTGCTGCTGCGCAGTTTGCGGCTGACGAGGTCGGCGGATATGTTGACGCTGTTGAGCACGTTGCCGACGTTGTGCAACACGTTGGTGGCGATCTCCGCCATGCCGGCCTGGCGGGCCGTGTCCATCAGTTCGCTCTGGGTATCCTTGAGTTGGCGGGTGCGTTCTTCGACGCGTTGTTCAAGTTCGTCGTTGGCGGTTTGCAGGGCGTTGTTGACCCGCTTGATCTCGGCGAAGCTGCGAATCAACCGGATCGCCAGCCAGATCAGGATCAGCACCAAAAGCGTGGCGAACACCAGCAGGTAAACGTGGTTGCGCTCGTATCTGGCGGCGGCTTTTTCCTGGTCTTTCTCCAGCAGGTGGGTGATGGTATCCAACTGATCGGCCACGGGGATGGCACCGATTCCGAGCAGGAGTTCGTTGACCTTTGGCTGTTCGCGCAGGATCACCCCAATGTGTCTGCGCAGCACTTCGATGGAGTTGAGCAGCCCCTCGGGCAGGCGCTCTTTGTTGACGTCCAGCTGATTCAAGCCCAGCAATACCTCGGCGGCTATCTCGGGGGAACTGAGCTGGGCGAACTCCATGCTGCTGAGCAACAGGTCGTAGGTGTCGATGGCAACGTTCTGCAACTCCAGCCTGTAGGTGTCGGGCAGCCGAGCGAATTGGCCCTGGATGTCGTCCTCGCCAGTGGGCAGGAAGGCCAGGGAATTGCGCAGCACTGCGTTATGGGATTTGAACTGTTCCACCAGGCGGGTTTTTTCCTTGATCGCCTTGAGGTATTCGTTGCGCTGGGCCTCCCAGAGTGACGGCCCGTGGCGGCCCGGCTCCGACTCGATGGCATCCAGGCGCTGCCACAGGCGGGCCATCTCCTGCAGCGGCGAGACCAGCGGATCGTAATTGTGGCTCAGGGCAATCCGCGCCTTGAGCACCTCGTTGTCCCAGATGGCGTCCTGCTGCTTGAGCAGGCGGATCAGATCCCGGGACTCGATGTACGAGGCGGCCTGCTGGGCCCCTGAATTGATGTACATGAACAGCAGGACCGAAGCCAGCAACAGGCCGATGAACGCAAGACCGATACGACGGAGAATGGTCATAGGGGTTTGCCCTCCGATTCGCCGGTCAGTGTCTTGAGGAATTCGACGATCAGGGTCGTATCGTTCTTGAGGGGCTCACGACCCAGTTGATACTTGAACATGACCTCTACCGCGCGCTCCAGGGTCGGCGCCGACCCATCATGGAAATACGGGGCGGTGACGGCCACGTTGCGCAGGCTGGGCACTTTGAAAACCTGCCGGTCCGCTTCATCGCCGGTGACGTTGAAGCGTCCTTCGTCGGCTCGGGTGGGGTTGCCCCGGTCATTGATGTAGTCGCCCATGATCCCGAGTTTCTGGAACATGTTGCCGCCAATGTTCACGCCTTGATGGCAGGTGATGCAGCCGTACTCCTTGAAGCGCTGGTAGCCGAATTTTTCCCGGGGCGTGAGGATGTCGGTGTCGCCCAGCAGGTATTGATCGAAACGCGAGTTGGGCGTCTGCAAGGTGCGCTCGTAGGCCGCCAGTGCGCCCTGGACATTGGGTTTGGTCACGCCATCGGGATAGGCGGCCTTGAAATCCTTGGCATAGCCGGGGTCATCGGCGATGCGCTTGACCACCGACTCCCAGGTGCTGCCCATTTCCACCGGGCTGGTCACGACCAGATGGACCTGTTCTTCCAGCGTATCGGCGCGGCCGTCCCAGAATTGGTGGAAGTTCAGGCTGGCGTTGAACACGGTGGGCGTATTGACCTCGACCGGTTTGCCATCCAAGCCCAGGGACAACGGCTTGTCGTCGGCGCCGCCCTTGTCCAGGCGATGGCAGCTGGCGCAGGACAGCGTGTTGTTGGCGGAAAGCCGCGGGTCGTTGAACAGGCGTTGGCCCAGTTGGACCCGTTTGGGGTCCAGTGCTGGTACGGGAGGCAGCGGTTTGAGCGGTTCGTCCAATGGCTCGGCGTGAGCAGTCACACTCCATCCCACCGGCATCCATCCCACCAGCAGGCCGAAAGCCAGAATCAATCCGTGTGACGCCATGGAGTGCTTTCCTTTGAAACTCTGGTTGATGAACCCGGATGCTCATGAAAGCGGGTTCGGGCGTTGTTCCCATTCAGCCATCCATTGGCTGAAGGCTTGCGGCTCCACGGCCTTGCTGAAGTAATAACCTTGGGCTTCCTCGCACTGGTGGCGCTTGAGGAATTCCAATTGCTCGCGGGTTTCCACGCCCTCGGCAATGATGTGCAAGTTCAAGCTCCGGCCCAGGTTGATGATGGTGCTCACCAGCTTGGCGTCGTTGCTGTCGATACTCAGGTCGCCGACGAATGACTGATCGATCTTCAACACATCCACCGGAAATTTCTGCAGGTAGCTCAGGCTCGAATAGCCGGTGCCGAAATCATCGATGGCCAGTCGTATTCCCAGCTGTTTGATGGCCTTGAGCGTGGCGACGGTCGTATCGATGTTCTGCATGAGCACGCTTTCGGTGATCTCCAGTTCTAACTGTGTCGGGTCCAGGCTGGTTTCCTTGAGGGTGCGTGCGATGCCATCGACAAAACCGCGCTGGCGAAAGTCAATCGCCGAGACGTTGACCGACAAATACAGCGGCCGCATGCCCTCGGCTTGCCAGCGACAAGCCTGCTGGCAGGCTTCCTGGAGCACCCACTGGCTGAGCGGCACGATCAGCCCGCTGTCCTCGGCCACCGGGATGAAATCCGACGGGAAGACGAGGCCCTGGTCGGGACGGTTCCAGCGCACCAGGGCCTCGGCACCGACCACCCTGCCGTTCGTCAGGTCGAGCTTGGGTTGGTAGTGCAGCACGAATTCCTTGCGTTGCAGGGCCAGGCGCAGGCCGGATTCGATGGTCTGTTGCTGGCGGGCCCGGCGGTTCATGTCTTCAGTAAAAAAGCGGTAATCGTTGGGGCCGTTTTCCTTGACGTTGCGCATGGCCGTCTCGGCTTTCTTGATCAGCGCCACGGCATCGAAACCATCGGCCGGGTACACGCTGATGCCCAGGCTCGCCGTCACCGTCAGGTCGTGGCCGTCGATCGGGTGCGGGGCGTTGATCGCCGCCAGCAGTTTTTCCGCCACGCCCTTGATCAGTTGCGGGTCGGCGATGTCCCCGAGGATCACTACGAATTCGTCAGAGCCGTAGCGAAACACCGAGTCGGATTCGCGCACCACCATCGCCAGCGTCCGCGCCACGCGCTTGAGCATTTCATCGCCGACCGGATGGCCCAGGGCATTGTTGATGCGCTTGAAGCGGTCCAGGCCGATGAACATCACCGCCAGCTGCCGATCGTGCCGGCGACATTGGGCCAGGGCCTGGGTCAGGCGATCACCGAGCAACATGCTGTTGGGCAGCTCGGTGAGCACGTCGTATTGCAGCAGGTGCGAGACTTTCAGCAGTTCCTGGACGCGCTCTTCAATGGTGCGCTCCAGGCTGCGCATCTTCCGTGCCGCGTCCTGCGCCAGTTGCCATTTCCAGGTCATGGCACTGGCCATCTGGCGAATTTCCAGGGTGTCGAACGGTTTCTTGAGGATCAGCAGCTGGTCGTCGAACTCGATGCGTTCGGACATGGTTTCCCAGGAGTAATCCGAGTACGCAGTGCACAGGGCGATCTGCAGGCGCGGGTCGGCTTTCCACAATTGTTCGATGGTTTGCAGGCCGTCCCAGCCCGGCGGCATGCGCATGTCGGCGAACACCAGCGCGTAAGGCTGGCCCTCGGCCTGGGCGCGCTTGACCAATTCCAGGGCTTCTTCACCCTGATAGGCCGAGTCGATCTGAAATTGCAGCCGATTGACCTGGGGCGTGCCGAACAGCAGGCTTTCGGTGTCGTCCAGCGAGTCGTCATTGCCGGCGCTGGGGCTGAGGATCTTGCGAAAGTCCTGGTGAATGGCGGGCGTGTCGTCCACCACCAGGATTCGCCGGTTGGCAGGTACCGACATGGGGTTCATGGATTGCTCTCCGATAGCTCGCTTGCCGGCCGGGTCCAATGATCCGTCACCGGGACGATGGTGCCGGCCTTGAGCAAGGCGGCGGCCTGGTCGCTGTCGACCACGGTGCTGAAGTAATGCCCCTGGGCCTGCATCGAGCCGCCGCTGGACATCAGGGTGGTGCGTTGTTCCTGGGTCTCGACGCCTTCGGCAATGATGCCGATGCCCACGTCCCGGGCGAAGTTGATGATGGCCCGCAGGGTCGTGGCGTTCTCCGGGTCGTCATTGGCGCTGTCGAGAAACCGCTGAGCGAGCTTGAGGTGGTTGACCCGGTAGGTCTTGAGGTAATCGAAGGACGAATACTCGGTGCCGAAATCATCGATGGCGACCTGCACGCCCAGTTCGCACAGGCGTGGCAGCACGTCATTGTGGGTCCATTTGGTCTGGGCCAGGGTCGCTTCGGTGACGTCGAAGCGCAGGTCCCACGGCGCCAGCTCCCAGCGGGCGGTGGTGCGCAGCACGTCATAGATCAGTTCCGGGCCGGTCTTGAGCTGGGTCAGCGACAGGTCAATGGCAATCACCGGTGGCGCCACGCCCTGGTCGCGCCACTGGCGCATTTGCTGGCAGGCCTGTTCCAGCACCCAATGGCCGAGGCCGATGATGATCCCGGTCTTTTCCGCCGCCGGCATGAACGCCGCCGGTTCCAGCCAGCCCTGTCGGGGGTGGTTCCAGCGCACCTGCACGCCCATGCCGAGGATTTTTCCAGTGCCGAGGTCGACTTCCGGCAGGTAATGCAGTTTCAGTTCGTTGTGCTCGATGGCGTGGCGCAGGTCGTTGGCCAGGGCGACCCGGTCGGTCACTTCCTGATTAATTTCCTCGTTATGGAAATGGTACTGGTTGCGCCCCTTTTCCTTGGAGCGGTAAAGGGCCATGTCGGATTGGGCCATCAAGCTGTCGGCGCTTTGGCTTTGCGGGGTATACAAGCTGATGCCGATGCTCACGGAAATGCGCACGTCATTGCCGTCCAGCGAATAGGGCGCCACCAGCGCGTCGCGGATCTTGGCCGCCAGCGCGGCGCAGTGGGTCGCTTCGTGGACGTCCAGTTGCAGGATGGCGAATTCGTCGCCGCCCAGGCGTGCCACCACGTCGTTTTCCCGGGTACACGCCTTGATCCGTGCGGCGACTTCCTGCAACAGCAAGTCGCCGATGGGGTGCCCCAGCGTGTCGTTGATGCGCTTGAAGTGATCCAGGTCCAGGTAGAACATCGCGAACGGCGCCGCCCCCCGGCGCGCACCGGCGAAGGCCTGGTGTAGGCGCTCGATCATGGTGGCGCGGTTGGCGAGCCCGGTCAGGCCGTCGGTGCGCGCCAGCAAGGCGATTTTTTCCTCGGCCAGCCGGCGTTCGGTGATGTCGAGGATGATGCCTTCGACTTCCAGCAGCAGGCCTTGCTCGTTGCGCACCGGAATGTAGCGGTTCTCCACCCAGCGGAACGCGCCGTCGCCGGTGCGCATGCGAAACTCGATGGACGCCCCCGCCGTGTCACGGTCCAGGACGCGGACCATGGCTTCCTGGACCTTGCTCTGGTCGTCAGTATGGATCAAGGTCTGCGCCCAATCGGGTGAGCTGATCAGCTGCGCCGCGACATGGCCGAACTTGGTGATGTTGTGAGAGATGTACATCAACGGGAACGGTGGTTCGCCGCGCAGGCGATAGAGAATGGTCGGGCTGTTCTGCACGATGATATTGGCGTCGGCCAGCTCCCGGGTACGCTCCTCCACGGCCCGTTCGAGCATGTCCATTTTCAACGCGGCGTCTTCGGTCATCTGCCATTTGACGGTCAACGTACTGGCCATCTGGCGGATCTCGATCGCATCAAAGGGTTTTTTCAGGATCAGCAGGCGGTCGCCCAGTTCCAGGCGATCGGCGATGTCCTCCCAGGAATAATCCGAGTAAGCGGTGCATAGGGCCACTTGCAGCTTGGGGTCGACGCGCCACAGCCGCTCGATGGTTTCAAGGCCGTCCCAACCCGGCGGCATGCGCATGTCGATGAAGGCCATGGCGAAGGGCTGGCCCTGGGCCAAGGCCGTTTCCACTTTATTCAAGGCTTCCATGCCCTGGAAGGCCGAATCGAGCTCGAAATTCTGAACGGAAACGGCCACGGGGGCGCCGAACAGCGCTTCTTCGGCGCTGCTCAGGCTGTCTTCCGGGGCCGCTTGAGGGCTGAGGATCTTGCGAAAATCTTCATGGATCGTCGGCGTGTCATCGACGATCAGGATCCGCCGATTGGATCTGTCCATCGGCAGGCTCATGGCCGTGCACCGTCATGATGCTGACTGTAGAACCGTGGGAACATCTGATATCCCTTTCGCTGGCATGAGGATTCGGCCTGTACTTGGCCCTTCATGGGGTACAGCATAGTCGGCTCATCGGAAGCGTGCGGTGGGGTGGTGGCAAAATATGTCTAAATGTCGGTGATCTACTAGCCTGTCTCTCAGGGGTAAGGTAGAACGGTGGTCGTCAATAGGAGGGGGTGCCAATGGAAGATCAAGCGTCAAACGTTCCGGTCACGAAGCCGACGGTGTTGCTGGTCGATGATGAAGAGTCGATTCTCAACAGCCTGCGCCGGCTGTTGCGCAGCCAGCCGTATGAAATCCTGCTGGCCGACAGCGGTGCCAAGGCGCTGGAAATCCTCAAGGAGCGGCCGGTCGACCTGGTCATGACCGACGCGCGCATGCCCAACATGGACGGCGCCACGCTGCTGGCTGAAATCCGCAGGCTGTATCCGTCGACCTTGCGCATCCTGCTGACCGGCTACGCCGACGTCGACATGATGACCAAGGCGATCAACGAGGGGCAGCTTTATCGCTACCTCAGCAAGCCCTGGAATGATGAAGAACTGGTGCAGGCCCTGCGTCAGGCCCTCGCTCACCAACATTCGGAAAGCGAGCGCCAGCGCCTCGAAGCGCTGAACCGCGAGCAGAACCAGCAACTCAAGACCCTCAACGCCACCCTGGAAAAACGCGTGGTGTCGCGCACCTCCGAATTGCAACAGACCGCCGACATGCTTGACCTGGCCTACGACGAGCTCAAGCGCAGCTATGTGACCAGCACCGAAGTGTTTTCGTTGATCGCCAACCTGCGCCTGCCTAAAGCCAAGCAGACCAACCGGCAGATCATCGAGCTGATCCGGGTCTACAGCCGGCTCAACTTTCTCGACGAGTCCACCGACCGCGACCTGACCATGGCCGCCGCGCTCTACAACATCGGCAAGCTGAGCTGGACCGACAACATGATGGTCACACCGGCCGACATGTTGCACCACACTGAACTCGATCTTTACCGCGCCTATCCGAAGCAGAGCGAATCGCTGCTGATGACCCTGGACCCGATGAAGGACGCGGCGCGCATCATCCTTCATCACCAGGAGCGCTGGGACGGCAGCGGTTTCCCCGATCACCTCAAGGGCGAGGCCATTCCGTTCGGCTCGCGGCTGCTGAAATTGGCGGTGGATTTCATCGAGCTGCAGCGCGGGTTGATCCTGGAGCGGCAGATGAACAGCGACGAAGCGCTGGTCTACATCCGCAAGTACGCCGGCAAGCTGTACGACCCGGACATGGTCGAGGACTTCATCAAGGCCTGTGCCGAGTACCTGGAAGACGTGACCTTGTCCGACCCGACGGTGAAGGTCGCGACCACCCGCGAGCTGGCGGCCGGCATGATCCTGGCGCGCAACCTCAATGCCGACAACGGCATGCTGTTGCTCAACGCCGGCAAAGTCTTGAGCGGGCCGCTGATCGAGAAACTCATCGCCTTCGAAGCGATGGAAGGGGCGCGCTACAGCGTGTTCGTCAAGATACCGGAAGAGGAGGCGGACCCTACGGCGCCGAAGCCGATCCTGGGTTGAGACGCCTCTAGTGGAAGGCGTTGGCTGCAGATGCGACGACAGGCTTTGCGCCTGCCGCCGCGATCTGTAATCTGCCCCGGCATTTCCTGCCCGAGATTATTGAAACATGACCACTTCCCTCATCCGCATCGCCGCCGCCCTGCTCATCGGCCCGGACGGTCGGACCCTATTGGTGCGTAAGCGCGGCACCCTGGCTTTCATGCAGCCCGGCGGCAAGATCGAGCCGCATGAACAACCGCTGCAGGCGCTGGCTCGCGAACTGGAAGAAGAGCTTGGGCTCGCGATCGACCCGGTACAGGCCCGTCACTTGGGGCAGTTCAGCGCCCCGGCCGCCAACGAGCCGGGATTTACCGTGCTGGCCGAGGTGTTTTTGCTGAGCATCGACGCCCCGGTTGTCCCCGCCGCCGAGATTGAAGAAGTCCGCTGGATCGATCCGCTTGGCGCCAGTGATCTGTTGCTGGCGCCATTGACAGGCGAGATGATCCTGCCGTTTTATCGAAGGCACTGCCTCGCAACCTGCTGATTCAAGGACTGACGCCCATGATTCCTTTTCCGGACCTGCTGATTTTCGCCGCTGCTGCGTTGCTGATGGTGCTCACGCCCGGCCCGAACATGATCTACCTGATTTCCCGTTCGATCTGCCAGGGACGCAAGGCTGGTGTCACGTCGTTGTTGGGCGTGGTAGCGGGCTTCTTCGTGCACATGTTCGCGGCGGCGGCGGGGCTGACGGCGGTGTTCCTGGCGGTGCCGATGGCTTATGAGGTGCTGAAATGGGCAGGTGCGCTTTACTTGTTGTGGCTGGCTTGGCAAGCCGTGAAGCCGGGCGCGCGTTCGCCGTTCCAGGCCCAGCAGTTGCCAGCGGATTCAACCCGCAAGCTGATCACCATGGGCTTTCTGACCAGCGCCCTGAATCCGAAGATCGCGGTGTTCTATCTCTCGGTGTTCCCGCAGTTCATCAGCCCGGAACACGGCTCGCTGTTCACCCAGAGCATCATCCTCGGGCTGACCCAGATCAGCGTCAGTTTCAGCGTCAACCTGCTGATCGCCCTGTTCGCCGCCGGCATTGCCTCATGGTTCGTCCACAACCCGACGTGGCTGGCGGCGCAGCGCTATTTCATGGGGTTCGTGCTCGGCGCGCTGGCGTTGCGGCTGATGCTTGAGCAACGGCGTTCGGCGTGAATATCCGGCGGTTGAAGGCGGGGGATGCCCAGGCGTATCGCGAGCTGATGCTCGAGGCGTACGAGTTGCATCCGCAGGCCTTCACCTCCAGCACCAGTGAGCGTGCTGCGCTGCCCATCAACTGGTGGGAATCGCGCCTGACCAGCCGGCTCGACGTGATTCTCGGCGCGTACGTGGCGAACGCGCTGGTCGGTATCGTCGGCTTGTCCCTGGAGCCTCGGTTGAAGGCGCGGCACAAGGCAACGCTGTTCGGCATGTACGTTGCCGAGGGCCATCGCCACGCAGGGCTTGGCGAACAACTGGTGCAGTCAGCCCTCGACGAAGCCCGTCGCCATGCTTTTCTAAGGTTGGTGCAACTGACCGTCACCGCCGGCAACGCCCCAGCGATCAAACTCTACCAGCGCTGCGGTTTCGTGCTGTACGGGCTCGAACCGATGGCGATCCGGGTGGACGACGAGTACTTCGACAAGATCCACATGTGGCTGGAGCTGTAACTTGCCCCAGATATGGGTTGCCGAGCTTTGAGAGCCTGGAATTGTCGAGCTTTTGTGGCGAGGGAGCTTGCTCCCGCTGGGCTGCGTAGCGGCCCCATTCTTTTGCGATCGCTACGCAATCGAGCGGGAGCAAGCTCCCTCGCCACAAAAAGCAGTCAGCGCACGGCACTGACACCGTCGAGGGTAGAAAACGACGTGTCCTTGGCCGTCAGCAAAAAGTCGCGCATGTACGGCGCGTCGAGCATGTCGGTGCGCACCGCCGCGTAGAGCGTGGCGAACAAGCCTTTCTCCCCCAGCCGCTTGGCCTTCACATAGCTCCGCGAGCTGTATTCATGCAGCGCCCAGTGCGGCATGCCGCAGACACCTCGGCCGCTGGCGACCAGTTGCATCATCATCACCGTCAGCTCTGAAGTGCGGACCTGGGCCGGTTCGATGTCGGCCGGCTCGAGGAAACGGGTGAAGATATCCAACCGATCTCGCTCCACCGGGTAGGTGATCAGGGTTTCGCTGACGAGGTCTTCAGGCACGATGTAGGGCTTGCCCGCCAGCCGATGCTGGTTGGCGACGGCGAGCATCGCTTCGTAGGTGAACAGCGGCACGTAGGTGATGCCGGCCAGTTCCAGCGGGTCGGAAGTCACCACCAGGTCGAGGTCGCCCCGGGCCAGGGCCGGCAGCGGGGCGAAGGCGAAGCCCGAAGCCAGGTCCAGCTCGACTTCCGGCCAGGCATCGCGGAACTGGTCGATGGTCGGCATCAGCCACTGGAAGCAGCTGTGGCATTCGATGGCCATGTGCAGGCGCCCTGCGGTGCCGCCGGCCAAGCGGGCGATATCCCGTTCGGCGCCGCGCAACAAGGGCAGGGTGGCGTCGGCCAGTTGCAACAGGCGCAGACCGGCGCTGGTGAACCGAACCGGCTTGGTCTTGCGCACGAACAGCTGCATGCCCAGGCGCTCCTCCAGTTCCTTGAACTGGTGGGACAGCGCGGACTGGGTCAGGTGCAGGCGTTCGGCGGCCTCCACCAGGCTGTCGGCTTCGCGCAGGGCGTGCAGGGTCTTCAGGTGACGGAGTTCAAGCACCGAGATTGCTCCATGAGTAAAACTTGTGATCAACACGAAAAGGTTGAGTTTGTCTCATGTGGTGCTGGCTGTCGACAATGGCGCCATCTTTTACAGAAGGACACACACCATGGCCCTGGCCCATACCCTCGGTTTTCCCCGCATCGGCGCCGACCGCGAACTGAAAAAAGCCCTCGAAGCCTATTGGAAGGGCGATCTGGCCCCGGTCGCGTTGCAGGCCGTGGGCCGTGAATTGCGGGCGCGTCACTGGCAGTTGCAAAAAGATGCCGGCATCGACCTGCTGCCCGTGGGCGATTTCGCCTGGTACGACCAGGTGCTCAGCCACACCTTGATGCTGGGCGCCGTCCCGCAGCGCTTTCAGGGCACGTTGACCACCGAAGGTTTGCCGACGCTCGAAACCTTGTTCGCCATGGCCCGAGGCGCCACGACGACATGCTGTGGCACCGATCACGGTCCCGCGCAACACGCCCAGGAATTGACCAAGTGGTTCGACACCAACTACCACTATCTGGTCCCCGAATTCACCGCCGGGCAAACCTTCGCACTGAGCTGGGAACAGTTGTTCGATGAGGTCGACGAAGCCCACGCGCTGGGACTTCGGGTCAAACCGGTGATCATCGGCCCGCTGACCTACCTCTGGCTGGGCAAGGCCAAGGGCTGCGACTTCGACAAGCTCGACCTGTTGGAGCGCCTGCTGCCGGTGTACGGCGAAATCCTCAATCGCCTCAAGACCCAAGGCGTGGAGTGGGTGCAGATCGATGAACCGATCCTCACCCTCGACCTGCCCCTGGCCTGGAGAACCGCCTTCGAGCGGGCCTACCACATCCTTCAATATTCGCCGCTGAAAAAACTCGTGGCCACTTATTTCAGTGGCCTGCAAGACAACCTCGGCCTGGCGGTGAGCCTGCCGGTGGACGGTTTGCACATCGACGCGGTGCGCGCCCCGGAGCAACTGGGACAGGTGCTCGATCGGCTGCCGACCTACAAGATCCTCTCGGTGGGCCTGGTCAATGGCCGCAACGTCTGGCGTTGCGAACTGGAGCAGGCACTGGCGCAGTTGCGACCGGCGCAGGAACGGTTTGGCGATAACCTTTGGGTCAGCACGTCTTGTTCATTGCTGCACAGCCCGGTGGACCTGGAGCGCGAAGACAAACTCGACCCCGAGCTCAAGAGCTGGTTGGCGTTCGCTGTGCAGAAGTGCGGTGAAGTCGCCGTGTTACGTGATGCGCTTAACGATCCGCAGGCACCCGGCGTACAGCAGGCGTTGATCCATAACCGTGAAATACAGGCCAGTCGCGCGGGCTCGGCGCGCATTCACAATGCCGAGGTCCAGGCACGTCTCGCGGCGATCGGCCCACGGGACAGCCAGCGGCGTTCGGTGTTTGCCAAGCGCATCGAACAGCAGCGCGCGCGACTCAAGCTGCCGACGTTTCCGACTACCTCCATCGGCTCCTTCCCGCAGACCCCGGCGATTCGCCTGGCGCGCCAGGCTTACAAGCAGGGCAAGCTCTCGGCCAGCGACTATCAAGACGCCATGCACACCGAGATCCGCCATGCCGTGCAAATCCAGGAACGCCTGGGCCTGGATGTGCTGGTGCACGGCGAAGCCGAGCGCAACGACATGGTGGAGTACTTCGCCGAACAACTGGACGGCTACGCCTTTACCCGTTTCGGCTGGGTGCAGAGCTATGGTTCGCGATGCGTGAAACCGGCGATTGTTTATGGCGATATCAGCCGGCCCAAGGCAATGACGGTCGACTGGATCCGTTATGCGCAAAGCCTGACGGACAAGCCCATGAAAGGCATGCTCACCGGTCCCGTGACCATGCTGATGTGGTCGTTCCCCCGCGAAGACGTGTCACGCCAGGTCCAGGCGCAGCAATTGGCCCTGGCCCTGCGCGACGAAGTGGTCGACCTGGAAAAAGCCGGGATCGGCATTATCCAGATCGACGAAGCGGCCTTTCGCGAAGGCCTGCCGCTGCGACGCGGACAATGGCAGGACTACCTCGACTGGGCGGTGGAAGCGTTCCGCCTGTGCGCCTCGGGCGTGGACGACGCAACCCAGATTCATACCCACATGTGCTACAGCGAATTCAACGACGTGATCCAGGCCATCGCCGCCATGGACGCCGATGTCATCACGATCGAAACCTCGCGTTCGGACATGGAGTTGTTGGAAGCATTCGAGGCGTTCGACTACCCGAACGATATCGGCCCGGGTGTTTATGACATCCACTCGCCACGGGTGCCGGATACGGCCGAGATGGTTTCGTTGATGAGCAAAGCGGTAAAACGGATCGCCGCCGAGCGGCTGTGGGTCAACCCAGATTGCGGCCTGAAGACCCGGGCGTGGCCGGAGACGGAAGCGGCATTGGTGAACATGGTGGCGGCGGCGCGGCAGTTGCGTAGCCAGTTGGCTTGAATCTTGTTGTTTGGACAAGCTTCCTACCTTGTGGTGAGGCAGGCTTTTGTGGCGAGGGAGCTTGCTCCCGCTGGGCTGCGCAGCAGCCCCAACATTTCATGCCTTGAGCCTATTTTGAGGTTGAAACCTTTTTGGGACCGCTTCGCGGTCCAGCGGGAGCAAGCTCCCTCGCCACAGGGTGCGCACCTGGCTTTAAATAACCACTCGGCAATCTTCATCAAACTGTCACGCAACTGTGGCAGCGCGCTTGAACAAACTTCATCAGACTCGCGCTCTACTGGGGTTCTGCGTTTTGGTGTTTGTTCATGCGTGTATTCATTTTCCTGGCCGCCTTGCTGTGCGGCCTGCCGTCGTTGGCGGCTTCTCGTTGTGATGTCAATGTCGCGACCCAACGGGTCGACCTGGACCAGGTAAGCCTGGCTTACCAGAGCATCGGGCGTGCTTCCGATCCTGCGCTGTTGCTGGTGATGGGGTTGGGTGGGCAGTTGATTCATTGGCCGGACGAAGTCGTGGTTGCCCTGTGCGAACAGGGTTTTCGGGTGATTCGCTACGACAATCGGGACGTGGGCTTGTCCGCCTGGCGCCAGGCGCCCGGTAGCGCCAACCTGACGTTCGAAGCCCTGCGCTACAAGCTCGGCTTGCCGGTGGCCGCGCCGTATTCATTGACAGACATGGCCGCCGATGGCCTGGGCTTGATGGACGCCCTGCAGGTGCAGAACTTCCATGTGCTAGGCGTCAGCATGGGCGGGATGATCGCCCAGCACATGGCCGCCATGGCGCCGCGGCGCGTCGAGAGCCTGACCCTGATCATGAGCACTTCCGGCGCTGCGGGCTTGCCGGCGCCCAGCGAGACACTGGTGCAGTTGCTGTCGCGGCGCGGCGCTGCGAATCGTGAAGCGGCGCTTGAGCAACAGGCCGACCTGCTGGCTGCGCTGGGCAGCCCGATGGTGGTGGATGATCGACAAGCGCTGCTGCATCAGGCCGCCGTCGCCTACGACCGGGCCTTCAACCCCGAAGGGGTAAAACGCCAGATCATGGCGATCATGGCCGAGCCAAGTCGGGTAGCACTGCTCAATCAACTGCAAGTGCCAACGCTGGTGGTCCACGGCACCGCCGATCCGTTGCTGCCGGTGATGCATGGCGTGCATTTGGCGGCGCACATCCGCGGCAGTCAGTTGAAGCTGATTCCAGGCCTGGCTCACCGCTTTCAAGAGGCGTTCAAGGAACCGTTGCTGGGCGCGGTGTTGCCTTATCTGCAACAGCACCGTGAAGACACGTCGCACTGGGCGCAGGTTGAATCGGCGCAGGTGCCGAACGTGCTCTGAAGGCTTTTGTTGCGAGGGTAGCGGCTACTGGGCGTGAGCCTGCTCCACCAGCCATTCCATCAACTCCCGCAACGGGCCCGGCGGTTGAGGTTTGCGTGGGAAAACCAGGTGATATCCCAGGCCGGTCCTGACCTTCAGGTCGAACGGCATCACCAGCCGTCCGGCGCTCAGGTCATCGCCGATCAGCGACCAATCGCCAATCGCCACGCCCGTGCCCTGGGACGCCATGGACATCGCCAAGTCCAGTGTTTCGAAATGCTGGCCTTTGCTGACGTTGTTCAGGTGCACGTTGGCCTCCGCCAACCAAGCGTTCCAGTCGCGCTCATCGGTGGTGGGGTGCAGGAGCAAATGCTGTTGCAGGTCGTCAGGCGTGCGCAGCGGCACCGGGCCTTCCAGCAAGGGGCGGGAGCAGACGGGCGTCAGTTGTTCGTCGAACAGGTGCAGGCACACCAACGTGGCGTCTGGCGGAGGGCCGTAGACCACCGCCGCGTCGAACGTTTCGCGCTGAAAATCCACCCCATGCCTGACCGTGGTGGTCAGCGCCACCGGCACGTCCGGGCGTTCCTTTTGCCATTGCTGCAGGCGCGGCAGTAACCAACGCATCACACAAGTGGGTGCCTTGAGTCGCAGGGCCTGGCGTTTTTCACCGATCTGCGCCACCGCCTCGCCGATCAGGCTGAACACCTGCTGGATCCGGGGCAGCCACGCCTGGCCCTCGGCGGTCAGGCTCAAGCCGCGCGCCTGGCGCAGGAACAGCGGATAACCCAGATGGGCTTCCAGCGCGGCAATCTGTCGGCTCACCGCGCCTTGGGTGATGTGCAACTGTTCAGCCGCGCGGGTGAAGTTGCAGCATTGGGCCGTGATCAAGAAGGTGTGCAGCGTCGGCAGCGGAGGAAGCCGTTTCATTGGATTTGAGCCATGAGGTGTGGACATGGCTAGTATGACTTTTTATCGATTGTTGCCGCCATGGCCCGACCGCTCCAATAGCGCCACCCCTGGAGAAAAAGGCATTGACGATGGCGACGTGCGGCGAAGTGTTGGTCAAGTTACTCGAAGGCTATGGCGTGGAGCAGGTGTTCGGCATTCCCGGTGTGCACACCGTCGAGTTGTACCGCGGGCTGGCCCGTTCCAGCATCCGCCACGTGACGCCACGTCACGAGCAAGGCGCTGGTTTCATGGCCGACGGTTACGCCCGGGTCAGCGGCAAGCCCGGCGTGTGTTTCATCATCACTGGCCCCGGCATGACCAACATCACCACCGCCATGGGCCAGGCCTACGCCGATTCGATCCCGATGCTGGTGATCTCCAGCGTGCAGTCGCGCAGCCAGTTGGGCGGTGGGCGCGGCAAGTTGCATGAACTGCCGAATCAGAGCGCGCTGGTGGGCGGCGTGGCGGCGTTTTCCCACACGTTGATGTCAGCCGCCGAATTGCCGGGCGTACTGGCCAGGGCGTTTGCATTGTTCCAGGCCGGGCGGCCGCGCCCGGTGCACATCGAAATTCCGTTGGATGTGCTCATCGAAGAGGCCGATGATTTGCTTGCCAGCACGCCGGTAAAGATCACTCGTGCCGGCGCGGCGCCCGACGCCGTGGCGCAAATGGCCAGGCTGCTGGCATCGGCTGGACGCCCCTTGATCCTGGCCGGCGGTGGTGCCATCGACGCGGCAGCCGAATTGACCGAACTGGCCGAACGCCTCGGGGCCCCGGTGGCATTGACCATCAATGCCAAGGGCTTGCTGGCGTCCCGTCATCCGCTGTTGATCGGCTCCACCCAGAGCCTGGTTGCGACCCGTGCCTTGGTGGCCGAGGCCGACGTAGTGCTGGCGGTCGGCACCGAACTGGCCGAGACCGACTACGACGTCACCTTTGCCGGCGGCTTCGAGATCCCCGGCGCGCTGCTGCGCATCGATATCGACCCCGACCAGACCGTGCGCAACTACCCGCCGAAGTTGGCGCTGGTGGCCGACGCCCGTGAGGCTGCCCGGGCTTTACTCGATGCGTTGGCTCAGTCTGCGCTTGGCCAGCGCCACGACGATTGGGGAGCGGTTCGGGTTGCACGGCTGCGGGCCGAACTCGACCGCCAGTGGGACGGCCCGACCTGTGCCCAGACGGTGTTCCTCGACACCGTTATGCAAACATTGCCCGACGCGGTCTTCGTCGGCGATTCCACGCAACCGGTGTACACCGGCAACCTGACCTTCAACCCGGAACAGCCGCGCCGCTGGTTCAATTCCTCCACCGGCTACGGCACCCTCGGCTACGCCTTGCCAGCGGCTATCGGCGCCTGGCTCGGTGGTGTCGACCAAGGCCATGGCCGCCCGCCGGTGGTGTGCCTGATCGGCGACGGCGGGTTGCAGTTCACCCTGCCGGAACTGGCCAGCGCCGTGGAAGCGTGCACACCGATAATCGTGCTGCTGTGGAATAACCAAGGCTACCAAGAGATCAAGAAATACATGGTCAACCGCGCCATCGAACCGGTGGGCGTGGACATCTACACGCCAGACTTCATCGGCGTCGCCACGGCGTTGGGCTGCGCCGCCGAAGCCATCGACGACGTGCCGTCATTGCGATCCGCACTGCTCGCCGCCCGCGCCCGGCCAGGCCCGACATTGATCGAGGTCGATCAGGCGCGCTGGCAACCGACAGGCTGAGGCCTTTGGGGGATCAAACAGTCATTCGCAACCGCGCCAGATCCCGCAGCGGCGGCGCGCCGAACAGGCGGCTGTACTCGCGGCTGAACTGCGACGGGCTTTCATAACCGACCCGATACCCCGCCGCCGAGGCTTCCAGCCCTTCGGCCAACATCAAACGCCGGGCTTCTTGCAGGCGCAATTGCTTCTGGTATTGCAGCGGGCTCATGGCCGTCATGGCCTTGAATCGATGATGCAAGGTCGAGACGCTGAGGTTCACTTCCCGGGCCAGGTCATCGATGCGCAACGGCTGTTCGAAGTGGCCGTTGAGCCATTTGATCGCTTGGCTGATGCGATGGCTTTGACTGTTGGCGATAGCGATTTCGTAGAGCCGATAGCCCTGTGGACTGCGCAACAGACGATAGAGGATCTCCCGGCGGACCAAGGGCGCGAGCATGGCGATGTCCTTCGGTGCATCGAGCAGGCGCGTCAGGCGCAGCACGGCGTCGAGCATCGGCGTATCCAGGCGTTCGATATACAGGCCGCGCCCGGCGGGGCGGGTCGGTACACCCAAGGGCCCCGCGTCGGCGATCAGCGCAGTGATTTCCGCCGGGTCGATGTCCAGGCGCAGGGCCAGGACCGGCTGTCCGGCGGAAACGTCGGTGATGCAGCCACTGAGTGGCATCGAGACCGAGACCACCAGGTAATGGAGCGGGTCGTACTTGAACGATTCATCCGCCAGGCACACCTGTTTGCTGCCCTGGGCCATGATGCACAGCGCCGGTTGCGCCAGCACCGGGGCGAACCTGTGCGGTTGGCTGTGTCGCGACAGATGCAGCGAACCGATGGCCGTGGCGTAGCTGCCGTCCTCGCTGGTGTTGCGCTCGATGATCGAGGCCAGTTCGGCGCGCTGGTGCTCCAGGTACGAGTCCAGCGGGACGTGGGCGTGATCGAGTGGCGACATACCGGGATCCTCAGGCGATAGAGAGCGATGAACAAAGCTTATGTTTGTGCAAGGCGCAGCGGTAGTCACATCCTGTTGAAAGCTTGCCTGATCCTGCACGACGGGTCGAAACCGGACCGGGCAACCCGGTGGAAACTTGCTTGAAACCTTTTGTTTCATCTGTCGTGTTTTTCAGAGCATCCGGGCTGGATGCGATGTGCTCGGTGGGCAGGATCGTGCAATAGCTCGGCAGGAATCGACTAACGAAGCTAGTGCATGGGCGCTTAACCTTTGATCCTGTCGCGGCCTGTCACCGGCTGCACAACGGATTACCTGGGAGGGTTGAACATGACTACACAGAACTCCGTCAGCCACATGGCTTTTGTCCGGGCATGCGCCGGTTGCAGCCAGCCGCTTGGCGCGCGCCTGAGCACGTTGATCACGCCATCGCGCCAGGCGCCCGGTTGCCTGCACTTTGCCTTGCAGCAATCGCAGTGCGACGCCGATTTGTGGCTGGTGTCCGGGCTGTGGGTCAACCAGCAGGCGATGGACGCCTATTTCAATTCCCCGGCGATGGCGATCTTCGCCGAGCTGGTGCAGGACCTGGTGGTGAGCAGCCTGGATTTTCATACTTTCCGCGAAGTCTCCGCCGCCCAGGCGACCGAACGGTGCATGGCGAAGGTACACAAACTGGCCGGTTGAAGGTTTAATGACGGACATTTTCAACCGCCAGGATGCGCGTTATGGCACGTAAAACCTTTGGAACCTTAGAAGCTATCTCCGCCGTTGTACCCAAGGAGGGCGGCGGTTACTACGCGGCCATCGCTACCAATGTCATTGGCAGCCCTGACAAACCGCGTTTCAACAAAGTGCTCGAAGAACAGTCCTTCCAGAGAGCCAGCGAGGCCGACGATGCGGCCGCGGTGCAGCTGACTCACCTGAAGGGCGTCGACGGCGAGGGCGGGTTGGTCTGGTAAGTCGGCTTTTGATCGTTCCCACGCTCTGCGTGGGGATGCCGCCAGGGACGCTCCGCGTTCCGCTTCTGGAAGGTGACGCAGAGCGTCACGGGATGCATTCCCACGCGGAGCGTGGGAACGATCCTCGCCATAGGGACCGCGCTGGTCTTACTTCGGGCGATGCATCTTGAACAACGCTTCCGGCCCCAACTGGAAATAATCCGCCGGTCCGCCGCCGCGCAAGATCGGCTCGGCGGCGGCGGTGTCATAGACCCCATCCTTCAACAGCCATTTGGCGATATGCACGGCGACCACTTCGCCTAGGATCAGCCAGCTCGGCACCAGTGCCTGGTCAGCGCGCCGCAGTTGAATGATCTGGGTGACCTTGCATTCAAAAGACACCGGGCTCTCGGCCACGCGTGGCACCCGGATCACCCGCGACGCCGCCGGCGTCAGGCCCGCCAGCTCAAATTCATTGACCTCTGGCGCGACCATCGCGCAGCTCTGGTTCATCTGCTCGGCCAGCGGGCGCGTGGCCAGGTTCCAAGCGAACTCGCCGGTCTGCTCGATGTTGTTCAGGCTGTCCTTGCGCCCGACACTGGAGAAACCAATGATCGGCGGAACGTAGTTGAACGCGTTGAAGAAACTGTAGGGTGCGAGATTCAGGCGGCCCTCGCCGTCCTGTGAAGAAATCCAGCCAATCGGCCGCGGGCCGACGATGGCGTTGAACGGATCGTGGGGAAGGCCGTGGCCGTTGGCGGGCTCGTAGAAGTGGATGTCATCGGGCATGGCAGAGGGAGGTCCTGCGGTGGAGTTTCAAGGGATTGAAGATAGTGCAGGGCCCCGCTGTTTTTGTCAGCACCCCAAAAAGTCGTGAGAGATTGCCTGTTTCCTATACCCCATAAAGAACTAAGCCCGGCCGAAGCCGGGCTGTGAGGGTTTGGATATTGGATTAGCTGATGGCGGCAGTGTTGGTGCGGTCAAAGCCATCTTCAGCGACGGTGGCGCCGTTGGTGCGATCGAACCCATCTTCAGCGACGGTGGCGCCGTTGGTGCGATCAAACCCATCTTCAGCGACGGTGGCGCCATTGGTGCGGTCGAATCCATCGGCAGCAACGGTGGCTGCGCCGGTGCGGTCATAACCATCAGCGGCGATGGCCGAGCTGGTGCGGTCGAAACCGTCGGCGGCAAACGTGTTGGCGGCCAGTACGGACAGGGTCAGGGCGATGATCAGTTTGGTTTTCATGGTCGTGCTCCAGAATGTTTGGCGTTAGGCGCCTTGGGTGTGGAGTTCATATTACGCTCGTTAAATCGATTAAAAAGCGCAAAAAAACGCTTAAAACAATCGATTAAATCGATCTAAATGAGATTGTCGCAGAACGGTCAATGAGGCCCATTACCGGCGTATCGAGCGGCGTTCTGTGGAGGGTGAGGATGGGGGGAAGGCATTAACAAGGGATTAATGTCAGATAAATCTCTCGTCATGAAACGACAAAAGGGGTGAACCCGTTCAGGTTCGCCCCTTTTGTTTGTGCGAGTGAAAGGTCAGTCAGTCACGATCCGCGAGTGCTTGCGGGTGTCTTTCATGGTGATGTAGACCAACAGCGATACCGCGATGCACGCCGTCACATACCAGTAGTAACCGGTTTCCATGCCGATGCTCTTGAACCACAGGGCGATGTATTCAGCGGTGCCGCCGAAGATCGACACGGTCAATGCGTAGGGCAGGCCGACACCCAGCGCGCGGATTTCGGTGGGGAACAACTCGGCTTTCACCACGGCGTTGATCGAGGTGTAGCCGCTGACGATGATCAGCGCGGCCATGATCAGGAAGAACGCGCCCCACCAGGTCTGAATGGTGTGCAGAGTGGTGAGGATCGGCACAGTGAACAAGGTGCCCAGGACGCCGAAGGCGATCAGGATCGGCCGGCGCCCGACCTTGTCCGACAGCCCGCCGATCAAAGGTTGCAGGCACATGAACAGGAACAGCGTGGCGGCGGAAATGGTGGTGGAGTCGGAAATGCTCATGCCGACCGTGTTCACCAGGTATTTCTGCATGTAGGTGGTGTAGGTGTAGAACGCCAGCGTGCCGCCCATGGTCAGGCCGACCACGGTCATCAATTCCTTGGGATGGCGCATCAAGGTGCGCATGGCGCTTTCCTTGGCTTTTTCTTTCTTGGTGAATGACTCGGTTTCTTCCATGCCGCGACGCAGGTACAGCGCAACGACCGCGCACAGCGCGCCGATGGCGAACGGGATGCGCCAGCCCCAGGCATATAGTTCTTCGGTGGTGAGGGTCTGTTGCAGCACGATCAATACGCCCAGGGCGATGAGCTGGCCGGAGATCAGGGTCACGTACTGGAAGCTGGAGAAAAATCCGCGACGTTCCTTGGTCGCCATCTCGCTCAGGTAGGTCGCCGAGGTGCCGTATTCGCCACCGACCGACAGGCCTTGGAGCAAGCGGGCGAACACCAGCAGGATCGGCGCGCCGACGCCGATGGTTTCGTAGCCGGGGCTCAAGGCGATGATCAGCGAGCCGAAGCACATCAGGTAGACCGAGGCCATCAATGCGCGTTTGCGACCGGCGCGGTCAGCGTACAGGCCCATCAGCCAGCCGCCGATCGGGCGCATCAAGAAGCCCACGGCGAAGATTGCGGCGGTGTTGAGCAATTGGGCGGTGGTGTCGCCCTTGGGGAAGAAGGCTTTGGCGAAGTACAACGAGAAAGCGGCGTAGACGTACCAGTCGTACCACTCGACCATGTTGCCGACCGAGCCGCTGAAGATCGATTTGATCCGGCTGGTGGTGGTTCTTGCACGGGCGGGCGCGGCAGCCGACCCGATGGGCAGGGCGTTGGAGTTATCCATTGAAGGATCCTTCGTTTAATTGTTTTTGTGGAGCGCGTTGGAACGCAGCCTGCCAGGGCTATAGCAGGAGCTGTGCCAGGTGGGAGAAGGCCGGTCTAGAGAGGTTTGTAATGTTTGATGAGCGGAAATCCGCTCATTGCGGATGGAGGCGTGGGCGGGAATCCGCTTAACGATCGTTCCCACGCTCTGCGTGGGAATGCCTCTACGGACGCTCCGCGTTCGGCTTTTGGGACGCGGAGCGTCCCGGGCTGCATTCCCACGCGGAGCGTGGGAACGATCAATCACGCGATCAAACCGGCGGCCTTACAAAAACGTTTCTCGACTCAAACCATGCCGCTGCATCTTTTCATTGAAGGTGCGGCGCGGCAGTTGCAGCTCTTCGAGCACCGCTTTCACGTCGCCTTTGTGCCGTGTCAGGGCAGCGCGCAGGCACTGAGCTTCGAAGGCTTCCTGCTGGGCGGCGAGGGACTGGCCCGGTTCCGTGTCCAGGACGGGCAGTTGATCCAGCCCCAGCACCTGGCGTTCGGCGACGTTGGCCAGTTCGCGCACGTTGCCCGGCCAATCGTGGCTGAACAAATGGCTCAACTGCGGACCGCTCAACGGCAGGGCAGGGCGGCCCAGGCGTTCGGCAGCGCTGTGGGCGAAATGTTCGAACAGCAGCGGAATGTCCTCGCGCCGCTCACGCAGGGGCGGCAGGCGCAGTTCGGCGATGTTCAGGCGATAGGCCAGGTCTTCGCGAAAGCGCCCGGCCCGGGCTTCGTCCAGCAAGTCTGGCTTGGTGGCGGCGATGATGCGCAGGTCCACGTGGATGCTCTGGTTGGAGCCCAGTCGCTCGAGTTTTTTCTCCTGAAGCACGCGCAGCAGTTTGGCCTGCTGGGCCAACGGCATGCTTTCGATCTCATCGAGAAACAGCGTGCCGCCGTCGGCGTATTCAAGCTTGCCGATGCGCTTGCCCTGGGCACCGGTAAAGGCGCCGCTTTCATGGCCGAACAGTTCGGCCTCGAACAACTGTTCGGGAATGGCCGCGCAGTTCAGCGCGACGAAGGGCTTGCTCGCCCTCGGGCCGAAGTCGTGCAGGCAACGGGCGACCAGTTCCTTGCCGCTGCCGGTTTCACCGCGGATCAACACATTGACCGGAAGGCTCGCCAGGTCCAGCACTTGGCGCCGCAGGTTTTGCAGCGCCCGGGAGACGCCAAGCAGCGTGGTGTCCAGCTTGACCCTGGCATCGGCCTGCTCGTGCAGTCGACGGTTCTCCAGCACCAGGAAACGCTTGTCCAGGGCCCGGCGCAAACTGCCAAGCAGGGCTTCCGGGCTGAAAGGTTTTTCGAGGAAGTCATAGGCGCCGTCGCGCATGGCTTCCACCGCCATCGGCACGTCGCCATGGCCGGTCAACAGGATGACCGGCAGGTCCGGGTCGCGCCGGCGTACTTCGGCCAACAGCTCCAGGCCGCCAAGTCCGGGCATGCGCACGTCGCTGAGGATCACCCCCGGGAAATTGTCCGGCAACTGCGCCAGGCAATCCTCGGCGCGACTGAACAATTGCACCTGGAACCCCGACAGGCTCAGCCACTGTTCGACGGCCGTGCGGATGCTGCTTTCGTCGTCGACGACGATGACCGAATCAAGCATGCAACTGCGCCTCCTGATCGATGGGCAAGGACACGCAGAATACCGCGCCGTTTTCATGGTTGTCCGCCGTCAGCCGCCCGCCGGATTCGTGAATGATTGCAAACGAAACCGCCAGCCCCAGGCCAAGGCCATCGCCCACGGCCTTGGTGGTGAAGAACGGGTCGAATACCTGGGCCAAGTGTTCCTCGGCGATCCCGCTGCCGCTGTCTTTCACGGTCAGGCTCCACAATTGGTCATCGGCTTGCAGGCGTACTTCCAGGCGCTTGAGCGGTTGGTCCGCCATCGCATCGAGGGCGTTGCGCAGCAGGTTGATCAGCACCTGTTCGAGGCGGATCGCATCGCCGCGCACCCACGCCGGGCGAGTCAGGTGCAACACGGTGCTGACTTGCTCGTCGCGCAAGCGTGTCTCCAGCAGCTGCAGGGCCTGGTCCACCACCGCCGCCAGGTCCAGGCGTTCGCGCAGGCCGCTGGGACTTTTGCGGGCGAAGGTTTTCAAATGGCCGGTGAGGGCGGCCATGCGGGTCAGCATGTCGTCCACCGGCTTGAGGGCCTTGTAGGCATCGTCGACGCGGCCGTGATCCAGCAGCAGGCGCAGGGTCGCCAGCTGCATGCGTTGGGCGGTCAGCGGCTGGTTGATCTCGTGGGCGAGCGCCGCCGACATCTGCCCCAACGCCGCGAGTTTGGCCGATTGCACCAGGCCGTCCTGGGCGGTGCGCAACTCTCGGGTGCGTTCATCCACCAGCCGTTCGAGTTCCTGGCGGCTGCGTTGGCGCAGTTTCGCCAGGCGCCAGCGCTGGTTGAGGAACAGCAGCAAAAACACAAGCGCCAGCCACAAGCCGGCGGCGGCGAGCCCGGCGTTGCGCAGGTCTTCAAAGGCGACCTGCGGGCGGCGCAGCAAGTGCAGCGTCCAGCCTTCGCCGGCTAACGGCAGCGACTCCCATAAATAGTCCGCCATGCCTTCGGGCGCCTCGACCCGCGCCAAGTGACTGTTGTCGTCAAAGCGCCGCAACGGATCGAAGGCCAGGGGCTGCAGTGGCTGCTTGTCGTATTGGCGGGTGGCCTTGAGTTCGGCGCGGTCGCTGTCGGTCAATGGTTGCAGGTGGCGATAGCGCCAGCCTGGACGATTGGCGATGAAGATAATCCCCCGCGAATCGCTGACCAACAGCGTGTCGCTGCCCTGGCGCCACTCGCGTTCGAGCTCCGGAAACTCCAGCTTCACCACCATCGCGCCGAGGAACTCGCCGCTGTCGCCAGTCACCGCACTGGACAAAAAATAGCCTGGTATGCCGCTGGTCACGCCCACCGCATAAAACCGCCCGGTGCCCTGGGTGCGGGTCTGGAGGAAGTAGGGACGAAAACCATAGTTGTGCCCGACATAGCTGCTGGGCAATTTCCAGTTGCTGGCGGCAACGGCGAGGCCGGTGTGGTCGAGTAGTTCCAGGGTGGACGACTGCGCGGCACCATTGATTTTTTCCAGCTTGCGGTTCAATGCATCCTGCTGCGCCGCGCTGACCGGGCCTTTGAGGGCATCACGCAACTGCGGGTCCAGTGCGAGCACGACGGGCAGGGCGCGGTAGCGTTCGATCAGGGTGTGCAGGGAATTGGCGTACAACGCCAGTTGCTGGCTCGCGCGGCTGGCGTCTTCCTCCAGGGCGACGCGTTCAGCGTGGCGCACGGCCAGGGTAGCGGCGAGGGCGGCGCCGGCGAGGATCAGGGCGATGGCCAGAAGCAGGCGCAAGGTGCGGGGAGTCGGCAGCATGCAGACGCAAACCGGTAGAAGTCGGGGGGCGAACCATAGCATGTTGCCAATGGCCAACCAAAAAGAGCAAGCCAGGACGATGCCAATCAACCGATGGGCATCATTCTCTGGCTCCGCTTCCCAATCAGCTCTTCGACTTCCGAGACCTGGTCACGCAGTGACTTGCGCACGTGTTCCGTTACGCTCTCTTCCAGGCGCTGCGTGTTCACTGGGCAGCCCCCGGATCCGTATCGTTGTAATCGTGATCGCACTGGTACCACGGATGGTAGACATGCCAGGCTTCATGCCCCTTGGCATTGATGACCTTGACCAACCGCCCCGGCGGGTCATAGAACTGCTGGTCGTGATAGCCGTGTTCGCGCAAAGAGGCGTCATTGATGTAGCGCCAGGCATCGGCGAAATAAGGGCGGTAGACCCGCGTCACCAAGCCTTTATTGTTGTACTCGACCCGTTCGCTGACGCGCCAGCGCAGGTCGGCATCCCGCTGAATCGGTTGCCCTTCGGAGTCCAATTCCAGCGAACCGTCCTTGGCCACGGCATAGGCTTGCCCAGGCTCGACCAATTGCTTGCTTTGCAAGGGGCGGCCAAAACCGTCGACCGTGCTGAGGGCGATGCGGATCTGTCGCAATGGATCATCTGGATAGCGGTCGGCGCTCAGCACGACGCTGTGGGCTGGTTCTCGGGCCGCTGCCTGGATCAGTGCCCAGAGCGAATCCTCGCTAACGGTGCGCGTTTCGAGTTGGGCCAGGCGAGCGCGTGCCGAGGCGCGGATGTGACCACTGGGCAGCAGGTAGCGGGCGCTGATCCACTCGTCGCGTATCTGCGACAGCTCCAGCGCACCCATCCAGCTCCTATCCTCGATACGCACGGCGCTGGCGATTCTTCCCAAGGTGCCCGCCGGGTCTTCTATGGCGTGGCCCGGTGTGAGGTCTTCGGGCAGCTCATAACTTTCAATGGCGTCGAAGCCCGCTGCAACACCACCTTCGGTGCCATGGAAGGTGACGCCCAAAGGAACCCCGTCCGGGCCGTAGAGCGCTTCCTGAATGTTGTCGTTGGCATCGGTGATTTTTCGCGGCAACAGCGAGTGGTAGTCGTAGTTGACGAGGGTCGTGCAGCCGTCCGGCAGGGTGACGCTCGTTGTCAGCAAATGATAGGCATCGTAGGTGACGGTCGTGAGGCCATGGTTCTGCGTCTCTTGCAGGGCGGTGACCTGGAAAAAACCGGCGAGGTCACTGTAGGTGGCGAAGCCGACCTTCTTCGACCAGAGGTTCTCGTTCGCGTCTTCGTCGGGATCTTCCGGCATGAACAGCGCCATGAGCTCGAAACCAATCGTGCGCAGCTCTGTGCGAATGTCAAAGGGTGAGGGCGCGCCAACGTAGGCTTCCAGCGCCTGCTCGTCGAACTCGGCGACTTCCAGCGGGCCGCGCAAGGCCTGGAACAGGGGAGCGCCCGCTTCATCCTGCTCGTAGGTTTGTTCCTCAAGGGCCGTCAGCACTCTGGCAGCGTTCCATTGCTCTGAATCCCAGTAGGCCAGGAACTCTTCGTAGCTGACCTGATGCGGGGCCAACCCTGTGGGCAGCGCACCTTTAGGAAGTTGCAGCCCGTTGGTTCGGGCGCGCCACGGCAGGCCTAGACGCTGGCGAGCCTGGTCAGCGGTGAGGTTATGATATTCGGCCCGACTCTCGACGATGTGGAATACCTGCTGTTGCTCATCATGGGCATCGCGCCACCAAGTGCGTTCATCTTCATCTTCATCTTCGAAGGGCGGGTCGTCGGCCGGGATCAGGCGACGGGCGTAATGAACGGTGAAACCATGGGTCGTCTGACCGTAGATGTCCCAGGCCAGACTGATGCTGTGCTGGGCTTGCGGGTCCTTGATAAAACCGTCGTATTGATGGCTGACTGATTCCACCGCCAGTACCAGCAGACTCTTGTGTCCGCTGTGGGGTTGGCGCAACAGGTACCGTTGTTGCGTTACGGTGTAAGGGGCGAGAAGGCTGGTTGCTTCGGCAGGGTGGGTCTCGCTGCGCAGTACATGGCCGCCCAGGGCATAGGCCATTTCCCTTGCGGTGTCCGGGTCGGGGACGATGGTCTCGTCGGCTCCGCCCGACTCATGAAGCCGAGTCAGCAACGTGGGGCCAAGGGGCGGTGCGTCGGGGTCAGCTTTGAAACAATCCTTAAGGGGCTGGTCGACGGTGCGACCGGTGTGGAACCACGTCTTGACCAGCACCGGCGCGGTGAAGTCGGCCGTCGCGGGGCCCTCGGGTTGCTCGCTGTCGAACTGATACAACCGAGCGAAGCCTCGGAACTCACGGTGATAGCTGTCGTAATCGCCCTCGAGATAGGTGAAGTGCTGAGTCAGGCGATTTCCGGTGATTTCGTCCAGCTGTTGTTGGCGTGCCACCAACGGCAGGGCCATGGGCAAGTAGCAATCCAGTGGTTCGCCGTCGGCAACACGTTGGGCTTTCTCGTCCAGCCAGAACTGCGCGCTGCTGCGATAGGTCAGCGTGCTTTTGCAGCCCATGTTGTTATCCGTGAGGCTGAGCAGATAGGGCCGCGTCGCGACAAAGTCATAGCGCCAATGCCGGGGTTTCAAGCCCGGGGTGTGATGGGGCACGCTCAGGACCAGGCTGGCGCAGCCCAAGCCTTGCAGATCGGCCAAGGTGACCTGGCAGAGGTTGTCATAGCGCACACCGGCGGGCCAAGCGACCTGCGTCGGTATTTGCGCCAGGCCATTGCCGCCGTGGTTGAAGTAGATCTCGAAACAATCGCTGCGCAGGTAGATCAATGCCGGCGCCCCGGAGCCATCCAGATCGGCGATCCGCACCCGCTCGGCATCGAACTCGAGGTAGGTAAATGGCAGGGCACTCATCACAAAGCCCTTGCCGAAACGCCCATGGCCCAGGTTCGGCCAACACTTGATTTCATCGTAGCGAATACGGCACAGGTCGGAGCTGTCGCTGCCCAGCATATTGCCGAACAGCACCAGCTCGCTGCGCACATTGCTGAACAAGGGCAGGTCGCTGTCCGGCTCATGGGGAACGTCCACACCCGAGGCAAAGCCCTTTTCACGAAGATTGGCGTACAACCGCACGCTTTTGGGGCCGATCATGGCCAGCGAACGCAGTCCGTCGCCGACCAGGTCGCCCAACTGCGCGGCGGGGTGCAAGAACTCAGTGGGGAAGCGCTTGAAGTTCGTGAAGGCTGACCAGCTGCGGTCCGGGTTGAGGGTATAGAAGCCGCTCATGCCCGGTTGGGCGATGACCCAATTGAGGCGACCGCTACCGGTCAGGTCGGTGAGCACTTGCATCACCGCCGAGTTGTCGGCGGCGACCGGGATGCTGGGCAAGAGTGACCACGGGCCGTAGCCGATCTCATCGCTTTCATCGGTCGTGGCGCGTTCAGGCTCGCGGTAATACCAGCCGTTGCTGTAGCGGCACAAGAAGCCAGGAATGCCTTCGCCGTACAGGTCGACACACTGGTAGTGCAAGCCGTCTTCCAGGGCGGGCATGGTCTGGAGAGCGAAGAACGGTTTGGGCTCGTGGTTCAGGTCGAAAACGCTGTAGTCCAATTCAACGGGCGGAGCGTTCTCGATCCGACTTTCTGCGTCCCATGCTTGATAATGGGCGGCGGTCAGCAGGCTATAGTCCAGGTCGGTGGAGGTATATTCCAGCAACAGTCGCCGCACCAGTGCGGGTTCGGCGCCGGCGGGGAAACGGTGGAACATCAACGCTTGGTGACACAGGCGCCGCGTGCCGACTTCGAAACCGTACCGGTAAGCGTGGACCGGATCGCTGCGCAGTAGCCAGTCATTCTCGGGAGGAGGCGCCCAGGCAGGTTTTTCCTCAAGATCGAGGGAGCGTTGTCCGTAGTCCAGTACCAAATGAAAGTGCCAGTCCAGCTTTGCCGGGTCTGTTTCTTCGAAGCAGTAGAAGGTGTCGCTGGCCGTGGCATTGCCGTAGCAGACCCGGACCAGGTAGCGTTGGGCGCGGTAGTCATGCGGGTTATGCGGGTCATCGGACTCAGCGGGATCGGTCGCATATTCATAGTAGATGTGCTCGCCCAACGGGCTGACTTCCTCCAGCAATAGCCACTCGGCGATGCGCGACGGGGCTTGCGGGTCGGCAATGCGCGACTCTGGACTTTTACCGTAGCAATACAACTCGCCGTTGCTGCCCTGTACGCGCCAGAACGGTAGGCTGTCGATGCAGGTCCAGAGTTCATAAATGTCGAAGGTGCTCTCGATCCTTGGGAAATAGCGCACCACTGCGAAAATACGGTCGCCAACCTTGCGGCTGGTCCGCCCCTCAAGATCAGGCCAACGATCTACCCCGTCGGGGCCGACCATGACATCGTCATCCTCGTAATGCGGTACGCCCTTGAGGGTTTTGCGCGTAATGCTGGGGATCGACAACTGCATGCCGATGCCGAACGTGCCGTTGCCGCTCTGGCTGTTGTAGTGCAGCGCCATGGCGGGCGTCAGGTGCCGGGCGCTGGACACGGGCAGCGGCAACTCAATGGAGGCGGCCCCTCGTGTGCCAACGGGGCCGAGGCCGTTGCCAATGGCGGCGATTGACGCGCTACCGGCGATGGTGGGTGTGATGATCTGGAGGGGCGCTTGCTCTGCCATTGACATTCATCCCTTTGGCCGCGCCAGGGTTGATTCCCGACCAGGGTGAGGATGCCAAGAGAGGGCGAAGGTGTAACCTGTCAGATCTTACAGGTAGACGGTGCAGTCGATGAATGGCTGTGTCCAAGCTGAATAAGATTTGAAACCCCCGTGGCGAGGGAGCTTGCTCCCGCTGGGCTGCGTAGCGGCCCTAAGATTTTGCGGTCGCTACGCAACCGAGCGGGAGCAAGCTCCCTCGCCACGAGAAATAGGTTGTTTGAAAAATATAAAATAAGGCCGGTGGGCTTGTCGCTCACCGGCCTTATTCATAGCTGGGAGTGCTTGTTATTGCACTTCCACCGCCAGGCTTTCGCTGATCTTCTTCTGCCAGATCGCTGGACCTGTGATGTGTACCGATTCGCCTTTGCTGTCGACCGCAACGGTCACCGGCATGTCCTTGACCTCGAACTCGTAGATCGCTTCCATCCCCAGCTCGGCGAACGCCAGGACCTTGGACTTCTTGATCGCCTGGGCCACCAGGTAAGCGGCGCCGCCGACGGCCATCAGGTAGACGGCTTTGTTGTCCTTGATCGCTTCGATGGCGGTCGGGCCGCGCTCGGATTTGCCGATCATGCCCAACAGGCCGGTCTGCTCGAGGATCTGGCGGGTGAACTTGTCCATCCGCGTGGCGGTGGTCGGGCCGGCCGGGCCGACCACTTCGTCGCCGACCGGATCGACCGGGCCGACGTAGTAGATGAAGCGGCCCTTGAGGTCAACCGGCAGGGTTTCGCCCTTGTTCAGCATCTCGACCATGCGCTTGTGCGCCGCGTCGCGACCGGTGAGCATCTTGCCGTTGAGCAGCACGGTTTCGCCCGGCTTCCAGCTCTGCACGTCTTCCGGGGTCAGGGTATCGAGGTTGACGCGACGGGCCGACGGGCCGGCTTCCCAGACGATTTCCGGATAGGCGTCCAACGGTGGCGCTTCCAGCGAGGCCGGGCCAGTGCCGTCCAGCACGAAGTGGGCGTGACGGGTGGCGGCGCAGTTGGGGATCATGCACACCGGCAGCGAGGCGGCGTGGGTCGGGTAATCCATGATCTTCACGTCGAGCACGGTGGTCAGGCCACCCAGGCCCTGGGCGCCGATGCCCAACTGGTTGACCTTCTCGAACAGCTCCAGGCGCATCTCTTCGATACGGTTCTGCGGGCCGCGGGCCTTGAGCTCATGGATGTCGATGGATTCCATCAAGACTTCCTTGGCCATCACCGCGGCTTTCTCGGCGGTGCCGCCGATGCCGATGCCGAGCATGCCCGGTGGGCACCAGCCGGCGCCCATGGTCGGAACGGTTTTCAGCACCCAGTCGACGATGGAGTCGGACGGGTTGAGCATGGCCATCTTCGATTTGTTCTCGGAGCCGCCGCCCTTGGCCGCCACGTCCACTTCCACGGTGTTGCCCGGGACGATGGAGTAGTGGATGACCGCCGGGGTGTTGTCCTTGGTGTTTTTGCGCGCGCCCGCCGGATCGGCGAGGATCGATGCACGCAGGACGTTTTCCGGCAGGTTATAGGCGCGACGCACGCCCTCGTTGATCATGTCGTCCAGGCCCATGGTCGCGCCATCCCAACGCACGTCCATGCCCACGCGCACGAACACGGTCACGATGCCGGTGTCCTGGCAGATCGGCCGATGGCCGGTGGCGCACATGCGCGAGTTGATCAGGATCTGCGCCATGGAATCACGGGCCGCCGGCGATTCTTCGCGCAGATAGGCCTCGTGCATCGCCTGGATGAAATCCACGGGGTGGTAGTAGGAAATGAACTGCAGGGCGTCGGCAACGCTCTGAATCAGGTCGTCTTGCTTGATCACGGTCATGAGTCGCGCTCCTCTCTAAGGCGGGAACATTCTATAAGGCAGCTTCAAGCCGCAAGCTTCAAGCTGCAAGCTCAGAGCAGTATGAGTACTGCTTCAGCTTGTTGCTCGGAGCTTGCGGCTTGCAGCTGACCTCAGGTCAAGGCACGCCGGGCATGCTGGCGCGACGCTAAAAAGGCGCGGCAGTATATCGCAGGCCGGCATCCTGTGGGAGCGAGCTGCCTTTGTGGCAAGGGGATTTATCTGTGGCGAGGGGATTTTTCGCTAAATCCCCTCGCCACATGGGGGCCAGCCGTCTCAAACAGCTGCGTCAATCTAGGCCATTGCTTTGACGCCATTTTTCTGAGCCAGAATTGAATGGTCATTTGTCGAACACGCCACTAAAGTGGCGTCTGGCCTGTAGCGTAGGACACCTCTATCAGCCCCCTTTCCCATGGTGAGTCACCGATTGACCCATAACGCCATCCAACGCCTTTTGCTGAAACGCTTCGCCCTGGCAGCCGCGACTTATGCGCTGGCACTGGTGTTGCTGTGGCTGGCGTTCTTCAGTGGCCATTACCTCGACTCGTTGCGCGGCGTCGTCATCGGCACGGTGTTGGTAGTGCTGTGCCAGGTCGGCTTGTTCACGCTGTTCATCACTGACCGCAACCTGCGCTTCGCCGACCCCAGCCTCACGGAAATACAGGTCTGGATTGGCCTGGGCTGGCAGACGTGGATGATGGCGCACCTGGACCAGGCCCGCGGTGTGTTCCTGGTGTTCTATGTGCTGATCCTGCTGTTCGGGCTGTTTCACTTGACTCGCCGCGCCTTCGTGCGCTGCGCGACGCTGGTGTTCCTCAGCTTCACCGGTATCACCCTTTGGGACGGTTACTTCTTCCGACTGCCCGACCCGACGCTGGCCGGCTTGCAGGTGTGCGTGCTGTTCATCGTGCTGGTTTGGCTGGTGTTGTACGCCCGCTACGTCCAGACCTCGCGTCAACGCATGCGCCAGCGGCGATTTGCCTTGCAGGCGCACCAGGACACCCTGCGCGGCATGATGCGCCAGCTCGAAGACCTGGTGGCCACCGATGAGCTGACCGGGCTGTTCAACCGTCGGCATTTCTTGCGCCTGGCAAGTCGCGAACTCAATACATTGCGCCCCGGCGTCGCCCATGGGCTGGCCTTGATCGATCTCGATCATTTCAAACGCATCAACGACCTGCACGGCCATGCCGCTGGCGACCAGGTGCTCCAGGCATTCGCGGCCGTGGCCACGGCCTGCCTGCGTGAAGGTGATGTGCTGGCCCGTTATGGCGGCGAAGAGTTCGTCATGTTGCTGCCAGCGTGCGACCCGGCGCGCCTGACGGCTTGTTGCGAACGCTTGCGGCTGGCGTTTACCGAAGTCCAGGTGATCGAGTTGCGCGCCGGCAGTCTCAGCCTATCGGTGGGCATGACGATGCTGGAAATGGGCGATGACCTGGACAGCGCCTTGCAGCGCGCCGACCAGGCCTTGTACCGTGCCAAGCGGGACGGCCGCAATCGTTGCGCCGCCGCCTGGGAGAACGTCGATGCCTGAGCTGAAAGTCACTGACCGGCAATGGACGGTGGCGGTGGGCGCGAACTTGCTGGACGCGCTCAACCAGGCCGGCGTGCCGGTGCCCTACAGTTGCCGTGCCGGCAGTTGCCATGCGTGCCTGGTTCAATGCGTAAGCGGCGATGTTCGTGACAGTCGACCTGACGCCCTCAGTCCTGCGCAGCGTGACCAAGGCTGGCGACTCGCGTGCCAATGCCAAGTCGTCGAGGATGTGCAGATCCACACGTTCGACCCGCAACGCGACGGCCAAGCCGCCGAGGTGGCGGCGGTGGACTGGCTGGGGCTCGACGTGCTGCGTCTGCGCATCACCTCGCAGCGGCCGTTGCGTTATCGGGCCGGGCAACATCTGGTGCTGTGGGTCGGTGGCGTTGCCCGTCCGTATTCCCTGGCGAGCCTGCCCGAGGAAGACCGCTTCCTGGAGTTTCACCTCGATTGCCGCGCACCGGGCCAGTTCATCGATGGGGCGCGACAGCTACAGGCCGGCGACCCGATCCGCCTCGGCGAACTGCGTGGCGGCGCGCTGCATTATGACCCCGACTGGCACGGCAAACCGCTGTGGCTGCTGGCCGCCGGCACCGGCCTGGCGCCGCTGTTTGGCATCTTGCGCGAAGCCCTGCGTCAGCAGCATCAGGGCGCGATTCGCCTGATTCACCTGGCCTACGATGCCGACGGGCATTATTTGGCCAAACCCCTGGCGGCATTGGCGGCCAAGTATCAAAACCTCACCGTGGAACTGCTGACAGCGGCCGAGGCGCCGCAGGCAATGGAGCAATTGCGTCTGTCTTCCCGACAAACCCAGGCCCTGGCCTGCGGTCATCCGGATCGGGTCGAGGCGTTTGCCAAACGCTTGTACCTGGCGGGGTTGCCGCGCAATCAATTGTTGGCGGATGTTTTCCTGACCCGTGAGGACGGCGCGGCCTGAGCCGCTGCTATCGCGAGCTCCGGCAACCCATTCCTTGCAATAAATAAAAAGCCCCGTCATTCGCATGACGGGGCTTTTGTCGTTCAGCGAGCGGTCTTTCAGACCATTGGATCGCCGACGTGCAGGATTTTCATCCCGTTGGTGCCGCCGATGGTGTGGTAGCTGTCGCCCTTGGTCAGGATGACCCAATCGCCGGTTTGCACCACGCCACGCTTGACCAGTTCATCCACCGCCGCCTGGCTGACTTCGCCCGGTTGCAGGGCGGCCGGGTCGAACGGCACGGTGTAGACGCCACGGAACATGGCGGCGCGGGCCTGGGTTTCGCGGTGCGGGGAGAACGCGTAGATCGGCACCGAGGAACGGATGCGCGACATGATCAACGGCGTATAGCCACTTTCGGTCAGGGCGATGATCGCCTTCACGCCCGGGAAGTGGTTGGCGGTGTACATGGTCGCCAGGGCAATGCTCTCGTCGCAGCGCTCGAAGGTCTTGCCGATGCGGTGGCTGGAGGTCTTGCTGGTCGGGTGCTTTTCAGCGCCGATGCAGATACGCGCCATGGCCTGCACTGCTTCGAGCGGGTAGAGGCCGGCGGCGCTTTCGGCCGAGAGCATCACGGCGTCGGTGTAGTCGAGCACGGCGTTGGCTACGTCGGACACTTCGGCGCGGGTCGGCATCGGGTTCTGGATCATCGACTCCATCATCTGGGTCGCGACAATCACAGCCTTGTTGTGGCGGCGTGCGTGCAGGATGATCTTCTTCTGGATACCCACCAGCTCGGCGTCGCCGATTTCCACGCCGAGGTCGCCACGGGCCACCATCACCGCGTCGGACGCCTTGATCAGGCCGTCGAGGGTTTCATCGTCGGCCACGGCTTCGGCGCGTTCGATCTTCGCCACCAGCCAGGCAGTACCGCCGGCTTCGTCGCGCAGCTGACGGGCGTATTCCATGTCGGCGGCGTCACGCGGGAAGGACACGGCGAGATAGTCGACTTCCATTTCCGCGGCCAGCTTGATATCGGCCTTGTCTTTCTCGGTCAAGGCTGGAGCGGTCAGGCCGCCGCCGCGACGGTTGATGCCTTTGTGGTCCGACAGCGGGCCGCCAATGGTCACGGTGCAGTTCAGTTCGGTGGCGGTGGCGGTATCGACGCGCATCACCACGCGACCGTCATCGAGCAGCAGCTCGTCGCCCACGCCGCAATCCTTGACCAGGTCCGGGTAGTCGATGCCGACGACCTGCTGGTTGCCTTCGGTCAACGGATGGCTGGTGGAGAAGGTGAACTTGTCACCGATTTTCAGCTCGATGCGCTTGTTGGCGAATTTGGCGATGCGGATCTTCGGGCCTTGCAGGTCACCCAGCAGGGCGACGAAGCGGCCGTGCTTGGCGGCGAGCTCGCGCACCAGCTTGGCACGCGCCTTGTGCTCTTCGGGGGTGCCGTGGGAGAAATTCAGGCGGGCAACGTCCAGGCCAGCCAGAATCAGCTGTTCGAGAACTTCCGGCGAGTTACTGGCCGGGCCAAGGGTAGCGACGATTTTGGTGCGACGGACGGACATGCAAGACTCCTCAAGTTCAAGCGCCAGCGAAGGCTACTATGGTCTTTGGGTGTAGTCATTGTTCATGTGCACTACTTATTCGTTTCTTTTTCGAAATGAACATTCGTGAAAATTTTTGCGCCTCCAGGGCTTTTCATATTCTTCGGTGGCGAGGGGATTATCTGTGGCGAGGGGATTTATCCCCGCTGGGGCGCGAAGCGGCCCTCCAAGCCAGTCACCTGGGTGTGTCAGGTTGATCGTTCCCACGCTCTGCGTGGGGATGCATCCCGTGACGCTCTGCGTCACCTTCCAGAAGCGGAACGCGGAGCGTCCCTGGCGGCATTCCCACGCAGAGCGTGGGAACGATCAGTATGTCTTTCAACCTTAAAAATCAGATGGTTGCACTTTGTTCCATGAGAGCTTGCTCCCGCTCGGTTGCGTAGCGACCGCAAAATCTTGGGCCGCTGCGCAGCCCAGCGGGAGCAAGCTCCCTCGCCACAAGAGTACTGCCAAGCTGTGTTTTCAGGCTGAAGATTTTCCTACCCAGGTCGATACAGAGCTCAAGACAGGAGAACCTACCCATGCGATTCGTGCTTTTTATTGCCCTGGCCCTCAGCGTTACGGGCTGCACCCGTTGGTCGATGAACCACCACATGAACCTCGCCTACAAGGCCTACGAGCGTGGCAACTGCGAGCAAGTCATGCTCGAGTTATCCAAGGTCGACCGCGCCAGCCGTGCCCGTCGCTACATGCAGCCGGAAGTCTCGATGATGCGCGGCCAGTGCCTGGAGCGGCAGAAGCTGTTCGTCGATGCGGCGCAAACCTATCAATTCATCCTCAGCCAATACCCCAACAGCGAATACGCCTACCGCGCCCGCGCACGGCTCGAAACCCTGCAGAGCCTCGGCCATTACCCGACTCGCAGCGCCACGGCTGTTCGCCCCACATCGTTCTGATCGCGTCGCGTTGAAACCATTGGCTCAAGACGATTGTCGGACCGATGACTGGCATCGTGTCGACCTGACGCTTGTGCCTGCGTGAGCTATATTTTTGTACAAGTCGTGACTAGAGCCTATGCTCTAATTTCGCAGCGTCACCTGTGACCGGCAGAAGTCCGCCAGCATGCTCGCAAAGCGTCTGGCACCGGGCTCGGGGAGAGCGGGCTGGTGTAGGCTCGTTCCGAAGCACTCGATTGGCCGTGTACGCGGCTGTTCAAAAAAGCGATACAAGACATGTACAAAGAGCGTCGCATTGAACGACATCAGTTGTCGTATTTTCTTGAGGTGTTTAACGGTATCAACAATAAATCCATCGGTTTTCTGGGCAATGTTTCAGAAAACGGATTGATGCTGATCAGCCATTTGCCCTTGATGGTCGGCGCACGCTTCGACCTGCGCCTGAAGATGCCTGCCGACGACGGGCCGCAGCAGCACATCAAGTTGAAAGCCACTTGCCTGTGGTGCCAGGAAGACGTGACCCCACAACATTTCGACGCCGGTTTCAGCCTGCAATGGGCACCGCCGGAGTACGGGCAGTTGGTGAGTGCGTTACAGCAGTATTTCTGTTTTTATCCGATGCCCGCATCGGCTTGAACCGCCGACTGCTTGCCGGTAGTCCGCTAAACCGTGGCGAGCGAGCTTGCTCGCTCGCCACGGTTGCGTCAGCTGCTGTTATACAGCCATCAACGCTGCACCTTCGCCTCGCTATCGAGCAATTTCTCCAGCAACAACACCCCCATCTCGCCCATCTGGTGAATCGCCAAGGCCAGGTTGCGCGGGGCGCCTTCCAGGTC